>NZ_JBXSOR010000003.1:0-597436 GCF_057784455.1 Martinezella sp. CNPSo 3890 | reverse complement strand
GCGGCCGGCGATGGTGAAGAAATTATAGGCAGCGCGCGGCTTCAATCCGCCGACCCCTTGCGATGCTGAGGCGATCCCGACGACCGGGACCGGGCCTATGTGGCCGCGCAGCCAATGCAAGGTGTTGAGATGTGTGTGGCCATGCAGGACAAGTTCGGCGCCGCCGGTCGAGATGACGGCCGCAAAACGGCGAATGCCGATCATCCGCTTGTAGAAACTGGTTGCACCGCGAATGGGCGGGTGATGGATCATGACGACACGAAAGAGCCCGGCATCTCCGGCTGCGCGCAGGATATTGACCGTCTCGCGCGCCTGGCGTGAGGAGTAGAAGCCGCTTGCGGCAAAGGGCGGGGTGGCAACCGCTGTGGAGCAGCCTACAAGCGCAACCTGACCGCGGATACGCAGATAGGGGAAAATGCGCTGCTCTTCCTGCCATTCGGCAGGAGCATCGTCGCCGCGGACATAGGGATACCAGGAGCGCATGGCCTTTTCGTAGGCGCCGGGCACATAGGCATCGTGATTGCCGGGAACAACTGAAGTATGAAAGGGATCGCCGACAGTCTTCAGCCAGGCGGCTGCTGTCTGGATCTCCATGCCGCTCGCAAGGTTGACGAGATCGCCGGTTACGGCCAGATGATCGGCCTGTTTCGCCTTGATGTCGTCAAGAAGAAGATCGAGCGTATCGCCAAAAAGATGCTTGCGCCGGTTCCGGTGCCAGTTCACAAATCCGGTAATGCGTTTGGAGGCGAGTTCTCTGATCGAAAGACGTGGCAGTGGACCAAGGTGAACATCGGAAATATGCGCGAGCTTGAACATGGGATGAGACATAGCCCACTCTATTGTCAAAACAAATACATCCCCAATCCAATTGTAGATCGCGACGCCGGGGTTCAGGCATGAGCGAAGACAATCGACGCGACGAAAGGCAGAGTTTGGCTGTGCGTCTGTTCGGCCGCGCGCTGCATGTCTATTTCGTGCTGACCCGCAGCATGACCATCGGCGTGCGCGCCGCTTGCTTCGATCGTGAAGGGCGGATTTTTCTGGTTCGGCATTCCTATATCGCCGGATGGCATATGCCCGGCGGCGGCGTCGAACGCCATGAGACTGTGGAGCAGGCGCTTGAGAAGGAGCTGCGCGAGGAAGGCAATCTGGCGATCTCAGGCAAGCCACAGCTCTTCCACGTCTATTTCAACAATCACACCAGCAAACGCGACCACGTCGTCTTCTATCGCGTCGAGGTTACCCAGACCTCGCCGCGCAAGCCGGACCGCGAGATCGTCGAATGCGGCTTCTTTCCGGTCGATGCGCTGCCGCCAGGCACGACGAAGGCAACCTATCGCCGGCTGAAGGAATTGGAAGGAGCGGAAGCTCCCTCCAGCTATTGGTAGTCTCCGACGCTTGGATCAGGCAGCCTTTGCCAGCCGCTTACGCCCATGCGGGCGATCGAAATCCAGTTCCGGCCCGATCGGCACGATGCCTGTCGGGTTGATGGTCTTGTGGCTGCGATAATAGTGGTTCTTGATGTGCCCGATGTTCACCGTCTCGGCAACGCCGCCGATCTGATAGAGATCCCGGAGATAGGCCGAGAGGTTGGCATAGTCGGCAATGCGCCGGATATTGCATTTGAAATGTCCGACATAGACGGCGTCGAAACGAACCAATGTCGTGAACAGCCGCCAATCGGCCTCCGTCAAGCGATCGCCGAATAGATAGCGCTGTGTTGCCAGCCGCTCATCGAGCATGCCGAGGGTTTCGAAAAGGCGGAGTGCGTTTTCCTGATAGGCTTCCTGCGTCGTCGCAAAGCCGGCCTTGTAGACGCCGTTGTTGACCGCATCGTAGATGCGCTCGTTCAATGCATCGATATCGGCCTGCAGATCGGTGGGATAGAAATCCGCCGTGGAGCCGGTCAGGTCATCGAAGGCCGTATTGAACATGCGGATGATTTCCGCGGACTCATTGTTGACGATCGTGCCGGTCTGCTTGTCCCAGAGAACGGGAACAGTCACGCGGCCGGAATAATGCGGATCGGCCTTGACATAGACCTCCCAGAGCTTCGTCGCGCCGAAGAGATGGTCGACAGTGCCGCCATCCTGTCCTTTGAATTCCCAGCCATTTTCCAGCATCAGCGGATCGACGATCGAGACGGAGATCAGATCCTCCAGCTTCTTCAGCTTGCGGAAGATCAGGGTTCGATGCGCCCAGGGGCAGGCGAGCGAGACGTAGAGATGATAGCGTCCGGCCTCTGCCTTGAAGCCGCCGGTGCCAGTGGGGCCGGCGCTGCCATCCACGGTGACCCAGTTTCGAAACTGCGACGCGGCGCGCTTAAAATGGCCTTTCGTCTCCTTGGTATCGTACCAGACGTCATGCCAGACGCCGTCCACCAACATGCCCATTGCTTGATCCTTTCGGAAAACTGCCGAAACTATATATCTAGAGATACGGCATGCGCGCCGGATTTCGAGACGGCAAATGATGAACACTGCGTCATAGGTGCTGTCGGCGGGCTCATGTGGCGACATGAAGCTTCAGAAAAGACACGATGCCGGCACGATCCTGCATGAATGAACGGCAGGATGCATTTTGCATTGGACGCGCCGAATATTTCCTGCTATCCGGCTTCTCACACTTTAAGGACCCCTTGTCATGAAAGTAACCAGAAGCCTGCGACGACGCCGATGATCTTGAACGCTCCATGAGCGCTTTCGGGAACAATATCGTCCGTCTATCTGGTTTTCTGGGCTAATGTACAAGCACGATCTGGTCTACCTCACTGAGGATGCGTCGCACGACGCTGCTATCGAACTCATCAACGAAGAAGCTTTCGGTCCGGGCCGGTTTACCCGCGCTGCTGCTCGCATTCGCGAGCAGGGACCGCATGACCGATTGCTGTCTTTCATCTGCGCCGATGATGGCGAGACAATCGCTTCCGTGCGGATGACGCCGGTGTTGGCCGGATCGGTCAAGGGACATCTGCTCGGCCCGCTTGCGGTGCGTCCTTCGCACAAGAATAAGGGTATAGGTCGCGAGCTCGTGCGGATTGCAGTGGCCGCTGCTCAGCGCAAGGGATCGGAAGCTGTTATCCTGATCGGCGATCCGCCCTATTATTGCCCGCTCGGTTTCGAGAAGGTCGCCTACAACGCACTGACCTTCCCGGGGCCTGTCGATCCAAACCGGGTGCTGGTCGTGCCGATCGCCGCAGACACGCATGCGCGGCTGCACGGCATGATTGTCTGGCGCGATGATTCCGTTCCGGCTATCGAAGCCGAAGCCGAAGACGATCTGGATGATGTCGTACAGTTCACGGCGATCGCTGTCTAAGGCGCCATCAACGAAAAATCGCCCTGCTTGATGTCAGCGGGGCGATAACGTCTTCTTCAGAAAGAATCGGCTGCGACCGGCCGGGAAATCTGGCAGTTCGCCGAAGATGGCATAGCCCTGCCGTTGATAGGCTTTCAGCGCCTGTGGATTGAAGGTATCGATCCATGCGCCGAAGCAACCGCGGGCGCTTGCCTCCGCTTCCGCCGCCTCCAGCAGCTTTCCGGCCATGCCCTGGCCGCGCAGGCTTTCCGGCACGAATAGCCATTGCGTGAACAGCCATCCCCAGGCGGTATAGCCCGAGATGCCACCGATGGTCTTGCCGGCATCGTCGCGGATCAGAACGGCGAGGGATTGCCGGCCGGATGGCCCGACATCAGCGGTGTTGAAAGCCGTCAATCCCTCACTAATAGCCGCAAGGTCGTTATCCGATGGCGTATCGGTCACGTCGATCTTCATAGTCATTGTCCTTCGCGCCACCATGTGGCGGAGAAAGCAAAGAGAAGGGCGGCGAGACCGGCAAAGCCTGCAAAGAGCGGCAGGGTATTGATCCCCTTCAGCACGGTTTCGTCGGTCATGCGGATGGTCAGGCGCTGACCGTCGGCGACGCGAACGGCGCCGCGCACCGGCAGAACCTGCGGCACCGTCACGCCGCCATTTGCAGCGGCAACGCGGGTGACGAGACCCTTCGTTTTTTGTGCCAGCGGTTTCAGTGTCTCGGTGGTCGAGATCATCGCCTTGAATTCCGGAGCATCGATTGCGCCGATATGAACGAGTGTCGATAGATTGCCGTTGGCGATCTGGTAGAGCCCGATTTCGTTCATATGCTTCTCGGCTTGATAGAGACCCGGCTGGGTCTGCCTCAGCGGCAAGGTTTCCGTCTGGCCGGAAGGCAGTTTGATCGTAGCGGGGCCGGGATCGTTGCCGATCGTCTGGCGCGTTACCTGCAGCGTGCGCCCGGCGGCATTGGCCGTCAGCGCTTCTTCTTCCAGCGCCGGCTCTTTCAGCAGCCAATGGGCAATGCGGCGGTAGAGCGACACATGTGGGCCGCCGCCTTCGAAGCCGCGTGCCCAGAGCCAGCCCTCGTCGGAGAGCAGCATGGCGACACGTCCCTGGCCGACGCGGTTCAGCACCAGCAAGGGACTATTGTCAGCGCCGACCATCACGGTCTGCCCTTGCGGCCTCTCCACATCGACGCTGCGGAACCAGCGGCCCCAATGCGGCGGCTCGGTTTCGGAGCCATCCAGCCCGCGCGTGACGGGGTGCTTTTTGCCCTGGTCCGACAGGCGCGGATAGAAGGCTTTCTCGATCATCTGGCCCGTCGGCTCGGCCGGCAGCACCGAGGCGAGCGGCGTCAGCGCAATCGAACTGCCGCCGGCATGTTCTGGGCCGGCTGCAACCAGCAATGCGCCGCCGTTTTCGACATATTGCGCCATGTAATCATAATAGATCGTCGGCAGGACGTTCTGGCGGTCCTGATAGCGGTCAAAGATGATCAGGTCGAAAGAGCTGATCTTGTCGACGAAAAGCTCGCGGGTCGGGAAGGCGATCAGCGACAATTCGTTGATCGGCGTGCCGTCCTGCTTGTCCGGCGGACGCAGAATGGTGAAGTGCACAAGATCGACCGAGGCGTCCGATTTCAACAGGTTGCGCCAGGCGCGCTCGCCGGCATGCGGCTCGCCCGAGACGAGCAGGACGCGCATGTTCTGGCGGATGCCTTCGATCAGCTGGACCGTCTGATTGTTGATGCCGGTGACTTCGCCAGGCACTTCGGCGACTGCGAATTCGAGGACATTGTTGCCGGCGCGGGGCACCTTGAAGCTGAAGGGCGTGTCCTGGCCGGGCGTCGCCTGCAGGGTGGCGATCTCGTCGCCATTCATCTTGACCGTCACTGCTGCCGTGCCGCCGGGGCTCTTGCCATCGTCGACGACACGGAAGACGAGCTGCTGCTCTTCGTTGACAAGACCGAAGCGAGGTGCACGCACGATCTCGATGCGGCGATCGAATTCGTCCGGTTTGCCCGTGATCAGCCCGTGGACGGGTGCGTCAAAGCCGAGCTGCTGGTTGGCGCCGGGGATATCGTGGATCTGGCCATCCGTCAGGAAGATGGCACCGCCGATACGGGCGGGCGGGACGTCGGCGATTGCCGAGGAGAGGGCAGAGAAAAGCCGTGTCGACGGAGATTCCGATTCCGCCGGATCGCGGAATTCCACGATCCTGGGCTCGATGCGGGGGAATTGCGCCAGCCGATCCTTGAGCATCGCCAGGGCTTCGTCCGTCATCTTCGTACGTTCCGGCGTCTGCTGGCTCAGGCTGCGATCGACCACGACGGGAACGATCGTCGTCAGTTGATCGCGATCCTCCTGCATCAGCACGGGGTTGGCGAGTGCCGCCAGCAGGGCGATGCCCGCCAGAGCGCGTATCCAGCCGCCGCGCAAACGCCTGTAGATCGCCAGCGCCGCGATGGCGAGCGTCAGCACCGCCAGAGCGGCAAGGATAGGCCAGGGGAGGAAGGGGGCAAAACCGATATTCATACTATTGCCCCAAGCGCTGCAGGATATCGGGAACGTGGACCTGATCGGACTTATAGTTTCCGGTCAGCATGTACATCATGATGTTGACGCCAGTGCGGTAGGCATATTCCCGCTGCGTTTCGTCCGGGGGGACGGTCGGCAGCAGCGGCGAGCCATTGTCACCGATAGCCCAGGCGCCTGCAAAATCATTGCCCGTAATCATGATCGGCGTCACCCCGTCGGAGGTCGCGACGGCGTTCGCATCGCGGCGCGCATCCTGACGCGCTTCCACCCAGAGCGGGCTGTCTGCATAGCGGCCGGGGAAGCTCGACAGCAGGTAGAAGGACTTGGTCAGCACATGGCCGGCGGGCACGGGCTCCAGGGGAGGAATATCGAGGTTGGCGAGGATCTGCTGCAGTCGCTGGCCGTTGGGGCTCGGTGACGAAGTGTCGCCCATCGTGTCGATGGCGTCACGCGTGTCGAAGAGCACGGTGCCGCCGTTGCGCATATAGGCGTCGATGCGGTTGATGGCGTCGTTGGACGGCATCGGCGCGGTTGCTGAAATCGGCCAGTAGATCAGCGGGTAAAAGGCGAGTTCATCCTTGGCAGGATCCACCCCTACCGGCGGGCCTGGTTCGAGCGTCGTACGATAGGTGAGATAGTCGGAGAGGCCGGCAAGACCGCGCTCTGAAATGTGATCGACGTCCGTTTCGCCTGTCACCACATAGGCAAGATGTGTCTTGTCGAGCCGCGAGAAGATGGCGTCGTCGCCCGGTTTGGAATCGTCGGCCAGAGCGTTTGCCGGATGCAGGAATATGGCGAGCAAGACGGCCAGCAGCAGCATCGCCGCACCGCCCGCAATCGTCTTGGCCGATCTGCCCAGGCGTGGAAAGGCACCGTTCATGAACAGCACGATGATGCTGTCGGCGAGCAGCAGGAGGAAGGCGAGGGTAAAGAGGATCGGCTTTGCGGACCAGGCCTCGCCCCCGATAAGGCCTTCGCGCGCGACAGCGCCGGCCGCCGAGGTATCCAGCGGCTTGAGCACTGCGCCGCTCGGCAGGGTATTGAGCGCGCTGAAGCCCTCTTCGGAACCATAGAGGCCGGGCGGGTTGTCGAAACTTGCGACTGCGGCTCCCTTGGTGCTTGGTTCCAGCGGCCGGGCGCTGCCGATCTCGCTCGTCAGCACGCCCTTGGCGGTCAGGAGCCGGTAGGGTGGCATTGCTTCACTTGCCTTGGAGGCAGCCGCTTGCCCCGGCGCAACGCCGCCGGCACGCGACAGCTGGACGATGCGGCGCAGCATCTCGACGAAATCGCCTGATATCGGCAGATCGGACCATTGTGGCTCGGCGCTGACGTGGAAGAGCACGATACGGCCGGCCTGCATCTGCTTTTCGGTCACCAGCGGCGTGCCGTCGGCAAGGCTTGCCCAGGTGCGCTCGGCGAGATCCGGTGTCGGCTCGGCCAGAACCTGCCGTTTGATCAGGACATCATCCGGCTTCGGCATGCCGGCGAAGGGGCCGAAAGAGGGGAAATCGGCAAGCGGCTGCGGCTCGGCCCAGGAAAGAGCGCCGCCGAAGGTGCGCTCGCCCTGCCGCAAAGTGACGGGAACGAGAGGATCGTCAGCGGGTGCCGCGGCAAGCCGCGGTCCGGCGAAGCGGACGAGCGTACCGCCATTCTCGATCCATTTTTGCAGCGGTGCGTAGGTTTCCTGCGGCAGGCGGCCGACATCGGCCATGATGATGACGGAGGGATTGCCCGCAAGCAGTTGGGGGATCGACTTTGCCAGATCGGCGCTGTTGGGCTGAGTGAGATCGGCATAGGGCTGAAGGGCGCGCTGGATATAATAGAGTGGCGACAGGATCGGCTGGAATTCGTCGGCGGCCTGTCCGGAGAGGAGCGCCACGCGTCGGCGGCGAAAACCGTCGTCCAGCAGATAGACGCTGCCGGCGCTTGCCTGTCGGTCGATGCTGATGCGCGCGAAATCGTTGCGCATTTCGAAGGGCGCTGCAATGGAGCCGGTCGCAACCGTCTGCCCGCCTGCGAAGTCAAGCGAACCGGCGGCGATTGGCCGTCCCTGATTGTCTTGCGCCGTCAGTCCGAGGCGCATCGGGCCACTGCCGTTTAGCCGTGTGGCCGTGACGGTCATGTTGCTGGCGGTATTGGCTGCGCCGGTGAGCGCGACGATATCGCGGCCGTCGCCCTCGATCAGCCGCAGCTCACTCGGCTGCAGCGCGGCAAGGCGGCTGACGATATCGTCCTTGTCCTTGCTCTCGATACCGTCGGAAAGGAAAGCAATAGTACCGGGCTTGCTGCTGTTGAGCGCCGCCTTGACGGCGCCGGCGGCGCGTTGCCGATCCGGCACCAGTGGTCTCGGGTTCATCGCATGCAGTTTGTCTCGGGCCGATGTCGCGGCACCCGGTGTCGCATCATTGCTCTGTTCGGCGGTGAAGGCGATCGAGACCGGAATACCCTTGGCATCGGCATCGTCGATCAGCGCGTCCGCCGTGCGCACGCGGCGTTCCCAGTCGGAGACGCTTGCCCAGCTATTGTCGATCATCAGCACCAGCGGGCCGCTGCTCGACAGCGTGTTGGTGCGCGGATTGAACATCGGATTGGCGATGGCAAGAATGACCAGAGCGGCAAGCAGCATGCGCAGCAGCGTCAGCCACCATGGGCTGCGCGCCGGGGTTTCCTCACGTTTGAGGATAGCAGCCAGAATGCGGAGCGGCGGGAACACTTCGGTGCGTGGCTGCGGCGGGGTCAGGCGCAGCAGCCACCAGATCGCAGGAAGCAGAATGAGCGCTGCCAAGATGGCCGGCGAAGCGAATGCAAAGGAGAGACCGCTCATGGCTGGCCTCCAGACGCGACCCTCGCGGGCATGCCTGAGAGATACATGTGCACGGCGACCAGCGCTTCGGAAGCCAGGTGGTCGGTGCGGTGGCTGACGAAGGTCCAGCCGAGATGGCGCAGCGATTGGCCGAGATTTTCGCGCCGCGCGAGATAGGCGCGCTGATAATCGTCACGCAGGTTTTCCGCGCGGCCGGCGATCAGCTTCGAGCCCGTTTCGGGATCGCTGAATTCGGTGCGCCCGCTATAGGGAAATAGTTCTTCGGCGGGGTCGGCAACCTCGATCACATGACCGCGTAAGCCACGGCGGGCCAGCGGTCCGATCCTGCCCATCACGCTATCGGCATCGTCGAGAAAATCGCCGATCAGCACGATATCGCTCCAGCCGCGGATCATTGATGTCTGCGGAAGGCCGCCTTCGAGCGGCGTATGCATCAGCGCTGCGGCCAGGCGTTCGGCAGCGTTGCGGGTCGAAACCGGCTCCATGATGCCGGGGCAGCCGATGCGCTCACCGGAGCGGGACAGGATTTCCGCCAGCGCCAGCATCAGGACGAGCGCGCGGCCTTCCTTGGACACATGGCCATAGGTCGATTTATACATCATGGATGGGGAGAGATCGGCCCAGAGCCAGATCGTGTGAGCGGCTTCCCATTCATGATCGCGGATATAGGTATGATCGTCGCGGGCCGAGCGTCGCCAGTCGATGCGCGACAGGCTTTCGCCTTCGGTATAGGGGCGGAACTGCCAGAAATTCTCGCCGATGCCGCGCTTGCGCCGGCCGTGCCATCCGGCGATGACGGTATTGGCGATGCGCTTGGCTTCGACAAGGCAGTCCGGCACGAGTGCGGCGCGACTACGGGCTCGGGAGAGGGCATCGTTGCCTGAGGTCGGTCTGACGGTCTGTCCGATGGATGCCACGCGCTATACTCTCCTCGACATCCGGGTCACGACTTCGACTGTTTGACCAGCCCTGAAATGACATCGCGTACGGACATGCCTTCAGCGCGGGCTGCGAAAGTCAGCGCCATGCGGTGTTCCAATACTGGCTCGGCGAGTGCATGAATGTCGTCGATCGACGGTGCAAGCCGGCCTTCGTAAAGGGCGCGGGCGCGGGCGCAGAGCATCATCGCTTGGCCGGCACGCGGACCTGGACCCCAGGCGACATGCTTGTCCGTCGAGGCATTGCCCTGGCCTGGGCGGGCCGAGCGCACGAGCGACAGGATCGCATCGACGACGCCGTCACTGACGGGCATCTGGCGGATGAGTTGCTGGATTTCCAGCAAGCGTTCGGCGTCGATGACCGCCTGTGGCGTCGCTTCGCTTAAGCCGGTGGTTTCGAGCAGGATGCGGCGTTCATCCGCAAGCTCGGGATAATCGACGTCGACCTGCAGCAGGAAACGGTCGAGCTGGGCTTCCGGCAGCGGATAAGTGCCTTCCTGCTCCAACGGATTCTGTGTTGCGAGAACGTGGAAGGGAGCAGGAAGGTCATAACGTTGGCCGGCGATGGTGACGTGATATTCCTGCATGGACTGCAGCAGGGCGGACTGCGTGCGCGGCGAGGCGCGGTTGATTTCGTCGGCCATCAGCAATTGCGCGAAGACCGGACCCTTGACGAAACGGAAGGAACGGCGGCCGGTTTCGTCCTGGTCCATGACTTCGGAACCGAGAATATCCGAGGGCATGAGGTCCGGCGTGAACTGCACGCGGTTGGAGGCAAGGCCGAGAACGGCGCCGAGTGTCGTCACCAGCTTCGTCTTGGCGAGACCCGGTACGCCCACCAGCAAGGCATGACCGCCGGCGAGCACGGCCAGAAGCGTGTTTTCCACGACGCTTTCCTGACCGAAAATGACCTTCGACACCTCCTGGCGAACGGCGGCGATATCGCCCAGTGCCTTTTCGGCTGAGGCAATGATGGCCTGCTCGTCGAGGCTCGTTTCGGTCGATTTGATCATGCCCATTTGCGTCTCCAATGGCAGAAAAACGGTGCGCGTGATTCGCAGACGTTACACATTTGCCTCATAATCAATACAACTTATCGCCAGCAAGACCGCTGACAAGCACGTTTCAAATGACTATCTCGTGAGAACTGTCATATTCCTGACTAACGACCAACCGGGACAGAAGAATGGCAACCGAGGAAATCAGGACAACGGGCGATGCCGCAAGCCTCGCGGCGCTGATTTCGCGTGCGGCTGGCGATAGCGGCGGCTCCAAGAAGGGTTTGCCGCCCGTCGATCGCTGGAATCCGCCCTTCTGCGGCGATATCGACATGGAGATCCGCGCCGACGGCACCTGGTTCTATCTCGGCACGCCGATCGGTCGCGCGCCGCTGGTGCGGCTATTTTCCACAGTTCTGCGCAAAGACGAGGATGGGAAGACCTATCTCGTGACGCCTGTGGAAAAGGTGGGTATTCGCGTGGTCGACGCGCCGTTCGTGGCCGTCGAGATGAGCGTAACGGAGCGTGAGGGCAGACGGGTGCTGACCTTCCGCACCAATGTCGGCGATGTCGTCGAGGCTGGCAGGGATCATCCAATCCGCTTCGTCATCAGCGGTGAAAACGATGAATTGAAGCCTTATCTGCATGTCCGGGGGCGCCTGGAGGCTCTGGTGACGCGTGCGGTCATGTACGATCTCATCGAGCTTGGTGAGCCCGTCGTGATTGCCGGGCGAGAGATCTTCTGCGTGCGTTCCGGCAGCTCCATATTTCCCGTCATGCCGGTTGCCGAACTGGATGCACTGACTCGATGAATGAATTTCCCCTTTATTCCGCGGATGAATTCCGCCGTCGCGCCCTCCATCAGAGTGGCGGACCGGTGGAGCTTGCCTGGCGCGATCACGGCGATCATCTTCTCAATCCCGAGACCATTTCACAGGTCGCGGACCTGAAGCTCAAGGATGCCGCCGTGCTTGTGCCCGTCGTTGACAGCGGCGACGATGCCAAGGTGATCTTCACGCTTAGAACTTCGACGCTGCGCAAGCATTCGGGCCAGATCGCCTTTCCGGGTGGTGCCATCGATCCAGAGGACGCGTCGCCGGAAATGGCGGCGGTGCGCGAAGCGGGCGAGGAAATCGGGCTTGCCGATATCTTCATCGAGCCCGTCGCGCGGCTGCCGCACTATCTGGCGGCGACGGGCTTTCGCATCACGCCTGTTCTTGCCGTGGTGAAGCCGGGCTTTCACCTGGCTCTCAACCCGACCGAAGTGGAGGATGCCTTCGAGGTGCCGCTCTCCTTCCTGATGAATCCCGACCATCATGTGACCGACACGATGCACTGGCAGGGGACGGAACGCCATTTCTACCGCATGCCCTATGGGCAGCGCATGATCTGGGGCATTACCGCGGGCATCGTCCGCACGCTTTATGAAAGGCTTTATACATGACGTCCGTTGCCGATGAGGCCTGGTTTCGCGATGAGGCATTGCAGCGGGTGCTGGCGCTGCTCGATGCCGATGGCGGCGAGGGGCGCGTGGTCGGTGGTGCCGTCCGCAACAGCCTGATGGGGCTGCCCGTCGCCGATATCGATATAGCCACAACTCTTTTGCCGGAAACGGTTGTGGAACGAGCAGAGGCGGCCGGAATCAAGGCGGTACCAACAGGCATTGCGCATGGCACGGTCACTCTGGTCATCGACGGAAAGCCGTTCGAAATCACCACCTTGCGACGCGATGTGGAGACGGATGGGCGGCGCGCCGTAGTGGCCTTCAGCCAGGATTGGCAGGCCGATGCCGAGCGGCGGGACCTGACGATCAATGCGCTCTATGCATCCGCCGACGGCGAGATCGTGGATCTCGTCGGCGGGCTTGCCGATCTGGAACGCCGCAATATTCGGTTCATCGGCGATGCTGCGACGCGGATTGCCGAGGATCACTTGCGCATCCTGCGCTTCTTCCGCTTCTTCGCCTATTACGGCAGCGGCCGTCCCGATGCCGATGGCTTGCGCGCCTGTGCCGCCGCAAAGTCGAAGATATCAACGCTCTCAGCTGAGCGTGTCTGGTCCGAAATGAAGAAGCTGCTAGCGGCTCCGGATCCGGGCAGGGCTCTGCTCTGGATGCGCCAGATCGGCATTTTGACGGAAGTGCTGCCGGAAACCGAAAAATGGGGCATCGACGCCATTCCTGGGCTGATCGCCGCCGAACAGGCTCTCGGCTGGCTGCCGGAGGCTCTACTTCGCCTTGCGGCCATCGTGCCGCCCGATGCGGCAAGGCTTGCCAAGCTTGCTGAACGGCTGCGCCTCTCGAAAGCGGAAGGCTCCTATCTGCAGGCCTGGGCGAATGCGCCCATCGTCAAGGACGATATTTCAGAGGCGGCCTTCGATCGCCTGCTTTATCGCCATGATCCGACCGGCGTCGCGGTTCGCCTTAAGTTGGCGCTGGCCGTTGCGCGGAGCAAGGCGGAAGGCGATTTCGAGGAAATGGCCCGCGTGGCGCGGCTCGGGAAATTGTTGGAACGGACGGCAAAATGGAAGAAGCCGGCTTTTCCGCTCAATGGCGCTGATGCGCTTGCCGCGGGCGTCAATGCGGGTCCGCGCGTGGGCGAGCTTCTTGGCAAGATCGAGCAGGAATGGCTCGATGGGAATTTTGCGATGAACCGGGCGAGCCTTCTCGCCCGACTCAAGGACTTAGCCAACGCCTGATAATGAGACCTGCATAGCGGGACTGACTGGCCAGCCTGCCGATCAGGCTGCGTTTGCCTCGTCGCGAATTCGGGCCTTGATATTGTCGACCATGTTTTCGCGGATGATGGTTTCGCCATGCGCTTCGCGCATGTGCTCGACCGCGCGACGAACCACCTCGGCGTCATCCTTGGCGCGAGTATGCCAGGCGCAACCGGGCACGAGCGTACCACATTCGAACAGTCGCATATCTTCCTCCTCATCTTTCAGCGGATTCTCGCCCTACAAAGGACCTGAAGACCTAAACGCAACGAACGAGAAAAGGTTTCTGCCGTCCGGCAAGTCTCCAGCTTGCCGGCGGCTTTCCGGACATTAATCCGGCATCGCCCAGGATTTGAAGCAATCCGACGATTGATAGCGAGTGATAGGCACTTGCTTGGCCGAACGATCGGCCGCGAAGCGGGCGATATCGCTCGGTGATTTGCCCGCCAGCTGCATCCTCACCTGCTCTATGAAGCAGGAAAGGGGCAGATCGGATCCACTGCGGATCCGCATATCCTCCGCCAGTCGGATGATGAACTCTGGACTATCGACTGTGCGCGAAAGTTTCCGTTCTTTCGAAGCTTCCGTGACTTGTTTCTCTGCTGCCATTACAACCTCCTCCGATTGAAACGAGCATTAGATCACTTAGGCACTCCTCCCGCCGATTTCAGGACACCGTCCGATCATTTCATGTTGAACGTCTCAGCGCATCGCGATCTTTCGGATTCGTTCGCTGCGCTTGAAGTTCGAAGCTTTCCCTGCGTCGTTATCGCAAATCGCCGCCTGCTTTTGCGCGACGTGTCTTAGGGCCAGCGCACCACCGGCGGCAGAGACGATAGGATCGACTCCACGTTGCCGCCTGTCTTCAGTCCGAATATTGTACCCCTATCGTACAGCAAATTGAACTCCACATAACGTCCGCGACGAATTAATTGCTCGTCGCGATCCTCTTCCGTCCATGTTTCGTTGAAATTCGAGCGGACAATGCGCGGGTAAACCATCGCGAAGGCGCGGCCGACGTCGCGGGTGAAGGCGAAATCGGCATTCCAGCCGCCGGCGTCTTCCGAAGAATGCAGCCAATCGAAGAAGATGCCGCCGATGCCACGCGGCTCGTTGCGGTGCTTCAGGAAGAAATATTCGTCGCACCAGCTCTTGTAGCGTTGGTAGTCGGCGACGGCGTGGCGGTCGCAGACGATCTGCATGGCGCGGTGGAAGAGAGCGCTGTCGGGATCTTCCTGGGTGCGTCGGCGATCGAGTACCGGCGTCAGGTCGGCGCCGCCGCCGAACCACTGGCTCGTCGTCACCACCATGCGCGTGTTCATATGCACGGCCGGCACGTTAGGATTGACGGGGTGGGCGATCAGCGAGAGCCCCGAGGCCCAGAAGCGGGGATCTTCCTCGGCGCCCGGAATCTGGCTGCGGAAATCGGGAGAGAATTCGCCATAGACGGTCGAGGTGTGGACGCCGACCTTCTCGAAGACGCGCCCCTCCATCATCGACATGCGGCCGCCGCCGCCCTGGCCCTTGTCCCTCTGCCAGTCCTTGGCGACGAAGCGGCCTGGTTCCTGGTCGGAAAGGGGGCCGGTCAGCTCGTTCTCCAGCTGCTCGAACTCAGCGCAGATCGTGTCGCGCAGACCCTCGAACCAGTGTCGCGCTGCCTCTTTCTTTTCTTCAATATCCTCGGGTAATCCCTTGGGAAGATTGGGTCGTTCCATTCATGCTCTCCGACGGTGCGAGCAGCCGGCGGCCCGCGATTCGCACCGTATGTATCGTGAGTTGGAATATCAGCAAGATTGCGGCGCAGCCAGTGCAGCAACGCCGCAGGAGAATCGACTCGCAAATTTCACAATGCGGTATTATGTTCCCTCTCTCAAAGGCGAGGTTTTATCATGAGGATACCTGGACCGCCGCCCCTAGACGGGTTGAGAAACAGAATATTCCGCTACCGGCAGGACCATCCCGCCGGTGGAAAGAGCGAATTCGTTCGCGAGACCTTTTGTCTCAGTCGCCCCGAAGCGCGCGAAAAGGCGCGTGAATGGTTCAACGAGTTCCCGAAAGCCGCCTATTGGACCGAGGTCGAAAGCTGGCGTCAGGTCGACGGCGATCGCATCGAATTCACCATGCGGCGCTTGCCATCGGCGGACTGAACTGAACGATACGGCGCTCGCATCGACGGGTGATGGCTCTCGAAGTGTGTTCCCGTTTCTCCGAGGCGGGCTGGCGATTGGTCGTCAGCTCAATGCGGCATGGTCGGTGGCGGATCATCCGGCGGGCCGAACGCGGGCGGCTGAGCGCTTGGCATAGGCCTCGCGGAGAAAGCTTTCTTGACCTTCTCGATCGCAGTCGTATTACCGCCGGTCGAAGGCGGCGGAGACTTTGTCTCCTGTATTGCCGCCGGTTCGGCCGCGGCACCGAGCTTTGCAGCTTGGTGTTCTTCAGCTTTCTGATCTTCGGCAATGGGTGATGCCGCGAGAATCTCCATCAGCGTGATGGTCACCGGCAGGTGGCCGCCCAAATCGGTGTTCGTGTGATGCCATGCATGCGCGACGCGCTGATCGGCGTGGATGAACCGTCGGGAATTGATCTCTCCAAACCAGTCCCACTCGCCCATGACATCGATGACATCGTTGAATACCGGAGGCATTGCGATGCGCGCGCCGATCGTCACGATCTTCGTATGCCGCGCCAGCTCAGCAACTCGTCCTTCATCCTGCTTCGAGAGGTTATGCAGGGCGGCAGAAAGGACGAGATTGCCTTTGGAGTGTCCCGCCAGCAGAGGGAAGGAGAGTCGGGGATCGGCGAGAAGCGCCTGTACCGTTCTGGTGTCCAGGCTGGTGCGGGCAGCCGTTTCATTGCGCTGCGCTCCAACCTTGGGTCGGCCGGCAAGGTCATCCAGGCTTTCAAGCAACGGCCGCAGCCCCCTCAAATGACCGAAGAAAAACGATCCGCCAAAGGCTTCAGTGATGGCGTCGGCGATGCCGTAGCCTGAGACGACAACGGCGACTGGTGCGTCGATCGCATCGGCCACGTTGCGGGCAAATGCGGCGGCACCGAGCGCGGAACCGCCGATGCCGGCGACTGCGAGCGCCCGGGCATTGCCGCCGCCGCGCAAGACAAATTCATCGATGGTTTCGCAGAGGGTGAGCGCCCCAAGGCCGCTCGGCGGCACGAGCAGGATCGCGCCTTCGGCGGCGAGCGAGTCACTGATGTAGAAAGCTTCCTCGGGTGTAATAACCTTGACGTCGTAGAACAGCGCATCGAGAGCGAGGTTCCGCTGGCGAAGGCCCTCAAGCGCAAGGTTGCGCAAAGGGGAGTGCTGGAGCCGTTCGGGGAGGCTCAATGTACGTGCGAACTGCGTCAGGGAAAGTGTGAATGCCGTCTGGAACATGGGTCACCTCGCCAAGGCTGCCTGAGTTAGAGCATTCCAGAGCGAAGCTTCTCACACTTTATCCGGCGTGCCAACGCCTATTCGGGTGCGACATTCAGGCCCGGTGCGGCCCCGGTGCGGTAAGCGGCGGCCATTGCGTTTGCCGCAAGGCTTCCCCCGATATCATGGCGGCCGACATCGCAACATTGATGGAGCGTTGGCCCTCCACCATGGGGATCAGGACGCGGCCATCGGCCTTTTCATGCACATGCTCCGGCACGCCGGCGCTTTCGCGGCCGAAGAGGAGGATATCGTCGTCGCGGTAAGCAAAATCCGTGTAGCGCTGGGCCGCCTTCGTCGAAGCGAGCACCAGCCGTCGTCCGCTTTCCTGCCTCCATATCTCGAAGCGTTCCCAATTAACATGCCTGGTCAGAGTGACGGCGGCGAGATAATCCATGCCGGCGCGCTTCAGATTGCGGTCCGATATGTCGAAGCCGGCCGGCTCGATAATATCGACGCCGAGGCCGAGGCAGGCGGCGAGCCGCAGGATCGTGCCGGTGTTGCCGGGAATGTCGGGTTGGTAAAGGGCGATGCGCAGTTTTGTCATATGCTGCAACTAGCGAAATCGCCTGGATTTGTCTCAGATTTTTCGCGCGCCCTTCATTTCCGTGATGTCTCCCATAAAGAGAATTGAAGGATTCAGCCCATTTTTCAGGCATATTTCGCTTTTCAAACAGAAAAAGTCGCGCTAAAAGACGGGCGCTCTACAACTTGCGAAAGAAGGAGGCACAGATGGATATCTTGTTTGTGATAATGCGCCTCCAGGCCGTGAACCCACGGATTTGACTGGCGCTACAAGGCGCGTATTCGCAAGTACCCCCCTTCTTTAAGTCATTGCGCGGCCGGCATGGCCTCGTTGTTTTATCACCCGGCCACCATATGAATCTGCGATCTTTCAGCGCAGTGGGTGGTCGAAGGGTCGAGTTTTGGAGCATTTCAATGTTTAGCTGGTTCGAACGCCGACTAAATCCATTTCCGAGCGAGGTGCCGGATACGCCGCCGCGCGGCCTTTTCGCCTTCTGCTGGCATTATTCCAAGCCGGCTCTGCCATGGCTGATCGCCATGAGCATCCTCACCATGTCGATCGCGATCGGTGAGGTGGCGCTGTTCCAGTTCCTCGGCGATATCGTCGACTGGCTGACACATGCGGATAAGGCGACCTTCCTGCAGACGGAATGGCACAAGCTGTTCTGGATGGGCGCGATGGTGCTGATCGGCTTGCCGGCTGCGGCGATCCTCGACAGCTTCATCATGCACCAGGTACTGCTCGGCAACTATCCGATGATCGCGCGCTGGCAGATGCACCGCTTCCTGCTGCGCCACAGCATGACCTTTTTCGCCAATGAGTTCGCCGGCCGCGTCGCCACCAAGGTGATGCAGACCTCGCTTGCCGTGCGCGAGACGGTCATGAAGATCCTCGACGTCTTCGTCTACGTGTTCACGTACTTCCTGTCGATGATCCTTGTCATCGCGGCGGCTGACTGGCGGCTGATGATTCCGATCCTGGTCTGGCTTGGCGTCTATGTCGCCATCGTCGCCTATTTCGTGCCGGTGCTGCGCAAGATCGCCGCGCAGCAGGCCGATGCGCGTTCGATGATGACGGGCCGTGTGGTCGACAGCTACACCAACATCGCCACGGTGAAGCTGTTCTCCCATGCCGGCCGCGAAGAGAAGTATGCGAGGGCCGGCATGGAGGAATTCCTCGATACCGTGCACAAGCAGATGCGCAAGGTGACGCTGTTCCACGCCTCGGTCTATTTCAACAACTGCGCGGCGCTGTTCATCGTCTCGTCTCTGTCGATCTGGTTCTGGCTCAGCGGCTCGATCTCCGTCGGCTCCATCGCCATTGCCATCGGCCTTGCCATGCGCGTCAACGGCATGTCGCAGTGGGTGATGTGGGAAGTCTCGGCGCTCTTCGAAAACATCGGCACCGTCTATGACGGCATGGAGATGATGACGAAGCCGCACGATATCGTCGACAAGCCGGCAGCATCGCCGATCGTGGCCCAGCAGGGTGCGATCCGCTTCGACCACATTCGCTTCCATTACGGCAAGGCGAAGGGTGTCATGGAGGATCTGACCCTCGATATCCGTGCGGGCGAAAAGGTCGGCCTTGTCGGCCGCTCCGGTGCCGGCAAGACGACACTGATGAACCTGCTGCTGCGCTTCTACGATCTGGAGGGCGGCCGCATCACCATCGACGGCCACGATATCGCGGGCGTAACGCAGGACAGCCTTCGCTCGATGATCGGTGTGGTGACGCAGGACACGTCGCTGCTGCACCGATCCATCCGCGACAACATCGCCTACGGCCGTCCGGACGCGACCGACGAGGAAATCATCCAGGCGGCCAGGCGCGCCAATGCCTGGGACTTCATCGAGGGGCTGGTGGATATGCATGGCCGCACCGGGCTCGACGCGCAGGTCGGCGAGCGGGGTGTCAAACTGTCAGGCGGCCAGCGCCAGCGTATTGCGATCGCCCGCGTCTTCCTGAAGGACGCGCCGATCCTGGTGCTCGACGAGGCAACCTCGGCGCTCGATTCCGAAGTGGAAGCAGCGATCCAGGAAAATCTCTTCGCGCTGATGCATGGCAAGACGGTGATTGCCATTGCCCATCGCCTGTCGACGCTGACCGAGATGGACCGCCTCGTCGTTCTCGACAAGGGTCGGATCATCGAGATGGGCACACATCAGGAACTGGTCGAGGAGGGCGGCATCTATGCCGAACTCTGGAGCCGGCAATCGGGTGGGTTTTTGGCGGATCACGAGGAGGCCGAGGCGGCGGCGGAGTGATGAAGGGAACATTGGGGTGCTTCGGCACCCCATCATTGTTTCAGCGATCTTCTCGTCCGTGCCATATGCGCAGAATGAAAACAGTCGAGCCTGCAATTTCGTAGCGCATTTCATAAGCGCCTACCAGGATGCGCCTGACGTCGCGAGGCTCGAATTCTTCAAGTCTTTCCCCGATGCGCGGATGCTGAAGGAGCTGCAGCGGAGCGGATGAAAGAGTTTGTGCGGCTCTGATTGCCGCAGGCCTGTTGACCGGTGCCAGAAAGTCGTAGACGCGGATCAAATCGGATTGTGCTTTCGCAGTCCACTTGATTTCGATCAACGGGATTGAGCCTCGTCTTCCGACGTGCCCAAGTCGCGCACCCAATCCCAAATAAGCTGATGGTCGACAACATTCCCGGCATCCACATCGGCCAGTGCTTCAAGTGTCAGCCTATGACGCTCTTCCTGCAGAGCGACCCAATCATTGAGTGCTTGCTTCACGATCCATCCCCGGGAGCGCTCCAGCCGAGCGGCTATCTGGTCAACTTTTTCCGCCAACGACAGCGGAACATGTGTCGTCAGAACTTTCGTGTCGGCCGTCTTGTTGTTCATTTCGATCGCGTCCTATTCCTTCCTATAAAATAGGCGAATGATGGGTTTTGTATAGATTTATCGGATTCAATCTTTCTGATTAAGTTTGATTAAATCACCGATGAAGAACGGAACTCAAGTGCGCGGCGGAACATGAAGAAAATATAACCTTTTCTGCGGCGCGCCGTGAGTTTGCGCGTGTCTCAAAATTCCCTATATCGCTGGCATGTTCATCCGTTCCGTGTTCCGTCTGTTCGAGACCTGGATTGATCCTTACTATCGCAGCGGCGATCTTCGGCCGCCGCGGTCGCTTGGTGCCTTCATCTGGTACTATGTCGGTCAGGCCAAGGGACCTTTCCTAGCAATGGCGGCACTCGGCGGGGCGGTCGCCATGCTCGAAGCGGCGCTGTTCTGGTTCGTCGGCCATCTCGTCGACATCCTTGACAAGGTGAAGCCGGGCGAGGGGTGGTCGGGGCTGCTTGCCGGCCATGGCGCGGCGCTGCTCGGCATGGTTTTCGTCGTGCTCGTGGTGCGCTTCGTTGTCGTCAGCCTCGGCGCATTGGTCGAGGAACAGGTGGTCGTGCCAGGGTTTCTCAATCTCGTGCGCTGGCAGGCTTATCGCCATGTTGCGAGGCAGTCCGTCGAATTCTTCCAGAACGATTTCTCCGGCCGTGTCGTCACCAAGGTCTGGTCGGCGGGGCAGGCGACGGGCGATCTTGTCGTCTCGCTGCTGCAGGTCGTTTGGTTCATCATCATCTATGCCGCATCGACCATCGCGCTGGTCGGCGGGCTGGACTGGCGGCTGGCGCTGGTCATCGCGGTCTGGATCGGCGTCTTCTCCCTGCTTGCGCGATATTTCGTGCCACGCATCCGCCGGCATGCGCGCAACGCGGCCGAAGCGTCCTCGATGCTGAACGGCCGCATGGTCGATGCCTACGCCAATATTCAGACGTTGAAGCTCTTTGGCCGGGAGGAGCAGAACGACCACTACATCCGCAATGGTTTCGACCGCTTCCAGGCCGCCGTCATGCCGTTCACACGATTGTTGACCGGCGTGCGCTCATCGCTGGCGCTGCTGTCAGGCGTCATGATCACCACGATCGGCGCGCTCGCCGTCCATCTCTGGCTGGCGGGTGAAATCTCGACCGGAGGCGTCGCCTTCACGCTCAGCATGGTGCTGCGCCTGAACATGCTCTTCGGCCGAATGATGTCGCAGTTCAATGCCATCATGCGTAATCTCGGCACCATTCAGAATTCAGCCGAGATGATCTCCGAGCCCATCGGTCTGGTCGATCGGCCTGATGCCAAGGATCTGGTCGTCACCGGGCCGGAAATTCGTTTCGACGATGTGACGTTTCACTATGGGCGCGGCGGCGGCATCATCGACAATTTTTCTCTCAACGTACGCGCGGGGGAAAAGGTTGGCATCGTCGGCCGCTCGGGAGCGGGCAAGACGACGCTCGTCAATCTGCTGTTGCGTTTCTACGATCTTGAGGGCGGGCGTATCCTGATCGACGGACAGGATATTGCCACCGTCAGGCAGGAGTCGCTGCGTAGCGCGATCGGCATGGTGACGCAGGACACCGCTCTCCTCAATCGCTCCATCCGCGATAATATCCTCTTCGGTCGGCCTGACGCTACCGACGAGCAGATGGTGGAGGCGGCCCAGCGGGCGGAGGCGGATCGCTTCATCACCGCTCTCGAAGATCAGAAGGGGCGCACCGCTTATGCCGCCCATGTCGGCGAGCGCGGTGTCAAGCTTTCAGGCGGCCAACGCCAGCGCATTGCGATCGCGCGCGTCATGCTGAAGGACGCGCCCATTCTCGTGCTCGACGAGGCGACGTCCGCGCTGGATTCGGAAGCTGAGGCCGTGCTGCAGTCCAATCTGGATAGTCTGATGAAGGGCAAGACCGTGCTTGTGATCGCGCATCGGCTGTCGACCATCGCCAAGCTCGACCGGTTGATCGTCATCGACAAGGGCGAGGTCATCGAAGAGGGGACGCATGACGAGCTGATCGCTCGCGGTGGCCTCTATTCCGAACTCTGGGCACGTCAGTCCGGCGGTTTCATTGCGGCGGATGCCGATTGAGCCACCCCGAAACCCGCCGGATCATTTCTGCCGAGGCACGCTGAACTCCGTCATCAGGCCGAAATGATTCGAGCCCATGGCGTCGCGGATCTGCTTTACGGATATCAGCCGCAACGGCGCACGGGCGAAGACGTGATCGATGGTGATCCCATAGGCGCCCGCAGCAATCGGCCATGTGGCGGGCTCGGGAAAGGCATGGCGAAGGCCGGTTGCCGCCAGGAAGTCGCGCATATCGGGCGTGATGACCGAGGCGTTGAAATCTCCTGCTAGAATCAACGGCCCTTTCACGTCATTAAGGGCCGGAGCGAGGAGACCGAGCTCGATCTGGTGGAATGCATCGAAATAAGGCTTGCTCAGATGAACGGAGGCGAAGTTCACGGGCTGGCCGTCCATGTCGATGGTGGCGAGAATGAAGCGATTGTCCCAGAGGCTGCCGAGGCTGCGCATGAGTTGGGTTTGGAACGGTCTCTTCGACAGCAGCAGGGAATCGCAATCGGTGGTCATCACGCCGCAGCCGATGCGGTTGGGATAGACTTTCAAGATGCGGTCCATCTCGGAAAAGATCGGTCCTGCCTCGAAGATTTCGACGACGTCGGCTTTCGAGGCGATGATGAGATCGGCGATGCGAGGGCCGTTTTCGAAATTGCTGTCCTCGATGTTGAAGGAGAGCAACCTGAAATGCTCGCCGCTCGCCTCAGCCGAAGCGACGAGCGAAGACGTGGTGTATTGCTGCAGCATGAGGACGGAGTGAACCAGCAGGATGATCCCTGCGGCAGTCAGGAAGAGCGCATACCAGTGACGCTTAAAGGCGAATGCGACCAAGGCGAGCAGGATCGCGAACAGGCTTATATGGGTCTGCAGACTTTCGAAAAAGGCCAGCAGCCACGAATCGGCGACGTAACGCGCGGCTAGGATGCCGACCGCCAGTGTGGCGAGAACGCATAGGACGCAATAAATCGTGTGTCTCATGAGAAGTTCTCGTGCTTCGTTTTTGCTGCATCGTATGCGCAAGATAGCAAGTGCAATCCTCCATAAATCCCGGGGGAAATCCATTTGGATTTAAGTGGTAAAGCGCAGGTCTCACGGAGTGGCGAAAGTCGTGATGCTACACTGCCTTCCGCAATGCAGCATTGAAATCATTGTCTATTTTGCCATGCAATATAAGAAGATACTACAGAAATCCCCAGATTTTTCATGGGTTTAACTTTTCGCATCGGCGCAGAAAGAGTTCAGGCTCCAGCCTTGCGACGCAATAGCGCAGTTTTGCCGCGACATTGTGCCCTGACCCCTTGCCAAGACTGGACATAATTTGCGATCAAGCTTAGAACGCAGCGGGTTACGGAGGAATCTATGGCGGAATTATGGTCGCATTGATTCGCCGTTAGTGAGAGGGGTACCGCGGTTTTGCCGTGGTTTGCGGGAAGAGGATGTGCAGCTTTGAGCGAGCATAGTACGACAGTTGAGTCCAGCGGCGAGCCGACTCGTCGCGATTTCCTTTATTTGACGACAGGTATGGCCGGTGCGGTGGGTGCAGTTGCCGTCGCATGGCCGTTTATCGACCAGATGCGTCCGGACGCATCGACACTTGCTCTTGCATCCATCGAAGTCGATGTGTCGAGCCTTGAGCCCGGCATGTCGTTGACGGTGAAGTGGCGCGGTAAACCCGTCTTCATCCGTAACCGCACGCAGAAAGAAATCGACGATGCCAAGGGTACGCAGCTTTCGGACTTGAAGGATCCGATCGCCCGCAACGCCAATCTTCCGTCCGATGCACAAGCAACCGACGTTGCCCGTTCGGCCGGAGAGGGCAAGGAAAACTGGCTCGTTATGATCGGCGTCTGCACCCATCTGGGTTGCATTCCACTCGGCCAGGCAGGTGAATATGGCGGGTGGTTCTGTCCCTGCCATGGTTCGGTCTACGATACCGCCGGTCGCATCCGTCACGGGCCTGCGCCGCAGAACCTCTTCATCCCGCAATATGCGTTTACGTCGGAAAAGAAGATCAAGGTCGGTTGAGGGGGAGCTGAATCATGAGTGGTCATTCGTCTTACGAGCCATCGACAGGGCTCGAAAAATGGGTAGACGCGCGGCTTCCGCTGCCGCGTATGGTCTACGACAGTTTCATCGCCTATCCGGTTCCCCGCAACCTGAACTATGCCTATACTTTCGGCGCCATGCTGGCGGTCATGCTGGTCCTGCAGATCCTGACCGGCGTCGTGCTGGCGATGCATTACGCGGCCAACACGGCGATTGCGTTCAACTCGGTCGAAAAGATCGTCCGCGACGTCAATCACGGCTGGCTGTTGCGCTACATGCACGCCAACGGCGCATCTTTCTTCTTCGTGGCCGTCTACCTGCACATTGCCCGCGGCCTTTACTACGGCTCTTATAAGGCGCCGCGCGAAATCCTCTGGATTCTCGGCGTGATTATCTACCTCCTGATGATGGCGACCGCCTTCATGGGCTACGTTCTGCCCTGGGGTCAGATGTCTTTCTGGGGTGCGACCGTTATCACCGGTTTCTTCTCGGCCTTCCCATGGGTCGGCGACTGGATCCAGACCTTCCTGCTCGGCGGCTTCGCCGTCGATGATCCGACGCTCAACCGCTTCTTCTCGCTGCACTATCTGCTGCCGTTCATGATTGCAGGTGTCGTCATCCTGCATATCTGGGCGCTGCATGTGACCGGCCAGACGAACCCGACCGGCGTCGAAGTGAAGCTGAAGACCGACACTGTCGCCTTCACGCCCTATGCGACGCTGAAGGATGCGCTTGGTGTCTCCATCTTCCTGCTGGTCTTCGCCTATTTCGTCTTCTACCTGCCGAACTTCCTCGGTCATGCCGATAACTACATCCCGGCCAACCCGCTGAAGACGCCGGCTCATATCGTTCCGGAATGGTACTTCCTGCCGTTCTACGCGATGCTGCGCTCGATCACCTTCAACATCGGCCCGATCGACTCCAAGCTCGGTGGCGTTCTGACGATGTTCGGCGCGATCATCGTCCTGTTCTTCCTGCCCTGGCTCGATACGTCGAAGATCCGCTCGGCCGTCTATCGTCCCTGGTACAAGCTGTTCTTCTGGCTGTTCATCGCCGATGCCATCCTGCTCGGCTGGCTGGGCTCGCAGCCCGCGGAAGGCATCTACACCACGGCTGCGCAGTTTGCGACGCTGTTCTACTTCCTCTTCTTCCTCGTCATCATGCCTGTGCTCGGCATTGTCGAGACACCGAGGCGCATTCCAAATTCGATTACGGAAGCGGTTCTTGAGAAACAGGGCGGTAAAGTTGCCGCTTCGGTTCAAGCATAACCGGCGATAGAGGAAGAAAACGATGAAAAAACTTGTTGTCGGCCTTCTATCCCTGACGCTCATCGGCGGCCTCTCGACCGCCGCCGTGATCGCTGCGGAAACGAAGCCTGCCGCGGAAGCAGAGACGCCGCACTATCCGCTGAAGGAGCCGCGCGAGCAGCATTGGACCTTCTCCGGCCCGTTCGGCTATTATGACAAGGCGCAGCTGCAGCGTGGCCTGAAGGTCTACACGGAAGTCTGTTCCGCCTGCCATTCGATGAAGCTGGTGGCTTACCGCACGCTGGAAGACCTCGGCTATACGGAAGCACAGGTGAAGGCCTTCGCTGCCAATTACGAAGTGCAGGACGGCCCGAACCCTCAGGGTGAAATGTTCAGCCGCAAGGCGCTTCCGTCTGACCATTTCAACTCGCCGTTCCCGAATGACGAGGCTGCTGCGGCCTCCAACAACGGGGCCGTGCCGCCCGATATGTCGCTGCTTGCCAAGGCACGCGAAATCGAGCGCGGCTTCCCGCAGTTCATCTTCGACATCTTCACACAGTATCAGGAAGGTGGGCCGGACTATATCTACTCGCTGCTGACCGGCTACGAAGAGCCGCCGGCCGGGTTCAAGGTGCCGCAGAACTCGCACTATAATCCGTATTTCGATGCGGCTGCGACCTTTGCGATGCCGAAGCCGCTTTCCGACGGCCAAGTGACCTATGACGACGGCTCGCCGCAGACTGTGGACCAGTATGCGCGCGACGTGGCGGCGTTTCTGATGTGGACCTCCGAACCGCATCTGGAAGATCGCAAGCACCTTGGCTTCATGGTCATGGTATTCCTGCTGATCTTCTCAATCTTGATCTATCTCACCAAGCGTTCCGTCTATGCAAAGGCCGGCGCTCACTGAGCATCGCGACAATGATCGAGAAAAGGCGGCCCGGCGAGGCCGCCTTTTTTGTTGGTATAGCGCCCTGGTATTGATAGGGTGCAACCGGCCCTATCACAGCCTGAGAGACTATATTTGATGAACACTATTGCTTCGGAGCTTGCCGCCAGCATCCGCTCCATTCCGGATTACCCCAAGCCCGGCATCATCTTTCGCGATATCACGACGATGCTTGGCGACGCCAGGGCATTCCGCCGTGCCGTCGATGCGCTGGTGCAGCCTTACGCCGGCACGAAGATCGACAAGGTCGCCGGAATGGAAGCACGCGGCTTCATTCTCGGAGGGGCGGTGGCGCATCAGCTGTCGTCCGGCTTCGTTCCGATCCGCAAGAAGGGCAAGTTGCCGCACGACATCGTCCGCATCGCCTACAGCCTGGAATATGGTGTCGACGAAATGGAGATGCACCGTGATGCGGTCAATCCGGGTGAGAGGGTCATCCTCGTCGACGACCTGATCGCGACGGGCGGAACCGCCGTCGGCGCGACGAAGCTTCTGCGCCAGATCGGCGCCGAAGTGGTTGCCGCCTGCTTCGTCATCGACCTGCCTGACCTTGGTGGCCGCAGGAAGCTCGAGGAGCTTGACGTGCCGGTTCACACATTGGTGGAATTTTCCGGTCACTGACCGCGTTCGGAAGATTGGCGAGGGCCGTTATGAACGGCCCCGCAGCTCGCTATTCAGAGGCAAGCACCGTGCTTTCGAACCGTAGGGCCGGCAAGCCGTCCTGGTTTATTCCGTCACAAGCGAGTGTGTAGAGCGTCCAGCCCGGGCGCGAGGCCAAAGCGCGGCTACCAAGGATCGCAACGCCATAACTGATGGTATCGCCGGCAAAGACGGGCCGCAGCCATTGCAGCTTCGTAAAGCCGGGCGAGGGGCCGAGAACGGGCGGCGTCTTGCCCTCGGCGGTCAGTCTTGCCGTTTCGGATTTCCAGTAATCGACGAAGCTGCGCATCCACATGGAGCAGCTATGCCATCCCGAGGCACAGAGGCCGCCGAACAAGGAATGCTTGGCCGCTTCCGCATCCATATGGAAGATTTGCGGGTCGAAGCGCGAGGCAAAATGGACGATGCCCTCAGGCGTGAAGGTATGGCTGCCGATGTCGATGCGTTCGCCGACAGCGTAGAGGTCGCTCATCTTCATGCCGAAACCTCCGCGACGCTGCGCATGCGGATCATGACCGCATTCTCTCCGAGGCAGACCAGTTCGCCGCGCTGATTTTCGACCTCGTGGCGAAATTTGACGATGCCGATGCCGGGGCGAGAACGCATGGCGCGTATCTCCACGACGATGGACCGGCCAGAGAGTGTATCTCCGGCCAGAACGGGCTTTTTCCACTCCATGAAATCGATGCCGGGCGCGCCTTCGGCATCGGTGGCAAGGAGATAGGAGTCGCACATCATGCGCATGAACATGGACGATGTATGCCAGCCGGAAGCGGCAAGGCCGCCGAGAATGCTGGCACGGCCGGCTTCCTCGTCCAGATGCATCGGTTGTGGGTCGAATTCGCTAGCGAACTCGATGATCTCCGCCGCCGTTACATGCTTTGGGCCGAGCGGAAATTCTTGTCCCGGCAGGAAGTCTTCGTAGACGAATTTCGTCATATCTTCTGTCGTCCTCCACGTCTCGTTTATCGGCAATCGCATGGCCCGCGGGGCTGGCGCAAGCATTTTCACGGTCAATACAAAGAAGGGACGACGATGACTGTCTATTGGCCGCCGACAGCTCTTGATTGTACGCCGGCGATATGTTGAGGCTTGGTCGTGGCAAGATGATGTGAGAGCTGGAATGAGCGAACTCAAAGTCGCATTGGAAGAGGCAGCGGGCGCGGGGATCATTTCTTCCAGTCAGGCCGAGAGATTGCTGCCCTATCTGGCGGACAAGAACATCGGTGCGTTGCCGACCGGACAGGGTCTCTCTGCACCGCGTTTTCCAGATGATCCCAACCCTCTGGAGGATACGGAAGCGCCGCGTTTCGTGCGGGGCTTTCACGATGTGCTCATCACTATCGGTCTCGTCGTTTTGCTCATCGGGCTATGGGGGCTGGCGAACCGTTATGCGCCCTTGCTGGCAATCGTCGTCCTGGCCGAGATCCTGGTGCGCCGACAGCGGCTGGCGCTTCCGGCCGTGGTCTTGACCGTCGCGCTCGTTGTCTGGATTTTTTACATGGTGGTCAGCTATGTGAGTTCCACACCGGCGCTGAGCGATAATTTTACGATCGGCGCAATCGTGCTGGTGGCGCCATTTCCGCTGTCGCTGGCCTTGTTTTACTGGCGCTACCGCGTCCCGCTGTCGCTGGCCTTATTCCTGTTTTCGCTGTTTGGCCTGTTTCTCGCCGCGGTTTTCTATGTCGCCGGCACGGTAACTGGCTCTTCGAATGTGCCAGCGGATTACCCCATCCAGGCGATGATGATCTTGCTGGTGACCGCGCTTGGCAGCTTTGTATTGGCAATGCGTTATGATCTCAGCGATCCGCAGAGAGTTACGCGCCGGTCCGACGTTGCCTTCTGGCTGCATCTCGCAACGGCGCCGGCTCTGCTTTATTCGACGATCCTCTTGGCCTTGCGCCTCGAGCTCGCCAGTAGCGGCATGGTCTTCACCAATCTCACCGATGCCCTCTTCGGGGGCTATCTGCAGGCGGTGACCGTCCTCGTTGCGGTGCTGGTGATGATGCTGATCGGGCTCGTCATCGATCGCCGCGCCTTTGTGACTGCCGGCCTCGTGTCGCTGGGCTTGGCGACGGCAGCCATCCTCAGGCACAATAATGCCGAGCTCGACAAGGTCGGATTCCTGGTGCTGATGATTGTCGGTCTGTTCGTGCTCGTTATCGGCATCGGCTGGGCCGATCTGCGGCGCATCGTCGTGCGACGCCTGCCTGCCGGTCTGCAGGCGAGATTGCCGGCGCTGAGATAGAGCTTTTCCGCTTTTCTTCGAATCGCGAAAACGCTCTATCCTTTTATTTTAACGCAATTCCGGACAGAAAACCGCTTCGCACTTTTCCTGGAATTGCTTAGGCTGTGGTGACGAATTAAGGGTTTGGGATTCCCAATTAGGAGCAAATCAGATTCAAGGCTGACTTTTGGAGGTCGGTCATGGATATCGATAGGCTCAGTGCGGAACAGTGGTCTCGGATCGAGCCGTTTGTGCCAGGCGGGCGCAAGGGGCGCCGGGGTCCACGCTCCAACAACAGACGGTTCGTCGAGGCGCTGGTCTGGATGGCCCGCTCTGGTGGACGTTGGCGTGATTTGCCCGAACGCTATGGTGACTACCAGACCGTCAAGCGGCGCTATTACCGCTGGATCGAGATGGGTGTCCTCGAAAGTTTGTTCGAGGCGTTAGCGCGAGAAGCGGACCTTGACTGGGTCTCGATCGATTCCACCTCCATCCGTGCCCAGCCTCAAGCCGCTGGCGCCCGGCGAAAAAGGGGGGAGCGGACGCCCAGGGCCTTGGCCGCTCACGCGGCGGGCTAGGCACCAAGATCCACGCCGTCGTCGATGCTTTGGGGCTACCGGTGCGCTTCGTCCTTGCACCGGGACACCGTGGCGATGTGATTTATGGCAGGGAATTGCTCCATGGCCTCAACCCCGGCCACGTCATCGCCGACAGAGCCTATGATGCCGAACACTTCCACGACACCATTCTGGACGCTGGTGCCACCCCCGTCATTCCGCCGCGGCCGGAGCGCCGTCGCCCGCACCGCTGCGACTGGCGGCTCTATAAAGAGCGCAACCTCATCGAACGCTTCTTTGCAAAGCTCAAGCAGTTCCGCCGTGTTGCCACCCGATACGACAAGTTGCTCGCCAATTTCAGAGGCTTCGTCATCATCGCTGCCATAATCATTTGGCTGCGATAGTTAAATCGTCACTACTGCCTAGGCGCCGGCAAGAAAAAAGGCGATCAGGTGTTGAAGCGGAAGTGGATGACGTCGCCGTCTTGGACGACGTATTCTTTGCCTTCGTCGCGTGCCTTGCCGGCTTCCTTGGCACCGGTTTCGCCGTTGTAGGCGATGTAATCGTCATAGGCGATCGTGTTGGCGCGAATGAAGCCGCGCTCGAAATCCGAATGGATGACGCCGGCTGCCTGCGGAGCCTTCGTGCCCTGTTCGATGGTCCAGGCGCGCGTTTCCTTCGGGCCTACCGTGAAATAGGTGATGAGGTGCAGGAGCTTATAGCCTGCGCGGATCAGGCGATCGAGGCCAGCTTCGTCGAGGCCGAGCGCGGAAAGGAATTCCTTCGCCTCTTCGTCGGGCAACTGCGCCACTTCCGCCTCGATGGCTGCGGAGATGATGACGACCTCCGAATTCTGCTCCTTGGCCATGGCAGCCACGGCCGCCGTATGCTCATTGCCGGTCGCGGCATCGCCTTCGGCGACGTTGCAGACGTAGAGCACCGGATGCGAGGTCAGCAGGTTCAGGCTCTTGAGGATGCGGATCTCTTCGGCATCGAGCTTCGAGAGCAGCGTGCGAACCGGCTTGCCTTCCTGCAGCAGCTTCAGCGAGGCTTCCATGATCGGCAGCATGGCCATGGATTCCTTGTCCTTGCCGGTGGCGCGCTTGCGCGTCTGCTCGGTGCGGCGCTCAAGGCTCTCGAGATCGGCGAGCATCAGCTCGGTCTCGATCGTTTCGGCATCGGCGACGGGATTGATGCGGCCTTCGACATGGGTGATGTCGCTATCTTCGAAGCAGCGCAGCACATGCACGATGGCATCGACTTCGCGGATGTTGGCGAGGAACTGGTTACCGAGACCTTCACCCTTCGATGCACCGCGCACGAGGCCGGCAATATCGACAAAGGAGATGCGCGTCGGGATTAGTTCCTTCGACTTGGCGATGTCGGCAAGCTTGCGCATGCGCGGATCGGGAACGGCCACTTCACCCGTGTTCGGCTCGATCGTGCAGAACGGATAGTTGGCCGCCTGTGCCGCCGCCGTCTTGGTCAGCGCATTGAACAGAGTGGACTTGCCGACATTCGGCAGCCCGACGATACCGCATTTGAAACCCATGGCACCTTGTCCATATCTTGAAAATCTTTGCTGTGCCTATGGGGGAAGGGCCGTTGCGGGTCAAGTCTTGTGCGGGCAAGGAGGCTTTTTTCTGCCGAAAGAGAGGCAGAAGTCGTGCGAATACTCCTTTGTATTACCTGAGAGGCGCTGTCGTCCTTGAACCGTGTAGTGCGCTGCACTATAATTTCCCTATTAGCCCAAAGCCTCTTTCCCTGTCGTCAACGGTGATGCCGATGAGTGACAATGATGTCGTCCTGAAACCGAAGACTAAAACGAAGCCGAAGGTCGAACGGCCGAAGCTCTACAAGATTATTCTCGTGAACGATGATTATACGCCGCGGGAATTCGTCATCATGGTGTTGAAGGCCGTCTTCCGCATGAGCGAGGAGACCGGCTATCGGGTGATGATGACGGCACATAAGCTCGGCACTTGCGTGGTCATGGTCTGCGCGCGCGATATTGCCGAGACGAAGGCGCAGGAGGCGGTCGATCTTGCCAAGAGCGCCGGTTTTCCGCTGATGTTCACGACCGAGCCTGAGGAATAGGAACGGTTGCGGCCTGTTAGGTGGCTGCGGGTCGGCGGATATGGAAGCCGGTCTTGTCCTGCTTGAAGCCGCAATTGGCGTAGAAACGCAGCGTTGCTGGGTTCTTCGAACCGGTCAGCAGCATGACCTTGTAGCAGTTCCTCTCCCAGGCGCTTGCGAACGCCTTATGGATGAGCGTGCCGGCAAGACCGCGCCGACGGTAGTCGGCATGGGTCACCACATTCTCGATCAGGGCATAGGGCGCGCCGCCCCGCGTGAGATTCGGGATGACGGTCAGCGTCACCGAGGAGACGGCCTTGTCGCCGTCAAAGGCGGCCAAGATCGTCATGCCGGAATGCGCGAGGATTTCCGCAAGGCGGCTCTCCGCGAGGCTTAGGTCCAGTATCGGATCTTCCGTATGCAGGTGCCGGTAAAGTGCAAGCAGCGTCGGGAGGTCCGCCATCGCGACCGACCGGATGACGATATCCGCCGCGCTTTCCACCGCTATTTCCGACATCTCAATCGTCCTTCTTGCCGAACATCCGCTTCAGCATTTCCGCCATAGGACCGGTTTCCGGGATGTTCGGCTTGATATGATTGCGCGCCTGATGAATGTGGGACTTGGCTGGCGCCTTCTTTTCCGGCTTGGGCGCGTCGTCTTCCGCCTTGCCGCCGAGGGCAAGCGCGATCTTGTTCATCAGCTGCGAATCCTCGCCGCGCGCCAGCATGTCGGCATTGTCGGCGAGCGCGTCGAACAGCGGCTCCAGCCAGCTTTGATCCGCTTTGGCGAAATCGCCGAGAACGTGATTGTGCACCAGTTCCTTGGCGCCGGGATGACCGATGCCGAGCCGGAGGCGGCGATAGTCCTTGCCGCAATGGGCGTCGATCGATTTGATACCGTTATGGCCGCCATGGCCGCCGCCGGTCTTCAGTCGCGCCTTGCCGCCTGGCAGATCGAGTTCATCGTAGATGACGACGAGATCGGACGGCTGGAGTTTGTAGAAGCGCATGGCTTCGCCGACGGCTTCGCCCGAGAGGTTCATGAAGGTCTGCGGCTTGATGAGCAGCACCTTCTGGCCGCCGAGTTCGCCTTCGGCGATCTCCGCCTTGAATTTCTTCGACCAGGGCGAAAAGCTGTGACGGCGGTGGATCGCATCCACGGCCATGAAGCCGATATTGTGGCGGTTGCCCTGATATTTGGCGCCCGGATTGCCGAGGCCTGCGATGAGAAGCATGCGCTTCACCCCTTCGAAAATGCCGATGTCCTTCACCACAGCGATTTGACGGCAAAGTCAAGGCGGGATGCGGTCAGTCGCCGAGGTGCAGGCCGTACTTAAGGAAAATCCGCTTTTGCGTTCCGTCGGCAATCAGCGCATTCAGAGCCACTTGCATCCTGTTCAGGAGATCGGTCGGGAAATCCTTGTGGCAGGCGATCCCCATGGGCTGTTGCGAGAGAAGGGTCACCTTTTCCACGGCGTTGCCCTCTTTCTGCAACTTGTCGAAATAGAATTCCGAGATCGGCATCAGGTCGATACGGTCGCTCATCAGCTTCTTGAGCGCGGCCTTGAAGTCGCTGCCGACGTCGATGCGCGGGAAATCGTTCCGGCGCAGGAGCGCTTCCGTATAATCCTCTCGCCAGGTGCCGACGAGATATTTCCTGGCTTCGGCGATGTTGCCGGCGGTAACACCGGAGCCGCTATGCTTGATTAAAACGTTGCGGTCGATCAGCAGCGGCTGCACCCATTTGAAGAGCTTGTCGCGTTCTTCGTTGTGAGCTGCGACGAATACGCAGGTCATGGGTTCCATCAGCGCCTGATTGTAGGCTCGCGCCCAAGGCATGATGTCGATCGTATAGTCGACGCCGACATTGGTCATCATCTTCTGCACCTGGTCGGTGGTCGCTCCGACAACGGTCTTACCCTCGCGATAGTTGAAGGGCGGATATTCCTCAGTGGTGAAATGGATCGTCTCGGCGTGGACGGAGGAGAAGAGCGTGAGCGAAAACAGGCTGGTAGCAATCATAAGCAGCGGTTTTCGCATGCGGTTCCTCATCGCTATGACGCTTGTGCTACGGGGGAAGGGTGATGTTGGTGCGAGCCGACCAGCGTCCTTACCAGATTGTCCGGATGCAGCGGCCGGTAGAATAGATAGCCCTGGCCATAGTCGATACCCATGGCGCGCAGGGTTGCGCATTCCTCCTCGGTCTCCACGCCCTCGGCAATGACCGTGCAGTTCATCTTGTGCGACAGCGTGGTAATGCTTTCGACCAGCATGCGGCTCTTGGCGCTGACATCGGACGCAGTATCGTTGATCGCCCGGATGAAGGATTGATCGATCTTGATAATGTCGACGGGGAAGCGATTGATATAGCTCAGCGACGAATAACCGGTGCCGAAATCGTCGAGCGCGATGCGGCAGCCGTAGCGGCAGATTTCGTTGATGACCATGCGCGTCTCCGGATTGTCATCCATGAGGACGGCCTCGGTGATTTCCACGACGATGCGCTGGGGTGCGATTTCGTAGCGCGCCAGCAGGGCCGCAATGCGCAGTGGCAACTCCTGCTCGAATTGCAGCGGCGAGAAGTTGATGGCGAGATAGGTGTCCTGCATGCCCTCGATCCGAGAGAGGCGAGCAAAATCGGCGATAGCCTTCTCCATGATGCGGTTGCCGATGCGAATGATGGAGCCCGTCTCCTCCGCGACCTCGATGATGCGGCCAGGCGGCAGGATGCCTTTCTGCGGGTGATGCAGGCGCATCAGCGCCTCGAAACCGGCGATCGAGCGGTCGTCTATATTCACGACGGGCTGCAGATAAGCTTCGAACCAGTCTTCGCTGAGGCCGGTTTCGATATAGTTCTCCAGTTCGGCCCGGCGGCGGGAATCGTCCAGCATACTGTTGTCGAAAATTTGTGCGCCATTCTTGCCATCGCGTTTCTTGGCATACATGGCGATATCGGATTTCAGCAGCAGTTCGGCCGCGTTGGCTGCCTGACGCGGGTAGATCGCAATGCCGATGCTGGCGCTGAGGCGCGCATCGCCGATGAAGGGTGCCTCGAAGGCCTCGGCGATAAGGGCCGCCATGTCGATCGCTCTTGCTTCCGCATTCTCGGCCAGCAGCAGCATGGCAAATTCGTCGCCGCCGAGGCGCGCGGCGATATCGCCCGGCGCCAGGCATTTCTGGAGGCGCGATACCAGTTCGCGCAGTGCCGCATCACCGGCGGCATGGCCCATATTGTCGTTGATCCACTTGAAGCGATCGAGATCGATGAAGAGGCAGGCGAGCTCACGTCTGCGCAGATCGGCTTCATTGATCTTTGCGTCCAGCGCGCTCTCGAAGCCCTGGCGGTTGAGAAGGCCGGTCAGATGGTCGGTAATCGCCTGCCGCAGATTACGGTCTTCCGACTGCTTGAGTTCGGTGACGTCGGTCATGACGGAGAGCGACAGACCGTCCTGGATCGCAGTTGTTTCGAGGATCAGGACATCCATGATCCGCCCATCCTGGCAAAGGAATTTCACCGTCACGGCGAGGCGGGCGGCACTGTCGGGGTTGCCGCGTTTGCGCTCGATATATTGCATGCGCGAATCCGGCAGGATCAGGCTTGCAAACTCGCGGCCGATCACCTCGGCGCGATCATAGCCTGTCGCCGCGAGCCAGTAGTCGCTGACGGCAGCGATGCAATCATTCTTGTCGAGCGAGAAAAGCATGGCGGGCGTCAGATTATAGGTGTCCGTCGCCCGGCGATGGGCCAGCTTCAGTTCGTTTTCCTCGCGCTGGAGTTTGCTCTGCATATCGTTGAAGCTGCTGGCAAGCCGGCCCATTTCGTCGTTCGACTGCCAGTCGACATGATGACGCGAGCCGAGCCGCCGTGTGGCCTCAATGGCATGCGTCAGCCGCATCAGGGGCTGGATGACAAAGATACGATTGCCGATCAGCGCCGCGCCGAAGACCGTCAACACAGCGAAGATGAAGATGGAGATGAAGACGATCTCTTCGCTCTTCAGACCGTCGAATAGGCCGAGCTGAGGATAATAGACCGTGATGGTGCCAAGCCGCTTCGCACCGTCGACGCCGTTGTAGATGATTGGCCGGTCAACGGACTCCAGATTGCCCTTGTAAGATTTCGGGATGGTCGATTGCGTGACGTCGAGCTGGCCGGAAAGATCGCGGACGTTGACACGGACGATCGCGCCTTCGGCAACGGTGGTCGCGCTGATCTGGGTGACGCTGTCTTCGTCGAGGTCCCATAGCGGCTTTGCGAGGGCCTGGGCATTAGCGACGAGGAGAACCGTTATGTGATCCTTGATTTCCTTTTCGGCGCGTTCGGACGACAGAAAAAGGAAAAGGACGAAGAGCGGCGCTACGAAAATCAGCAGCGCACCGCAAACGATCGCGAAAAACCTGTTTTCGACCGAATGGCTCATAGTTCCGTTAGCTCCCCGGTCATAGACCAGCGGATTTTGGGCGCGCCGCTTTCTACAACTCTTTCGCGTAGATTTTCATGAATCCGTTAAATGTTGCTGAAACTGTGAGGTTAATGGAAATCAACGATAGTATAGATCCAAGACGTTCTTATTTTTACTTTCTCTAATATTTATTCCCGGGCATGAAAAACCCGCCGTCCCAAAAGGGAGGCGGGTCTCAAATGCTTCAGGTCGAAGATGCCAATCAGGCGCTGGCTTCTTCGCCGCCTTCTGCTTCGTCTTCAGCAAGGCCGGCTGCCGGGGCAACAATCGTTGCGATCGTGAAGTCGCGGTCGGCGATGACCGGGGTCACGTTCTTCGGCAGCTTGACAGCCGAGATGTGGATGCTGTCGCCGCTCTTCAGACCGGAGAGGTCAACGGTGAAGAATTCCGGGATCGCATCGGCCGGGCAATGAACTTCGACTTCGTGGCGAACGATGTTCAGCACGCCGCCAGCCTTGAGGCCCGGGGACTTCTCGTGGTTTTCGAAATGAACCGGGATTTCGACGGTGACCGCCGTGTTGCCGGAAACGCGCAGGAAGTCGACGTGAACCGTGAAGTCACGGACCGGATCGAGCTGGTAGTCCTTCGGCAGAACCTTGATCTTCTTGCCGTCGACGTCGATCGTTGCGATCGTCGTGAGGAAGCCGCCGGCGTGGATGCGCTTCGTCACCTCATTGGTGTTGAGAGCGATAGAAATGGGGGCCTGCTTGTCACCATAGATGACAGCGGGAATGAGACCATTGCGGCGAAGTTCACGGGCGGACCCCTTACCAACCCGTTCGCGCGCCTCGGCCTTGAGCTCGTAGCTTTCGTGGCTCATAGCTATTCCTTTCGAGGTTATTTGGAGAGTTCATTCGCTCGGTCATGCGCCGTATCGATTGAACTGGAGGAGGGCGTACCCTGCCTCATCCGCGTTGCCTCCAAGGGTGTCTACGCGGACGCGTGGCGTATAATACAAAGCGGCCAAAGGTGCAAGCACCCCCGGAATGCGAAGCCTTGTGGTGACATTGCAACTGCCGCGAACAAGCCTGAGGTGGCATGTCTATCAACGCCTTGACATATACCCTCGGCCCCATCAACAGTCGAATGCAATCGATTGGCGTCAGAAGGAGAGGTCGGGCATGCGTTCCAGAGCAATCGCCGCCGCGGTTTTTTCCATGGGTCTTGCTGGCGCATCACAGGCTGCCGACGTCAATGAGCAAGGCGCCAAGGAACTCCGCAACATCCTGACCCATTCGCTTTCGCAGGACCTTGCCCGCAGCGATTTCGTGACCGTCAAGCCGGCCGGCGATCAATATGAGATTACCTACGATCTCGCGAAATTCTTCGACAAGATCAATTCGAATGCGTTTTCGGTCACGGGTTTCAAGCCGCTGTCGCTTTTTGCGCAGCCGGTCGAACAGGGACGGTGGCATCTGACGGGCGACAACAGCCTCGATGTCGCCCTGCATTCGCCGACCTCGGACATTGCCTATTCGATCGTTTCCAGCTCTTTCGACGGCATTTTTGACCCTACCATCGAAATGATGCGGTCGATGGGTATCAAGAGCAGTGGCGTGAAATTTTCGAGTGCCGGCAGCGGCCCGAAAAGCGGGCGCAAGATCGATGCGACAATCGACAGCGCCTCCTTTGCCCATACGGTTACCGACAGCAGCGAAGCCGGCAAGGTCGACCTGCAATTGCAAGGAACGCTGCAGCGCTTGCGTGAGCAGTTCACTGTGCGTCCGGACGCTTCGCCCATCATTTTTAGTGCCGATAGCGTCGATACCAATGTCACAGCGACAAGCCTGCCGGTGAAGGATCTGCGCGCGCTCATCCGTTTCTTCGTTCAACACGTAAAGGCTAAGCAGCTGTCGCAAAGCGGCAGCGAGAAGTTCGAACAGCTGGTCCATCAGGCCCTGCCGGTTTTCGGTTCGCTCGGCAAGACCGTGACGGTGAACAACGCGCTGGTGGCAACGGAGAGGGGCAAGGTCGGCGTCAAGCGCATCGACTATAGTTTCAAGATGGACGGCCTAACCCAGGCTTCGAACGTCAATCTCGAGCTTAGGGCTGAGCAGTTCGCCCCCGGTGCCGATCTCGTGCCGGCTGCCTTTACGCCCTTCCTGCCTGCGGCGCTGGACGTTCAGCTCGGCGTGCCCAATATCAACTTTGCCGGTCTCATCGATGCCGGGCTCGATTCGATTGCAACACGGGCGACGCCGGTTTCCGGCGAGGCTCTGAAACGCACGATGTTCCCGAGCGGCTATGGAACGCTAGAGTTCCCGAAGATCAGCGCAAAGTCTGACGTCTATGACGTCGAGGTTTCCGGCGCGCTGAAGGGCTCCACCAAGCCGCATTCCGGCATTTCGCTGCAGGCGACGATCCTGGCGCGCGACTTCGACAAGACGGTTGCAGCACTTCAGGAGGCCGCCAAGGCTCAGCCTCGTTTGAATAGCGTTTCTTTCAGCCTGCTCGCCGCCAAGGGTTTTGCCAAGACCGACCCGGACGGCCGTCTCCGCTGGGATATCACCATGGATGAAGACCGGACGGTGACGGTCAACGGACAAGTGATGAAGAAGCCTTGAGGTTTGAGGGCAAGCCCATAAAGTTCCATGCGAAAGGCCGCTCGGCTCTTTCCAGATTTCCACGTTTCTTTTCCATCATATTTGGGGGTGAATTATGCGTTTCAAAGCGGTTGCCACGGCGGCTGTTCTCGCTGCCGGCGTGGCCGGCCTTGTGCAGGCGGCTGACGTCAGCGAGCAAGGTGCCAAGGATCTCTACGGCAATCTGACCTATTTCCTGCCTGATGATATCGCCAAGAGCGGTGCGATTTCGGTCAAGCCGGTCAGCACGCACTATGAAGTCATCTATGATGTGCAGAAGCTGCTCGACAAGTTGAACGTGAGCGATTTCGCCATCAGCGGCCTCAAGCCTTTGATGATGCTGGCGACGCCGCTCGATAGCGGCCTCTGGAACATCGAAGGCAACAATGCCTTCGATATCACGGCGAAGTCCAAGCCCGGCAGCGGTCCCGACACCGAATTTCGCTATGCCCTGGCGTCATCGACCTTCCAGGGCGTGTTCGACCCTGCGCTTCACTATCTGCGTTCCATGGATATGAAGGGCAATGGCATCACCATCGCGACAAAGACCACCGACGCAGATAAGAGCGTCCAGAAGAATGACGCGACGGCCGACAGTATCGTCTATACCCTGTCATCGGCAGACAGCGGTGAGCCGGGCAGGCTCGATCTCAAGATGAACGGCAGCCTGCAATCGCTCTACGACAAGATTTCGGCCGACGATGCGACGCTCGGAGAAATCAAGATCGCGGCGATCGACTTCAACGCTGGCGCGACCAGGCTGCCGCTGAAGGCGGTGAATTCCCTGTTGCAATTCGTCTCCGAACACAAGGATGAGAAGACGCTTTCCGATGCCGACAGCAAGGCGGTCAAGGCCCTGCTGATGGATGCGATGCCGATTGTCGGCTCCTTCGAGGAGTCCGTCGCGATCAAGGACATTGCGGTCACGACGCCATTCGGCAACGGCGGCCTGCAGAAGATGGGCTATTTCTTCAAGGTAGCCGGGCCAGCCAATGCCATGAACGCCGATTTCGGCCTGAATGCCGAGAAGCTTGCCCTGGAAACGGGCCTGATCCCTGAAGACTATGTCGCCTTCATTCCCGATACGGCCGATATACAGGTACAGGTGCCGAACCTGAATTTCTCCGCTCTGGCGGATGTGTTCCAGCAAGCCGATTTGAAGAACCCGGAGAGCGATAAAGCCCTGGACGAGAAGCTGCAGAAGGCCATGTTCCCCGACGGGACGATGACCATCAACTTCCCGAAGATCAGCGCCGTCTCGGGTCTTTATGATGTCGAGGCTTCGGGCAGTATGCGCGGCTGGCTGACCGAAAAGGACCGCGTCGCCATGAAGATGACGGTTCTTGCCCGCGATCTCGATAAGACGATCGCCGCCATCCAGGAGGCCGCAAAGACCAAGGAGGATCTGTCTCAGCTCTCCTTCGGCCTGATGATGGCCAAGGGCTTTGCCAAGACGGATGCCGATGGACGCTCGCGCTGGGATATCGATCTTTCCGACGACGGTCACGTGACGGTCAACGGGCAGGTCATGAAATAAGCCACTCCGAAATCAGAATGCGATCATGTTCGTCCTGAAGCCGCTGAGCCAGCGCTCGATCTCTCTCTTATGGGCCGGCCAGGTGCTGGCGGCTACAGGTTCCGAATTCTACATGGTCGCAGTCGTCTGGATTGCGGCCGACTTCATCGGCCGCGATGCGGGATATGTCTCCGCATTGCAGTCCGGTGCGCTGCTGTTCGGCAGCCTGTTCGGCGGCATCGTCACGGATCGCTGGCGGCACAGCACGACGATGATTACTGCCGATCTGCTGCGTGCGGCTCTATTGCTGATGCTGTCCCTGGCAGGTCTTCTGCATCTGATGAGCCTGCCGCTGTTGATCGTGCTTGCCGGAAGCATCGCGTTGTTGACGTCGACGTTCGATCCGTCGCTGCAGGCGACTCTGCCGGTGATTGCCGTCGATGCCGAAGTCCGGCATGCGACCAACGGCTTGTTCGATGCCACCCGCCGCATGGCGCGTATTCTCGGCCCGAGCCTGATCGCGCTTGTGAATGGGCTCCTGCCGAAATCTCAGTTCTTCACGGTCACGGCTGCTACCTTCATATTGTCGGCGCTTGCCGTGTGGCTGGCGGTGGCGAAACTTCCGACGCCGCCGCGGCGCCGGGATTTCTCCGGAATGGCGGCTGTGGTGGACGGCGTTCTCGGTGGCTGGCGCGCAGCGCGGGGCCATGCGGCAATCCTCTATGGCCTCTTCACCAACCTGATGGGAAACGTTGCCTGGGCGATGGGCATCCTGCTCGGCATGATCCTGCATTTGCGCGAAACCAGCGCCAACCCGTTGACCGACTATAGCCTGATGATGACGGCCTACGGCGTCGGCAACCTGACCACCAACCTGATCCTCGGCAGCGTCAAGCCGCGCCGGCCGGTGGTCTGGATCATCGTGGCGAAGCTCATTTTCGGATCTGGCGTTTTCCTGCTGCCTCTGATGCATGATCGGATCGGGTTGATGATCGTTGCCTGCTTTGCGGCGATCAACGGTCCCTTCGAGAACCTTGCCACGCTGCACCTGATGCAGACGCGCTGCGAGCCGCATCGTTTGGCGCAGGTCTATCGTCTATTGATGTGCGCCATATTCACCGGCCTGCTTCTGGCCTACCTGATGTCGCCAACCCTGTTTGCGTGGTTCGGCATCGGGCCTTCGATTATGGGATCGGGCGCGGCCGTCTTCATCTCGGGGCTGTTGGGCATTGGTCTGCTCGCATGGAAACAGGCGCATCCTGCGGGAGCAAAGGCCACCTGAGGTGGGCCTCAGGCTCAGTCGAACAGGCTTGAAACCGATTCTTCCTGGCTGGTGCGGTTGATGGCTTCGCCGATGAGGGTCGCCGTCGTGATGACGCGGATATTCGGCGCCGAAAGTACGGCGGTCGTCGGCTGGATGGAATCGGTAATTACCAGTTCCTTCAGTTTCGAGTTTGCCACGCGGGTCACCGCGCCGCCGGAGAGAACGCCATGAGTGATATAGGCGGTAACGCTTGCCGCACCTTGTGCGAGCAGTGCTTCGGCAGCATTGCAAAGCGTGCCGCCGGAATCGACGATATCGTCGATCAGGATGCAATCCTTCCCGGCCACTTCGCCGATGATGTTCATCACTTCGGACTCACCCGGGCGGTCGCGGCGCTTGTCCACGATCGCCAACAGACAGTCGAGACGTTTTGCCAGGGCGCGGGCGCGCACGACACCGCCGACATCGGGCGAGACAACCATCACGTTGCCAATATCGTAATTCGCCTTGATATCGCGCGTCAGGATCGGAACCGCATAGAGATTGTCCGTGGGAATATCGAAGAAACCCTGGATCTGGCCGGCGTGCAGGTCGAGGGTCAGTACGCGGTCAGCGCCGGCCTCGGTGATCAGATTGGCCACCAGCTTGGCCGAGATCGGGGTGCGCCCCGAGGCGCGACGATCCTGGCGGGCATAGCCGAAATAGGGGATAACCGCGGTTATGCGCCGCGCCGACGAGCGGCGCATCGCATCGATCATGATCAGCAGTTCCATAAGATGATCGTTGGTCGGAAACGACGTCGGCTGCACGAGGAACACATCCTCGCCACGTACATTTTCCTGGATCTCTACGAAAATCTCTTGGTCGGCGAACCGACGGACGCTAGCTCTTCCCAAGGGAACGTTGAGATAATTGCAGATCGCTTCGGCAAGATGCCGGTTCGAATTGCCTGCGAAAACCTTCATTGTGGCCCGCCTATTACCAACCTGATAGCCGCGCTTTTAACCGCCTTGCTCTCGAATGCAAGAGGGAGAGACACGTTAGCTTCATATTTCTGAAAAGCTTTTAGCTATCCACCGTTGGATTCGCGCCAGGAATTGAATTCCGACATGGTTTTGGTGGCAATTTTCTGCATGACCGTTGGAGGAACGGCCGACCAAGGGTCGCCACGCTTCAGAGGCGCGCTTTCTGAACCCTGGATGCGGTGGACGCGGTTGCCATTGCTATCAAGCACATCCCAAACGTAGGTCACGGAAATCTGCGGCCCGTCTTCAAAGGCGGAAAGATAGCCTTTGAGAATATAGGCGGCACTGGAATCGCTTGAGCTCTTGATCGTCAGGCCAAGCGAACGGGCGTCGGCACCAAGCTGGCGCGACAGCGGAGTGACGGCTTCCACGGGAGCGCCGATGATCGGCAGGAAGCGGACGCTGTTGCCGCCGGCCGCGGCGGTGGGCGGCAGCGACGCCTGTTGATCCGGCTGCCGCTGTTCCGGTTGAGGATCGTCTGCACTCTGTTGCTGCTGCTGTGGCGGTGGGTCGTCCGACAGGCGCCGGTCGGCCTCGCGCTGTTCGTCGGCCTCCGAAAACTGATTGTTAGACGGAGCGATGGAAGCGGTCCGGGAGCCGTCGAGCGGGCGGGAGGCATATGGATTGCTGCCGCTCGACCTCAGCGCCGAGGCCTGCTCGTCGAGCGTGCCACTCCCGCCGTAGCTTTGCGGCTGATAGGCTTGCTGGGAGGTCTGCTGCCGATAACCGTAACTGTCCTGCGTGTCCTGATAGACCTGGCGGCGCTGGGGCGCTGAAGCCATGCGCTCGACGTCGCGCTGCGTGACCGGGCTGGAGCTGACATCACCGATGGCTTCGGGCGGCGTCAGGGCGTCCGTGGTATTGCAGGCGGAGAGCGCGAGGCAAAAGCCGGCGACAGTCAACGTTATCCTGACCAGTCCCATAGACGCGATCCTTTCTCCCGACGGTCTTACCGTCCAGGATCGCTATCTTACGCCCCTAACGGTTAAGAAATTCGAGAGGGTGGCGAGAAAGGGCTTTTGGCGCCTGTGAGGTCGTCAAATAAGTTTGTCCGAGGGTCATGGCGGTGCCGCTGTCGGAATCCATGATGATCATATGGACGAAGAGCGACATGTTCTCCTGGATCTCCAAGGGATTGCCCATATGGAACATTTCGTGCTCCATCCATGACGGCGAGAAGCGGGCGCCGAGAGAGTAGCCGCAGGCGTTCAGCCGGTGGCGGGCAAGGCCGCGCTCGTCCATGATCTTCGCATGCATGTCGAAGATGTCGCCGAAAGTATGCCCCGGCATCAGGATCGTTTCGATCGCCTGCAGGGTTTCCAGGCAGGCGCTGTAGAGCTCACGATGGCGATGGCTGGGAGTGCCGATGACGACCGTGCGCATCATGGCAGCGTGATAATGCGCATCCACACCGGCCCATTCGAGCGTCAACTGGTCATTGGCGTCGAGCTTGCGGCGGCCGGACTTATAGCGGCAGAGCAGGGCTTCCGCACCCGAGCCGATGATGAATGCGTTGGCGGGATAATCGCCTCCACCCGAAAAGACGGCGCCCTGCATGGCCGCGAGAATATCCGACTCGTCCGCGCCGGCCTTGACCACAGACAGGGCTGCGTCGAGGGCATCGTCGGCCAGTGCGGCGGCCCGTTCGACATGGGCGATTTCCGCCGGGCTCTTCGTCAGACGCAGACGACTGATAAGATAAGAGGCATCGATGATCTGTCCAAAGCTTGCAAGCTGATGATCGAGCAGGCGAGCGATGCGACCCGTCATGCCGTGAGTGTCGTATTCGACGCCGATACGGGCACCGAGCAGATCGAGATCGGACAAGAGCTCCTTGAGATCGAGCGTCGGATCGGCGTTGACGCGGTCGACCCATATGCGGATGTCACTGATGACGGAGGTCAGCTGCGCCTGACGCAGATCGGCCGAGCGCGTCAGGAGCGTCAGCGACCCATCCGCCTTGACGACCAGCGTCTGGAAAAAGCAAAAGCCGAACGTGTCGTAGCCCGTCAGCCAATACATGCTTTCCTGTGCGAAGAGCAGCATGGCATCGAGCTTTTCTTCCTGCATTCTCGCCAGCAACCGTGCCAGACGAGCATCGAATTCGCTGCGTTCGAAATGCACGGCCATATCAAGCTGCCTTTCCGATGGCGATGGCGGAAATCTGCCGTCCGTAATCCGGCTCCTTCGCATGCGTCGTGCGCCGATAGGAGAAGAAGCGGTCAGGATCCGGATAGGTGCACAGGTTCAGGCTTTCGGCGGTGACGCCCGCCTTGCGCAGCCGATCGACCGTGAGGGACGGCAGATCGAACATGGCATGACCGTCGCGTTCCGAAGGGGCGAAATATTTGGCATAATCGGGATCATGAGTGATGAAGCGCTCGACGAATTCGGGACCTACCTCATAGCTCGCCTGGCTGATCGACGGGCCGAGGCAGGCAAGGATCGCCTCACGCCGCCCGCCAAGCGCCTCCATTGCATCGATGGTATTTTCCAGCACGCCGGTCAGCGCGCCCTTCCACCCCGCATGAGCGGCGCCAATGACCCGATTTTCCGGATCGGCAAAAAGGATAGGGCCACAATCGGCGGCGAGCACGCCGATTGCGATGCCCGGTGTCGCCGTGACCATAGCATCGGCCTGCGGCCGGCTGCCATCGTAAGATGTGCCGATTGTCACGACATCGGGTGAATGGATCTGATGCACGGTAGCGAGCCGTTCGACGGGCAGACCGAACCAGCCGGCTACGCGGCGGCGGTTTTCCTGCACGTGCTCGCGATCGTCATGTGAACCCAAGCCCACGTTCAGCCCGCGATAAAGGCCTTCAGAAACGCCGCCGGCGCGGGTGAAATAGCCATGGCGAATGCCGGCAGCCTCGGCGGCGCTCAGCAGCGTGCTTGCAAGTGGTGTCGGCAACTGCAGTGTCCCTTGATGTCTTGGTTCAGCCTGTCGTGCGATGGATAACGCAGCCGCGGCGAAGCAGTTCGATTTGACTGGGATGTTGGCCCAGTCCGGCGCGCACTGTCAATGCGTAGGGATCGATGGTCACGTTTCAGCCGACGGGACGAAAGGGCAGGAGATCGATCGCCGGGCTGGAGACCGCCAGCACCTTGAAGAGCTCACCCATCTTGCCTTCGCCGGCGCCTGCCAGCCTTTCAACGGCGACACGGATGTTCTCCTGGGTCGCCGCATCCTGGTCTCTGCCAAGGGCTGCCGCCCGCTCCAGCAGGCCGAGACCGACCAGGAAATCGCCCTGATGACAGCAGCCGTTAATGTGCATGCCGGAGGCCAGCGCGGTTTGCGCCAGATGCTGGAAATCGACATGGCTGGTGAGATCCGCTTCGCCCGGATGTTCCAGCGGCGGATCGTATTCGTGCATGCGCACGGCCTGCAGCGTATCGCCGAAGCCTGTCGCCATGTGGCCGTAGTCGATGGCAAGCGCCGTGCCGCCATGAGCGGCAAGCCTATCGCAGATCGTCGTCATAACGGCCTGACGGGCGGGTGCGATTTCGAAAATCGTACCGATCGGCGGCAGTCCGCCCTCTGGAAGAAGTGCAGGATCGAGCGTGGCGACGCCCGCCGTGAAGCTCAGCTCGTCGTTGGCGTCGAGGCCGACCGTGCGCTCGCGGAAGCCGTTGGCGGTGCGAACAAACTGGCGGATGGGAATGGCGTCGAAGAGTTCGTTGGCGGCGAGCAGGGTGAAACCTTCAGGCACCTCGCCGAAATCCGTATGCCAGGAGATTTTTGCGCCGTAGGCATCAAGGGTCTGGCGCTGGAAGCCCTGCAGGCGCTCGCTGGTTTCGACGAGATGGACCGTCATGGCATCATAGAGCGGCGGGGCCAGCTTGCCGATGACGCGCAGCATGTCGGACATCATCGTGCCACGGCCCGGACCGATTTCGACAAGACGCACCTCGGCAGGAGTTCCATGTCGCTGCCAGGCATGCACCATGAAGACGCCGATCATCTCACCGAATAGCTGACTGACTTCGGGCGCGGTGACAAAGTCGCCGGATTGGCCGAAAGGTTCGCGCGTCTTGTAGTAACCATGCACCGGATCGGCGAGACACAGCGAAAAATAATCGGTGATGCTCAATGGCCCATTGGTGCGGATGATGGCTTTGATTTTTTCCCCGAGCGCCGTCGTCATTCTATGCTTTCGCTAATGCGTGGCCCAGACAGACTGGGAGCGTCTTTCAAGAAGACCACGCGATATTGAACTCCATCTCAAGCTATCTGTCTCGCCGCTGCCTGACGGGCGCGGATAACGGCCCAAAGGCCTATCGCCACCATCGGAAGCGAAAGCACCATCCCCATCGTCAGCCAGTTCGTGCCGAGCAGATAACCGAGCTGCTCGTCAGGCTGACGGAAGAATTCGACAAAAATACGCGAGAAAGCGTAGCCGATGACAAAAATGCCGCTGACCGTGCCCGGTTTCTTCAGCGTCAGCGCCCAGCGCGTAAGCACAAAGAGGATAAGGAAGAGGATGATGCCTTCAATGCCGGCTTCATAAAGCTGACTCGGGTGCCGCGGGTCTGGGCCTGCGGGGCACACGCCGTTATGGGCGGCGATCACATGTGGGCTGCAGAAGACCATCGCCCAGGGAACATCTGTGACGCGACCCCAGAGCTCGCCATTGATGAAATTGGCGATACGGCCGAAGAAAAGCCCGATCGGGGCGACGGCGGCGACGATATCGAACAGGCTCCAGACGGGAATCTTGTTTCGCCTTGCGAACAAAATCATAGCGATGGTGGTGCCTATTAATCCGCCGTGGAAAGACATGCCGCCGTTCCAGACTTCGATGGCACGGATCGGATTGGCCAGGACCGGATCGAGATCGTAGAAAAGGATATAGCCGATGCGGCCGCCGAGAACGATGCCGAAGGCTACCCAGAGAATGAAGTCATCCAGATGCTGGCGCGTCATCGGTGCTGTATCGTTCAGCCAGAGCCTGCCGTTATCGACCAGCCGCCTGGCATAGAACCAGCCGAGCAGAATGCCAGCGACATAGGCAAGTCCGTACCAATGGACTGAAACCGGGCCGAGAGAAACGGCGACCGGATCGATATCCGGAAAAGGCAGGATGGCGGCGAGATTGGCGGATGTCAGCAAGATCGTCAGGCCCGTTGCAGCATGTTCCCGAAAGCACCGTGCCATTTCGGGGCAGGATCATGCTAAATATCCAAAATGTGCGCGGAACATGGCGTTCGCTGTCGAAACGGTCAAGTCGATTGTTGATCTCGCCGAGATGGCAGCTCCGGTTGTCCAGTCCTATCTCAATTTGCTTGCATCGGCCCCTTGGAAATCCTACCTCAGCACTATCTGGCCCATATCGATGCCTGACCGTTGAGGGCCGACGGCCGCAAGGAGATTGCAATGAGCACTGGACCGAACCGAATCTTGGATGAATTCGCCAAGCTGATGACCGATGCCGCCGGTGCTGCCCAGGGCGTGCGCCGCGAAATCGAGACCGCCTTCAATGCCCATGCCGAGCGCTGGCTGAACAGCATGGATATCGTCAAGCGCGAGGAATTCGAGGCCGTTCGCGAAATGGCGATCAAGGCGCGCGACGAAAACGAGGCACTGCTGGCGAGAATCGAAGCGCTCGAAGCCAAGCTCGCTTCAAAGGGCAAATAAGCCTGGACTTCTGTTTGCTGATCGGCGCGGCACCCGTTTGGCGCGCCTTTTTTCTCTGAAAATTTCCGCCAGTTTTTCCACCTGTGGACATAGGCAAAAAAGCCAATCGCCAGAGTCGGTTATGACTCCCTTCTGAATAGACGTCGGAAGAGCTTTCCACAGTGCCGTTTCCAAAATCACCGTTCAGGGGCTGGCATGCCGGGCATGCCGCTATACACTGATTTTAAATGATGATTCGAAACGGACTTGGTAAGCCCCGGGCATGGTGGAAGCGTTAGTCTGGCAGCCGTTCAACATCATCCCGAGGATGTTTCCGGAGTAAAATTGTTTGCGTTCTTTCAGTGTCGAGCCACGGGAAAACTGCAACCGATCCGGTCAAGAAGGTGCTGCATGAGCCTTATGGAAATGGAAGCCGAACGACAATCGAATCCGGTCGACATGATCGAATTCGTTGCTGCCAACAACGACTGGTCGTTCGAACGGTCGGGCGAAGACGAAATCGCCATGACCGTCGAAGGGCGATGGACCGACTATCACGTCTCGTTCTCCTGGATGGAGGAATTCGAGGCGCTGCACATAGCCTGCGCATTCGATGTCAAGGTTCCGGACCCGCGCGTCAACGAGGTGATCAAGCTCTTGTCCTGCATCAACGGGCAGGTGCTGATGGGCCACTTCGATCTGTGGCGTCAGGAAGACATCGTCATCTTCCGTCAATCGCTGCTCTTGTCGGGTGGGGCGGAGCCCACGAACAGGCAGGTGGAAGTGCTGCTTTCCAACGCGCTTGATACATGCGAGGCTTACTATCAGGCTTTCCAATTTGTCGTATGGTCCGGGCTCGATGCAAACCGTGCCATGGAAGCCGTACTCTTTGAAACGGTAGGCGAAGCGTGACATGACAGGTGAACAATCCGCCAATGCATTTGCATCCTCCGGGCCGATCGTTCTGATCGGCGCGGGCAATATGGGGGGCGCATTGCTGACGGGGTGGCTGAAAAACGGCGTGCCGGGCTCTTCGGTCGTTGTCGTTGATCCCAATCCGGCCGAAGCGATGCGGAAAATGATTGCGGATGCGGGCGCAAGCCATGTCACCGAAGTTCCGAAAGGCTTGACGGCGGGCGTTCTCTTCATCGCCGTCAAGCCGCAACTCATGGACGCGGTTCTGCCGCCGTTCAAACCGCTCGTCGGAGAGACGACCGTCGTCGTCTCCATTGCGGCCGGCAAGACGCTCTCTGCGCTTGAGAGGCATCTGGGAGACGCGGCCATGGTACGCGCCATGCCGAATACGCCCGCCATGGTCGGGCGCGGCGTGACCGGCGCTTTTGCCAATGCGCGTGTAAGCGATCGCCAGCGGCAGCTGGTCCAGAACCTGTTGAAGGTATCCGGTCCGGTCGAATGGGTGCCTGGCGAAGCCGATATCGATTCGGTGACTGCGGTTTCGGGCAGCGGGCCTGCCTATGTTTTCTATCTCGTGGAATGCATGGCGGAGGCGGGCCGAAAGCTTGGCCTGCAGGCGGACCTCGCCATGCGGCTCGCACGGGAAACCGTCGCGGGGGCTGGTGAATTGTTGCACCAGTCTCCCGACGACGCTTCGCGCCTGCGCCAGAATGTGACGTCTCCCGGCGGAACGACTGCAGCGGCGCTCGGCGTGCTAATGGCGGAAGACGGCATGCAGCCATTGTTCGATGCGGCTCTGGAAGCAGCGCGCAAGCGGGCGCAAGAGCTGGCAGGCTAACAATTTCAGGAAAAGTGCATAGCGGTTTTCCGCCTGGAATTAGCCGTTCTGCGAAGCGCTAAAGCGTTCCAGGTTTTCGATAAAGGACAGGGCATGACGGAAGAGATCACCTATGGCGATTTCGAGCGGGTGGATATCCGCGTCGGAACGATCATCGAAGCGGAGACTTTTCCGGAAGCACGCAAGCCTGCTTACAAGCTCAGAATCGATTTCGGGCCGGAGATCGGCATCAAGCGTTCCTCCGCACAGATCACCGTACATTATACGCCGGAATCTCTTATCGGCCGGCAGGTGTTGGCCGTGGTCAATTTCCCGCCACGCCAGATCGGACCGGTGCGTTCCGAAGTGCTGACGCTCGGTTTCGAGGATGAGTCCGGCGCAATCGTTCTCGCTGCGGTGACCCAGCCGGTGCCGAACGGTAAGAAGATGATGTGAGCTGTATCCCTTTCGCAATCGAAGGGAAGTGCCCTCAGTGGATGTCCCTCGATAGCGGGTCGCTCAGGCTGAAATCGAGAAATTCCACTTCGAAGCCTTCGCGTTGCGGCGAACAGAAGGCGGGACCGACCGACACTTCCTCCAGCATCGGATCGAACCAGGCGAGCCTCGCCATGCGCCACTCGCTCATACGGTCGGTGCGATACTGGATGAAGAGGGCATCGCCGTTGCGCGTGACCCGTGCCGACATGGCATCGAATTCATGATCGAGCCGGAAGGCCGACCAATCGGAATTGCCATTGGTGACGACGACGCTGAAATGCCTGGCGCCGTCGGTATATTCGATCCCGCATTTCATCCAGCGCCTGGCATCGTGGCGGATCATCAGGCCGGCCTGATCGTAAAGCTCGCGATAGTGGCCGACAAAGGTGACTGCTGCGGTGAAATCGCCACGGCGCGGCGTGCCGAGAAAATGACCGTTGTCGCGATGGAAGCCGTAATAGGTCTCCTGCCAGAAATCGGTCTTGTCGCCGGAACGGACAAACAATCGTCCTTGGTTCACCTCCCACATCGGCGGCGCATTCAGCCAGTGCATGCCATCGATATCGATCGCCATGTGACGCCTCCTCAGGCAGGAATGCGGATAGTGGCGCGCAGGCCGCCGAGCGGGCTGTCGCCAAGCGTGACGTTGCCGCCATGGCTGCGGGCGATGTCGCGCGCGATGGCAAGGCCGAGGCCTGTGCCCGACTTGTCGAGATTGCGGGCCGAATCCAGCCGGAAGAACGGTTTGAAGACGTCATCGCGTGCCGCGGCTGGAATGCCGGGGCCATCATCATCGAAAATGATCGTCAGCCATTTGGCGCTGTGCCTTGCTTCGATGCGAAGGCTGTTGGCATAGCGCCGGGCGTTGGTGGCAAGGTTCGTCACCAGGCGGGTAAAGGCATTCGGCCGGACGGAGATTTGATCGTCACCGTCGATGGAGAAGCTCATGGATTTACCGTGCAGCGTGAAGTCCTGCTGGATCTTCTCGAAGATATCGCTGAGCTTGAACTGACCGACATCTTCTTCTGCCTCGCCGCGTGCGAAGGCCATATAGCCCTCTAGCATGCTTTGCATGTCCTCCACATCTTCGCTAAGGCCGGCAAGATCCGGATTTTCCCCGACAAGGGCAAGCTGCAGCTTGAAGCGGGTCAAAACGGTTCGCAGGTCATGGCTGACGCCGGAGAGCATCGCCGTGCGCTGCTCGATCTGCCGTTCGATGCGCTCGCGCATCAGGATGAAGGCGAGACCGGCGCGGCGTATTTCGTCGGCGCCCCGCGGGGAATAGTTTTCCAGTCGCTGTCCTTTGCCGAAGCTTTCCGCCGCCTGGGCGAGAGCCAGGATCGGACGGATCTGGCCGCGCAGGAACAGGACGGCGATACCGATCAGGACCAGAGACGTGCCGACCATCCACAGGATGAAGATATGGGTATTGGACGCATAAGTCTGGCTGCGCTTGGCGAAAACGCGCAGCACCTTGTCGGGCAGTTTGATGCGGATTTCGACCAGGCTGGAGTTGCCGACGGTATCGATCCAGAAGGGCAGGTTGATCTGATCGCGGATCTCGTCGCTCAGAATGCCGTCGAGGATCGAAAAGAACGGTTTTTCGGCGGGCGGCGGCAGCTCGCCACCCGGTTCGATCGAAATGGCGAGATCGAGCTTCTGGCGCGCCATCTGGGTGATGGCGGAATAGTCGGCATCCTGCGGATAGGTCTGTATGATGGTGATGATGGCGGCGATGTCGCGCGTTGTCGCCATCGACAGGCGCTGAGTCACCATCTGCCAGTGGCGCTCCATGAAGACGACGGTAACCACCGCCTGCAAGATGATCATCGGCAGAATGAAGATCAGCAATGAGCGGGCATAGAGGCCGGTCGGCAGGATATAGCGACGCATCCAGCGCGAAAGCCACCGCAATCCGTTGGACGGCGTGTGATCCTGGTCGCGTCTGATCGAATCGAATGTCACCATCACCTGGTCCCGCGGAGCCGATCTCAGTCTATGCTAAGGCGGTAGCCGATGCCACGCACCGTCTGCAGCCAGATAGGGTTGGCCGGGTCGTCTTCAATCTTTCGGCGCAGCCGGTTGATCTGCACATCGATCGTTCGTTCGCCCACCTCTGCGTCATTGCCGATGAGCTCGTGACGCGGGATGGTCTCGCCGGCACGCTTGGCAAACAACAGCATGATTTCCTGCTCGCGGTCGGTAAGCCGGATGAGTTCCGCCGCCTTCTTCAGCTCCTTGCGGGTGAGCGAAAACGTGTAAGGTCCGAACATCACAAGCTCGATTTTCGGGGAATCGGCGGGCGCATTGCGGCGAAGGATATTGTTGACGCGCAATACCAACTCACGCGGGTCAAAGGGCTTTGGCAGATAGTCGTCCGCGCCGGCCTCAAGGCCCGCTATACGGGAGTCGGCTTCAGCCAGTGCCGTCAACATGATAATCGGAATGTTCTTGATCGCCCGCAGGCTCGACGTCAGCGCGATGCCGGATTCGCCGGGCATCATCACATCCATGATGATGAGGTCGAAGTCGAGCCCTTCCAGCTTGCGGCGGGCTTCGGCGCCATCGGCAGCAGACGTGACGCGAAAACCTTTCTCCATGAGGTAACGATTGAGGAGGGCACGGATACGTGTGTCGTCGTCCACCACCAAAAGATGTGCTGCGTCATCCGAGATTGCTGCTTTTGTCGTCATTCGGTCCGTCTCGATCCTGTCCTACCCATCGATTGCATTGAGGCACTCCGCACCGGCACAGCGGGCTGAATCGCCGTCATTTCAACGTCTGCATTCCCCTCAGGAAACGCTTCACGCTTTCGCGCGTCGCTTCCGACGCGCCTTCGAATGCCCTTTCAATGCGGCGCGATTGCGGCTCGGCCAGCGCCAGCGCCAGATCGCGGCCGGCTTGCGTCGGATACAGCTTGCGCTGCCGCCGGTCCTCCGGACCTGCGACCTGGCGAATATAACCCGAATCGATCAATTGTTTGAGAACCCGCGCCAAACTCTGTTTGGTGATCTGCAATGTTTCCAGAAGGTCCGCAACCGTCATGCCGGGTTCGCGGTTAACGAAATGGACGACACGATGATGGGCCCGGCCGAAACCGCTCTTGACGAGGATCTGGTCGGGATCGGAGACAAAATCACGGTAGGCGAAGAAAAGCAGCTCGATAATCTCGAAATCGATGCTTCCCGCGTTTTGCATCGGTGTGCCCAGCAGCTCCGTTTTTGCCGCATTCTGGCTCATCTGTCGTGGCACCGTGACATTTCCTTTCCTATTATGGAGCATCCGGGAAATTTCCGCAAAAATATGTCAGCTCTATTGACGCATTTCTACGTCGTTGCCCGCTTTCGCACAATGCTGTGCGGCCCGAATGGGCTGCCCTATCGGGAAATTAAGCGCGGTCCCGCAAAAACTCCAACATATCCTGTATATTAATCCGTCGCCACAGGGGCAGAATATGGCCGATAGCAATCATGCCTTGAGGTGGCGAGATTGTTAGAGAACAATGGGGCGAGAGGCAGGCGCCCTTGCTGAAGGTCGCGCATGCCCGGCCGTCGAGCGGCAACCATCGTGAAAGCGGGTATCTTTTCCGCGCCATCAGCTTCAAGGCAGGGGCGAGATGCGCCTGTTGCCAAACGGAATTGATGTTGATCCGCACAAGCCGGGTGTTTGTCGGCCCGGCTTGTGCGATCCGATCTAGTTACGACTTACGGCCGAGAACGGCACCGACGATCGCGGAGAGCACGCCGCCGGCGACCAACGAGGATATGCCTTGCGCGATGAGGCCGGTGAGAGCTTCGCTGCCGATCAGGTTCAGGATCAGGCCGCCGCCAAGGCCACCCACGGCTCCGGCAATCGTTCTCGCAATGAGATTGATCCCATCCTGCTTCAAAACGGCGCTCGCGGCGTTGCCACCGATCGCACCGGCAATCAATTGCGTAATGATAGGCCCTAGACTTTCCATGACTGCCCTTCTCCCATAGTTCCGGAGACGCTTCCGGATGCCCTCTCGCGGCGTCCCGGATCGATGCCAGGGAGCGGCGATAATCCTTCATCGATATTAGGATTACATCATGCACGGATCGCTGGAAATAGAAGAGCAACTCAAACGGGAGAATTCCCTAATAATTTCAGGGGAAATCCTCGGTTTGGACATGCGGCCGACCCGCCGCATGTCAATTTCGCCGTCTTATGCTGTCCTGCGAGGCGAATCAGCGGTAGACGTAGACGATGCGGCGTGTACCCGGATCGACCAATACGGGTTGGTGGTTTACCTCGACGTAGCTGTATTGGTAGTCTGGAATACGGTGTACTTCCACGCTTTGCGGAACGGTGGCGCCAACCACCAGATCTCCACGCAACTGAACAGTATCGACCGGATTGTCGTCGATATAGGTGCGGACTTCCTCAGGCGGGGTGATTGCGACTACATCGCCACCGCTCTGATCGACGGGCCCCAGCAATTCGTCGCTCGGATCGGGCTGAACGCGCTGGACGCTGCCGGTCTGGATCGGATCGGTCTGTTCATAGGTGATGGTGGGAATGCCCAGATCATCCCGGTGGTCCTGAACGACGACCGAGGTGCCATTCTGTTCGACGCTCAGATATTGCGCATAGACCCAGCCGCGCATGCCATTGACGTCGACCCGGCACCAGCGGCTACCTTCGACGCAGCCGTCGAGTGTTGCTTCGGACCCGCGAGTGGCGACACCAACGGTCGGGAATTCCGCACCGGGCCCGGAACGAACTTCTATATCCGTGGCGGTGGTTGCGGCCATCTCGGCCTGGGCGAGACCCGCGCTGCCGAGAAGGACAAAGCCGGTCAGCAACAGATTTCTCTTCAAGGACATTGGTTTTCTCCTTCTGTCTTGAAAGACCTATCTTCAACGTTTCGAGTGCCTGAGTGTTCCGGTTTGCCGGACACCAATAGGTCATCGTTCGATGAGAGGATCAAATAAGCGTTTGAAAACATGGGTATTATCGAATCTTGAGGTTCGGTTGCCGCGTTTGGATCACTTTGAAGCTTCGGGGGCTGTTTTGTCTGATGTTTGCCGTTATACCGGCAGTACGACGATCAAACAGACGAGGCGCTCCATGGGCATGCTCCAGGCCGGCATCATTCCGGTGACCCCTTTCGAACAGAACTGCACCATCCTGTTCGATCCGGAGACCAAGGAAGGCGTGGTGGTCGACCCGGGCGGCGATGTCGATATCATCCTGCAGACGGTGCGCGAGAACGGCATTACCCTCAAGGCCATCTGGCTGACACACGGCCATATCGATCATGCCGGCGGTGCCGACGAGGTGCGTGAGGCACTCGGCATCGAGGTGATCGGCCCGCATGAGGACGATCGCTTCCTGCTGGAGGATATCGAAGCCAAAGGCAAGATGTTCAACATCAGCGGCGTGCGCAACGTTACGCCGGACCGCTTCCTGAAGGAGGGCGACAAGGTTTCCTTCGGCGAGCATGAATTCGAGGTTTTCCATTGCCCCGGCCATGCGCCCGGCCATGTCATCTATGTCAACAGGAAGCAGGGCTTTGCCCATCTCGGCGACGTGCTGTTCAACGGGTCGATCGGCAGAACCGATCTGCCCGGCGGCAATCATCAGCAGCTTTTGGAATCGATCCGCGACAAGGTTTTCCCGCTTGGCGATGAAGTCGGCTTCATCTGTGGTCACGGGCCGGGGAGCAAGATCGGCGACGAGCGCCGCACCAATCCCTTCCTGCGTGGGCTGTAGGCAAAGCGTTACCAGCGGGCCTTTTGCCCCGCATTCCCGTAGCATCTGGAAAGAATATCGTCGACAACATTGGCGAGCGGCACTGTAGCGTCGATGTTTATCGCATGCTTCGGAATGTCCTCCTGCGTCGCGTGCAATCGCACGATGACGTCTCGCTCGGCGGGCTTGCCGCCAAACTCATCTTCCGGTCTGGTGGCAAGCCGGCGGTTTAACGTGTCCGGATCTACGTTGAGCACGAAGACCTCATCGAACAGATCGATAAAGCGATGAAAATTCCTGGAGCCGCCGCAGAAGAAAGTGGTCGGATTGCTTCGATCGGCGACGAGGGATTTGACCTTGCCGACATCCCAAAGGTGATGTCTGTGCCCGAAGGCCACATCGCCAATGTGCTCCCGAAGGGCAGAGGCATCCAGCGGTTCACCCGTTTCCAGATCGCCCTTATAGGCCAACTCCCGATCGCCATGGATGACATGGTAGCCGCGCCGCTGCAGTTCGGTGGCGACAGAGGTCTTGCCGGTTCCCGAAACACCTTCGATCAAATGATTTTTGATGCCCATCCTCGACCTGGAAACCTTTGCCGCACGGTTAAAATGATGGCAACGAGCACATAATGCCAGCGTGATCATGCGGGATATTATCACAGAGTGTCTGGACGGCAGCTCAGAACGCGTACGCCGGCGTTCTATCGGAGACGTTTTTCTGAGAGGAGAGGCGGCTACAAATCAATCAGGCGCCGCTTGAAAGCGGCGCCTCGGTTCCTGCATTCTCATTCGGGCTATCTGTCGAAAATCAGTCGGCCGTGCAGAAATGGCGCATGCCGTCAAAGCCGACATAGGTGCCGGTGCGGCCATCGAAGCTTCTGTAGCGGTCGTAGCAATAGCGCATCCATGCGGACGACCAGGGACGCAGACCGTATGCCGGCGCTGGCGCATAATAGCTGACGTCGCGCTCGACATAGACGCGGCGCGGTGCTGGGCGATAGTAGTAGCCAGGGGGAGGAGCGTCGTAGCCTGGGTCGACATAGGCCGGGGCCGGTTCGACGTAGCGCGGCTGGCTGGCAATGGCGGAGCCGACGATCAGGCCGGTTGCGAGCCCGGCGGCGCCGAATGCCCAGCCGTCTCGGTTATGATGGCGCCAGTATTCGCCGGCGGAAGCGGCGCTCATGGAAGTGATCGTCAATGCCGCCGCGACGGCGGACATGACAAGCGTTTTGCCGAGTATGGTCATTGGCCTATCCTCTAACGGAAGCGGGACAAAAGTCATTCCCGCCCTTTCATGGGAGGCAAATTATACGTGGCAAACTGAATGCAGACTGAATGACAAAACCCGGCATTGCTGCCGGGCCTCAACTCGAATTTGAAAGCCGTAAGGTGTCTTAGCCAGCAATCTGCAGATTGACGGCCTTCGGCCCCTTGCCGCGGCGATCCGGTTCCGTGTCGAAGCTTACCTTCTGGTTTTCCGACAATCCTGCCAGACCAGAAGCCTGAACTGCAGAAATGTGTACAAAGATGTCCGCGCCACCCTTGTCCGGTTTGATGAAACCGAAGCCCTTATCGGTATTGAAAAACTTTACAGTGCCAGTCTCGGCCATGCCTCAGGTCCTTTTCTCTCTGCCCACCATCCACACGGGCAGCATTACTTCAGTTGCCCTTGCGGGCGCTTGCAGGCAGTTCTCGAAATTTGAAGGAAAAGGTCCCCGTAACTCGGCATGATCTCGATGCGATGTTTGCCACCCCGCTTCTCGACCAAGCTGACCGGAATATTAGCGTTTCCGGCTCGCAATTCTATTAGGACTTCCCATGCTCTAAAAATGCCCGAACACTGTTGAGAGTGCTGTGTTTATGGGAAATTGGCAAGCAAAAGTTTTTTAACGTGGCACAACAGGCACAATACCGTAACGCGAATATGTTAAGGCGATTCGCAAATTTTCCCACTTTGAAACAAGTTTCTAAGGGTTTTGCATCGCTCGCGATATAGTTTTGGCGAAATTTCCCCAAATCCGCTGGTGTGAACAGCCGTTTTCGATTGTTCGAAAAATTTTGGCGTGCCATGCTGTCAAGCGCCTAAAAGCGCGCATTTCCGGCGTTTTTTATGCTGTGGCGTCGCGCCGCCGAGTCAATTCCGGCACCAATTCCACGGCCAGCATCGCCGTAAACATCAAGGCGCAGCCGGCATAGCCGAGAGGGCCGATGGTTTCGCCGAGCAGCAAGGCGCCGAGTGAAGCCCCGAACAGTGCCTCCGAAGACAGGAAGATCGCGGCTTGGGGAGCGGTCGTATAACGCTGGCCGATGATCTGCAGCGCGAAAGCCAGGCCTGAGGAAAAGATGCCGACATAGAGGATCTCGCCGAGTGCGGCGCTAATATCGGCGATGCTGATTGGTTCGATGGCGGCGGCAACCGCGAGAGCGAGAACGGCGGTGACGGCAAATTGCGTGGCGGAGATGCCAAGCGGCCGGCCGGTGTCGTTGACGGCGGAGCCGGCGAGCGTGATTTGCGCTGCCCAGAAGAGTGCGCAGATCACGGTCAGGAAATCGCCGACGGTGAGGCGCGAGAAGGAGCCACCCGACAGCAGGTAGATGCCGCAAAGCGCCATCAATGCCGCGGGCCAGATGATCCAATGCGGCGAGCGGCGCAGGAAGATAACGGCGATCAGCGGCACGAAGACCACGTAGAGACCGGTGATGAAGCTAGAATTCGTGACCGTCGTTGTCAGCAGGCCGAGCTGCTGCGTTGCCGCTCCGCCGAAGAGAGCGAGGCCGATCAGCAGAAAGGAGAGCCAGTTGCGAGGCGTCAGCGGCTTGGCGGCCTTCCTGTTTTCCATCCACACGAAAGGCAGGACGACCATGGTGGCCACGGCGAATCTGAGGCCGATGAACCAGAAGGGTCCGATCGCCTTCATCGCTGTCGATTGCGCAACGAAACCGCCGCCCCAGATCGCGGCGGCAAGCAACAACAACAAATTCGCCTGTATGCGAGACATCTGCATCCTGCGGGAAGGGGAGGAAAGAATGAGGCCGACCGTTAGCAGCTGCTTTTGCTTGCGGCAAGGCCGAAAGATGCTCCAAGCGGCGCGTTGAGCCTAACTTGCTGCTCTCGAAATCCTCAGAAGCGCACCGTCGCTTTCATCCGTCGTGATCAGCAACGCACCGTCGGGCGCGACCGTTATGTCGCGCAAGCGGCCGAATTTTCCCTCAAACATGCGTTCCCGCTCGGTGATTTTGCCTTTGCCGTTCTGGCTTAGCCGTGAGAGCAGCTCGAACTTCAGCGCCGTGACGAGGAAATCACCGTTCCATTCGGGAAACATCTTGCCGCGATAGACTGCAATGGCGCCGGGGGCGATCGAAGGGTCCCAATAGAAGCGCGGCTGCTCCATACCTGCCTTTGCGGTGCCGATGCCGATTTTCGTGCCGTTATAATTGACGCCATAGGAGATGACCGGCCAGCCGTAGTTCTTGCCGGCTTCGGGCGTGTTGATCTCATCGCCGCCCCGGGCGCCGTGCTCTGCCGTATAGAGTTTGTTCGTCTGGCTGTCGAAGGTGATGCCCTGAGGATTGCGATGGCCCTTCGTCCAGATTTCGGGAAGGGCACGCTTTCCGTCTCTGAACGGATTATAGGCAGGAATGCTGCCATCGGCGCCGATATGGATGATGGAGCCGGCATCGTCGTGAAAATCCTGTGCGCGATCCTGTTGGAAGCGATCGCCAAGGCTGACGAAAAGGCTACCATCGCGGGCGATCGCGATGCGCGAGCCGTATTGGAGATTTCCGCGCGACAGCTTGTTCATCACGAAAATGCGCTTCACATCGGTCAGCTGCTTTTCGTCAGGAGATAGTGTGGCGCGGAATACGGCCGTACCGCTTCCGCCGTCGCCTGCCACCGAGGCGGTGAAATAAAGGGTGCGGTTGCTGGAGAATTTCGGATCGAGTTCCACATCCAGCAAGCCCCCCTGACCATGGGCATAAACCTTGGGGACGCCTGAGATTGGAGCGGAAATCTTGCCATCACGGATGAGCCGCATGCGGCCTGGCCGTTCGGTCACGAGATAGGCACCATCGGGCAGTACGGCAACCGCCCAGGGATGTTCCAGCCCGGCCGCGATCGTCTCGACCTTGACGTCGACCTTTTGCGTCTGGATGGTCTGTATAGGTTCGGCAAACACCGATGTTGCCGTCAGCAGGGCACAGACCATCAAGGCGATCGCAAATCGGTTTCCGCCTGAATCCGCTTTTGCCTCACGCATCTGTCTGACCTCCCAATAGCCTCGCTTTTGCAAGGTGGGGCCGTTCAGTTGCCATTCAAGGCTAGTTGCGGAGCCGATAACGCCTTTGTGTTCTCGCTTTTGACTGATGGATGCTTTTCGGCTCATTCAAGCCTGCTTGCGAGGGAGGCGTTTTGCACGCAAGAGGCATCCGGCCGGCCCCGTGGGAAGATGATACCGAGGGAAGTATTTGATCTCTATTAGAAATTCCCAGCATCCTCAGAATCCGATTCAGGCGCTTCGCGTAATGATTCAAGTTTGGATCGAGCGGCGATGCCTGGCTACGATCCATGCGGTCCGGGCAAAATCGGCAAGCGCGCTCGCGGTCAGGCTTCTAGCCGGGTAAGGAAAGCTTATGCACATGGCCCGGAAACCCATGAAATAAAGCCACTGTGACGCCTTTGTGCTTGAAACGTCGGCCCATATTCGACATAGAGCTTAGCGCAGAAATCTGGTCCACAGGCTTTCTGCCATTTTCAACCGAATAGGACCGATCACCATGGCCTTTCTTGCCGACGCTCTTTCCCGTGTAAAGCCTTCTGCCACCATCGCCGTTTCCCAGAAAGCGCGCGAGCTGAAAGCAAAAGGACGCGACGTGATCGGCCTCGGCGCCGGTGAGCCGGATTTCGATACGCCCGATAATATCAAGATGGCGGCCATCGACGCGATCAATCGCGGCGAGACGAAGTACACGCCGGTTGCCGGCATTCCGGAACTGCGCAAGGCGATCGCCGCCAAGTTCAAGCGCGAGAACAATCTGGAATATGCTCCCGAGCAGACCATCGTCGGCACGGGCGGCAAGCAGATCCTGTTCAACGCCTTTATGGCGACGCTGAACCCCGGCGATGAAGTCATCATCCCGACGCCGTACTGGGTTTCCTACCCGGAAATGGTGTCGCTGTGCGGTGGCACGCCGGTTTTCGTTGCCACGACACAGGCCAACAACTTCAAGCTTCAGCCGGCCGATCTTGAGAAGGCGATCACGCCGAAGACCAAGTGGTTCATGTTCAACTCGCCGTCCAACCCGTCGGGCGCGGCCTATTCGCATGCTGAGCTGAAGGCGTTGACGGACGTGCTGGTCAAGCATCCGCATGTCTGGATCCTGACCGACGACATGTACGAGCACCTGACCTATGGCGAGTTCAAGTTTGCCACTCCGGTCGAGGTCGAGCCGAGCCTCTACGACCGCACGCTGACGATGAACGGCGTGTCGAAGGCCTATGCGATGACCGGCTGGCGTATCGGCTATGCTGCCGGCCCGCTGCAGCTCATCAAGGCGATGGACATGATCCAGGGTCAGCAGACCTCGGGTGCGACCTCAATCGCCCAGTGGGCTGCCGTCGAAGCGCTGAACGGGCCGCAGGACTTCATTCCGCGCAACAAGAAGATCTTCGAAGGTCGCCGCGATCTCGTAGTCTCGATGCTGAACCAGGCGAAGGGCATTTCCTGCCCGGTTCCGGAAGGCGCCTTCTACGTCTATCCGTCCTGCGCCGGCCTGATCGGCAAGACGGCTCCGACCGGCAAGGTCATTGAGACGGACGAGGATTTCGTCTCCGAACTGCTGGAATCGGAAGGTGTGGCGGTCGTCCACGGTTCCGCTTTCGGCCTCGGCCCGAACTTCCGCATCTCCTACGCGACTTCGGAGGAGCTGCTCGAGGAAGCTTGCCGCCGCATCCAGCGCTTCTGCGGCGCCTGCAAGTAAGCGGCCATAATCGTTCAATTGAAAAGCCCGCCAGAGATGGCGGGCTTTTTGCATTCAGCTTGCCGGTTTCATCTTCATCAACTGATTCAAGCGTTTCGCAATTTGAATCCGCCAGTCGGCGCAAGTCTTTGAAATCGGAATCAAAGACCGAGCGCTGTCAGCATGATGAAAGTGGCAAAGAGAATGAAATGGGTCATGCCCTCAATGGCGTTGGTTTCGCCGTCGTTGAGGTTGATGGCGGCGACGATCAGGGTGATCATTACCATGACCGTCTGCACTGGCGACATGGCCATCATGAAGGGCTGGCCGGTATAGAGCGCAATCGCCTCCATGACCGGCACCGTCAGGATGACGGTCGAAAGAGAGGCGCCTAAAGCGATATTGACTGTCGCCTGCATGCGATTTCTGAGCGCCGCCCGCAGAGCAGTCAGAATTTCCGGTGCGGCGGAGATGGCGGCAACGACGATCGCGGCGATGGCGGGCGGAGCGCCCGTGCCCTTGAGGCCGGTATCCATGAAGGCCGACATGAATTCCGCCAGCACGCCGATCAGCACGACGCCGATCAAGATCGTGACGATCGAAGTTGTCGTGGATTCTTCTTCATGATGCTCTTCAGCCTCTCCGGCAGCGAGTTTCTTCTCCGAGCGCGGATAGCTGTAGCTGAAGAAATAGCTGTGCCGGCCGACCTGCATGCGCAGGAACAGCGCATAGAGGGCGATCATCGCGACGATGGTGAAGGCCGAATAGTAGTGCCATTTCGCATCCGGGATGAACTCGGGCACGATCATCGAAATGCCCATAGCGGTCAAGATCATAACGCCATAGGTCCGGCTGGAATCGTCATTATAGGGCTGTTCGCCATGTTTCAGACCGCCGAGAAGAGCAGCAAGACCGAGGATGCCGTTGATATCGAGCATGACGGCGGCATAGATGGTATCGCGCACCAGCGTCGGCGAACTCTCGCCGCTCATCATGATGGCGAGGATGATGACTTCGACCGCAACGGCCGAAAGAGTGAGGATCATCGTGCCGTAGGGATCGCCGACCTTGACGGCGAGGGTCTCTGCGTGGTGGGCGACGCGCATGGATGCTAATACAATCGTCGCGATCAATGCCACGGCGGCGACCATCGCAGTGCCTTGGCCCATTTCCAGTATGGAATGCTCGCCGACATAGGCGACGACAGCAATCGCCAGTGCCACTAGCAGGTTTTTCTCCTGCTTAAACCATTTCGTTATGATCACTTTCCCCACCTTTGCGCCGATTCACGGTTGCACTCTAAAGCAAGGATTTCGCACATCAAGCTTGCGGGGAGGAGGGCGAAATTTGCAGTTAACGCGGTTTAATGGAATACTATGCGGACAGGTCTGCCCAATCACAATGTCGCGGCATCCTCGAACCCGTCTCAGATGCACGCGATTCTGCCGGCAACGTCCGGTTCGAAGGTCTTGGCAGATGAGAAGGAGGGTCTGAATGGTCAAGGTCGTTTACGAAATCGTGCCGCATGACGGTGGGTGGGCTTATCGCTTCCGTGACGTTTATTCGGAAGCGTTTCCAACACATTCCGAGGCGGTGGAGGCCGCGAGGATCGTGGCGGCGGAACAGCAAATCGGGGGAGATTCAGCCGAAATCAGCTGGCAGGACGAGAGCGGCAAATGGCATGAGGAATATGCCGATGGCGGTGACCGACCGGAAACGGAAGTCATCGACGGCCAGATGCATTTTCCGCCGGTGGATACCGCTCCAGGCGCCTAGATCTGCCGCTGGCCGACTGCCTTTTCGATAACCGCGTCGACGAAATGACGTTTCTCGGCAGTGTAGCGATCGCCATCATGTCGATGCATTCCGGCGAGCTCCAATTTCAGCGCGGCATAGGCTGCCGCTTCTGCAGGATGCGCTCGAAGATAATCGCGAAAGATCACCCGGCGCTCGTGGGTCCGGTTGTTCGGCGGGCAGAGATAGACGCGCTCCGGCGGCCTGCCGTCGCGCCGCATGAAGGCCCAGACATCGTCGTCATAGCGATTGCCACGCGGTTCGTAATTCTCCCGCAGAAGAATCTGGGTCGCCGCAGGCACATCGGCTGAGCTGTGCAAGATGATATCGATGTCGATGAGCGGTTTTGCGGCGATCCCGGGAATGGATGTGCTGCCGATATGTTCGATCGTCACGACATAGGGCGCCAGCAATCGTTCGAGCTTTTCGCGGATGCGTTCGAAATCCCCTGGCCAGCATGGGTCGTACGGCACAAGTTCCACCGCTGTTCCCATGGTCAAAATCCATTCTCCACGTTGTTTTCCTTGATGTAATCAAGCAAACCCGCAACGAGGGCATCGAACGTCACGCGGCAGCGTGGCGACGTCTTCAGGTTTTCATGCATGACGATCCAGGTGTCGATCTCCACCTTTATCTCGGACAATATCTGCACGAGGTTTGGATCGCGGCTTGCCAAGGGGATCTGATAGAAACCGATGCCGATGCCGGCGCGCAGCGCATTGTGGAGCGCGATGCTGTGATCGGAACGAAAGCTGAAGGAAGCGCCTTCGAGCATCGGATAACGCTTCAGCATCATGCGTATATAGGCAGTCTGGCGATCGAAGCCGATGAGCTTGTGCCGACGCAGTTCCTCGAGGGTTTCGGGCTTGCCGTACCGCTCGATATAATCGCGATGGGCGAAGAGGCCGAGAGAGATGATGCCGATATGCCGGGCGAGTAGTGCTTCTTGCGCCGGTGCGACCATGCGCACGGCGATATCGGCCTCACGTTGCAGCAGATCTTCCACCGTATCGGAGGCTGAAAGCTCGACGATCAGGTCGGGATAGATTGCCTGCAATTTGGCAAGGATCGGCGGCAGCACTTCCGTGCCGATGACTTCGCTCGCGCTGACGCGCACTGTTCCACGGACCTTGTCCTTCGAGCCGGAGGCCGCGCGCAACAGTGCGGCGGTCGTGCTCGCTAAAGTCTCGGCATAAGGTTTCAGAACGAGGGCGGTGTCGGTCGGCAACAGCCCCTGTTGCGAACGAGTGAACAGCTCCGCACCCACCGATTGTTCCAAGGCGTCGATATGACGGCCGACCGTCGGCTGTGTCAGGCCGAGTTCGCGGGCAGCGGCCGACAGCGAGCCATGCTCCAGCACGGCAAGAAAGGTGCGATAGAAATCCCAGCTTGGTTCAGATAGCGACGCCATACATTTATGTATATCATCTGCAGATTTTTCAGCAATTTCGTTTATCGCCGATACCAAGCATAGTCAGCCCATCGAAACCGATGGAGATGACGATGAGCAACAATAAGGAAAGCACGAAGACGGCACTGATACTCGGCGCGACCGGTGGCATTGGCGGTTCTGTCGCGGAAGGGCTTGCCCTTCGTGGCTGGCGCATCCGGGCGCTGAACCGCAATGCGGCCGAGGCGGCTCGCCGCCAGCCGAAGTTCGACTGGTTCCAGGGCGATGCCATGCAGGCGGATGATGTTCTGAAGGCGGCGCAAGGTGCGGATGTCATCGTGCATGCGGTCAACCCGCCCGGCTATCGCAATTGGGGCAAGGTCGTCCTGCCGATGCTCGACAATACCATTGCCGCCGCCAAGGCGGTTGGTGCACGGATCGTGCTGCCCGGTACGGTTTATAATTTCGGTCCCGATGTTTTCCCGAATGTCACGGAAGATAGCGCGCAACGGCCGAAGACCCGCAAAGGCGCTATCCGCGTGCAGATGGAACGGCGCCTGCGGGCGGCGGCAGAGCAGGGCGGTACGCCTGTTATCATCGTTCGCGCCGGCGATTTCTTCGGCGGCTCTCGGGCCAATAGCTGGTTTTCGCAGGCCATGGTGACGCCGGGTAAGGCGATCAGCACCGTGACCTATCCAGGCAAGCGCGGTGTCGGCCATCAATGGGCCTATCTGCCTGATGTAGCAGAGACCATGATCCGGCTGATAGAGAAAGGCGATAAGCTGCCGGCTTTCGCCGTCTATCATATGCGTGGTCACTGGGATGGAGACGGCAGACAGATGATCGAAGCCGTGCAGCGCGTCGTTGGACGCAAGGTAAAGGTGAAATCATTTCCCTGGTGGATCGTACCGCTAGCCTCTCCCTTCGTAACATTCATGCGGGAACTGCGCGAGATGAGCTATCTCTGGGATGTGCCGTTGGAGATGCGGAACGACAGGCTGGTGGCTGTTCTTGGCGAGGAGCCGCATACGCCGATCGATGAGGCGGTGAGGGCAAGCCTTGCCTCTATCGGCTGTCTTCCGGCAGCTTGAGCCGCCGGTCAGGCATTCTGTCCAAGGGCACTGGTTACAACAGCGAGTGGAAAAGCCCCGCAACATCTTGGTGCGGGGCTCATCGTTAGCTTTATGCCAGCCTTGCCACTGGGGTAGAGGCCGGTCCGTCAGAGAGGTTATGCTGCTTCGTCCAGGGTCGGATAGTCGTCGTAGCCCTTGGCGCCGCCGCCGTAGAGCGTTGCCTGGTCCCATTGGGCGAGCGGTGCGTTTTCCTTCAGGCGGCGGACGAGATCCGGATTGGAGATGAACGGCTTGCCGAAGGCAACGACATCGGCCTTGCCGCTGTCGACGGCTTCGATCGCCATCTCGCGGGTATAGGCATTGTTGACCATCCAGCCGGCCTTGCCGCCTGCAGCCTTGTAGGCCGAGTGGAGAGCGTCATAGTCGAAGGGCAGGAAGTCGCGCTTACCGCCGGTCTGGCCTTCGATGACGTGGATATAGGCGAGGTCATATTTTGCCAGGCCTTCGACGACGTAGGTGAAGAGCTGTTGCGGCGCCGGATCGCTGGCATCGCCGGATGGCGTGACAGGCGAGATGCGGATCGCCGTGCGGCCGGCACCGACTTCCTTGGTGACGGCATCGACCACTTCGAACAGGAAACGCGCGCGGTTCTCGATTGCGCCGCCATACTGGTCGGTGCGGTCGTTGACGTTGCCGCGTAGGAACTGGTCGATCAGGTAGCCGTTGGCGCCATGAATCTCGACACCGTCAAAGCCGGCATCGATCGCGGCGCGGGCCGCCTTGCGGTAATCCTCGATGATGCCCGGGATTTCTGAGGTTTCTAGCGCACGCGGTTCGGAAACATCGGCAAAGCCGCCGGTGCCGTCGCTGTTGACCAGATAGGTCTTCGAATTCTCAGCGCGCTTGGAGGTCGACGAGACCGGCTTGCCACCATTCGGCTGCAGGGTCGTATGGGAGATACGACCGACATGCCACATCTGCACGACGATCTTGCCGCCGTTGGCATGCACGGCATCCGTCACCTTCTTCCAGCCATCGAGCGCTTCCTTGCTGTAGAGGCCGGGAACGTTGGCGTAGCCCTGACCCTGATGGGTAATCGCCGTTGCTTCGGTGATGATCAGGCCGGCAGTGGCGCGCTGGGCGTAGTATTTTACGTTCAGTTCATTCGGCACTGCATTCGGCGAGCGATTGCGCGTCAGAGGTGCCATGACGATGCGGTTGGCGATGGAAATATCACCCAGCTTCGTCGGTTCGAATAATTTGGTCATGGATCGTCCTTTCTATAGGGGGCGGGGAAATCAGGACGAGGCGATCGCCAGGTCCGAAGAACTATGGTGGTTAAGGCAGCAGCTTCTCGGGGAAGATTGCGTCGGTGACGGGGGGCATGGGCGCAAATACAGGGAGCGCAGCAGACATTTTCAGAGTTCCTTCTGCATGGCCGCGAGGAATTCGGCGATCGTTTCCTCGTTGCGCTTGTAGAAAATCCACTGGCCAAGGCGCCGCGTCGTCACCAGGCCGGCGCGATGCAGCGTGCCGAGATGCGCTGAGACGGTCGATTGCGACAGGCCACAGCGCTCGAACTGGCTAGCGCAGACGCCGAGCTCCAACGGGTGCTCCTGGGTCGGGAAATGGGTGTGCGGATCTTTGAGGTGATTGAGGATTTCGAGCCGGGCCGGGTGGGCCAGAGCCTTCAATATCTCGTTCTTGTCCATGGCGTTCACCATATGAATATCGAATAATTGCGATTTATGTATCGACGATTTTCGATATATCAAGGGCGACGCTGAAGATTATTTTCGGCAAGGCCGTCGACGTGCGTGCTTAGAAATTAGGCAAAAAAAGAGGGCCACCGGAATGAACCAGGGCCCTTATAGGTGTGAAGGTCAAAACCTCCAGAGGGGAACAGCCAATGCGGTGGAACTGGGAGGAAAAGCCACCGTGTGCATCAGCTGAGTGCGTTATGATGCTAATTTGTGCAGTGCGCAATGCTTTTTTGTGCATGGCAGTTATGCGTTTGCTACGTCGGCGGCAAAAGGGCAAAAAAAAGGGCCTCCGGAGTGAACCAGGGCCCTATAGGTATGAAGGTCAAAAACCTCCAGAGGGGAACAGCCAATGCGGTGGAACTGGGAGGAAAAGCCACCGTGTGCATCAGCTATGTGCGATATGGTAGTTAAATGGGCAGGCTTCAACTCTCATTTGTGCATATCAGCTATGCATCATATGCGTGGCTGATATACTAGCCGTAAAAAGAGTTCGTTATCAGTGACTTACCTTCGTCAGAAGTTCCAGTTACGAGCCTTCGCGACAATAAAATCACGAAAAACCTTGAGCTTGGCCGCGTTCTTCATCTCGTCGGGATAGCAGAAATAGGTGTCGAAGGACGGCACGTCGGCATTGATGGCAAGCTGAATGAGGCCGGGGTCGCGGCCGACGATATAGTCAGGCAATACCGCGATGCCGATACCAAGCAGGCAGGCGCGCTTGATCGACGTCTGGCTGTTGATCTGCAGGTGCGGCACGCGCTTGTTGTCCGAAGACCGGCCGGCGATCTCCAGCCAGTTGACGTCGAGCAGGTAGTTTGGTGCCGGCTCGCCGAAGCTGATGATGCGATGTTCGTCTAGATCCTCTACCGACTGCGGCTCGCCGTAGCGGTTGATATAGGAGGGGGCCGCATAGACGTGCATGTGCACGGTGAAGAGCTTGCGCTGGATGAGATCCGATTGCTGCGGCTGGCGCAGACGGATGGCGCAGTCCGCATGGCGCATGTTCACATCCAGCTCCTCGTTGTCGAGGATCAGCTGAATCTGCATGTCCGGATAGAGCTGCAGGAATTCCTGGATCTTGTCTGTGAGCCAGCCCTGGCCGAGACCGACTGTGGTCGTCACGCGCAGCTTGCCGCTCGGCTTGTCGGTCGTTTCGGTCAATTGCATCTTGACCGTTTCGAGCTTCAGCAAAACGTCATGGGCCGTGCGATAGAGCAGCTCACCCTGTTCGGTCAGGATGAGGCCGCGCGCATGGCGGTGGAAAAGCTTAATGCCAACGTCTTGCTCGAGAGCGCTGACCTGCCGGCTAATGGCGGATTGAGACAAGTGCAACTTGTCGGCCGCATGCGTGAATGAACCCGCTTCGGCAGCCGCGTGAAAGATACGCAGCTTATCCCAATCCAATGGCATGCCGTTTCCCCTCATCGGCTGCATCACTCCGCAGCCACGGCGACGGGCATGTGCCCGGTCAAATAGCGTTCCGCCTCAAGCGCGGCCATGCAGCCCATCCCGGCTGCCGTGATCGCCTGGCGGAATGTATCATCGGTCACATCACCCGCGGCATAGATGCCTTCGACGCTGGTCGCGGTCGAATCAGGAGCGGTCCAGAGATAGCCATTGTCCTTGAGTTTCAATTTGCCCTTGAAGAGCTCGGTCGCCGGCGCATGGCCGATGGCAACGAAGACACCGTCGATCGGCATTTCCGTGATGGCGCCGGTACGCGCATCGCGCAGGCGTGCGCCCGTGACCGATGGCGGCATCGGCGGCTTGGCGGGCGTGCCGGTGATTTCGGCAACCTCAGTATTCCAGAGGATCTTGACGTTTGCCTTGGCGAACAGGCGCTCCTGCAGGATCTTTTCCGAACGGAAAGTATCGCGGCGATGCACCACGGTCACCGATTTGGCGATGTTGGAGAGATAGAGCGCCTCTTCAACGGCGCTGTTACCGCCGCCGACCACGATCACGTCCTTGTTGCGGTAGAAGAAGCCATCGCAGGTGGCGCAGGCGGAGACGCCGAAGCCCTGGAAATGCTGTTCGCTCTCGATACCCAGCCATTTCGCCTTGGCGCCGGTGGCAATGATGAGCGTGTCGGCGGTCCAGACTTGGCCGCTATCTGTATGGGCAACGAAAGGACGCTTGCTGGTATCGACTTCGGTCACGAGGTCGTTGACGATTTCGGCGCCGACATGCTGTGCCTGCTGAAGCATCTGCTCCATCAGCCATGGTCCCTGGATAGGATCGGCAAAGCCCGGATAGTTCTCGACATCGGTCGTGATCATCAGCTGGCCGCCCTGTTCGAGACCAGCGATCAGAACCGGCTGCAGCATCGCGCGCGCGGCGTAAACCGCCGCGGTGTAACCGGCTGGGCCGGAACCGATGATGAGCACCTTTGTGTGGCGGGCAGGCATAGTCAGTCCTTTCAATTTCGGCGATTGGGAAACCGCGGCTTCAAGCGCGCAAAGCAGGCGATTTCGCGATCCGCGGCTTCATTTATGATTGCCTTATGCATTTATTCAAGGGCAGCCTTGCATTACACACAGAGCAAATCTGCTTTGTGTAAGAATCAACTACGCGAGAGAAACTTTCTTGCGTATTTTCCTGCCTTATATAGAAGCTGGCGAGGGGGAATTAAAGAAAGGCAAGAAAGTGCTTCGCGCTGAGCTCGATGCCATCGATATCAAGATTCTGCGGGAACTCCAGCGGGACGGACGCATGACCAACGTCGAGCTCGCAGACAGGGTCGGCATTTCGGCGCCGCCATGTCTGCGCCGCGTGCGCAAATTGGAAGAAGCCGGCGTTATTGAAGGCTATCACGCCATGTTGAACAGCCCGAAATTGGGCTTCGATCTCGTGGCTTTTTGCATGGTCGGCCTCAAGCATCAGTCGGAAGCGAACCTCAAGGCTTTTGCCAGCGCAACCTCGGCATGGCCGCTGGTTCGGCAGGCATGGATGGTGTCCGGCGACAGCGATTTCCTGCTGCACTGCGTTGCGGAAAATCTCACTCGTTTCCAGGATTTCGTCATCGAAGTTCTGACGGCGAATGAACATGTCGACACCGTGCGCACCATGCTGACCATTCGGCAAGTCAAGAAGCTCGGCCTGGTGGAGCTCTAGGCGAATGGCGGATCGCCCCTGGCATCGGTCGGTGATTAAGTCTGGCGTGCGCCTCTTTCTAGGCGGCTCCCGGGCTCATGTGCAGGACTGGTTTCCGGGGCTCAGCATCGTTCGCAGCCAGAATGTCAGCGAGGTGCTTTACCGCGGCGCCAAGGTTGCAAGCCTTGCCGGCATGGATCGTCTGCGCGAACGTTGCGGCGATGCGGTCTACATCGTCGGCTCGGGTCCATCAATTCGCGATTGCGATCTGAGTGGTCTGGAATTCCGCAGTGCCATTCTTTTGAACGGTGCCATCGGCCTGTCTGGCGACCGGATCGGCGAGCCTTTAGCAATTGCCGTCGAGGATGAGCGTTTTGTCTGGCGACATCTCGACATGCTGCGCGAGAAGGTGGCTCCCGGTTCTCTTTGCCTGTTTTCCGTGGCGGTGCTGCGTGCGCTGTGCGAAATCGACAAAAGTTGGCTGGCAGACAAGACCATCATCCTGATCGACGATATCCGCAAGCCGTATGGGGCGCGCCGCCGTTCGGTCGACGACCTCAAGAAACTGCAATATGTGCGATTGAATACCGAGGGGTCCGCAGGTTTTTCGCTCTCACCGGACCGAGGAGTGTTTTTGGGTGGGTCCGTCGCCGTCTCGGCCCTGCAATTTGCCCTTTATTGCGCAAAGCAGCAGGTCGGCTTCCTGGGGATCGATATATCCAATGCCGGCGAGCCGCGGTTTTATGAGACTTCCAGCGACATGGCGTTCTCCGGCATTGCGCGGGCAGAGAGTCGTATCATCGAGCATCTGGTGCTTGCGCGGCAGATCGCAGCCGAGCGCGGCGTCTCTTTCGTCAACTACTCCCGCATTTCGGCATTGCTCAAATATGATTTTGGTTACGACGACAGGTTTGCATTGAAGCCGCGGGCGTGATCTTCGATGGAGTCGGCGAGGCTGCTTTGAAATTAGGGTCGATGGAATGAAGCTTATGCGCTGGCTGAAACCCAAGGCGTCCGACGCCAAGAAGCTGTCCATCGATCCGCCGGAGCCGAGGGCGGGGCGCCATGGCATCGCTATTGCCGCCTGCGTGAAGAACGAAGCCCGTTACATCGAGGAATGGGTGCGCTTTCATCAGGCAGTCGGCATTCGCCACTTCTATATCTATGATAATGGCTCGACGGACGAGACCTGCTTGCTTCTTCGAAGCCTACTCTCCGAAGACGCGTTGACGATTATTCCCTGGGCTGGGCGCATGCGCGATGCGGCGACATCAGCGGTACTGAACGGCCAGGTCATCACCTTCGCCCATGCGATCCTGAATTTTGGCGGCGATTATCGTTGGATGGCGTTCATCGATGTCGACGAATTCCTGCTGCCGAAGGACGCCGCGACGGTCGAGCAGGCGCTGGAGGTCGTCGGCGATTTCCCGAATGTCTCGCTGCCCTGGCATATGTTTGCGACCAGCGGCCATGAGACACCGCCGGACGGACCTTTGACGTTGAATTATACGATGCGCGGCGCCGATCCGATGACAGCAAAGGAAAATGTCAGCAATTTCAAATGCATCGTTGATCCATGCGAAGTCACCGAAGTCAGTGTGCACCAGTTCCAGACGCGTGCCTATGGCGATCTGACAGCCAATGACGCCGGCAAGCGGTTTACTCGGCGTGCACGCAAGTCCCCTGAGTTCTATTCAAACCGATTTCTGCAGCTGAACCACTACTATACGAAATCCCGGCAGGAACTGATGGAGAAGCTGGCGCGGGGGTGGACCTATGACAGCAGTGCGACCAAATATCGGGACAAGGTCCTGTCCATCGTCAAAAGCATCGAGGAAGACATGGTGGAGGATCGTTCGATGATCGAATTCATCGAGCGCAACCATATTGATCTTAGCCGCTGATCGGTCCGTTCACTTGTTGGCGCCAAGCAGCCGCTTGTAGACCTCGCCGATAGCGGTCGCTTCCTTTTCCAAAGCGAACTCGCTGCGCACATGGCGCACGGCATTTTCGCCCTGGCGAAGGGTTTCCTCTGGATTGGCAAGATAGAAGGCGATCGCTCTAGTCAGGGTCTCGCCATCGCCCGCCGGCACCACGGCGCCTGTTTCGCCCGGTACGATCATTTCGGCATAGGCGCCGGCATCAGAGGCGACGACAGCGGTGCGGGAGGCCATGGCTTCCAACGGTGTCAGGCCAAAACCCTCGTTGCGGGAAGGGGCGACATAGAGGGTGGCGCGGCGATACCAGGGCTTGATATCGTCGACTTCGCCCATGAAGCGGATACGATCGGTGAGGCCAGCATCGGCCACCATCTTTTCCAGCTGCTCGCCAAAACTGCGGTGCTCAGCTGTCACGCGGCCGCAGACGACGGCGGTCCAGTCCGGATGGCGCGGCAACAGCTCGATCATCGCCTTGACGAAGAGATCCGTGCCCTTCTGATGGCGGACGCGGCCGAAGCAGCCGATCAGATAGGTGCCGGGCAGGCCGGTTGCGGCCATGCGGTCGTCAGGCTTTTCCGGCGGATGGAAGCTGTTGAGGTCAACGCCGTGCTGGATGACGGTGTGCGGCACTTCGAGAAAGCTGCCCGAGCGGGTGCTGGTGGCGATCACGGCATCCATGCGGCGGATCAGCCAGCGCGTGTAGCCGGTGTGGCGGCGCTGGGCTGCGGAGGTGAAGACAAGCTTCAGGCGCATGCGCAGAACGGAGCGCAGCAGCAAACCCACAAGCATTTCGTTGTTGCGGCGGGCATGCCAAACGCGGAGGCGATAGCGGCGCGGCTTCATCCAGAGACCGGGCAGGCGGAGCCAACCGAGCCTCGGCAGGTTTTCCGGCAGGCCGGGGCCGAGTGTGGCGATATGATAGCCGAGCTCGACCTGCTTGGGGATGAGCTGCACGATCGTAGACGTAACGCCGGAAAGCCGGCGTTTGAAATTCGTTGCTATGATTTCGATCTCATGGAGATCGCTCGCATGCGCTGTCTCGCGATCGCGCACGGGCGATCAGCCCCAAGAGACGGAGAGGATTTCGTAGGCCTTGGCGCCACCGGGTGCATTGACCTCGATGGAATCGCCGACTTCCTTGCCGATCAGGGCGCGGGCGATCGGGGAGGAGATGGAGATGCGGCCGGCCTTCACATCGGCTTCCTGATCGCCGACGATCTGGTAGATCTTTTCTTCCTCGGTGTCTTCGTCGACGAGCTTGACCTTGGCGCCGAACTTAATCTTCGAGCCGGACATCTTGGTGAGATCGATGACTTCGGCGCGCGCCGTTAGGTCTTCCAGCTCTGTGATGCGGCCTTCATTGTGGCTTTGAGCTTCTTTGGCTGCATGGTACTCGGCATTTTCGGAGAGGTCGCCGTGGGCGCGCGCTTCTGCAATTGCCTCGATGATTCGCGGGCGCTCTTCCTGCTGACGCCAGCGCAGCTCTTCCTGCAGCTTGACGAACCCGTTCTGCGTCATCGGTACCTTTTCAACCATTTTTCTTGTCCTTCACTCCCTGTGTTGCTCTGCTGCAGACACAAAAGAAAACAGGTCCCGAAGGGGTACTTCGGAACCATCCAGAGCCGTTATTCTGTCACCTATAGCAGATTGCGACAGACGAATGCCAGAAAATTCGAAGGTTTAAGGAGAAGCCCTTGCTGAAGCTCCCCGACCATTCGATCGGCTGGCGGGGCCGCAACGAACGTGAGCCGGCTATCCTGCTCACGCTCCCCGCGTCGAATTGGCTGCGTCAGAAATAGCTCTGCAGCGGCTGTACCTCGAGGTTTCCGGCTTTCAGCGCCTTGATCGCCATGGCAGCTGCTTCGGCGCCAGCCATGGTCGTGTAGTAGGGCACCTTCTGCATCAGCGTCGCCCGGCGCAGCGACTTCGAATCCGAGATCGCCTTGTTGCTGTCGGTCGTATTGATGACAAGCTGGACCTGGCGGTTGCGGATCGCGTCCTCGATATGCGGCCGTCCCTCAAGGACCTTGTTGATCTTGGTCGCTTCGATGCCGTTTTCAGCAAGGAAACGCTGCGTTCCGCCGGTTGCGAGCACCTTGAAGCCCTGTTCGGCCAGCATGCGGATGGCCGGCAGCACGCGCGGCTTGTCGTCGTCGCGAACCGAGACGAAAACCGTTCCGTCACGCGGCAGTTCCACGCCGGCGCCGAGCTGCGACTTGGCGAAGGCGAGCGCGAAATCCGTATCGAGGCCGATGACTTCGCCGGTCGAGCGCATTTCCGGCCCGAGGAGAGTGTCGACGCCGGGGAAACGCGCGAAGGGGAAGACGGCTTCCTTGACGGCGATATGCTTCAGCTTGCGCGGATCGGGCTTTTCGCCATAGGCGGCAAAGGTCGCATCCAGCTTCTCGCCGGCCATGACGCGCGCGGCGATCTTGGCGATCGGCGCGCCGATGGTCTTGGCGACGAAGGGCACGGTACGCGAGGCGCGCGGGTTCACTTCGAGCACGTAGACCGTGTCGTCCTTGATGGCGAACTGCACGTTCATCAAGCCGCCGACATTCAGAGCCTTGGCCATTGCTTTCGCCTGGCGCTCGAGTTCGTCGATCATGGCTGCGGAGAGCGTGCGAGGGGGCAGCGAGCAGGCGGAGTCGCCCGAATGGATGCCGGCCTCTTCGATATGTTCCATGATGCCGGCGACATAGACGTCGGTACCGTCGGAGAGGCAGTCGACGTCGACTTCGATGGCGTTGGTCAGATAGCTGTCGAAGAGCAGCGGGTTCTTGCCGAGCAGCGTGTTGATCTGGCCGGTCTTGTCATTTGGGTAGCGCTGCTTGATGTCTTCCGGCACCAGTTCCGGAACGGTATCGAGCAGGTAACCCTGTAGCTGGCCTTCCGAATGGATGATCTGCATAGCGCGGCCGCCGAGAACGTAGGACGGGCGCACGACCAGCGGGAAGCCGATTTCGGAGGCAATGAGGCGTGCCTGCTCGACGGAGTAGGCAATGCCGTTGTTCGGCTGGTTGAGATCGAGCTTCATCAAGAGCTTCTGGAAGCGGTCGCGGTCTTCGGCAAGGTCGATCGCGTCAGGAGCGGTGCCGAGGATCGGGATACCATTCTTTTCCAGGGCTTCGGCGAGCTTCAGCGGGGTCTGGCCGCCGAACTGGACGATGACGCCGACGACTTCGCCCTTTTCCTGCTCCGCGCGCAAGATTTCGATAACATCTTCCGCGGTCAGCGGCTCGAAATATAGACGATCCGATGTGTCGTAGTCGGTCGAAACCGTTTCTGGGTTGCAGTTGATCATGATCGCTTCATAGCCGGCATCCTTCAGCGCGAAGGCGGCATGGCAGCAGCAATAATCGAACTCGATACCTTGTCCGATACGGTTCGGGCCGCCGCCGAGGATAACGACCTTCTTGCGGTCGGAAACCTGTGCTTCGGAACGAGCGGTGCCGACAAAGGGCGTTTCATAGGTCGAGTACATATAGGCCGTCGGCGAGGCGAATTCGGCGGCGCAGGTATCGATGCGCTTGAAGACCGGGCGGACGTTCAGCGAATTGCGCAGTTCGGCTACTTCCTTCGGGCGCTTGCCGGTTAGTGTCGCGAGGCGCGCATCGGAGAAGCCCATGGCCTTCAGCATGCGTAGATTGGCGGCATCCTGCGGCAGGCCGTGCTCGCGGATGCGCTCTTCCATATCGACGATGTTCTTCAGCTGCTCGAGGAACCATGGGTCGATCTTGCAGCCTTCATGCACCTCTTCGATGCTCATGCCCTGGCGCAGCGCCTGGGCAACCATACGCAGACGGTCCGGCGTCGGCGTGCCGATGGCGGCGCGAATGGCGTTCTGGCTGCCTTCGCCTTCCTCGATGCCGGGGATCTCGATCTCGTCCAGACCGGTCAGGCCGGTTTCGAGGCCGCGTAGCGCCTTCTGCAGCGATTCCGCGAAGGTACGGCCGATCGCCATGACTTCACCCACCGACTTCATGGCCGTGGTCAGAACCGGGGAAGCACCGGGGAATTTTTCAAAGGCGAAGCGCGGGATCTTGGTAACGACGTAGTCGATCGACGGCTCGAAGGATGCCGGGGTTGCACCGCCGGTGATATCGTTTTCGAGTTCGTCCAGGGTGTAGCCGACAGCGAGCTTGGCGGCGACCTTGGCGATCGGGAAGCCGGTTGCCTTCGAGGCAAGTGCTGAGGAGCGCGACACGCGCGGATTCATTTCGATAACGACGAGGCGACCGTCCTTCGGATTGACCGCGAACTGTACGTTCGAGCCGCCGGTTTCGACGCCGATCTCGCGCAGAACCGCGATCGAGGCGTTGCGCATGATCTGGTATTCTTTGTCCGTCAGCGTCAGCGCGGGAGCGACCGTGATCGAGTCGCCGGTGTGAACGCCCATGGGGTCGATGTTTTCGATCGAGCAGATGATGATACAGTTGTCCGCCTTGTCGCGAACGACTTCCATCTCATACTCCTTCCAGCCGAGCACAGATTCTTCGATCAGGACTTCGGTAGTCGGCGAGGCGTCGAGGCCACCGCCGACGATCTCGAAGAATTCCGAGCGGTTGTATGCAATACCGCCGCCGGTGCCGCCGAGTGTGAAGGATGGACGAATGATAGCGGGCAGGCCGACATGATCGAGTGCCTGCGCGGCAATTGCCATGGCGTGGCTCATATAGCGCTGCTTGCGATCGCTTTCGCCGAGGTTCCACTGGTTTTCCAGTTCGTCGAGCGCCTTGTCGAGCTCAGGACCAGAAAGAGATGCCTTCAGCTTGCTCCGCTCGGCCTCATGCGTCTTGCGGTCGGCGTCCTTGATATCGGTGGCGTTTGCCAGCATGGAACGCGGCGTTTCGAGGCCGATGCGGGCCATGGCTTCGCGGAAGAGAGCGCGGTCTTCGGCCATGTCGATGGCGGCTGGCTTGGCGCCGATCATCTCGACATTGTAACGGTCGAGCACGCCCATGCGCTTCAGTGACAGCGCGGTATTGAGTGCAGTCTGGCCGCCCATGGTCGGCAGCAGCGCGTCCGGACGCTCCTTGGCAATGATCTTGGCGACGACCTCGGGCGTGATGGGTTCGACATAGGTCGCATCCGCCAGACCCGGATCGGTCATGATCGTTGCCGGGTTGGAGTTGACGAGGATGACGCGGTAGCCTTCCTCTCGCAGCGCCTTGCAGGCCTGCGTGCCCGAATAGTCGAATTCGCAAGCCTGTCCGATAACAATCGGTCCTGCACCGATAATGAGGATCGATTTGATATCTTGGCGCTTCGGCATGGGCTCACATCCGTTTTTTTCGTTGCGCCAAAAACCGGCCAGGGTGGGAGGTCACCGGCCGGGGGCGCTATGGGCAATATTTTCAGGCTAGAAGCGGCTTATAGGCAAATGTATTTGCAAACGGAACCCCATAAATGGCGGAATCGACATGAATTCTGCCGAGATCGTCATGGAGCGGCCAAACGCCGGGTAAGGGCAACCCATACTGATGCTATCGATCAACTAGCTCTCGATATAATGGGGTACGAAGCGTGAGGTGTCGCGCGTGACGGGAGTATCGTCCTCGCGGATGCCGATACCCGCCGGCTGACCGGCAACGATCCAGGATCCGATGACGGTCCAATCATCGCCAAAGCGGGGAAGAAGGTGTAATGCCTGTCTGATATATCCTTCTTCACCATAGGGTCCCTCGACGTGATATGTACCGACGCCGGCTTCGTGATTGACGAGCGTCACATTCGCGCCTTCGCGCGAAAGCAACGGTTTACGGACATAACGATCGCCGAGATTGCCGATACGCGGATCGTCCTCGAAATAGGCAGGCAATAGATTTTCATGGCCGGGAAACATTGCCCACAATACCGGCAGCAATCCTTTGTTGGACAGTGTCAGTTTCCATAGCGGTTCGATGACCCGCGTGGGAGTTGAGGGCAGATGGCGGCCGAAGGGCTCGCGCACCATATCTTCGAGCGGATAGAGCTTGAACAGGCAGTCGATGGGCTCGTCTTGAAGATCGATCAGCCGGTGGCCGTCGTCGACGCCGATATCGGGCATGGCGATCAGCTTCGTCTCGCAGCCGGCCTGTGCGGCGCAATCGACAAGATAGTTCAGCGTCACAAGGTCTTCTTCCGATTCCAGCATACCGGCAAAGTGCATGCGACCCGACGGCGCAGCGAGAAGGCGCAGCGCGTCGATCAGGCGTTCATGAATGGAATTGAACTGGTCTGCCGAGGAGGGGAGTTCGCCGCGCCGCTTCATGTCTTCCAGCCATCGCCACTGGAAAACAGCGCTTTCGAACAGGCTGGTCGGCGTGTCGGCGTTGAACTCAAGAAGCTTTGCCGGACCGTTCCCATCATAGGCGAGGTCGAAACGGCCGTAGAGGTCACGTTCCCGATTGTGCCAGGAACGCAGTACGGCGTCATGATAGGCCGGCGGAATGGCCAGCCGGCGCATCAATTCATCGTCCGAAGCGATCCGTTCGACCGCCGCATAGCACATGTCCAGCAACTCGGCGGAGGGTTCTTCGAGTTTCGTCTCTACTTCCTCGAGGGTAAACGCGTAGGCGTGTCTCTCATCCCAATAGCGTTGACCGTACATGGAATGGATGGTGAAGCCACAGGCTTCGGCGTCGGCCTTCCAATCCGGCCGCTCATTCATGATAATACGTTTCATCCGTTCACCCGTCAGCTCGAAAGGTGGAAGCCGCGAGAGCCCCAGCCGCCGCGTTCCACCGTGCTGGCTGAGGGTGTCGATCGTTCGGAAGACTTCCCCCAGGAACCACCGCCACCACCGCCGCCGCCACTGGAGGAAGACGATTGCGTATTGTCGTCCTTTCTTTCCGCATAGACTGTTTTTCCAAGCAACATGCCATTCGCAAGGCTTCGTCCGGCGGCCGTTCGGAAGTCGCTGCTCCCACGCGGTTGGTAAAGTGCTTTGGCGTTAAACGATCTGGCGGCGCTGCCGACGAGATAGCCGGCCAACAAGGGAATAAAGTGACCCGTTCCGGCCTGATGAGCGCTGGTTGCCGGCTGACATCTGCCAACGCCGTAATCCTTTTCGCAATTAGCCGCTGTTTCGTAGGCGGGCGCATTTCGCTGGCGCTCCTCCTCGGCTGCGGCAAATTGGGTTCGGCATTCGTCGGCGGAAAAGACATCCCCCGCGATGCACGCGTCGACGTCCTTGTATATCTGGACGGTGTCTTGCTTTTGCCCGCAGCCCGCCAATGCCGCTGTTCCCATGAGCAGCAGAGACACACTCATCGATCGCTTCATAAAACCCCCTGCGCAATGCGCGTTCATGCGCCCGCATATTCAAGGATACCACCGGTCTAGGTCGATCAGCCGCAAACACGCAGGCGCGGTATCGCGGTTGTCCACATATGTAAGGGATACAACGTAAAGAATATAGGCGCGAAGAAAGAGTTAGGTGCCGATCGGCCGCATTTAAAGAACGTAGACGTGCACTCGGTTGATTTTTTTAAGACCAACGGTTGTGATCGTAAAGAATAGCTTTACGGCTTTCATAAGCCGTGGGAGCATTTGAAAAAAAGCGTCTCTCTTCCTGGGCCTGAATTGCCGGGAGGCGCACTACGGGTTGGAATGGGCCTGTCGGCCGCGGTGCCGTCGTCAGCCGAAACGGTGCCGGACGGCTTCGGCATAAGAGCGGCTGACAGGCACTTCCACGCCGTCGCGCGTGATGACGAAAAGCTTGCCGTTGTCGCGTTTCAGCCGGTCGACGTGGTCCGTCGCGATCCAATGGGATCGGTGGAGGCGTATGCCCTCCGTATTGCCGAGTTCCGTAAGCGCATCGCCAAAGCGCAGCAGGATGAGTTCGCGCCCACGGCTTGTGACGACCTCGGTGTAGTGATCGCGAACGGTAAGCCTTATCAGGGCTCCCCGATTTTCCGGCTTTAGGCGCAGGAGAATCGGCGGCTGCGATGCCGGCGGTTGATGCTCAGTCGCGACGGATCGTGTTTTTGTCTCCTCGAGCTCTGTTCCTCCAGCTGCGATCGCTATCTGCCGATGCATGGTCATATAGGCGAGAATACAGAAGAGGGCGCAGAGGGATATCGATCCGAGGGACTGGTGCAGGCCGCCGACTACCGTGGGCAATGTGCCGAAGAATGCGAAATCGACGAGCGTGATGCCGAAGCCGATCGGCAATGCGGCGGCGATGGAACCGATCATCATCCGGGCGAACATGCTCGCCACATATCTCCGCAGCAGAATTTCGGCGACGATGGAGAAGACGATCGCGATCGACCAAGCCATGGCATGCAACGCAAGCCAGTAACACAGTCTTGCTCCCGGCATCAGCCTTTCAAGGGTGCCATACGGTCCGGTCAAGGCAAAGATCAGGACGATCGTAACGAAGGTCGCCCAGAAGCGCGGTGAACGCTGGATGACCTGCAATTCGCGAAGCGTGGATTGCAGAAGGGTGTGATCCACGAAGATGTCTCGTCTTTCGCGCAATTTCGGTTGAGAGAACAGTACTATTGCGAAAAGGCTCGGTAAACTCAACCGGATAGAGATCATGACGTTCGAACCGCTTTTTGATGCCCCAATCGCGATCCAGATCCATGTCGCGGCGGTCGTTCCGGCCGCCTTGCTTGGAGCCTATCTTTTTGTCAGGCCCAAGGGAACGCCAAGACATCGCCTGCTGGGCAAGATTTGGCTGGTCCTGATGGTGGTGACCGCGCTATCGAGCTTTTTCATCCATCAGATCAACATGTTCTACGGCTTCAGTCCCATCCACCTGCTCTCCATATTCGTTCTCTTCGGTTGCTGGGGAGCGATCGCCAATGCCCGCAAGCACAATATTGACGCGCATAAGCGCATCGTCAGAGGCCTTTACTTCGGTGGCATCGCGGGTGCCGGAGCTTTTACCTTTCTTCCGGGGCGGATAATCAACAAGGTGGCCTTCCATGGCGATGAAATTGCGCCATTTCTGGTCGCGGCAGGTATAGCCATCGCGCTTTTATGGCCCATGTCCAAAGAAATATGGCGGCGACGGCGTTTAAGCTGATGTTCTGTCGATAGCTAACTGGCTTTGTTACACATCCTGGATATATAAATGCCTCAAGGGACTTTGATTTTAGGCATCGCCAGGAGGTGCACTATGGATTGGAAGGGGCGTCGGCAATCCGACAATATCGAAGACGAACGCGGCTCATCGCCGATGGGCGGCGGGATGGGTGGCGGCGGCTTCCGGTTTCCGGGCGGAGGGATCGGTGGCGGTGGCTTGAGCTTCCGCACCATTATCGTGCTTATCGTGATCTTCCTGATCTTGAGAGCCATGGGCGTCGATGTCATCGGCCTGCTGCAGCAGAGCGGCATGCTGGAAGGTGGCGGCTCCGGATATCAGCAGAGCACCTCCAACAGCGGTGGAGGCGGGCAGCCGGCCAACGACGAGATGAAGCAGTTCGTCGCGACCGTTCTTGCCGATACGGAAGACACCTGGACCGGCATCTTCAAATCAATGGGTCAGACCTATACCGATCCGAAGCTCGTGCTGTTTTCCGGCAGCTTCCCTTCGGCCTGCGGTCAGGCTTCCGCGGCTACCGGTCCGTTCTACTGCCCGAGCGATCAGAAGGTCTATCTCGACATGGCTTTCTTTCAGCAGATGAAGGATCAGTTCGGCGCGTCCGGCGATTTCGCGCAGGCCTATGTGATCGCACATGAGGTCGGCCACCATGTGCAGGACCTGCTCGGAATCCTGCCGAAATTCAATCAGGCCCGCCGCAACATGAGCGAAGTGGATGCCAACAAGATGTCGGTGCGCATCGAGCTGCAGGCGGATTGCTTCGCCGGCATCTGGGGCAAGTTCACCCAGCAGAAGGGCATCCTGCAGGCCGGCGATCTCGAAGAGGCGCTGAATGCGGCGCAGCAGATCGGCGACGACACACTGCAGAAGCGCACGCAAGGCTATGTCGTTCCCGACAGCTTCAACCACGGCACGTCGGCGCAACGCGTGAAGTGGTTCAAACAGGGCTTTGATTCCGGCAAGCTCTCGGATTGCGATACGCTGAATAATCCGGTCTGATCTTGCTTGCCCGCTCCCGTGATACCGGCGAGCGGGCAAGCCTTTGGCGCATTATTTCTCGCTGTCGAGATGCGTCAGCTGTGCTTCCGGATAACGGCCGCCGGCTGCAGCGTCTTTCGGGATCGCGCGTTCGATTGCGGCCATATCGGGTTGTGACAATTCAACCGAGAACGCGCCCAAGGCTTCCGTCAGGCGATCGCGGCGACGGGCGCCTATGACCGGGACGATGTCCTTGCCCTTGGCTGCGACCCAGGCGATTGCGATCTGCGCAACGCTGGCGCCCTTTGCCTCGGCGATCCCGCGCAAAGCTTCGACCAGTTCCAGGTTCTTTTCGACGTTTCCGGCCTGAAAGCGCGGACTTATCGTGCGGAAATCGCCCTTTTGGACATTATCTTTCTGCCAGTGGCCACTGATGAGACCGCGCGAAAGCACGCCGTAAGCGGTGATGCCGATCCCTAATTCACGGCAGGTCGGCAGGATCTTGTCTTCTATGCCGCGCGATATCAGCGAGTATTCGATCTGCAGGTCAACGATCGGATGGATGGCAGCGGCGCGGCGGATGGTGTCAGCGCCGACTTCCGACAGGCCGATATGCCTGATGTAGCCTGCCTTGATGAGATCCGATATCGCGCCGATCTGATCTTCGATCGGCACGTTCGGGTCGAGACGGGCAGGGCGGTAGATATCGATGTGATCGACCCCGAGCCGCTGCAGCGAATAGGCGACGAAATTCCGGATCGCCGCCGGCCGGGCATCGTAACCGAGCCATGCGCCGGAGGGATCGCGGAGTGCGCCGAACTTGACGCTCAGCAGGAAATCGTCCCGCTTCAATCCCTTGATGGCTTCGCCGATCAGCATCTCGTTGTGGCCCATGCCGTAGAAATCACCCGTATCCAGCAGGTTGATCCCGGCGTCGAGCGCGGCATGGATGGTGGCTATGCTTTCTGTGCGATCGGACGGGCCATACATGCCGGACATGCCCATGCAGCCGAGGCCCAGAGCCGATACCTGCGGGCCGGCCCTACCCAGTTGAGTTTTTTCCATCCTGCTTCTCCTTGGCTAAGGCGTGCGCCATCTCACGATGGCTTCTATTGTCATATTTACTCCATCGATGCCTGTGCGATAATCCAGGTAAATCGAAACGGGTTGTTTGGAATTTCGTACAATGGATGATTTGCCGCTGGCCGATCTGGTCGCCTTTACCGCCGTCGCCCGCGAGCGCAGCTTTCGTGAGGCAGCGCGCAGGCGCGGCGTTTCCGCCTCCTCGTTGAGCGAAGCGGTTCGCCGGCTGGAGGAGCGGCTGGCGGTCCGCCTGCTCAATCGCACGACGAGAAGCGTCACGCCGACGGAGGCGGGAGAGCGACTGATGGAGCGCCTGACGCCGGCCATGAGCGAGATCGCCGTCGCGCTCGATGACATCAACAGCTTTCGCGACAGCGTCGGCGGAACGTTGCGGCTGAATGTTCCGACGGTTGCTGCCATGGTCGTCATGCCCGATATCATCAGCCGTTTCCTGAGGGAATATCCGGCGATCTCGGTCGAAATCGTTGCCGAGGATAGTTTCATCGACGTCGTGGCGGCTGGCTATGATGCCGGTATTCGCTATGATGAGCGGCTGGAGAAGGACATGATCGCCGTGCCGATCGGGCCGCGGCAACAGTATTATGTTACGGCTGCGGCACCGGCCTACCTCGCGGCAAATGGCACGCCGAGGCATCCGCGCGATATATTGGAGCATCGCTGCATCCGTCATCGCTTCCTGAGCGGATCCGTCGTTCCCTGGGAGTTCGAAAGAAACGGCGAGACGATCTTCATCGCCCCGCCGATGGTCGTTGCGACGAATTCGATCGATATCGAACGCAGCGCGGCCGCGGCCGGCTTGGGTATCATCCGAACATTCAAGGAATTTCTTGAGCCGCAAATTGCCCGCGGGGAGCTGGTGCCAATCCTCGAAGAGTGGGACACGGTCTTTTCCGGTCCGTTTCTCTATTACGCCAGCAGGCGGCACATGCCGGCGCCACTCAGAGCCTTCGTCGATTTCCTGAATCGCGAGCAGAAACGCAGTCGCGACAGATAGTCGCTTTGCGCCGAAGATCAAAAAAACCGGTCAATAAATCAATAAGATTGAAGCGTTCACGGATTGTTTCCGCCAAAATCTTTATGTATGGGGGACGCTCCGGTTTTTCGTTCACGTTCTGTCTCTTTCATCGAGACGGAGCCGCCAGAAGGCACCTCCATGATCGATCAGAAATTCGCCCGTCGGGGCCTGTTCCTCGTCTTCCTCATTCTCTTCCTCGACGTCATCGGCATCGCGATCATCATGCCGGTCATGCCGAAATATCTTGAGGAATTGACGGGTGCCTCGGTCAGCACGGCGGCGACCGAGGGTGGCTGGCTGCTGCTGGCCTATGCCGCCATGCAGTTCCTGTTTTCGCCGTTGATCGGCAATCTGAGCGATCGTTTCGGCCGCCGCCCGCTTCTGCTTGCTTCGGTACTGACATTCGCCATCGACAATTTCATCTGCGCGATTGCCGGCTCCTACTGGATGCTGTTCGTTGGCCGCATTCTTGCCGGCATCAGCGGCGCAAGCTTCTCGACCTGCTCGGCCTATATCGCCGATATCAGCAATGACGAAAACCGCGCGAAGAATTTCGGCCTGATCGGCATGGCTTTCGGCGTCGGTTTCGTGCTTGGCCCGGTTATCGGCGGCTTCCTCGGCGAGTTCGGGCCGCGCGTGCCTTTCTACGGCGCGGCGGCTCTGGCCTTCCTGAATTTCGTCGGCGCCTATTTCCTCTTGCCGGAAACGCTGGATGCCAAGCATCGCCGGCCCTTCGAGATCACACGCGCCAATCCATTCGGCGCGCTCAGACAGATGCGCCGCTACCAGGGCATCGGCTGGGTCTGCGTCGTGATGTTCCTGAACTGGCTGGCGCACGGCGTCTATCCGGCCGTATGGGCTTTCGTCACCTCCTATCGCTATGACTGGAGAGAAGGGCAGATCGGCTTCTCGCTCGCCGTCTATGGAATCGGTGCCGCCATCGCCATGGGTCTGGTACTGCCGCGGCTCGTGCCTGTGCTCGGTGAGTGGAAGACCGCAGTGCTCGGAATGGTGTTTTCCTGTCTTGGTCTGATCGGTTACGCCTTCTCATGGCAAGGATGGATGGTTTACGCGGTTATCGTCCTGACTGTCATCGAAAACGTGGCGGATGCGCCTTTGCGATCGATTGCAGCCAGCAAGGTTCCGCCTTCCGCACAGGGCGAATTGCAGGGAGCGCTCGGTAGCCTGACGAGTATTACTGCCATCATCGGGCCGGTGCTGTTTCCCTATCTGTTTCAGTATTATACCGCGCCGACCGCACCCGTCGTTTTTGCCGGTGCTCCCTTCATCATGAGCGCAATTCTGGTGGTCGGCGGGCTTGTCGTGCTTGTGATGAAGGTTCGCAAGACGGAACCGAAGGCGGTCGCACAATCACAGGCGGGCGAGGCAGCCTAAAAAATCATCAGATATTTTGATGCTCCGATGAATTCTTTAGCATCATGGGCTTGTCTGCTGGCTTTTTAAGCTAAGTTGCGTTAATGCGGCAGGCTCGCGCACGCATGGGTAGGGCGGTCCGCGCGATTCTAAAGATCGAGTCTTCGCTATGGATATGCCGGTACCTGCGCGCCCTTACGCGCATGACAATGATAATTCGTGGTCTGCACATGTTCGCGCAACGCTTGCGCTGGGCATTCCGCTGATCGGCGCGCAATTGGCGCAGCTCGGCATCAACACCACTGACGTGATGATCGTCGGCCGGCTCGGCGCCGAGCAGCTTGCTGCAATGGTGCTTTCCGCGCAGTTCCTGTTCACGATCCTGGTTTTCGGTTCGGGCTTTTCCATCGCGGTCATGCCGCTGGTGGCACAGGCCTATGGCAGAGGCGACGTTACCTCGGTGCGCCGTGCGCTGCGTATGGGCCTGTGGGTCGTAACGGCCTATTGGTTGTTGGTGCAGCCGGCATTTTTCTATTCCGAACAGATTCTGCTGGCGGCCGGACAAAAGCCTGACGTCGCGAAATTGGCGAGCGGCTATATCGATATCGGCCACTTCGCCGTGTTGCCGGGGCTGCTCTACAATGTCATCCGGGCGTTGGTCAGCGCCATCGGCCGTGCCGGCATCATCCTCAAGGTCACCATCGCCATGCTGGTCATGAATGCCGTGCTGGCCTATATCCTGGTGCTCGGACATTTCGGCTTGCCGGCGATGGGGCTGCATGGCGCGGCCATTGTCTCCGTCGCCGTGCAGACGGCCGGATTTCTCTTCATCGTCGGTTACGTGCAGGCCCACCAGGAAACGCGGCGCTACGAGATCTTCGTCCGATTCTGGCGGCCCGACTGGCATGCTTTGTGGGATGTCATCCGGCTTGGTTTTCCGATCGGTGTGACGGTTCTGGCTGAGGTCAGCCTGTTCACCGCGGCATCGCTGCTGATGGGGCAGATCGGCACGATCGAGCTTGCTGCCCACGGTATCGCGCTGCAGTGGGCTTCGATCGCCTTCATGATCCCGCTCGGCCTCAGCCAGGCGGCGACCGTGCGCGTCGGCGTCGCGCACGGCCAGGGCGATCATTTCGGCCTGAAGCGCGCGGCCATCGTGGTGCTCATCGTTTCGAGTTGCATTGCGGTTTGCGGCAGCATCCTGTTTGCAACCGTGCCATCCTGGCTGGCAAGCTGGTTCCTGGACGTCCATTCGGCCGAGGCCTCGCAGGTGCTTGCCTTTGCCGCACCGCTGATTGTCGTCGCCGGCTTCTTCCAGCTCGTCGATGGGCTGCAGGCGATTGCGAGCGGCCTGCTGCGCGGGCTGAAGGATGCGCGCGTGCCTATGATCCTGGCGCTGATCGCCTATTGGCCGATCGGCTTCTTCCTCGCCTGGCTGCTGGCGTTTCCGCTCGGCTTCGGCGGCATCGGCATCTGGTTCGGCTTCCTGCTCGGCCTTGCCTCTGCGGCGGCGATGCTGTGCGCCCGGTTCTACATTCTCGTACGGGCTGAGAAGGCTGCCGCCTGATAGCGACGGTCTTCGTTGCGTTGCGAGACTACTGACAAAACTTGACAGCATGGTCGTCTATATTGGTGACATACCAAAGACGGGAGACGACCATGTTATTCAAGGCAAGTAATCGTAACGATGCCGCGCTTTTCCCGCGGGACGACCAGATCAATCGGGGGGCAGCTGTACGCCTCCTGCCGCACGCCAACACTTCGTCCCGGCGACCGGAGCCGGAGCAGAAGTCCTATTGGTTGGCTGTGGCCAGTGCTGAGCATGTACGCATTGGGCGCGAACATGGCTTCATGCAAGTGAATCATGGCAAGCGGGCCCCCTTGAAGCGCATCAAGCCGGGCGACGGCATCGTCTACTACTCCCCATCCGTCAAGATGGGCGAGAGGGACGGCTTTCAAAGCTTCACAGCCATCGGCTTTGTCCGTGAGGGTGAGCCTTATCTCGCCGAGATGGGTTGCGGAAAAGCTTATCGCAAGGATGTCGATTGGCTTGATGCGCCCGAACAGCCGCTTCGTCCGCTCCTGGGCTGGCTCGATTTCACGCAGGACAAGAATTGGGGTTATAAGCTGAGATTCGGCTTCGTTGAATTCGGACAATCGGATTTCGAGTTCCTCGAAGAAATCCTGATGAGCGAGCTCGAAGTGGTCAAGCAGCGCCGCCTGCAAGCCTGAGCTCTGGCAAGCATGAACATATGTGACGAAAGACCTCCCAAGTTGACGCACAAAAAGAAAGCCTCGGATTGGTACCAATCCGAGGCTTTCTCATGCGATTGGATGGTCGGCTTTTATCAGGCGCGTTCGGCCAGGGCTTCTTCGCCCTTCTTCTCGCGCACCAAGTTGATGAAGCGGCGGAAAAGATAGTGGCTATCCTGCGGGCCGGGTGACGCTTCAGGGTGATGCTGCACCGAGAAGACCGGCTTGCCCGATACGCGCAGGCCGCAATTGCTGCCGTCGAAGAGCGAAATATGAGTCTCCTCAACACCTTCCGGCAGCGAGTTGGAGTCGACTGCGAAGCCGTGGTTCATCGAAACGATTTCGACCTTGCCCGTCGTGTGGTCCTTCACCGGATGGTTGGCGCCGTGATGGCCCTGATGCATTTTCGCAGTCCTGGCGCCGAGCGCCAGACCAAGCATCTGATGGCCGAGGCAGATGCCGAAGAGCGGGATTTCGGTCTTCAGCAGGTCCTTGATGACCGGTACGGCATATTCGCCCGTCGCAGCCGGGTCGCCAGGACCGTTGGACAGGAAGATGCCGTCCGGTTTGAGACCAAGCACGTCATCCGTCGAAGCCGTCGCCGGCAGGACGGTGACCTTGCAATCGAGGCCGGCAAACAGGCGCAGGATGTTGCGCTTGACCCCGTAATCCAGGCAGACGACATGGTACTTGGCGTCGTCGGCGCCGAGTTCACCATAGCCTTCGTTCCAGACCCAGGGCGTCTGCGACCATTGCGAGGACTGACCCGAGGAGGCGACCTTGGCGAGATCGAGACCTTCGAGACCGCTCCACGCCTTGGCGTCCGCCTTCAGCTGCTCGATATCGAAGACGCCGTTCGGATCGTGAGCGATCACGCCATTCGGCATGCCGTTCTCGCGGATCCAGGCGGTCAGCGCACGGGTGTCGATGCCGCAGAGACCGATGATACCGCGCGCCTTCAGCCACTGGTCGAGGTGCTTGGCGGCACGGTAGTTCGAGGGATCGGTGATATCGGCCTTGAAGATGACGCCGACGGCACCGTGGCGGGCGGCCGGTGTCAGGTCTTCGATATCTTCATCGTTGGTGCCGACATTGCCGATATGCGGGAAGGTGAAGGTGACGATCTGGCCGAGATAGGAGGGGTCGGTCAGGATCTCTTCATAACCCGTCAGCGCCGTGTTGAAGCAGACTTCGGCCTGGACCTTGCCGGTCGCGCCGATACCCTTGCCTTCGATCACGGTGCCATCCGCGAGAACGAGGAGGGCGGTCGGCTTTTCAGTGGTCCATGGGGCTGTGGCGGTCATAGTCATCCCGTTTCCGGCGTCGGGCGCGGCCTTGAAGAGACCGGCGGTTCCGCCATGTTTGTAGCAAGGTGCAGCCGTCGACCGAGGTCGCGGCTTGAGATCTTCCTATCGATCTAATGTGCAGGTGATGGACATAGCTAAACAAGGCGAGCCGGTCAATGCGCGCTTTCGCTTTCCTGATAGGGAATTCGGGCTTCCGGGCACAATTGCGTTGATCGGCACTGTTGGTTTAAGAGACAGCAACATGACATAAGTGGCCGGGGCGATCGTCGCCGGCCTGCTTCAAGGAGTTTAGAGACATGATCCGCGAAACCCTTTCCAATGCCCAGAAGGACGCCATGAAGGCAAAGGATACGGCGAGGCTTTCGACCGTCCGTCTCATCCTTGCTGCGATCAAGGACAAGGACATTGCCAATCGCGGTCTCGGCAAGGAACAGGCGAGCGAGGATGAGATCCTGCAGTTGCTCGCCAAGATGATCAAGCAGCGCGAGGAATCGGTGAAGATCTACATCGACGGCGGCCGCCCGGAGCTCGCCGACAAGGAGCGCGAAGAGATCGCCGTCATCCAGGGCTTCATGCCCGAGCAGCTTTCCGGAGAAAAGGTGCGTGAGATCTGCGTTGCGATTGTCGCAGAACTCGGCGCGCAGAGCCTGAAGGATATGGGCAAGTGTGTGGCCGCCCTGCGCGAGCGCTATGCCGGCCAGATGGATTTCGCAAAAGCCTCGGCCATCCTTAAGGAACTGCTGAAGTAAAACTCTGTTTCACCCTCGGCATGCGGACCGGCCGCGTGCCGAGGATAGTTTGCCAGGCGGCGTCTATGATGGCGAGCTTCCCCGCCTGATAGTTCCGATATTCCTCAATGAAAGCAGTGGAGAGCCAAAGCTGGCTCCGCCCCGGCGATCCCGTCCATCCGACGCTTTGCATCTTTATGGCCTTGTTCATGAGTCGCTTTGCATTTGTTCGGGAGATGAGAAACCGGTTGCAGATATCCGTAAAGGCCACCGGCCCGATGACCGCTTTCTGAGTCGTCGTGTTGATCGTGACGATGCGGGAGATCAGATAATCCATGATGATGCCGCCTGAATTTGCCCAGGTGAACAGATCGAACGTTTCTCCCGGATTGCGCAGGTCGTCATTTTCTATGATGCCGACCGAGATCGGGGGCTGTAGCAGACCAATGAGCTCCGGTTTTTTGCTGAACAGGGCGTTGCGCTTGCCGCCATCCAATCGATCCAGCACGGAAAGATGGATGCTCATCCATTTCGCAAGCTGCATTGCTGCCTCTTCCGTCGGCTGCATCGGCCGCGCGCGCCTGTCGCTCGTGACCGGCAGATAGCGCAGAAAACCGAGAGCCAGCATCTCCTGAATGAAGCTGAGCGCGGTGTTGTGGCTGGCGATTTCATGTTCGACGATATAGTTGGCGAAGCGATTGGCATGAATGCCGGGCGGTTCTCCATCGATGCCGCCGCAATAAAGGGCGAAGCCGGCGAGCGCCATCAGCCAGCGTTGCTGCGAAGCAAAGACAGAGCATACGCGCTGATTCTCATCATAAGTGGATATAATCTCTCGTGTATAATCGAGGATTTCCGTGAAAAATTTGGGGTCTTGAACAAGTTCCTTCGCGGATAAAGACATGCAACCGTCTCCGATCAGCTGAACAAAGTTTCAAATTGTCTGACGAGATAATTACTAAGATCGCATATACGTAGATAATAAAAGATATCGATCGAGGTCGTTGCGTCAAGATACTTGCGCCGACGAACCAAAGATGGTCCGCAGCCTATGTTCAATGCTCGTGTTGTCGCGAAATTGAGATGGCCCAAAATTAGAGAAGGCAGGAGCTGGGGGAGCTCCTGCCTTCTTGCGCTTTGCTGACGTTCGATGACGCAGGGTGGGGCCCAAAAATCAAACGTCTTTTGCAAAGGCACTCAGGTGGGGCGGCGCCGGGGGTAGGGATGGTGCCCCACCTGAGTATCTGCTGAACTTATCTGAAGATCCTAATCTGCTGGGGCAAAGCCAATGCCTGCGGCGGCAGTTCGGACATTTGAACCTTTACGCCTGCCGTAAGGGCAGGAACTTTCATATTCGCCGGCAACTGATATCCCGCACCGGCATAGAGCACATTCTTTTCGCTGGCGCCGCTGTCCATCGTGGCCGAGCTGTAGGTCGCTGTGGCGAAGATGGCCGCTGCTGCCAAGGGTACGATCAGAATGCGCATTTCCCTCTCCTAAACTGAAAGCCCGTACCTGGTGGCTTCCGGTTCGTCAGGGCGTCTCGGCATGTCGCGTCGCAAAGAAGTTTCTTCGCCGGCTTGTCTCGCCCTGTGAGAAGAACGCTATTGCGGCGCACACGAACAATCAAATTACAAAAAAATAATGTTTGGCTTACAAACCTTGCCGCAAATGCGCCGTCAGAGAGTGTCCCGCGGGCGTCATTGCTTTGCAGCCATTGATTGTCTATTGCAGTGCTCTTATTCGCGTTTATCGACAATAGGCTGCGCAAGCCTTTGCTTTTTGGCGGATTTTCGCGGACGAAATAGTTACTCCTATGGACATAACCCTACCAGTTTCGGTCACGCCGAGGCGATTTTTGAGCGTTTCAGGCCTGTCGAACGCAGCCGTGGATTTCGACACGAATGCGGATAAATGTGTCGCCGTGTTCACGGAGTTGTGATCGAATGGCGAGAATGCAATCGCCGACAAAGGGCTGTGAATAGCGTGGGAGGCGGTCGGGTCATCGTGGCAATGCCTGGTATTCCTGTTTATATGGGATGAGCCAGAGGTAGCCATGCGATTTTCCAATACGTTTCTCGACGAGATTCGCGACCGCGTCTTGATTTCGGACGTGATCGGTCGTCGTGTGACCTGGGACAGGCGCAAGACGAATGTGCCGCGCGGCGATTACTGGGCTTGCTGCCCCTTCCACGGCGAGAAGTCGCCGAGCTTCCACTGCGAGGACCGCAAGGGGCGTTATCATTGCTTCGGCTGCGGCGTGACGGGCGATCACTTCCGTTTTTTGACCGAGCTGGAGGGCCTGAGCTTTCCAGAAGCAGTGCAGCAGATCGCCGACATGGCCGGCGTTCCCATGCCCGTTGCGGATCCGATGGAGGCGAAGAAAGAGAAGGAACGCACCTCGCTGCTCGATGTCATGGAGATGGCGACGCAGTTCTTTCAGGATCAGTTGCAGACGGCCAATGGGGCTCGGGCGAGGGCTTATCTGCGTGATCGCGGCCTCAGCGGTCGCACCATCGAAACGTTCCGCCTCGGATATTCGCCCGATAGCCGCAACGCGCTGAAAGAGCATCTTGCCGGCAAGGGCGTGCTGAAGGAACAGATGGAGGCCTGTGGCCTTGTCGTGCACGAGAACGTGCCGGTTTCCTATGACCGGTTTCGTGACCGCATCATGTTTCCGATTCTCTCTTCCAGAGAAAAGGTGATCGCCTTTGGTGGCCGCGCCATGTCGCCGGATGCACCAGCGAAATATCTGAATTCCAACGAGACAGAGCTCTTTCACAAGGGCAACGTGCTCTACAATTTCACTCGCGCCCGCCGCGCTGCTCAGGGTGCCGACGGCGCTGGCACGATTATAGCAGTCGAAGGTTATATGGATGTCATCGCGCTGCATCAGGCCGGCGTCGAGAATGCGGTTGCGCCGCTCGGCACGGCACTGACGGAGAGCCAGCTCGATCTCCTGTGGAAGATGACACCGGAGCCGGTGCTCTGCTTCGATGGCGATGGTGCCGGCATCCGTGCCGCCAATCGTGCTGCCGATCTGGCGCTGCCGCACATCAAACCGAACCGCACCGTGCGCTTTGCGCTATTGCCCGATGGCAAGGACCCTGACGATCTCGTGCGGCAGGATGGGCGTGCGCCGTTCGACAAGGTGCTGGCGCAGGCAAAGCCGCTTGCTGAGCTCATCTGGACGAGGGAAGCCGGCAGCGGCACCTTCGAGACGCCGGAGGCGCGTGCGGAGCTGGAAGCGCGATTGCGGCGCATTGTTTCGGTCATCGGCGATGAAGATGTGCGCCGTCATTATCAGCAGAATATGCGCGAGCGGCTGAACGGGCTGTTCCAGCCGCAATTCCAGCGGGGCGGCCAGCGGGGGCGTGGTTTTTCCCGTGACGGCAATGGCCGCAACTTCGCAGGTCGCAGCGGGCAGGCACGTGTTGGGGCCGCAATGACAACGACGGCATCCGACCGCCTGCAGCGCTCGGCCATGATCAAGGGACATCAGGATATTCCGAGCCTTCGCGAAAGCGTGCTGGCTTTGACCATCGTCAACCATCCGGCGCTGCTGCAGGACGAATATGACGAGATTGCCGCGATCGATTATGACAGCCGTGAGTTGCAGCGGCTCTGGTCCGCGGTTCTCGGGGCAGCCGCAACTCTTGTCGGGCCTCAGCTCGTCCGCGAGCGACTGGTCGAGCAATTAGAAGAACAGGATTTCGGCGCCTTGCTGAAGGGTCTGGAGCAGCAGATTCGCAATGCCCGTCTGTGGACGGCGACCGAGGAGGCCGCCATGGAGGATGCGCGCGAGGGGTATCGCCAGGCGCTCGCGCTCCATAAGCGCTCGAAAGCATTGCGCTGGCATAAGATCGAGCTGGAGGGTGCTATTGCCGAGGCGACGGAAGAAGGCGACGGTGAAGCGATCGAGCCATTGATTCGCGCCTTGCAGGAAGTGCAGCTCGAGGCACTGCGGCTGGAAAACCAGGAAGCGATCATCGATGGCTTCGGCGTGCTCTCCGGTCGCGTCAAAGGTGCCGCTGGAAAATAGGGAATAGATGCCTCAGCCTGAAAGACAAGAGCCGCGATTTTCCGCAGACGAGGCGTTGTTCGCCGAGCATACCGGTGCGCCAGCGCCGCTCGATGTCCTGAAGCGTGTTTATGGCTATTCCGCCTTTCGCGGCAAGCAGCAGCAAGTGGTCGAGCATGTCGTTTCCGGCGGCGATGCGGTCGTGCTGTTTCCGACCGGTGCCGGTAAGTCGCTGTGCTTCCAGATTCCCGCGCTCTGCCGCGATGGCATCGGCATCGTCGTCTCGCCGCTGATTGCGCTGATGCGGGATCAGGTGGAGGCGATGAAGCAACTCGGCATTCGGGCGGCCGCATTGAATTCGTCGCTGTCGCGCGAGGAAGCTAGTGATGTCTATCGCGCTATTTCCGCCGGCAAGCTCGATCTGCTCTATGTGACGCCGGAACGTATCGCGACGGAAGGCTTCTGCCAGATACTTGGCAGAGCGAAGATCGCGCTTTTCGCGATCGACGAGGCGCATTGCGTCTCGCAATGGGGGCATGATTTCAGGCCGGAATATCGCGATCTCGGCAGGCTTGCCGAGCTCTTTCCCGGCGTCCCGCGCATCGCCCTGACGGCAACGGCCGATCCGCACACGCGCGACGACATCATCGAACGGCTGTCGCTCGACAATGCCAAGGTCTTCACCACCAGCTTCGACCGTCCGAACATTACCTATGAGATTGTCGAGCGCGATCAGCCGCGCCAGCAATTGCTGCGTTTTCTCGACGGCCATCGTGGCGATAGCGGCATCGTCTATTGCCTCTCGCGCGCCAAGGTCGAAGATACGGCAGAATGGCTCAATGGGCAGGGCATCCGCGCACTTCCCTATCATGCCGGCATGGATCGAGCGCTTCGCGATGCCAATCAGGATGCCTTCTTGAAAGAGGAAGACCTGTGCCTCGTGGCGACGGTTGCCTTCGGCATGGGCATCGACAAGCCGAATGTGCGCTATGTGGCCCATCTCGATCTGCCGGGTTCAGTGGAAGCCTATTATCAGGAGACGGGACGAGCCGGGCGTGATGGCCTCTCCTCGAATGTCTGGATGGCCTATGGCATGGCCGACGTCATCCAGCGTCGGCGGATGATCGATGAAGGCGGGGCATCCGAGGAGATCAAGCGTGTCGAGCGGGCAAAGCTCAATGCGCTGCTCGCCATTTGTGAAACGGCCGGATGCCGGCGGCAGTCGATCCTCGCGCATTTCGGTGAGGCGCACGGCGGCGGCTGCGGCAATTGCGATACCTGCCTCAAGCCTGTCGAGACTTGGGACGGGACGGAAGCGGCGATCAAGGCGCTCGCCGCCGTCTATCGCACCGGCGAGCGTTTCGGCACCGGCCATGTCATCGATGTGCTGATGGGCACCGTCAACGAGAAGACCGAGCGCTTCGGCCATGTCGACATGCCGGTTTTCGGCGCGGGAAAGGATATTCCCGCCCGCACCTGGCAATCGATCTTCCGGCAGTTGCTGGCGAGCGGTTTCATCAGCATCGACCACACGGCCTTCGGTGCCATGAAGCTCGAGGAGCAGGCAAGGGCTGTCTTCAAGCGCGAACGGCAGATCTTCTTCCGCAAGGATCGGCCCGAAACGGGCCGTCGCGGCAAGAAGGCGGGACGACCGGAGAAGCAGGCTCACGGTCTTACCGGCGAAGACCAGCTTCTCTTCGATGCGCTGCGCGCCGAGCGCACCAGGATCGCCAAGGAATTGGGCGTGCCGCCTTATGTCGTTTTTCCGGATACGACCCTTATCGCCTTTGCGACGGAGCGGCCGAAAAATCATAAGACGCTTCTGGGGATTTCCGGCGTCGGTCAGTCAAAACTCGAACGCTACGGCGATGCGTTCCTTGCCGTCATCTCGGATTTCGTCAGTCGTTGATCTCTGGCGGCGGAGCGTGCTGGCCAGGCGGTTTGGCAGCTACATGCGCACCGTCATGCCCCCATCCACGGTCAGGACATGGCCGTTGACGAAGGATGCGGCGTCGCTGGCGAGGAACAGTGCGGCGCCTGCAATCTCGTCCGGACGTCCCCAGCGCTGAACGGGTATGCGCTGGCGCACGATGGGGATCAGGTCTTCGTTCGCGACCATGGCCGCGTTGGTTTCCGTTGCGAACCAGCCTGGTGCGATGGCGTTGCTTGTGATGCCGTGAGGGCCAAATTCCACAGCCATGCTGCGCATGAGGCCCGTCAGGCCCTGCTTGGCGGCGGGATAGACACAGTCACCCGGCATGACGACCTGACCGCTGATCGAAGTGACCGAGATCAGCCGCCCATGATTGTTTCGTTTCATCAAGCGCGCGGCATCGCGGGAGAGCATGATCGAGGCGGCGAGATCCGTGTTGAGCAAGGCGAGAATCGCCTCGTCGTCGAAGTCGGCCAGCGGGCGCCTGTCGCGCGCACCGACGTTGTTGATCAATATGTCGAGCCGGCCGTGGTTGTTTTCGATGTCACTTATTGCTGCGTGCTGAGCGTCGCGATCGGAAATATCGAAGGCGGCGGTTTCTGCGGAGCCACCTCTCGCCTGGATGATCCCGACGGCCGTATTCAATGTCGCTGCGGTTCGCCCATTGACGATGACGTGAGCGCCGGCATCGGCAAGAGCCTTCGCGATTTCGAATCCGAGCCCGCGTCCGCCTCCGGTGATGAGGGCAACCCGTCCTGCGAGGGAGAATCTATGGAATATGCTCATGGCTCTCCCTTATTTTCAGAGTAACGCTAATCTGCTGTGAAATATTGGACTGAGTCAAGTAATTTTTGAGATAGTGAGCAATGAGGGCTGGCTGGAAAGTTGCGTGTATTCAGTCCGCTTTGACAGATAATATCGAAACTGCCGCCTATCGCGCAGACGTCACGTCGTTGCGCATTTTTGCCGCTGTCGGATGCAGCAACGGGCCGGATCCTATGTTATTCCTTCATGAATTAGGCCCTTTGACCAGCATCGGAATGCGACCATGACTTCAGCGTTCATATCCCATTTGCGCAACGAGCTTCTCGGCCTGAAAGAAGCCGGCCTCTATAAGGCCGAGCGCGTCATCACCTCCAAGCAGGCCGGCGAAATCGCCGTGCTTGGTGGCGCGCGCGTCCTCAATTTCTGCGCCAACAATTATCTCGGCCTCGCTGACAATGAGGAACTTGCCGAGGCCGCGAAGAAGGCGCTCGATCGCTATGGCTACGGCATGGCCTCGGTACGTTTCATTTGTGGCACGCAGGAAGAGCACAAGCAGCTCGAGGCGCGGATTTCAGCTTTCCTCGGCAGGGAAGCGACGATCCTCTATTCCTCTTGCTTCGATGCCAATGGCGGGCTGTTCGAGACGCTGCTTTCGGAAGAAGATGCCATCATCTCGGATGCCCTTAATCATGCCTCCATCATCGATGGAGTGCGGCTCTCCAAAGCCAAACGCTTCCGTTACGCCAACAACGACATGGCAGCGCTTGAAGAGGAGCTGAAGAAGGCCGAAGGCAGCCGCTTCAAGCTGATCGCGACCGACGGCGTCTTTTCGATGGACGGCATCATCGCCAATCTCGGCGGCGTCTGCGATCTGGCGGAAAAATATGGCGCGATGGTCATGGTCGATGACAGCCACGCGGTCGGCTTCGTCGGCGAGCATGGTCGGGGCTCGGCGGAATATTGCGGCGTCGAAGGCCGGATCGACATCATCACCGGCACACTCGGCAAGGCGCTTGGCGGGGCGTCCGGGGGCTATACGTCGGCCAGAGGTGAAATCGTCGAGTGGCTGCGGCAGCGCTCGCGTCCCTATCTGTTTTCCAATACTCTGGCACCGGTCATCGCCGCCACCTCGCTGAAGGTCTTCGATCTGATCGAAAACGGCGGCGAGTTGCGCGCGCGCCTTCAAGGCAATGCCGAACTCTTCCGCCGTGAAATGACCAAGCTCGGCTTCACGCTGGCGGGGGCGGATCACCCGATCATCCCGGTCATGCTCGGCGACGCGAAGCTCGCGCAGGACATGGCGGCGCTCATGCTGCAGAAGGGCGTCTATGTCATCGGCTTTTCCTTCCCTGTGGTGCCCAAGGGGCAGGCGCGCATCCGCACGCAGATGTCGGCCGCTCATTCGAAGGCCGATGTCGAAAAGGCGATCGCGGCCTTTGCCGAAGCCGGAAAAGAACTTGGAATCATTTGAATTGGTTGGAGAGAACCGATCATGTCGAACATGATGAAAGCGTTGGTCAAATCCAAGCCGGAGGTCGGGCTGTGGATGGAGCATGTGCCGGTTCCCGAAGTCGGGCCGAACGATGTCCTGATCCGGGTCAAGAAGTCGGCGATCTGCGGGACCGATGTCCATATTTGGAACTGGGATCAATGGGCGCAAAAGACCATTCCTGTTCCGATGGTCGTCGGCCATGAATTTTGCGGTGAGATCGCTGAGATCGGTTCGTCCGTGACGAAATATCATGTCGGTGAGCGCGTCTCGGGCGAAGGTCATATCGTTTGCGGCAAATGTCGCAACTGCCGAGCGGGCAGGGGCCATCTCTGCCGTAACACGCTCGGCGTCGGCGTCAACCGCCCCGGCTCCTTCGGCGAGTTCGTCTGCATTCCCGAATCCAACGTCGTGCCGATTCCCGATGACATCCCGGATGAGATCGCGGCAATTTTCGACCCGTTCGGCAATGCGGTCCACACCGCGCTCTCCTTCGATCTGGTCGGCGAGGACGTGCTGGTGACCGGTGCGGGGCCGATCGGCATCATGGGGGCCATGGTCGCCAAGCGCTCCGGTGCGCGCAAGGTCGTCATCACCGATATCAATCCCACCCGGTTGGCACTTGCCCGCAAGGTCGGCATCGATCATGTCGTCGACGCCTCCAAGGAAAACCTCGCAGATGTGATGAAGTCCATCGGCATGACCGAGGGGTTTGACGTCGGTCTGGAAATGTCGGGCGCGGCTCCCGCCTTCCGCGACATGATCGACAAGATGAACAATGGCGGCAAAATCGCCATTCTCGGCATCGCGCCGGCCGGCTTCGAGATCGACTGGAACAAGGTCATCTTCAAGATGCTGAACCTCAAGGGCATTTATGGCCGCGAGATGTTCGAGACCTGGTACAAGATGATCGCCTTCGTGCAAGGCGGTCTCGATGTATCGCCCCTCATCACGCATCGTATCGGCATCGATGATTTCCGCGATGGTTTCGAAGCAATGCGCTCGGGCAATTCCGGCAAGGTCGTCATGGACTGGAATTGATGCCATTCGGACACACTTCCGGCCTCGGTAATACCTGCCGATGCTGGAAATGTGAGGCTTTGCTCAGAATGCTCTTGTCATCGCGTGGGGACTTCCTAAATACGGGAAACATTAAATCGCTGCGTGCGGAGCCTGTGGATAAGGCTTTTTCGCGCATTTAACGGGCTTTTTTGCTGGAAAAGCTTGACGAGAACTAAAATTCTGGGAATCACCGTTTGACTTCGGAAAGAACGGTAAAACTGGATCAAGCGGATCACCTGATATCATGGCCGGAAATCCAAACGCAATCCAGCTTTGCACTCCGGTGGCGGTGATCGTGGTTAATTGGGCATTAAAGGTCATTCCGTTAGGTGTTCGTCGGTGAGTCGCGGCTGGTGCAGGGCGCGCCAGTCAGTGTGATTGTTTCACCGCGTGTAAGTTTGCAGCGTCAGGGAAAGCGACGATATAAAGATGGCAACAAAGGTCAAAGAGAACGAAGAAGCTGAAGTCGAGCGCGACGGCACCTCCGACGGCCCACTTCTCGATCTTTCCGACGACGCGGTCAAGAAGATGATCAAGGCCGCGAAGAAGCGCGGCTATGTGACGATGGACGAGCTCAACGCCGTTCTTCCGTCCGAGGAAGTGACGTCCGAACAGATCGAAGATACGATGGCCATGCTTTCGGACATGGGCATCAACGTCATTGAGGACGAAGACGTCGAAGAGGCTGGCGCTGCGGCCAGCGACGACGACGATGCCGGCGGCGATGACGACAGTGAAGGCGGCGAATTGGCCCCATCCACCGGTTCCGCGCTCGCGACCGCAAAGAAGAAAGAACCGACCGACCGCACGGACGACCCGGTACGCATGTATCTGCGCGAAATGGGCTCCGTCGAGCTTCTGTCGCGCGAAGGCGAAATCGCGATTGCCAAGCGCATCGAAGCCGGTCGCGAAACCATGATCGGCGGCCTCTGTGAGAGCCCGCTGACGTTCCAGGCGCTGATTATTTGGCGCGACGAACTCAACGAAGGCACGACGCTGCTGCGCGAGATCATCGATCTCGAAACCACCTATTCCGGTCCCGAGGCCAAGGCTGCCCCGCAGTTCCAGAGCCCGGAGAAGATCGAGGCTGACCGCAAGGCGGCCGAAGAGAAGGAAAAGGCACGTCGCGGCCGTGCTCCTTCCGGCGACGACGACATCACCAATGTCGGCGGCGAAGGTCTACCGATCGAGGAGGAGGAAGAGGACGAAGATGAGTCCAACCTCTCCCTCGCCGCGATGGAAGCCGAGCTTCGTCCGCAGGTCATGACGACGCTCGACATCATCGCCGAAACCTACAAGAAGCTGCGCAAGCTGCAGGACCAGCAGGTCGAGCAGCGCCTGTCGGCCTCCGGCACGCTGTCCTCCGCCCAGGAACGCCGCTACAAGGAACTCAAGGATGAGCTGGTCAAGTCGGTCAAGTCTCTGTCGCTGAACCAGAACCGCATCGACGCGCTCGTTGAGCAGCTCTACGACATCAACAAGCGTCTCGTTCAAAACGAAGGCCGCCTGCTGCGTCTTGCCGAATCCTACGGCGTCAAGCGCGACAGCTTCCTGGAGCAGTATCAGGGCGCCGAACTCGACCCGAACTGGATGAAGTCGATCGGCAATCTGGCCGCGCGCGGCTGGAAGGAATTCGCCAAGAGCGAAAACACGACGATCCGCGATATTCGCCAGGAAATTCAGAATCTTGCGACCGAAACCGGTATTTCGATCTCGGAATTCCGCCGTATCGTTCACATGGTGCAGAAGGGCGAGCGCGAAGCGCGCATCGCCAAGAAGGAAATGGTCGAAGCCAACCTGCGCCTCGTCATCTCCATCGCCAAGAAGTACACGAACCGCGGCCTGCAGTTCCTCGACCTCATTCAGGAAGGCAATATCGGCCTGATGAAGGCGGTCGACAAGTTCGAATATCGCCGCGGTTACAAGTTCTCGACCTACGCCACCTGGTGGATTCGTCAGGCGATCACCCGTTCGATCGCCGACCAGGCGCGCACCATCCGTATTCCGGTGCACATGATCGAAACGATCAACAAGATCGTCCGTACGTCGCGCCAGATGCTGCACGAAATCGGCCGTGAGCCGACGCCGGAGGAACTGGCCGAAAAGCTCGCCATGCCGCTCGAAAAGGTGCGCAAGGTTCTGAAGATCGCCAAGGAGCCGATCTCGCTCGAAACCCCGGTGGGTGACGAAGAAGATTCGCATCTCGGCGATTTCATCGAGGACAAGAACGCGCTTCTGCCGATCGACGCCGCCATCCAGGCAAACCTGCGCGAAACGACGACCCGCGTTCTGGCATCGCTGACGCCGCGCGAAGAGCGCGTGTTGCGTATGCGTTTCGGCATCGGCATGAACACCGACCACACGCTCGAAGAAGTCGGCCAGCAGTTCTCGGTCACGCGCGAACGTATCCGCCAGATCGAAGCCAAGGCTTTGCGCAAGCTGAAGCACCCGAGCCGCAGCCGCAAGCTCCGGAGCTTCCTCGACAGTTGAGGTCTGGCGCAAGCCGACATCGGTAGTTTACAAAGCCAGGCCCGGTTCGCGAAAGCGAGCCGGGCTTTTCATTGGCGATATCGGATTCAAAGAGGGTGATCATGGCGAGCAAGCCGCAATTCATGGAAACAGCCATCCCAATGCGGCTACGCGATGCATTGGCTGGATATGAATGGCGGCAGGATGCGCTCGGGCGCTCTTCGGCCCATGTTTTCCGACTTGAGGCTGATGGACGCGTGCCTGTTTATCTCAAGAGCGAGCTGGTCGATCCGTTGGGTGAATTGGCAGGCGAGGTTGCGAGGCTGCGATGGCTCGCCTCGCAGGGCCTTGTGTGCCCTGATATCATTGCCCATGAGAAGGACGGCGAACGCGAATGGCTTTTGATGAGCGCTCTTCCCGGCAGCGATTTCGTCAACGCCGAGTGGTTACAGCCGCTTGAGCGGGTGCGGCTTTTCGCGGGTGCTTTGCGGCGATTGCACTCAGTCGATATCGCTGCCTGCCCTTTCGATCATCGACTGGAGAGCAGAATGGGCACGGCAAGGGCACACTTGCTTGCCGGCCGCGTCGATGAGGACGACTTTGATGAGGCCCGCCTCGGAAAGTCGGCGGCGGATCTTTTCCGCGAACTTCAGGCCACGAGACCGCCGACGGAGGATCTTGTCGTCACTCATGGCGATGCCTGCCTTCCGAATTTCGTAGTCGATGGCGATAGATTCAGCGGTTATATCGATTGCGGCCGCCTCGGCGTGGCTGATCGTCATCAGGATATCGCGCTGGCCTGCGGTAGCGTCGAGCACAATTTCGGACAGGAATTGGTTGGCGAGTTTTTGAAAGCCTATGGCGATTTTGAACCGCAGGCCGAAAAGATGGCCTATTATCGGCTACTGGATGAGTTCTTCTAGCGGGAGATGCGGCTATCCCGCGCTGCGCGATCACGCAGGTTTGTTTTTGCGCCATTGCGGATCGCGCAGATGCCTGACAAGTTCGATTTCGGCCGATACCTCTTTCCCGGCGTGTGGTCGGGTACCATATGTCAGCGACCGAAAAGTCTTCTGATCTGTTTGCCAGCAAGGATCGAATGAATCGATGCGCAATTTCCTCTTGATTGCTTTCTCTGCGCGAGTCCTCGGCTGAACGATGGAAAAGGGCGCGGAAAAACGGGATAGGGAGATAAGGCCGGGCTTTGTCCTGTCGATCCTTCTGCACGTCCTGTTTGTCGCGCTCTTTTTGCTGCCGCTGTTTCCCGCGCCGCCAGAGGCGAAGCCCGAGCAGAGCGTCAATGTCGAGCTGGTGCCGCAGCAGGAGGAAAAACAGGAACTGGCGACGAAGGCGAATGAGAAGCCCGACCAGCCTCCCAAACCGACGCCAAGACCTGACGAGAAGCCGGCAGAGCAGACGGCGGACGCTCAACAGGAGCCTCAGCAGCCGGAGGGAAAGAAGGCGGACGAACAGCCGCCAAAGCAATCCAACCCTGAGGGCAAGAAGCAGGCAGAGAAGCCTGCATCCAAGCCTGACGAGGCCAAGGCTGATAAGCCTGTAGAGCAGGCGAAGTCTGAGCCCAAACCTGATGATCCCGGCGCTGAGAAGCCTGTTGAGAAAGCGGAACAGCAGCCTTCTGCGACCGAAACGCCGCTTCCGGACATGAAGGGCGATCAGAAGGACGCAAATACCACGCAGCAGGCAGACGCGTCGGAACAGTCGAAGGACGATAACCCCCCAACGCCTCCGAACGATGCTGCGGCTGAACAACAAGCGGATGCTCAGGCGGCTGCGCAAGCCGAGGCTCAGGCACAGGCGGCGCGGCAGGAAGCGCAGGAAGCGCAGCAGCCAGCTGACGCTAAGGATCCGCAGACAAATGCGGCCCAACCGCCGGCAAGCGACTCGTCCGCGAAAGCCTCGTCGACCGCACCAGACGTCCTGGCGACCAACGAACCTTCGGATTCGCAAGTGCAGCCACCGCAGACCCCAGCGGCAGATCAGAATGATCCGCAAGCACAAGCTCCTGCCCCACCATCATCCGATCCGCAGCAGCAGTCTCCTGCCGAGCAGGCCACGGACGAAGCGAAAGACCCGCCGCAGATTGTTGTTCCGGCGGTGAAGCCATCTCCTTCACAGCAGAGTGCTCAAAGCCAGTCTGCTTCGGGAGGCCAAAGTAACCCGGCTGAAGGCGGCACTGCATTGGTTACCGAGCCGCAAGCTCCCAAATCGGTTGCGCCGAAGCGAGCTATTCAGGCCAAGAAGCTTTATTCAGGTGCCGAGATGGCGCGTCTGTCCAAAAGCGAATACGACGCTTGGAAGAAGTTGCCACGGCGCCAACGCGTGGCCTATCTCTGCAATTCGGAGGAAAAACTTCAATACCGCCACGATTTGCAGGCTATTGGCTATGTGAATTCCGCGCTATCGCAGGCGATGGTTTCCGATGCTGCTCTGTTTGGAGACGGCGTCGCCGTGCAGACTCCCAATGGCTGGCAGAGAGTAGCATTCACCTGCGAAGTCGATAGTGATGCATTGAAGGTTACCGCTTTTTCCTACACCGTCAGGGGGCGCGTTTCTCCTAGCCAACTCGACAAGCTGGGCTTTCTTGGAAATTGATTTGGCTGGGTCGCCTCAAGCGTCTGGTTGAAACAATAGTTTATTCCCACCCCAATCGAAATCCACTCCATTTCATCATACAATTGCCTGCATTCCACTGATTCAGTGTGCTTCCATCGCCCTTTTCTCAAGATTCCAATGTCCTCGATTACAGCCGATTCCAGTTCTGCGGCAGCGGGCCGCTCCGCTCTGCGTGGTGTCCTCGTGGCATTCGCGTCCTATGCAGTCTTCGCCTTCAGCGATGCGTCGATCAAGATCCTTCACGGGACGATCCCTTCCTATCAGGTCGCGTTCATCGGTGCGCTGTTCGGCTTTGCCGCCATACCTTTCCTGAAGAAGCGGGAAGACGAGTGGCTCGATATGGTGCGGACGTCAAACCGTCCCTTGTGGCTGCTGCGCTTCGTCTGCGGCGCGGCAGGCGCCATCTGCTCCGTCGTCGCCTTCACCAAACTTCCAATGGCGGAAGCCTTTGCGCTGCTGTTTCTGCTGCCGTCCTTTGTCACCATTCTCTCTGTGATTTTTCTTAAAGAGGATGTGCGCTGGCAGCGCTGGACGGCGGTCATTCTCGGTTTCGTCGGCGTGTTGATCGTCCTGCGTCCGGGTTTTCGCGAGCTCTCGGTCGGGCACCTTTGCGCGGCGATCGGTGGCCTTGCGGCGGCCATCTCCATTGTCATCAACCGCGCGCTCGGTTCGAAGGAGAAGCGCATCTCGCTCTATGGGGCAGGCCTTTTCGGAACGCTTATCGTCAGCGGCCTCCTCATGCTCTCCGAAGTCACCATGCCCACGCCGACGCAGTGGATATTCCTCGCGAGCTACGGCCTGCTTGGCGCGTGCGGCAGTGTCCTGCTCTTGACGGCTGCGCAGATCGCGCCTGCGAATCTGGTCGCGCCGCCGCAATATAGTCAGATGCTCTGGGCGATCGCCTTTGGCTACCTGCTGTTCAACGACAGCATCGATATGCCGATGGCCGTCGGCATCGTCCTCATCATCTTTTCCGGCCTGCTGACATTGGCGCGGGAGCGCAAGCGCGGCACGCCGCTGCCGACGGCGGTTGCCGGCAATACGCAGGCCGCATTGGTGACGGCGGAGGAAGACAAGGCTGCAGGCGGCGTTTAATTCTTGTGTCCCGATTGCGGGTAGGCAACATTATCGCTCGTGTTGCATGCTATAGCTGATACAGCGAATAGACGGGATGAGAGGTATCAGCGATGAAGTCCGGTCAATTCAGGATATACCGCTCTCGCCTTGCCGGCATCGAGGCAGTCCGGGCCGAAACAGGCCACAGCTTCCCCAAGCACACGCATGACCAGTTCGGCATCGGAGTCATCGAAACCGGCGCGCAGAGATCGCTTAGCGGGCGAGGGATGGTGCAGGCAGAGACCGGAGACGTCATCAGCGTCAATCCAAATGAGGTGCATGACGGCATGCCCGTCGGCGAGAGCCGCGCATGGTCCATGCTCTATTTCGATCCCAGTCTGATCGGTGATCTGTTTCGCGATGTCGGTGAGGGCAGGTTCGGTGTGATGGAATTTCCGTCGCCTGTCATCCGCGACGGGGAGATGGCTGGGCATTTCAGAAGCCTGTTTTCGCTTCTGGTCAAGGATGCGGCTGAAAATGTTCTCCTGCGGGATGGCCTGCTGCTGTCGCTCATCGCCGCTGTGATGCGTGAGGGATCCGGTGCCTTGCGTGAAGATGCCATTTCCACTGATATCAAAAAGGCGCGCGAGCTGATCGATGACGATCCAGCCGCTCCCCTGACCCTTGCCGAGCTTGCGGAGTTGTGCGGTCTAAGCCAATTTCGTTTCCTGCGGGCCTTCACCAAGGCGACGGGGCTGACGCCGCATGCTTACCTCATGCAGCGCCGGATTCATAAAGCGCGCCGACTGATTGCGGTGGGCATGTCTTTAGCCGAAGCGGCCTTTGCCAGCGGTTTTTCCGATCAGAGCCATATGACGCGCCTCTTCGCCCGCAATTTCGGCGTCTCGCCCGGCGCCTATGCGGCGGCGATCGGCTGAAGCTTCTGCAATTTTATTCAAGACCGGAGGACAGCGGCGAGGTTTTCTGCTGCGCCAAGCAGATGCCTATCAGGAGGTGCCATGTTTTTCCGCCATTCGAATGAGATATGGAGCGAGTTTCCCGAGCTGGTTCCCGGCGTGTTGTTTGCTGAAGGGATCACCTCGACTGTCGATGTCGAAGATCGGATTGCCAAATATCATGCGATTGCTGCAGACCGGCTAAAGCAAGCTCCAGAGAGCGAGATGGCTGAAATCCAGGCCTGGCGTCGTGCTTTCTCCAAAATGGGCTTGAAGCCGACACAATATCGGTGCGCATCCGAAGCGCTGCTGCGCCGATTTCGCCAGGAAGGGTCGTTGCCGCGGGTGCATCCGCTTGTCGATCTCTGCAATGCGATTTCGATCGCTTTCGCAATTCCCGTTGCAGTGTTTGATCTTGCGAAAATCTCTGGCGATCTCGAAGTGCGGCATGCGAGCGGCAGCGAAACCTATTTGACCTTTTCCGGCGAAATAGAGCATCCGGCAGTCAGAGAAGTGATCTTTGCCGATGGAGCAGGACGGGCGCATGCCCGGCGCTGGACCAATCGCCAGAGTGGTTTGTCCGCCGTGCGCAATGATACAGGTTCGGTGCTGATCGTCACAGAGGCGCTGCACGAATCGGCAGGCAGCGATGTTCCAAGGCTGATCGATGCGATTGCATCGGAGTTGACGGCCATCTGGTCGATCGAGGCCACGCAGGGCCTCCTCAGCCTGCCATCACCGCGATTTGATCTATCGGCCGCGATGAATTTGCAGCCGCAGCAAAAACGAGATTGACAGAAGGCGCGTTCAGGCAGAGCAGGGACTGTAGAATTTCCGACTGTCGAGAAGCATGTCTGCAAGCGTCCGTGGCGGCAGACTAAGAAGGCTCATGGATACCCTGCAGACTCAAGACCGGCCAAGCGTGCTTGGTCACCCCGGCTATCGCTCATTCGCTTCATCGCGTGTCTTTTCCTCGATAGGCTTTCAGTCTGTCACGGTTGCCATGGGCTGGATGATCTACGATCAGACCCACAGCGCTTTTTTCCTTGGTCTCGTTGGCTTCTGCCAGTTCCTGCCTATGGTCATCCTGACCTTTGTCGTCGGGCATGTCGCCGATCGGTTCGATCGGCGCCGCATCGGCCTTGCCTGTCAGCTGATCGAAGCGCTGACCGCACTGGTCCTTGCCATAGCTGTCTGGTTTCATTGGATAGGACCTGCCGGTATTCTAGCCGCCGTTGCCATCATGGGTGCGGCGACGGCCTTCGAACGTCCGACCATGGCGGCGCTTTTGCCCAATATTGTGCCGTCGTCGCTGCTGCAGGTTGCCATCGCGACCTCCACCTCGATGATGCAGACCGCCTTTATCATCGGGCCGTCGCTCGGCGGTCTGCTTTATGGCGTCAGCCCCGTTGCGCCGTTTGCCGTTTCGGCTGCGCTGTATGTCATCGCCAGCATCAACGTTATCTCGATCCGGGTCGAACGCGAGCAGCCGTCGTCGCGCGAGCCGGTGACGCTGAGCTCCGTCTTTGCCGGCGTCTCCTTCATCAAGAGCCGGCCGGTCATGCTGGGGACGATCTCGCTCGATCTCTTCGCGGTGCTGCTTGGGGGCGCGACGGCGCTGCTGCCGATGTTTGCGCGGGATATTCTGCATGCCGGGCCATGGGGACTTGGCCTGCTGCGCGCCGCGCCGGCCATCGGTGCGCTCATTATGTCGATCTGGCTGGCACGCCGGCCGCTGCAGAGCGATGTCGGCAAGAAGATGCTGTTTGCCGTGCTCGTCTTTGGGGTCGCCACCATCGTCTTTTCGCTGTCGAGCAATATCATCCTTTCGGTCGCTGCGCTCTTCGTCGTCGGCGCCTCGGATACGGTCAGCGTCGTCGTGCGCAGCTCACTCGTGCAGCTCTTGACGCCGGATGCCATGCGCGGCCGCGTCAATGCCGTGAATTCGCTTTTCATCGGCACCTCCAATCAGCTCGGCGAATTCGAGTCCGGCATGCTGGCCACGGCACTTGGGCCCGTCCTCACCGGCATTATCGGCGGCGTCGGGACCATTGTGGTGGTTGTGCTCTGGATGCGCCTCTTTCCGGACCTGATCAGAGTGAAGACGCTCAAAGGCTAGCGACGTCCATCATTGGATTGCTTTTCCGCAAGGTCGCTTAGCCCGATATCTCGCAATAGATGTTGGTTTGCCTGAGGTAGCATATCTCGCTTCCGGGCATTTTCCTTATACGATCGCCATTCCATGCCCCCTCGTCGGGTCAGGAGTTGGACGGCGCATACTCTCCAGCTTATAATATGAAGAATGTTCATATATCTACGACCTCGAAGTGCCTGGCCAATAGATAGATGCGCTTAGAATATAGTTATGTATAATGAATTCTCAGGCTGCAAAGCATGAGGGATTTTCATGGGAAAGAGGCCGCTGCCACCGCTCTCGGTGCTTCAGACATTCTGTGCCATTGTAGAGACTGGCGGTTTCGGTCGTGCGGCCGAGCGGATCGGGCAGACACAGACCGCCGTCAGCCATCAGCTTGCACAGCTGGAAGACTGGATCGGCGGGCGCCTGTTCGACCGAGGCCGAAATGGGGCGCGGCTGACGCCGTTGGGTGCGCGCCTGCACCCCGCAATTTCAAGCGTGATCGCCGAGCTGGAAACCGCCTTGTACCAGGCGCGCGCGAGTATTTCGGTTCGCAGCGTCGCGATATCCGTCTCGCCGGAGTTTTCCAGCCAGTGGCTGGCGGCGCGGCTGCCGGATTTCTGCCAGCGCTATCCGGACATTGAGGTGAAGCTGGCCGTCGGCTACCAGCGCCCGGATTTTCAGCCTGATGGCACCGATCTTGCCGTCTGGCTCGGTCGCGCCGATGCCGGTCTTACGCATGAAGAACTGTTGACTGACGAGGAGTTCGTCGTCAGTTCGCCGGAACTGTCCAAACGACTGCCGCCGCGCTGGGCTATAAGGGCCGCTCCGCTTTTGCGTTACTCCGGCATGCGGCACACAATTCTGGATTGGCAGCGCTGGCACGAGCAGGTGATTGGCGAGAACAGCGGCGAGGATGGGGCGCATTTCGATATTGCGCGGGCTGTGGAGGAGGCACCTCTCTTCGATTCCTTCGCAGAGATGTTGGAGGCCTGCCGGCAAGGCCGTGGCTTTGCTCTCGTGCGAAGCTCATTAGTGGCGCGCGATCTCTCTGAGAAAAAGCTGGTCAGGTGCTTCGTCGAGATGCAGCCGGCTGCTGCCAGCTATAATCTAGTCTATCCGCCGACGGCCTTGCTCAATCCAGCCGCAGCACTGTTCCGCAACTGGCTGCTCTCGCAAGCTCATTCGCCGAGCTAGCGGGTGATGGTCTGTTAATCGCGCAGCCGAATGAGGCCGGCCTCAGTGGGAACAAAACCGAGCCCTCGATAAAAGCCGGTGAGATGCGGTTCGAAATCGACATGCAGCCATTCCGCGCCACGTTCGCCGGCCAGGGTTTTCGCCCGCTCGACCAGAGCGCTTGCGATACCTCTTCGCCGAAATTCCGGATCGACGCAGGTGTCGAGAATGAAGGCATGAATGCCGCCATCCCACGCGACATTGACGAAGCCCACCAGTCTTGCAGCCGCGAATGCGCCTACATGCGCGAGGTTTCTGGCGAGAATGGGCTGGAAATCGCGAGGGGAGGAGCTGCCCCATGCGGTTGCCCATAGGGCATTGAGCACCTCATTTTTGAGCTTGGGATCATTCTGGTATTCTATCGTCATTGGCGTCCCTCCGCGGGATCGTTCAGCGAATTCGCGGCCGTTTCCGACCAACCGGCAGGCGTGCGAAAAATATCTGCCGCCAATGTCGGATCTGATTGCCGTCAACCGTCTTTCAAAGGTGAACATAGAACAGAGGAGGCAGAAATGTCCTATGTCGATGGCTTCATCCTTGCCGTGCCGAAAGACAAGATTGAAGCATACAAGGCGCAGGCGCGCAGGGCCGGCGATGTCTGGCGGGAGCATGGCGCGCTCAGCTATGTCGAGGCCATAGGCGACGACGTGCCGTATGGCGAACTTACTTCTTTCCCGCGTGCCGTGCAGGCGAAGGAAGACGAGGTCGTTGTGTTCTCATGGATCACCTACGAATCGCGAGAGAGCCGCGACACAGTATTGGCGAAGGTCATGGCCGACCCGCATTTGAAGGATGACATGCAAAACATGCCCTTTGACGGCAAACGCCTGATCTATGGTGGTTTCAACATCATCATCTCGCTATAGGCTCAACGCGGTGGCCGGGCTTGACATTCCGGCCACTCGCCCGACCTGATGCGGATCGCTATCGCCATGCCCGGAGGATGCCATGCCGCAAACAGTGATCACGCTTTCGACTCATGGCCAGGGGCTCTATGAATTTACCGATCAGGCGGCGGAATTCGTCCGAACCGCGGCAGGCGGCGGTGAGGGGCTTCTGACCGTCTTCGTCCGCCACACCTCCTGTTCCCTTCTGATCCAGGAAAATGCCGATCCCGATGTCAAGACCGATCTCAAGACCTTCTTCAGCCGGCTCGTGCCGCCATCCTCGGATCCTTCGATGCGCTGGATCGTGCACACGATGGAGGGGCCGGACGATATGCCGGCGCATATCAAAGCCGCACTGATGCAGGTCTCGATCGGCATTCCGGTGATGCACGGTCGGCTGGCGCTCGGCACCTGGCAGGGCATCTACCTTTTCGAGCATCGCGACCGGCCGCATCGGCGCGAAATCGTGCTGCATTTTTCCGCCTGAGCCGCGCTCCTTATTGGGTCAATAGATTGTTAACCGTCGTGAATACAATCTGAACGGCCAATTCGTGTTCGGTTCAGCTTGGCTGACCTAACGTGGCCCCAATCCCGAGGCATTGCCGATGGCGAGGCCAATAATGGGATTGCAACGATCCGCAGCAAGGATTTGAAGGAGAAACACCATGACCAATCTTTTCGCCAAGGCAGGTATTGCAGCTCTCATCGCGCTCGGCGCCATGTCCGCAACGGTCGTCACGGCCTCCGCCAACGACTTCCATCCCGGTATTCAGCAGGCTCGCTATGACCACCCGCGCGGTCGCATGTGCTCGCCGCGCCTCGCCGTCGAGAAAGCACGGGACATGGGTCTGCGCCGCGCCCGCATCGACAATGTCACGCCGCGCCGCGTCGTTGTTGAAGGTTTCGGCCGCCGTGGTCCGGATCGGGTTGTCTTCGCCAACGCACCGGGTTGCCCGCTGATCCGCCGCTAATTGCAGCGCTCCCAAGTTTTCCACATCTATTCGATGGATTCGAAGTCGCCTCCGAAGGGGAGGCGGCTTTATTTTTTATGTTGTGCTATTATCGGCTATCTGGTTTCCCTTTAGCGTTCAATGTAGCTGAATAATGGATGAATGGCTGATTCTGAGCTCATTCAGCATAGCGCCGTTACCTCTTGGGCACTCGCTCAGCAAATATTGCAGGCGTGAGAAAGAAGCCCTCTGCTTCATGGAGAATATAATGAAACAAATGCTGGCAAAATTGGGAGTCGCCGCCTGCGTTGCAGTGACCGCCCTGTCGGGCACGGCGGATTTTGCCTCCGCACAGGGTGTGGATATCTATGTCAATCCGGGCCGTCATCGCCCGCCACCGCCGGATTATGACCGTCCGCCGCCGCGTTTTGACCGCCGCGGCTGCGATCCTCGCCAGGCCGTGGACGTTGCCCGCAGCTATGGCCTGCGTCGCGCCCGTGTCGTGGATGTGACGCCGCGTCGCGTCGTCGTCGACGGTTTCGGCCGCCGCGGTCCGGATACGATGATGTTTGCCAATGTTCGCGGCTGCCCGCTCCTGGGCCGCTGACAAGCAAAACGGGCGCACGAGGCGCCCGTTTTCACTCTCTGACCTTTTCGCCTTTTTGGCGGGGGCCGCGGAACCGCCCTTTGCTCGCTCCGATCGGATCTGAGCGAAGGGCGGTTTTGTTTTGATTACTGCTGGATCGCGTAGGTGATGCTCACCGATGCGTTGTATTCGTTTTCTCCGGTGGCGACGGGAACTGCCTTGTCCATCGGAGCCGCCGCGGCCATGCTGCGCATATAGGGCTGCGGCGGGGCTGCAATGCCGCCTTCGTGGATCGCGATAACGCGGCCGAGCTTGACACCGGCGGCATCCGTCAAGGTCTTTGCTTTGGCGGCAGCGTCGGCGACTGCCTTCTTGCGGGCCTCTTCGATCGTGGCGTCGGGCTTGTCGTTGGTGAACTGGATATCGCCGCCCTGATTGATGCCGAGCTTGACCGCCTGGTCGAGCAGCCCGCCGAGCTTGGAGAGATCGCGCACGCGAACGGTCAAGCCGTTCGTCACCTGATAGCCGTTCAGAACCGGCGGCTGGTTGTGGCCGTCCTTGTCGTTCGGATAGGTATATTGCGGCTGAATGGAAAAGCCGGAGGTCTGCAGATCACGCTCTGCAATGCCGCTTTCCTTCAGCGTTGCCAGCACGGCGCCCATGGCCTTGTTGTTCTGATCGAGTGCATCCTGGGCCGCCTTGGCCTGCTGAACGACTGCGAGCGTTACGACAGCCATATCCGGCGCGACGGAAGCATGTCCCTCACCGGTGACGGTGATGACAGCCTCGCGCGGCTTGGCATCTTCGGCAAAGGCTGCAGCCGCAGGCACGAAGAAAGTGGCGCTGACAAGAGCGGCAAGAGCAAAATCTCTGGTTTTCGTCAGAAGCATGATTCGTTCCTTGGTTGATGATCCCTCGAGATCCGCTTTTGCGGATTGATTGTGAAGGTATTACGGCAGTCCCTTGTCGGAAAACAGAAATTGGGTTAGAGCCAAGTCGTCTTCGGGGAACCATTGCTCCGGAGTCGCGAGCGCGGAGTCTCAATCTTGCGCTGGGCCTGTAGCTCAATGGTTAGAGCCGGCGGCTCATAACCGCTTGGTTGGGGGTTCGAGTCCCTCCGGGCCCACCATTTGTTTCCAGCTTGCAAAACTACGATGATCTCTCCGACGCGACTGTCCAAGCGATGCAAGATCGCTTCAACAACCTGGTCAACGCTATTTCCGGCTAGTCTCCGTTCGCGTTAGGTCTTCCCCGCTTCCGGTGCCTGCGGCGGTTGCCAATAGACCGCCGAATCCGGAGCCGCATCTCTTCTGAAGGCTTGGGTTCTCCTACGCTACGTCGAAGCCTGCGTGGAACACAACCGCCCCTTTTGGGGTTGGTCCCTTGAACATGATCCGCTGAAAATACTCGACCGGTACGTCAGCGTAATGAAGGGTTCCGTCGCTCGTGAAGCCGAAACGGCTGTAGTAGCGGGGATTGCCCAGAACCACGCAGCCATTGGCGCCGCGCTCTCTCAGTTGCGCCAGTCCGTTTTCAATCAGAGCCTTTCCGATGCCTTTGCCCTGTCGGTCGGGGCGGACGGATACCGGGCCAAGGCCGAACCACTCTTCGGCTCCGGATTCGATTGTCACGGGCGAGAAGGCCACGTGACCGACGATCTCATCGTTCTCCACGGCGACGAGGGAAAGGGTCAGCGCACCGGCCGTTCGCAGCGCATCGATGATTGCCGCCTCGGTGCCGGAACTATAGTTCTTTCCTTCAAAGGCAGCAGAGGTGATTGCATGAATAGTGTCGATATCTTTGGCTTCTTCTGCGCGAATGTGGATCAACGATATTGCCATTCAAACCCCCGACTTTTTCAGACCTTCGCGATATGGATCCCTGTGTCGTTGCTCTTTGCTCGGGATGAGTGACGGCCATCTATCCACATCGAAATCGGGATTGGCCTCGCGCACGCGTTGTGCGAGTGTGCGCGCCTCGTCCTGATGTCTCAGCATCGCCAAGCTTGCCGCCGCGAGCCTGTCTGCGAGGTTGGGATCGATCATCCGGCTGATATAGTCGAGCGCACCGACGAGATATTGATGGTCGGCGACGGGGTTGTCCTCGAAATAGGCACGCGCCGTCTCGTGCCGCTCGACTTCCGCGGCCGCGGCGAGCACGATCTGCCTTGAGATTTCGCGCTTATTGCGCGCAAGATCAAGCGTGCCGAAATTGAAGCGCTCTGCCCACAGGATCTCGCTACCCGGCAGGGAGACGAGTTGTGTGAAGAGCGAAAGGTCGTCATCCGGCCCGCTCAATCGGGTTTCCAGGACATAGTTGATGTCATATCGCTCGAAAAGCGCGCCTTTATCCTCGGCTTGGCGGCCGATCTGGATAGCGGAGTAGGTGGCAACCACTCGCAGGCTGTGCAAGGCGCAAAAGCCGAGAGTGATGTCTTCTATGAGCGAGGAGGCGATCATGGTCGCGGTACCATCGGAGCCGTCGTTGTCTGGCGGCAGCAAGGCGAGGCGAGGGATGGGCAAGACAGGCTGCGTGGCAGTATCCTGCTCGGATATGGCCGGCGAATGCGCCGGAGCAACTGGCGTCGGAGAGCGGGGCGATGCCGCCAGGGTTGCCAGCCAAGGCAAGACAAGATCCTTGCGACGCGCGAATATGCGCTTTAGCTGGTCCACGCCGCCTTCGGCGTCAAACGCCTTCAGCAATATACGGCGTGTGGTCTCGTCTTGCGGTTCGGCTTCAAAAAGAAGGAGCGCGGCCTCCTTGATAAGCGCGATATCGCCGGACGACGCGACTGAAGTCGTCACCGCTGCATCCAGCGCTTCCTTTAACATGGCGAGGTGTCGCCTTCTTTCGCTCTCTCGCCAATCGATGAACGCTCGGGTTTGGCAGTTGGCTCTCTCCAGGAATTTTAACTGCGAGCGCTCCATCAAGGTGCGGAGATGCTCGGCTGGATTCCCAGTTGTGCTTACCCGCGTCAAGACAATATCGCTCGTGAACGAGCCATTTGCGATGTGAATGTCGGTATCATCAAAGGTCAGAAGTTCGACGTTCAAGTCCCATTGCCGGCTCTTGATACGGGAAACGAGCTTGCGAAGGTTTGTCAGCGAATTCGCCAAGTCACCTTCACCCCAAAGAAATCGCGCCATGTTTGTTCTGCTGACGGACTTGCTGTCACTCGCGAGCAAATAGGCAATAATCAGAAGCGCCTTCTTCGGAAACGCTATTTGGTGTTCGTCGCTATCCAGAAGAGCGATTTCACCAAAAGTTCTGAGTAAAAATTTCATCGCGCCTTCTATATTGTCTCAGATATATAATGGCCGTCGTCCTTCGGCGACCCGACCGGATAAACGCCGAAACGACAGTGGAGTCGCTTATATATTTCTGATGCAAGGCATGAATATTTGCAAATTAACTATTCTCTTGCCTCTATTTTGAAAGTTATTGTTGCACAAAAGCTTGGTTTTCGGCTCCATTTCCGCGGAGCGCCGTAAGGCCGTTTCACATCGGGCCTGCGGAGAGACACTTCAGCTCGGTTGAGCGATATCTTCCTCGGTGAGGGCTGGGCGATCGGAGAATGGATCGCTGCTGCAAGGCTCGGAGATTTGCGGATTTTCACGTGCTCGCTCGCGGCAGGACCGTTGAATACAGGCTTGCATTGTTGCCGCCGTGCTGTCCGTCATCGAGATCGTGCGCCATATACTTTGGTATAATGGCGGTGCACCATCGCCTGATTGACCGCTCTCGGCGGCTGTGACAATACGGCCATGTCTTCGCAACGCAATGCGAAGGCTAACGAAACCAGCAGATCAAGAAACCAATGGACAGCTACCCTAGTCGCTGTCCGGTTGCGGCGTCATGCTGCACCCGGACGGTCATCGCAGCAACCTGGACCGCTGCCGGCATTCGCCGGGCGAGCGTCGGTCGGGCCTAGCCTGTCCGGCTCGCCCTTCGGATCTGCCGTCAGGTGGGCCGAAGAGGTGAGCCATGAACAACATCGTTCTTTTCCGCGAACGCAGGTTCGCAGCCAAGTTTTCCGCCCCGAACACTTTCGCGATATCGGCCGGCAGCCGTCCGGCTGAGCGCTCCGTGCCGCCGCAGCGTCCGCGCCTGATTGCCATCTGGCACATCAATTCCCTTACGGGAAAGCTCGAGTGCTTCTGGACGACAGAAGGCGAGCCGGTCCTCGACGAGGATGGCAGCCGTCACGCGGCCTACGTCTCCTTTCTTAAACAAGCGCACCGGTGGCGTCGCGAATGCGGCGCCATACCGACCGCGCCCTGGCCGATGACATCCTGTTTCAAAGGGTTATGACATGGTTTTTCTTGCAAACGATCGACGCGAGCGTAGCGCCGTTGCTGCGTTGGCCGGTTCGCGTATTCTGCCGAATGGCTATGATCTCGCCGCATTCGCCTTCATTGCCGCTGCCGCCTATCTCACACTTCACGGTGTAGCCGAGATGCGCGCACCGCTGGCGAGCCTGTCCACGGCACCGCTGTCGCTCGACCCGGCCTATCTGCCTGAATATGCGTTGCGGACGACCTTGCGGATGATGGCGGCAATCGTTGCCTCCCTCATCTTCACCTTCGTCGTCGCAACGCTAGCCGCAAAGAGCCGCCGCGCCGAGAAGATCATCATTCCGGCTCTCGACATTCTGCAATCCGTCCCAGTGCTCGGCTTTCTGACCTTCACCGTCACCTTCTTCATGGGACTTTTCCCCGGAAGCCAGCTTGGTGCGGAATGTGCTTCGATCTTTGCGATCTTTACCAGCCAGGCGTGGAACATGGCCTTCTCCTTTTATCAGTCGCTGCGGACGGTTCCGCGCGATCTCGATGAGGTCAGCCGCGGTTTCGGCCTGTCGAGCTGGCAGCGCTTCTGGCGGCTGGAGGCTCCCTTTGCTGCGCCTGGCCTCGTCTGGAACACGATGATGTCGATGTCCGGCGGCTGGTTCTTCGTGGTTGCTTCCGAAGCGATCACGGTCGGCGATACTACCGTGCAGCTTCCCGGGCTCGGCTCATGGCTGGCGGTTGCCATCGACAAGCAGGATTTCGCCGCCGTAAGCTGGGCTGTACTTGCCATGGCGGTCGTCATCCTTCTTTACGATCAGCTGCTTTTCCGCCCGATCGTCGCCTGGGCAGACAAGTTTCGCTTCGAGCAGACGGCCGGGCAGCAGAAGCCGCACTCCTGGGTTTATTCGCTGATCCGTCGCACGCGTCTCCTGAAGTACGTGATTACACCTTTAGCCGCTGCATGGGGTAGGCTGATGCTCGTGCGGCTGCTGCCGACGTCGCGTACGGTTGCAAAGGAGCGAGGCGGGCAGCGAGCCGTCAGCTGGGCCATCGATATCGCCTGGTATGCGTTGATCGCCGTCGTCGGTGCCTGGAGTATCTGGGATGCGGTTTCCTATCTCAGCCAGACGCTCTCTTGGGGCGATGTCTGGATCGCTTTTGCCGGCGGGTTTGTAACGCTCGTTCGTGTTGTCGTTCTTATTGCGGTCGCCAGTGTCATCTGGGTTCCGATCGGAGTCTGGATTGGCCTGCGGCCCGCGGTTGCTGAGCGTGTTCAGCCTCTGGCACAGTTCCTGGCGGCGTTTCCGGCAAACGTGCTCTTTCCGGTGGCGGTCGTTGCGATCGTTGCGACGCGTGCTAGCCCGAACGTCTGGCTGTCGCCGCTGATGGTCCTCGGCACACAATGGTACATCCTGTTCAACGTGATCGCCGGCGCGAGTGCATTTCCTACCGATCTGCGGGAGGCATCCTCGGTCTATCGGCTGCGCTCATGGACATGGTGGCGGCGCGTGATGCTGCCGGGAATATTCCCTTACTACGTCACGGGAGCGCTGACGGCGTCCGGCGGTTCATGGAACGCCAGCATCGTCGCTGAACTAGCAAGCTGGGGCAACACGAAACTCGAAGCCTTCGGACTTGGATCATACATCGCGAAGGCGACAGAAGCAGGCGATTTTCCGCGGGTCATCCTCGGCATCGTTGTTATGTCGATCTTCGTGACACTCTTCAACAGAACGCTCTGGCGGCCGCTCTACGTTTTCGCCGAACGCCGCATGCGCCTCGATTAATTCAAGATCGGAGAACCGAATATGGAAAACGCTGTCATCTCCAAGAAGATCGATATTGCAAGGAATGCGCCGCTGGTTCTCGCCAAGCAGGTGTGCCAGGCCTACGACAAGGGAGCGTCCGGCTCGCTCGTCGTACTCGAAAATGTCGATCTTCAGCTCTATCCCAATGAAATCGTTGGATTGCTCGGCCGTTCCGGCTCCGGCAAGTCCACGCTGCTGCGTGCGATTGCCGGCCTGATCCGCCCGAGCAGAGGGGACATTACCTTCGAAGGCCGGCCGGTCGTTGGCCCCAACTCCGATGTTGCCGTGGTCTTCCAGAGCTTCGCGCTCTTTCCCTGGCTGACCGTGCTGCAAAACGTTGAGCTAGGTCTGGAAGCGCAAGGCGTTGCATCTTCCGAGCGGCGCAAGCGCGCGCTGGCAGCCATCGATCTCATTGGCCTCGATGGTTTCGAAAGCGCCTATCCGAAGGAGCTCTCGGGCGGCATGCGCCAGCGCGTCGGCCTTGCGCGGGCGCTCGTCGTCCGTCCGAAGGTGCTGCTGATGGACGAGCCCTTTTCGGCGCTCGACGTGCTGACGGCGGAAACGCTTCGTACGGATCTGCTCGATCTGTGGTGTGAAGGCCGGATGCCGATCGAGTCGGTTCTGATGGTGACCCACAATATCGAAGAAGCCGTGCTGATGTGCGACCGCATTCTGATCTTCGGATCGAATCCCGGCCGTGTGATTGCGGAGATCCATGTCGATCTGCCGCAGCCGCGCAACCGTCTCGATCCTGCCTTCCGCATGCTGGTCGAAGACATCTATGCGCGGATGACGGTGAAGACCGGTGCGCCGACGCGCGAGGGCCTTTTTCCCGGCACCGGCATTGCCATGGCGCTGCCACGCGTGTCGACCAACCTTATGTCCGGTCTGATCGAAACGGTCGCCGCTGAGCCCTATCGAGGGCAGGCCGATCTGCCGCCGCTGGCCACTCATCTGCACCTCGGTATCGATGACCTCTTTCCGGTTGCGGAAACGCTTCAGCTCTTGCGTTTCGCCGATCTGGAAGGGGGCGACATCAAGCTGACGGCGCCGGGATTGCGTTTCTCCGACAGCGATGTCGACGAACGCAAGAAGCTCTTCGAGCAGCATCTGGCGACCTATGTGCCGCTGGCTGCGCACATTCGCCGCGTGCTCGACGAGCGGCCGACCCACCGCGCGCCTGCACGGCGTTTCCGCGACGAGCTGGAGGATTACATGTCCGAGGATTATGCCGACACCACCCTCAAGGCTGTTACGAACTGGGCCCGCTATGCGGAATATTTCGCCTATGACGAAAATGCCGATCTGTTCACGCTGGAGAACCCAAGTTGAAACCTTCAGCCGAAGCGAATGTGAAAGGGTTGCCGCCGGCTGAGGCGGCGGCCGCTCCCCTTATATTTCAGGATTTGATAGGCTGCCACGGCAGAGCTTAGCGCATGAGATCCGGCAGATCGCCACTTTGGCGGCCTGAGGTCGCGCGGCCTGTCTGGCTGCGGGACGGATTGACATGCCCAGAGACAACGAAGAACTCGGCCGTTTCCTGGAAGCGCTCAACGGGAACAAGCTAAATAGGCCAGATAAGGAAAAGTGCCGCCTATCCCACATTGTCAAGCGCTTCGGTGGGCGGATAGCACGGCTGAAGGATTTTATCGATCTCATATACATGTTGGCGCTTCTCTGGGGTGCGCACTGGCTCATGCGATCGGCGACACGCTTGTTCCTCAACGGATTCATGTCTGCAAGCAAGACGCGCACGCTTCTCCGCTGGGCCGCAGGTCTCAACAGGGCGAGCCTTGTCGTTCTCCGGCGCAGCCAGCGCCGGCGTCTCGTCGGCCGCTATGTCGGAAACAATAACAATGACCGTCGTGCTTGATCAGGCCGCCGTCTCCTCGAGTGTGGCACCAGTATCTGACGCTGTTTGCAATGGGCGGGCATATGCGAGCCTGAGCGCTCGTCAGCTGCGGGGAATGTCATGCGAGACGAAAGTCAAAGAGTGCGGCTGTTGTCTTGGCGCTTCGGGTCAGGCAGTTTGCAGCTTCCGCACGCAATGCTGCGGAAATGGTGATGCAGGGATGCAAGGGATGAGGCGCGAATTTCTGAAGTATCTTTTCGAGATGCCCTTTCTTTGGCTCGGCATTATGATCCTCGCCGGTCTCATTTTCATCGGCGATACCATCACGGATCTGGAGATCGCCTTTGCCGTTCTTTATGTCTCGGTAATCTTGCTGGCGGTCTATTCCGGTCGACCCGGAGCTATCGCGATGGTCGGGATTGCATGTGCCGCCCTGACCGTCATCAGTTATTTTTTGACGAGCCATGGCGCCTCTCAGGCCGGCCTGATCAACAGTACGCTTAGTCTGGTCGCGATCGGTGCGACCACTTACCTGGCAATCAGGATCGAAATGCTCGATGCCAGGGCGAGGCAGGCACAATCGGAGCTCGCGCGCATGTCGCGTCTCATGATCGTCGGTGAGTTGGGTACGTCGATAGCCCATGAGGTCAGCCAGCCGATCACTGCAATTGCCGCCAACGGCAATGCCGCGCTTCGATGGCTTTCTGCAACACCGGCCGATCACGACGAAGCCCGCCGCGCCATCGAGCGAATTGTCGCGGATGCCGGGCGAGCAGGCGATGTCATTGGCCGTGTCCGTGGACTGGTGGCGCGCTCGTCACCGTCTAGCGACACGATCGATCTGGTCGAAGCCATCAATGATGTGCTGGAACTCGTCCGCAGCGAAATCCGTCGGAATCAGATCCTGTTCCGTTCGGAATTGGCGGGCGATCTGCCGTTGATGGTTGGCGATCGTGTCCAGCTTCAACAGGTGCTTCTCAATCTCGTCATGAATGCGATCGAAGCTCTGGCTGAGGTCGATGCGGGAACGCGCGAGTTGCTCGTCAGCGCCGCCGCGGATGAACGGAAGGTGACCGTCAGCGTACGCGATACCGGTGGCGGCATGCCGGCCGAAATGCTCGACAGGATATTCGAAGCCTTCTACACGACGAAGCCGAAAGGCATGGGGATGGGGCTTGCTATCAGCCGGTCCATCATCGAGGCGCATGGCGGGGCTATCTATGCCGCGCCGAATTTTCCACGCGGAGCTGTCTTCGGTTTCACTTTGCCGGTCCGCGAAAAGGCGAAGGGGTAGGGAATGCAGGGACGGCAGCCTACCGTTTACGTCATCGACGATGATCCATCCGTACGCGAGGGGCTGGACAGTCTGTTGCGCTCTGTCGGTTACGATACGCATGGCTTTGCGTCGCCGCGGGACTTCTTGGCGTCTTCGCGGTCCGAGGGGCCTGCCTGCATCGTCCTGGATGTCAGGATGCCGGATGCGAGCGGGCTTGACTTTCAGGATGAACTTGCCCGGAGGGGTTATGCTATCCCGATCATTTTTCTCACCGGGCACGGCGATGTGCCGATGTCCGTCAGGGCGATGAAAGCCGGCGCGGTTGAGTTTCTTCTAAAGCCGTTCCGGGAACAGGATCTGCTCGACGCCATCAGGCAAGCGCTCGAAATCGATCGCGCCCGCCTGCGCAAGCAGGCGGCGGAGGTTGATCTTCACGAGCGGTTTTCAACGCTCACGCCACGCGAACGTGAGGTGATGGCGCTCGTTGCGCGAGGCCTCCTGAACAAGCAGATCGCCGCCGAGATCGGCCTCAGCGAAATCACCGTAAAGGTCCATCGCGGTCAGGCCATGCGCAAGATGCGGGCCGACTCCGTTGCCGATCTCATTCGGATGGCAGATAACCTCGGCCTCACGGACGGTAAAGCCAACGATACAGCGCCTGGGCTCCACTAAACTTAGCGCATTTACCCCAGTCGCAAGGATTTCATGGCTTGCAAATGCGGTGGCACCGGGTTGTGGATTCAATCCTGCGAAACCGTGGGCGTTCCCTGGTGAAAGATCATCTGCCATCGCCCATCGATGCGCTGCCAGATCGAGCTCCGTAAAGTATGCCGCTCCTGGCCATTCTCTCGAGCCTCTCGGATGCTTCGATAAGTGACGAGGACGGCATCCGGTGAGATCGATCGAAAGACATAGTCGCGGGAAATAATGGGCGGAGCGGCTTCTTGCGATTTTTCTGCAGCCAGACGGGAGATTAGTTCATCTCTATCGTCATAGACCGTTCCGGAGCTGCCGAATTCAACGAAGCCTTCCGCCAATAGTTCCGCCACGATCGCTGGCGATTGCCGGATTTGAGGGAGATGCAGCTTCTGCTCCAGTAGGCGGATCTCTTCAAGCTCGTGTTGGGAGACGTCCATGGTCTCGGCAACCTCCATTGGGTGTTGATGCTCGGCTGCAATAGGCCTCAATGTGTTGGTGCAAGCATCTCCAGGTTTCTTTCCTGTCTGATCTTATGGTTTTGATCATAGTCGGTTTGCCGGGATTGCTCCAATTCGATGGCAAAAAGTTCGGCGGCGTGACGGCCTGCCTGTGTTCTGTCGTCTTCGATGACGGCAGCTATCCGCCGAAACAATTCGGACTCGAAGCCGCCTGCATTGTTCAAGGCATTCGGCCGCGCAAGCCTTGCGCCGCCATCCAATCTGATTGCCGAAACGTAGAACTCATCCTCGTAATCGGCACCTGCCGACGTCAATTCAGCGCACCCATATAATAGCAATCCGGTTTCCCAGCGATCGCATAGGCGGATGTTGAGCTCATCAAACGAATATTCGCAGGAAAATTCCCGAGCGTACACCGTCATTCTCCCGTCTTGGCGATCGGCGATATCCCGGCAATACCGGTTCCCCTCAACGCATCGGTCGGTGCGATGATGAAAGCATTCGGCTTTTTCGGCATGAATGGCACTCTCCTTCGATGGCCTTGTAGCCTTTTCAATCGTAGCGCCTGGTGCATCCGGTTTCGCTGACTTCGGGCTAGATCCTACGCTGCCCGGGCTCATTCCATTCAGGACCAACGGCTCTTATCGATGAAATTGCCACTCAACACGATACGTGTCAACACTATTTGTGTTCACATGCGCGATTGGGAACATCGAAGGTGTTTGCGGCCTATATTTGCTTTCTATTTTCGAGCAATGTGGCCGCAGATTCTGCCGATAATGGTCAGTCGATCCAGCTGGACGGTGAAGGTCTCCAGAGCTGGATTGTCGGAAATGATCTTGACCTGGCCCGGATGGGTGAAGGGAACTCGCTGCAGGCGCTTGATCTGCGGCTCCGTATAACCGTCGCTGATCGCGTAGACGGTATCAGTGGTCATTTGGTTCTGTGAGAGATCGACGATGACGCGATCGCCCGGCATGTAGGTGGGCTGCATGGAATCGCCGACGACTTCCATGATGATCGTATGATTCGGCGAAGCCTTTGCCTCGTTTCGTAGATAGCCGGTGGGGATAAGCCATTCCGCTACGATCTTATGCCCGGCGACATTGCCAGAGCCGACGGGAAGGTTGATGACTTCGCCGACGATGCCGCTGCCGGCGCCGAGCTTGACGTCCACCTCCGGTGTTGCGCCTTCGATCTGTGGCTTCCAGTGTTCCCGGCTGTAGCTGAGTTCGTCGCCACTCTCGGCAAATCCGTCCTGATCCTGCTCGTCCGGGTCGAATGACATGACGATGTTCGGCGACGGTCGTGCGGCTTTGCGCAGGCCTTCGCCAGTCAGCAGGTAGGCCGCCGTCGTGCCGAATTTCTTCGCATATCGATTGGCGACTTCGGCACTGAATTCGTTCTGGCCGTTTTCATGCGCGCGATAGGTGGACAGGCTGACGCCCAGCGCTTCTGCCGCCTTCGTGGCTGATGGATAATTTGCGGCTTCGCGGGCCGCTCTCAGTCGTTCGCCCATGGATTTCTGCATCGCTAGACCCTTGCAAAATTTTTGACATAAATCATGTTGACATCACCATTATTATCAACATAATTTGTGTCTATCAAGTCGGCAGCGGCATAATCCGCGGCTTGGCTGTCAAACGGGTTAACGCTGCATATGGCAGGTAATGTTTGAGGGATGTAGGCATGGTCACAGGCAGCAGGAGGAGAGCGGCGGCTTTTCGCGCAGGATATTTCGATCGCTTCTGGGGATGCCCCGGCTGCCTCGGAATTCTGTCGATCGCGGAGATTATCGAACAGCATTGCGAGGATTGTGATGCAGCTGTCGAGCCGATGGAGATGGTGGAGGCGAAGTCCGCAGTGCAAGCAGCCGAGCAGGAGGTGCTGCCATGATCGAAATGCTTCAGGGCCTTCTCGCTTGCATCGGCGGGGCGTTGTTTTTCGCCGCTCTGGTGATCGCGATAAAGCCGGTCATTTGGAATTCGCCAATGCCATCCCTCAAGGATGAAGACTCCGGTGCCCCGGAAGGAGACCAAATTCACTTCCGCATTGTCGAAGACTCCTCGCTTGAGCCCAGAAAGCCGGCGCAGGCAGCAAAGCTGCGCAGGCGGTAGACGGGCACCAGAACGTCAAAACTCAATCGGAAACCTAGAGATAGACCTGGCCAAGCGAGCCGGGGGAGGTTGCTATGAACGAATTTCAAATCGGAACAGAGGCCGTTGCCGGTGGCCACCTCGGCTGGATTCGCAAGGTTCACCGAGCCACAAATGAGATCCTTCGAGATAGTCGGGGCGAACCGATCGTCTTCGAAACGCAGGATGCTGCCAAGGCTGCAGCCGGCGAGGCGATGGTCGCTTATCTCAACACGCCTATGCTGCGTGATGGGGCGAGGGTGGAGGCAATTTCCAAGGCGGAGGCCTTCTTCAAACCCAAATCGCACAGCCCTATCGCCGTCACTGGAAGCGCTTCATGAGCGGTCCATGGATGAAAAAAGTATCAAATTCACCGACGAAAGGAGTTGAACTGTCATGACCAAAGGCAGGCTGGATCTTCTTCTCGATGGACTCGGCATCAAGCTGGTTCCTGTCCATCGGCGCCGTGCGCCTGCGGAGAGCCATGCGCGCGGCACGATGCAGGAAATCCGAGGCCGCTACGGCGATGGCCATCTGGTCTTCGTTCTACGATGCATCCGGCAAACCGGGAGCAATCGCGATGAACTCTGGTCGGACACGATCGGCGCCGTATCCGATGTTCTAGCGCAACGACAGGATTGGGCGCTGCAGCGACCCGGCGATCTTCTGGGCGCCTTCGATGATATCGCGCTTGCCACATTGCGCACGGATGCGGTGGCGCGGCGGCCGTGGCCAGTTCGGGCGACATTGCGAACGCTGATTTATCAGGAATTGGAGAAACGACTTGATGCACCGGTCCGCCTTGCAGTTTGATGACCTGTCCCTTCGCGCGGCCGAGATCGCCGATCTGAGCCTGATCATCCGTGCACGTTTCGTCGAAGCTGCCGATACGATGGTTCATCTCGACGTACGCGGCATCCGGCCCGACAGGATGCGGACGCTCTGGCCGGAGGTTTTGCCCGAACCGATGGATCAGGCCGATATCCGCGTTCGCTATCGTCCGAGCGCTGCGGCGATCAGCCGGGCAGAGGAGGTCTTGCAGGAATGGCTTCGGGTTCACGTCAAGGATGAGGAGCGGCGCATCTTGCTTTCGCGATGGTCCATTTGCCTTGCCGCGCCCTATATTGCCGGCTCGTTTCGGGATTTTTGCGGGCGGACGGGGCGCGTCCGGCGCACGGCCGAACGACGTATTCAAAGCGAATTTCAGAGTCTTGCAGGTGCGCTCCTTGTCATCTCTCCGATCTTGCAAGAGCCTGATTGGTCGCGCATTGCACCGATGATGCCCAACTCGCCGGGCGGCATCGAACGAGTGAAACCAGTGGCACCCAGGCATAAGACACACTGGTTGCCGGATGATGCGCGGCCTGTCTTCGATGCGGCAAGTCCCGAACTTGCCGAACTGGCCAAGCGATTGGAGCGGGAAAACCGCAGGCGTGCCAAGATGAAAGCCTGAGCCGTCGTAATGACGCGGTCCGAACCCGCCATCATTGTGATGTGCCAATATCTCCGTTTGGTGACCTTGCTCTCCCAAGCGCAAAAACGCCGGCTGGGCGGGTCTTTGTGGTGACCTCGCCGAAGTCTGGGACGGCGTATTCTGCGAGAAGTCGAAGCCGTGCTGTCGGCAGATGAGCCCGCCAAGGATCGCCGATCAGAATCATGATTTCCCGAGCCAGGCAGCGGTCCAGAAAAGCAATGACGCTCTCCGCAAGCGCTGCCTCATAGAAAAGATCTCCGACGCATATGACGTCGACCTCAGGCGGCTCGCTCTTCGTCAGGTCTGCGAGTAGGCGATCGATCATCACGTCATTGAGTGCGGCATTGAGCTCGATAGCTGCAATTGCATAGGGATCGACATCGGCGGCATAGACTTTTGCTGCGCCTGCCTTTGCAGCGGCAATCCCGACAATTCCCGAGCCGGCACCGAGATCTAATACGCGGTGACCAGCCACGCTTTCGGGCCTGTCGAGAAGATGACGAGCCAGAACCAGACCTCCTCCCCAATAATGCGCCCAGTAAGGTGAGCCGAATTGCGGATCGCGCTCGGCGAGGCGCCGCAGTCCGCTTTGCGGGCCTGCTTTATGCAGGCGCATACCGGGGATACCGGGAACGGGCAGGACCGGGAGATTGGCGGCGATGAACCACCGAACCCAATCCCGGCCCGCGGGACCATCCGGATCGTCATCTGGCGCGGATCTGCTCAAGAGCTTCCCTTGACTGAATTTGATTGCACATGTCTCGGATATTTCGATGCCAACGGGTAAGCGTTGACGGGTATATCGTTCAATTTGTCGGACCGAAAAATTTAATATTTATCTGCAATTTCAATAGCTTGTTTTCTGCCTCCGTCAAAGTCCTCATTCCTTGCGCGACGATCGGCCTTCAAGGGTGTCGCCAACTGCGCCGAAATGCGGTATCTATTTTGGCATGATGAGAACAGTTGCAGCGACGCACTGTCGACCGCAAGCGTTGTTTTGAACCGCTTGTTTTCTTTCAAAATCCCATCGGAAATCTGAAGCATGACCAATGCCGACAAGCCGGTCGCGCCGCGCAAACCGCGTGCGCGCCGTCGCAAGGCCGTTTCCGCCGACGACACGCCGCTTGATTACATGCTGAAAGTAATGCGCGACGACGAAGCGGATCAGAAGCGGCGCGATGAAATGGCAAAGATAGCAGCCTCCTATGTTCATCAGAAACCTAGCGAGCGCTCTGGCGCCGGGACCAAAGGAGGCCGCGGCGTCACCATCGACCTAACCAATGCCACGGATGAGCAGCTTGCGATACTCGAATCCCTCTTCAGTCCGCTTGCCGGATCCGGCGACGATGATGGCGGCGATCCAGGAGGAGAGGGCAAAACGGAGAACTGAGCGCGAACAGGCCGAGGTCGCCACCCGGCTTGCCTTGGATGCTGAACGAATTCGAGCCAACTGCCAATCGCTGACGGGGTTCGTTCGGGAGGCCTGGCACGTCGTCGAGCCCTCCGTTGACTATGTTCATGGCTGGCATATCGATGCCATCTGCCAACATCTCGAAGCAGTAACTTCAGGCGAGATTACCCGGCTGCTGATCAACGTGCCGCCAGGTACGATGAAGTCGCTTCTTTGCGGCGTCTTCTGGCCGGCTTGGGAATGGGGGCCGAAAGGCAAGCCGCAGCTGCGCTATCTCGGCGCCTCCTATTCGGAACATTACGCCAAGCGCGACAACAGGCGCATGCGCGACCTCGTTGCCTCCGAATGGTATCAGGCGCTTTGGGGTGATGTCGTCAAGCTGACGAGAACGGGCGAGATGGCTTTCGCCAACACCCGTATTGGTTCGCGCCAGGGGGTGCCGTTTTCGAGGTTGACCGGTGGTCGCGGCGATCGTGTCATCATCGACGATCCACATTCGGTCGATGGTGCGGAATCCGAAGCAGAACGTTTGTCCACGGTTCGCACATTTCGCGAATCCGTGCCGACGCGGCTCAACGATCCTCAACGCTCGGCGATCGTCGTTGTGATGCAGCGGCTGCATGAGGCGGATGTCTCCGGCACTATCCTAGCGCTCGGGCTCGGTTACGAACATCTCATGCTGCCGATGGAATTCGAGCCGGAGCGCCGATGCCGGACCTCGATCGGATTTGTCGATCCCAGGACTGAGGAGGGCGAACTGCTTTTTCCGCAGCGCTTTCCTCGTTCGGTGGTCGAGCGGGACAAGGTCCCGCTTGGCTCCTATGCGGTGGCAGGCCAGTTTCAGCAGCGGCCTGCGCCTCGCTCGGGCGGTTTATTTCAGCGCAACGATTTCGAGATCGTCGAAGCGCTGCCTGCAGGCGCAAAGCGTTGCCGCGCCTGGGATTTCGCGGCTTCGAAAGCGCGTCCCGGTCGCAAGCCGGACTGGACAGTCGGTCTGCGCATGGCTTTGATCGGCGGTGTTTTCTATGTCGAAACCATCGCGCGCGGACGCTGGTCACCCGCCGAGGTGGAGCGCAATCTCAAGAATACTGCATCGCAGGACGGGCCGACGGTGACGATCCGCATGCCGCAAGATCCGGGTGCGGCCGGCAAGGCCGATGCGGAAACCAAGATCAAACTGCTCGCCGGCTTTCCTGTAAAAACCATATCGCCAACCGGTGACAAGGCGATGCGCGCCAAGCCGGCCTCGGCGCAGGCTGAAGCAGGAAATGTCAAGCTTTTGCGCGGGGACTGGAACGAAGCATTTCTGGATGAGGTCTGCGCCTTTCCGAATGGGCAGTTTGACGATCAGGTCGATGCCTTCGCCGACGCTTTGAACGAACTCGCGCTGAGTTCGTCCTTCAGCTTCAGCAACTTCTAGGCTCGCCTCGTGCGTGCCTCTTCATCACATCATATCAAAGGACAATCCATGGGGCAGGTATTCTCGATGGTTCGCGACGGATTGGTGAGCCTTGCATCCCGCATGGGCACCGAACGCGACAAGGCGGCATCCGTTTTCTATACGCAGCCGATCCTGACGGACGAGCAGATCATTGCCGCCTATCGCGGCTCCTGGCTGCCGCGCAAGATCGTCGACATTCCGGCGCTGGATAGCTGCCGGAAATGGCGAAACTGGCAGGCGGCGAGCGATCAAATCGGCTTGCTCGATGCGGAGGAACGACGTCTCAATCTACGCGGCAAAGTGCTGGAAGCAGCGACGAAAGCACGGCTTTTCGGTGGCGCTGCCCTGTTCATTGGCGCGGAAGATGCCGATCCAGCGTTGCCGCTTGAGGCGGATCGGATCGGGAAGGGCGGCCTTAAACACCTGACGGTGCTGACGCGCCGTCAGGTGGCTGCCGGGGACATCGAGAGCGATCCGACCTCGGAATGGTATGGCACGCCGAAATTCTACACGCTGACCGGTGCTAACGGCATTCAGGTGACCATCCATCCGTCTCGGCTCGTCATCTTCAAGGGGGTGATGGCGACCAATGAGGATTTTGGTGGCATGGGTAATCATGCTTGGGGCGAAAGCGTGCTGGCCGCGACCTTCGACGTGATCAAGAATGCCGACAGTACGGCGGCCAACATCGCGAGCCTCGTCTTCGAGGCGAAGATCGACATCATCAAGGTTCCGCAGTTCTCGGCGAATATCGGCAATCAGGCCTATGAGGATGCGGTGCTGCGTCGCTACGCGCTCGCCAACACCATCAAGGGGGTCAACGGCACCCTGATCCTCGATGCCGAAGAGGAATACGACAGCAAGAGCGCACCGCTCTCTGGTCTTACGGATATTCTGATGGCCTTCCTGCAGATCGTCGCCGGCGCGGCCGATATTCCGGTCACGCGATTGCTTGGTCAGTCTCCCGCCGGAATGAACGCGACCGGCACGGCGGATATGAAGAAAACTGGTTCAACCTGTTACCCGGACCGACGGAGGTCAATCGGATTCTTGATGCTTTGCACGGCAAAGTCGGCCTCAACGGTGATTTCGGCAACTGGGAGCGGGACGGCAAATACGAGGATCTCGCAAAGATCATGAGCCGGGCCGAACTTTGTCATGCAAAGGGGCGTTATTCAGCAACGGGTCTTGATGCAGAGGATTATGTCCGCTGCATTAAGCTTTCCAACGCGGCTGGCTATCAAGGTCCTTTCACGTTGATCTACGACTCTACATATTATCAGGATGAATGGTCCGGAATTCTCGAAGAGCGAGACTGTATCGCTAATGCCTTCAAAGAGAATGCGGCATAAAACAGCGGTCACTACCGCCGCATTTTTCGATACGTTCCCTGGAGAAATTGTGCTCGGGTTTTAGATGCAAAGCTGGATGTCCGGGCGAGGCATCAATGAAAATCGTAGCCATGCAATGCGCCAAGCAACTGATCTTGTGTTTGATAGCCGGCATTATAGAGATCTATGGCCAGATTGGCTGCCGACAGACCTTCCTGACTTTGTAATTTAATACTGCGTTCGGCACACCATGCAAAAAGTGCGCCTGCGAGAACATCGATGTCATCGGGGTAAAGCGGCGCATTGACCATCATAGACATTCGCTACACCATTCATTGCTGGAGCTTGGCATCGGGCGGGTGAAGCGAACACTGCTTGGATTTTGGAAATTTGCAACCGAGTTCATCGCGCGACGTTAACGGCAGCCTGATATGGGACAGACTGCATGTGTCTTAACGTGACACAGGTCTATTCTTGGGCAAATTATTGCCGATTTTGATGCCCGCCGGGCGGTGCGACGGAAGGGACAATCTTCACCGCTGTATCGTGTGGTGCAACAAACAAGAGGACGCCGAGCGTAATTGCCAGCGCCACTAAGAGGGACAAAACCAGCCTTGGCGGAGAAGGCATCATTGATGGATTGGGTGCGACGCCTTAACCGCGGCCTCAATCAATTCCTCGGCGTATAAAAGTGCCGATGCCGTATCGTCGCCGTCAAGTTTCAAGTCCTTGCATTTGCGGTGCATCGCTCTACGGATCTGGGCCAGCAAGGCCGCATCGATATCGACTTCACCTTCGTCGAACACATGTGTCAGCGCAGACTGGGCGACAATTTCCAGGACCGCAACTCGCCCTTCAATTTCACCTAGTGAGGGTATCGCATTCCTCTTCACATGCTGTTTGCAATCGCGATGGGTAGTAAGCATTTCGGTCACCTCCTTCACGAAAAAAGATAACTATCGAGAAAGGAAAAAGTTCGGCCATTTCTCAAAAAAAGCGCACGCTCGGGATGTGGGTCGCTCAATTGATCTAGAGGCACGCATCCTTGGCAACCTTGTCACTTGATAGGGCAAAGGCTGGGATCCGATAATACATCGGCGCAGTGGGGTGAGCGGCGGAAATCATCATAGTAAAGCGTCCACACTGTTGTATCGGCGGCGCGATAAGGGCCGAATTTGAAGTATTGATTCTTTCCTAATCCGTGATCGGCATGTCCTATGTGACCGGTAACTGTAACGATCCATTTGTTGTTAGCGAATATCTCAATATGGCCAGAGCCATCGGGGCCTGGTTTACTGTAAATGGCAAAGTCGATCCAGCCTGATGTCGGTGTTGGCAACTTGTTTCCACGATTTATTACTTTTATGGCGTCTGTGCAGCCTGTAAATTCTTGCCCGTCGGATACGTCCCAGTTGTCGTCGGTGGCCACCAATGCGCGCATTTGATTGGTGTCGGGACGGAACCAGACCGGCGCTTCGTCATCGCTGCAGGCTTTGCCGTTGCTTTCGGGCTTGTGTTTCTTGATGGGAGCAACGTAGTTGGTTTCAACGGTTGCGAAGAGTTTGCCATTATTGAGCCGCAGTGCGAGGAAGGGGCTGAAATCCCCTTTGGCGTTCGGCCCGATTTCTCGCTTCCATTGCGCGATAAGGTAGCGATGGTCGCCTGAGGGTACGGGATCGGCGAATTTTACGGCAAAACCGTACCAAACCCCCTGGTCGTATGGAACGCGATACTTTGTGCGCTCCCATATTTCGGCTCTCTCGCTGCAGTTTGCTTTACCCGGTGGGCAGAATGGTCTGACGCTCAATTTCAATGCGCCGGTTCCAGAATGCTTGACTTCCGATTGAAATTCGATCGTTCCGGCCTCTTGCTCGAAGTTGTCGCGATAATAAAGATGGCCAGAGGGGGCGAAATCTGTGCCGTCGAAACCATCACGCAGCACCATTTGTGAGGGGCTATCGGCCAGAACCGGTGTTGCGGCGCAGGTGCAGGCCAATATGGCGGGCAGTGCGTACTTTGCATTCATGCTGGGCTATTCCTGTGGCGAGACATTCGTAAAGCTTTATCAATGACCTGTTCGCTTCCCACAGGCAAGCGAGAGCCGTGTTACTTTAAAAGGCCGGGTTGATGACCCACTGTTCAATTCTGATCAACTCCAGGCGAGCTGCAGCCTATGAATGTGATGATTGGTGATACAACTTTAACCGCATGTTAGGCGCTTGCGGCTCATATCCCGCGGAATTGGGCTTTGGTTGCGGCTATCAATGCCCCGGACATGACTGTTCGTCGCTGCGACCTCATCGATGTTTGAATGTCGGTCATGACATAAACCGGCTGAGGGTCGCTGTTGGGGACCGCCTTTGGCAAATGGTGAACTAGAGCTGGGCAGCCGAGAGGCGCAGCTACGACGAAAAATCGTGATCTTGACGTCGCATGCGTTTTTGCGCGGCTACCGCAAGGCGTCAATTCACTTCATTGCATCCCGCTGGGCCGAGCAGGGGCATGAAGTCCATTTTCTCACTATCGGCCACAGCTGGCTCACTTTGCTTAAGGATCGCCGGCGCTTTCGTGCTTTGTCCCAAGATCAGGCAAACCGGTTTCAGACCATCGCTGCTAATTTGAGAGCCGGCGCATATCTCCCTCCACTACATGCTTTCAGTTCCGGTAACCGTTTTATCAATGCAGTTAGCCCCGCGCTATTTTGGCTCTATGGCAGCTTTTTCCCTCCCTTTGCGCGCCGTGCTATAGCCGACGCAGATCTGGTGCTGATTGAGAGCGGTTCCGCTCTGGCTTTCTTGTCCAAGGTCAAGAAAATAAATCCAAGGGCGCGGATTTTGTATTTTTGTCGCGATCTACTGAGAACCATCGGGGCTGCCTCGGCGCTACAGGATATCGAAGTTCGGCAGATCGCCCACTTTGATGCGATTTGCGTTCCTTCACAGCGGCTGGGTGCCATGCTCCCCCCTGGCGGGCGTGTGCGTACTATCCCGCAAGGCGTTGATGCGACTCTGTTCGATCGCGAACTGCCATCCCCCTATACCCCCGGTAGCCGCAATGCAATTTCCATCGGCAATATGCTTTTTGACCAAACTTCCGTCGCCGCGATGGCTGCTGCCGCGCCGGATGTGAATTTTCATGTTTTTGGTGCCACATGGAATGGCTGGGCCCGACCGAATGTCACCATCTACGGCGAAAGGGACTTTGAGAGCATCATCCCTTACGTGCAACATGCTGATTTCGGTATTGCTCCCTATCGCTTGACCGCGGATGAGGTCTATCTCGCGGAATCGAGCCTGAAACTCGCCCAATACAGCTATTGTGGTCTGCCGATCCTGTTACCTGACCTCGTACCCTTTACCCGCACCAACGGGATTGCCTATCGATTGGATGGCGAGGTCGCCTGGCGAGAAAAGATCGACGCAGCGCTGGCGATGCAGCGTTCGGCGGCTTTCCGCGATGGAATAATGACCTGGGACGAGGTTGCGCGGCAAACTCTGGCTGCCGCATACGAAGCCCAATAATCGCTCAGCCGGGTACAAGGAAGCTTAGCAATCTGCCAGCGAAAAGACGTGATACGCTCGGCAATCTTCCACCAGCCGTCGTCATCAGAATTTGTACGTCTTCGGTCGTAATCAAGCGTAAGAAACGAATAGCCAACAGATAGGTAATTGCTCCAGCGGGAATGGCGCTTAAAAGTGCCGGTAGCCCATCGAGACTGTAAATGCCGAGGCTTGCTGCACCCGCACAGAGAGCTGCCGCAAGAACCGTTTTCGCCAACGCAGTCAAAGGGACTGTGACGCCGACATATTTCCGGGCCATCCAGCAAAGCAACACAAACGTCAATGTCACGGTCATCGCGCGAGCTAGAGCCGCGCCTTCCAGGCCGAGGGATGGCACGAAAGCGATTAGCAAGAGTATCGTTGCTACAGCGCTTGTAATCTGCACGCGTAGCACAATGGCGCTTCGTCCAGCTGCACTGATGATACCCCAGGGGACCACGGACATGCCGGCAAGCCATACGAAGGCTAGCAGTGTGGTTGCAGCCGGCACGGCGGGCTCGAAAACATCGCCGAAGATCGTCGGCAAAAGCTCAGGCATGATGGCTGCGCCACCCATGCTGATCGGCAGCATGACCAGGGCGACTATGCGGATGACGCGCCTGTAAGCTGCATTGAGAGACTGCGGATCGCTTCTTGCGTGAGCTTCGGTGAAGTTGACGATTAATGCCGGCGATATCTGGAGCATGATCTGTTCGATAAGACCGGCCAGACCGAGTCCGGCAGCGAAGTAGCCGATACTGGTGGGAGAAAGAAAGATGCCGAGAAAAAGGAATTCAATGCGGGAGAGGATGAGGATCTCGATGAGATCGCTGAACCAGATGTACCGGCCATAGCGCAACAGTTCCGGCGATAGATTTTTCCGCGAGTATCTTGCGGTGGGGTGGACATAGTCGCGCAATTTCAAGGCTTGCGGTAGGTAGCGGGCGATATAGCCGATTAAAGCTCCCGTCGGGCCTAGCAACCAGGCTCCGATGAATACAAGTGGGACCTGCATAGCCCCGCCGAGCAGGGTAGTGCGGGCGGTCTGCCCGAACCGGTTTCTTCCGCGTGCCACGGCTGTGGAAAATGCGTAGAACGCATAACTAAGAAAGAGGAGCCCGGTGACCAGCCAGAAGCACGCATGCCATGCATCGCGATAAGCATAGGTGATCGCGGCAAAGAGAAGAATCCCTGTACTGACCATGCTGACCGATATAAGGAAACTGCGGAGCGCAGTGACGACCAACGCCTTCCATGCATCACCATCGTCCGCGTGACCGCCCGCATTGCGCAGCAGGGTCTGAGGCAGGCCCATGTCGGCCAATGCTGCAGCTGACGTTGCAATCCATAATGCGTAGGCGACGTTGCCAGACCCCGCAGGACCGAGCAGGCGGGCTGCGATGATGCTGCTCGCAAAGCCCGCGGTAAGCGAGATGGATGTCGCCGCCAAGCTAATCAACGAGCTTTTCAGGAGATTGGATACGAACGCGCTCATGGCTATCTATCTTGAAGGCTTACGCATAACCTTGTGTTAAAGGGCGGCTGATAGTTTTCACTTGCTTTCTAGTTGAAATTCGAGACCGTCACCATGATAGATCGAGCCGCCGATCAAGATGGATTTCTCATCCCGGGATATCTGCAGAAGGGATTGCAAGAGCGCGCGCACAACTTTCTCTGGCGGCTCATGTCGCCTTTGCCCGATAAGACCTATTGCGCACTTAAATATCGCGCCATTCGCGGCAAATTCCCTAATTTGTCATCCCCTCAAACCTTTACTGAGAAGGTACAGGCGCGCAAATTATACGATCGCAACCCTCTCTTTCCGCAGCTCGTAGACAAGGCCGATGCGAAAGGGTTGATTGGAGAAAGGGTTGGCAGCCAATATGTTATCCCGACGCTTTGGGTTGGGAACGATCTAGCCTCCGTGGATTGGTCAGGGATTTCATTGCCGGCCGTTGTGAAGCCAACCCATGCGAGCGGTGTGGGGCGATTTCTCTACGGTGAAGCCGACGTCGATCGTCTCCTTAAGAACGATCCGTCCGGCGAGTGGCTGGCAATCAATCATTCCCGTTACAACAGAGAGTGGGCTTACAGCCAATTAAAGCCTCGTATTCTTATTGAAAGCATGCTGCTCATTGATGGGCGAGTTCCGTGGGACTACCGGTTCTTCACATTTGGCGGGAAGGTCTCGCATATCGAGATCGACATACGCGAAAATGGTCGAGGCTATTCGTGCAACTACACTCCCGACTGGCAGAAGCTGCCGTTCTATGACCGGGACTATCTCGGTCTCTATCCAGGCGAAGTAGCCCGCCCGTCGCGGCTTGAGGAGATGATTCACGTCGCTGAAACGGTCGCTCGCGATATCGACTTCGTTCGTGTCGATCTCTATGCGTCGGCAGAATGGGTCCGCGTCGGGGAGCTGACCTTCTATCCAGGCGGAGGTTTCGAGGCATTCGAGCCGGATGAATATGACTTCTCAATCGGTCAGAAGTGGCAGCTTGGCTTCGAAATACCGAAGAGATAGGTGGACAAATCATTCTCTGCGCGTTTGATAGGCCGATCTATTTTTAAAGAAGGTTTTCCATGACGATCGACCAGGACCTTGCTCGAATCGAATTGCAAGAGGAAACGCTGCGTTTCGATGCTTTTGACCTTTCGACCGCTTGGGTACTCGGCAAGCTGTTGCGCGACCTCGCCAGCGAGCGCAACATGGGTGTTGCTATCGATATCACGCTTCATTCCATGCCGGTTTTCTACATAGCTTTGCCCGGTTCGACGCCCGACAATTCCAACTGGATCCGTCGGAAGCGCAACATGGTGCTGCGTTACTTCCGAAGCAGCTACGCCAGCACGTTGCGGCTGCAGCAGCAGGGCAAAACGATCGAAGACAACGGGCTTTCCAGCACCGAATATGCCGCGTCTGGTGGCAGCTTTCCGATCTTCGTCAACGGCACGGGCTGCATCGGCGCCGTCACCGTTTCTGGGCTGCCGCAGCGGGAAGACCATAATCTCGTTGTCGAAGCCTTGGCTCTCACTCTCGGCCACGAGCTTCACAATCTCAGCCTCGCATAAAGCGGCGAGGTGGCGCACGTCGATCGGGCGCCGCCGCCGATTTCAGATCTTGCCGCCAGCCTCGGCGATGACTTTGGTCAAGCTTCCCGTTGCCGGGAAGAGGGGGATGAGGCATGCCTGCAGGGCGTGATAGATATCGCCCTTGCCCGGGAACAGCGTGTGAGCGGGAACGAGATCTTCCGTCAGTTCCTCATGCCAGCCGCCATTGGCACGATCGATAAAGGCCTGGCCGATTACGCTCCAGATCTTGCGGTAGCTTTCTTCGTGGAAATCGCTCGGGACGTGTTCATTCAGATAGTGGGCCGCACCGGCACCCTCGCATGCAGTCCACCAAAGCTTGTTGCGCTTTGCCGGCATATCTTCCCAGTCGAGTGTATAGAAGAATCCATTCTTCTTGTTGTCCCAGCCGAGTGACATGGATTGGGAGAAGAGACCCTTGGCTGCTTCCGGCATCCAGTCATGACGCTTTTCCCCAAGCGCCCAGAGTTGCAGAATGAGACGCGCCCATTCCAGCCAGTGCCCTGGTGTCGTTCCCGATGGACGGAACATCTCGTTGCCGCGGTAATTCTTGTCGAGCACCCAATCGGCGTTGAAGTGTTCGGCAACGCGCCAGCCGACGGATCCAGCCGAGCGGCGAATGACGAGATCGGCGATACTTTCTGCTTTTTCGAGATATGTCTTGTCGCCGGTCGCTTCGAATGCGGCCATCAAGGCTTCCGTCAGGTGCATGTTGGAGTTCTGGCCGCGATAGGTGCCTCCATCGATCAATGACCAATCTCGATTGAATTCCTCGGCAATCGCTCCGTACTTCGCTTCCCAGAACTTAGTATTCAGAATTTCCGTGACATCTGCCAACATGCCATCGGCCATTGGATGGCCGATCGTCTTTGCGGATGAGGCAGCAAGCAGCACAAAAGCGTGGCCATAGCCCTGCTTGCTGGAATCGACGGGGCCGTCATTGTTCAGCGACCAAAAGTAGCCACCATGCTCCGTGTCGCGATGATGATTCCATAGATAGTTCATGCCGTGGTCGACAATTTCGTTTGCGCCGGGACGACCGAGCAACGACCCGATCGAGAAGCAGTGCACCATGCGGGCGGTCGAATGAATGCCGCGCACGGGATTTGCCTTATCCAACGGCTTGCCGGCATCATCCATGTCGTAGAAGCCGCCTTTGGGATTGACGGCGCGGTACTGGAAGAAATCGAAAAGCGCGTCCGCTTGATCAAGCAGCCAACGCCGATGGTAGGCGCGCGTGCTCCAGTTTCCGAGCGCTGCGGGTTCAACCTGTATGTTCATGCCGTCCTCCATGGATTCTTTTCCTGACGCCGTATAGCGCCGCCCGAAAGCGCTGTCATGGCGTTATGGACGAAACTGTGTCGTCGGCACTGCGTTGTCCATGGTCGGATCGGCAATTAGCCCATGGTGCGGTTATTTTCCTGAAACGGCCGGAAGGATGGACGCATCGTTCTTGCTATCGAGTGGTTAAAAGCATAGATATGTTGACATAAAGATATCTTTATGTGATCTGGTTGTGAAGTCGCAATCAGGCCAGAGGAGTTCGCTTATGTTTGACAATCTTTTTGGTTCGGGAACGGCGAAGCGCGACGGCAGCGAGGTGTTTGAGGCCTTGCGAAAGGCTGCGAGCGAGCGAATCCTCGTGCTTGATGGCGCCATGGGCACGCAGATTCAAGGCCTTGGCTTTGACGAAGATCAGTTTCGCGGTCATCGTTTCGTCGGCTGTGCCTGCCACCAGAAGGGCAACAACGACCTTCTCATTTTGACCCAGCCCGGTGCGATTGAAGAGATACATTATCGCTACGCCAAGGCGGGCGCCGATATTCTGGAGACCAACACCTTCTCATCCACCAGCATCGCGCAGGCGGACTACCAGATGGAAGGTGCGGTCTACGACCTCAACAAGGAGGGCGCGGAAATTGTGCGCCGAGCGGCGATCCGCGCAGAGCGTGAGGATGGCAAGCGCCGCTTCGTTGCGGGCGCCATCGGTCCGACCAATCGGACCGCCTCCATCTCTCCCGATGTCAACAATCCTAGCTATCGTGCGGTTACCTTTGATGATTTGCGTCTTGCCTATGGCGAGCAGATCGATGGCCTGATCGATGGTGGTGCCGATATCATTCTGATCGAGACGATTTTCGATACGCTGAACGCAAAAGCGGCGATCTTTGCCTGCGAAGAGCGTTTCGAGGCCAAGGGCATCCGTTTGCCCGTCATGATTTCAGGCACCATCACCGATCTTTCCGGGCGCACGCTGTCCGGTCAAACGCCGTCAGCCTTCTGGAATTCCGTGCGCCACGCCAGCCCCTTCACGATCGGCCTCAATTGTGCGCTTGGAGCCAATGCCATGCGACCGCATCTGCAGGAGCTTTCCGCGGCCGCGGACACCTTCATTTGCGCCTATCCTAATGCCGGATTGCCGAACGAATTCGGTCAGTATGACGAGACGCCCGAGATGATGGCCGCTCAGGTCGAGGAATTCGCCCGCGAAGGTCTGGTCAATATCGTTGGTGGCTGCTGTGGCTCCACGCCCGAGCATATTGCGGCGATCGCTCAGGCGGTTTCGAAATATCCGCCGCGCCAGCTTGCCGAACATCGGCCGTTCATGTCGCTTTCCGGTCTCGAGCCATTCGAGTTGACCAAGGATATTCCGTTCGTCAATGTCGGCGAGCGCACGAATGTCACCGGTTCGGCGAAATTCCGCAAGCTGATCACCAATGCCGATTATACGGCGGCGCTCGCCGTTGCTCGTGACCAGGTCGAGAATGGTGCGCAGGTCATTGACATCAACATGGACGAGGGCCTGATCGATTCTGAAAAGGCGATGGTAGAGTTTCTCAATCTCATCGCCGCCGAACCGGATATTGCCCGCGTTCCGGTCATGATCGACAGTTCGAAGTTCTCGATTATTGAGGCCGGCCTGAAATGCGTTCAGGGCAAGCCGATCGTCAACTCCATTTCGCTGAAGGAAGGCGAGGAGAATTTTCTCAAGCAGGCTCGGTTGATGCGCATGTACGGCGCAGCGGTCGTCGTCATGGCCTTCGATGAGACAGGTCAAGCTGATAGTTACGAGCGCAAGGTCGAGATCTGCTCGCGTGCCTATAAGCTGTTGACGGAAGTGGCGGGCCTGTCGCCGGAAGACATCATCTTCGATCCGAATATCTTCGCCATTGCGACGGGTATCGAAGAACACAACAACTACGGTGTCGATTTCATCGAGGCGACGAGGACGATCCGCCAGACGATGCCGCTCGTTCATATTTCCGGCGGTGTCTCAAACCTGTCCTTCTCGTTCCGCGGCAACGAACCCGTCCGCGAAGCCATGCATGCCGTATTCCTCTACCACGCCATCCAGGCGGGCATGGACATGGGCATTGTCAATGCCGGGCAGCTAGCCGTCTACGACAATATCGACCCGGAACTGCGGGAAGCCTGCGAGGACGTCGTGCTCAACCGCCGTCCGGACAGCACAGAGCGCCTGCTTGAGATTGCCGAACGCTTCCGCGGTTCCGGCAGTAGGGAGGCCAAGGCACAGGATCTTTCCTGGCGCGAATGGCCGGTGGAGAAGCGGCTCGAACATGCGTTGGTCAACGGCATTACCGAATATATCGAGGCCGATACAGAGGAAGCGCGCCAGGCTGCTGAACGGCCGTTGCATGTCATCGAAGGCCCGCTGATGGCCGGCATGAATGTTGTTGGCGACCTCTTCGGTTCGGGCAAGATGTTCCTGCCGCAGGTGGTGAAGTCCGCCCGTGTGATGAAGCAAGCAGTTGCCGTGCTGCTTCCCTACATGGAGGCCGAGAAGCTCGCCAATGGCGGCGACGGAGAGAGGAAGTCGGCCGGTAAGGTGCTGATGGCGACCGTCAAGGGTGATGTCCACGACATCGGCAAGAATATCGTCGGGGTCGTGCTCGCCTGCAATAATTATGAGATCATCGATCTTGGCGTCATGGTGCCGGCGACCAAGATTCTCCAAACTGCGATCGCAGAGAAGGTCGATATTATCGGTCTGTCGGGGCTCATCACGCCGTCTCTGGACGAAATGGTGCATGTCGCTTCCGAGATGGAGCGGCAGGGCTTCGATATACCGTTGTTGATCGGTGGCGCTACGACGAGCCGCGTCCATACCGCGGTGAAGATCCATCCCGGTTATCACCGGGGGCAAACCGTCTATGTTACGGATGCGAGCCGTGCCGTTGGCGTCGTATCCGCTCTGCTATCGCAGGATGCGCGGCAGGGCTATATCGATACCGTTCGGGCTGAGTATTCCAAGGTCGCGGCCGCCCACGCGCGCAGCGAGGCGGAGAAGGTGCGCCTGCCGATCGCAAGGGCGCGCGAGAATGCCGAGAAGGTGGAGTGGTCTGATTACCAGCCGGTCAGACCGCAGTTCTTCGGAACCAAGGTGTTCGAGAGCTACGATCTTGCCGAATTGGCGAAATATATCGACTGGACCCCATTCTTCCAGACCTGGGAGCTCAAGGGGCGTTTTCCGGCAATTCTCGAAGACGAGAAGCAAGGCGAGGCCGCACGCCAGCTTTACAGCGATGCGCAGGCGATGCTGGAAAAGATCATCGCGGAAAACTGGTTCCGCCCACGCGCCGTCATCGGTTTCTGGCCGGCGGGCGCGGTCGGCGACGATATCAGGCTGTTCACCGACGAAAGCCGTAAAGAGGAGCTTGCAACCTTCTATACGCTGCGGCAGCAGCTGTCGAAGCGGGACGGTCGTCCGAATGTCGCGTTGTCGGACTTCGTCGCGCCGGTTTCCAGCGGTGTCGGTGATTATGTCGGTGGCTTCGTTGTTACGGCTGGTATCGAGGAGGTGGCCATTGCCGAACGCTTCGAGCGCGCCAATGACGATTATTCGTCGATCCTCGTCAAGGCACTGGCCGACCGCTTTGCCGAAGCGTTCGCCGAGCGGATGCATGAGCGGGTGCGTCGAGAGTTCTGGGGCTATGCCGCGGATGAGAATTTCACGAGCGAGGAGCTCGTTCAAGAAGCCTATGCTGGCATCCGTCCAGCACCGGGCTATCCGGCGCAGCCTGACCATACCGAGAAGGATACACTTTTCCGCCTGCTGGATGCCGAAGCGGCAACGGGCGTAAAGCTCACGGAAAGCTATGCGATGTGGCCCGGTTCTTCCGTCTCGGGCATTTATATCGCTCACCCGTCTTCCTACTATTTCGGTGTCGCCAAGATCGAGCGCGATCAGGTCGAGGACTACGCTGCCCGCAAGGGTATGTCCGTGGGCGAGGTGGAGCGCTGGTTGGGTCCGGTTCTCAATTATGTGCCGGAGAAGCGCGAGGCCGCGGTCGACGACGCGGCCTGATCGCGAGTCATGTCAAAGACTTGCCGAGTTTAGCTTAGAATTTGATTCTCTATACAAGCGCCACCTCAGCCATTCGGTTGGGGTGGCGCTTTTTTGATTCTGGGATTTTTACTGTCTTGCAGACGTAAGCTAATTCGCGCCAATCGTCAGTTCCGCGACGAAATCATAGGCGTCGCCGCGATAGAGCGACCGGGTGAATTCCACTGCGCGGCCGGAACCGAGATAGGAGATGCGCTCGATCGAAAGGCCGGCCGCGCCGACGGGAACGCCGAGCAAGCCCGCATCGGCCTCTTTCATGTTGGTCGCGGATATGCGCTGCACCGCACGAACAGGGCGCACCTGACGCTTTTCCAGCTCTGCGTAGAGCGATGTGGTCACGACAGACGGATCCGGCAGGAATTCGCCGGAGACGCTGGCATGCTCGATCGCCAGTGGCTGGTCGTCTGCAATGCGGAGACGGCTCAGCCGCGATACCTTGGTGTCGGCGGCAAGGCCGAGGATCATCATCTCATCCGGGGAGGGCGTGTGGATCCCCTTATGCAGCCATTCGGAGCGAGCTGTCATCCCGCGCCGCGCCATGTCCTCGGTAAAGGATGTCAGCTGCGACAGCCGCTGCTCCACCTTTGAAACGGGTTTTGCGACGAATGTGCCCGAGCCGTGGCGGCGGACGAGTATGCCTTCGGCGACGAGGTCGTCGATTGCCTTGCGGACAGTGACGCGGCTGACCGCAGCAAATTCGGCAATGTCACGTTCCGGCGGCAGTGCATCCCCATGCTTCAGCCTCCCGACCTTCACTGCCTCCTCGAGCGTGCGGCGCAGCTTGACGTAGAGCGGGCCTGTGCCGCCCACGGAAAGGCGCTCCGGCGAGAAGATTGCACTCAAATCTTCGGTCATGCCCTGTTTTCCTCTCCGCCCCGCAGCAATTTTGCTGCCAGTTCCACGGCGCCGCGCAAGACATCGCCCTTGGGTTCGGCGAGAATCGCCCTGTGACGCTCGTCGAGCCAGGGACGATAGGCCTGAGCGACGCCGCCGAGAAGGCAGATCGAAGGGCATTCCGGCCAAAGCAGCGCGTCCAGGCTTTCGGTTATCGATTTTGCCGCAGCTCTCACGATGTCGATGGCGACCGCATCCTCCATTCCGGCATATTCGAAGATAACAGGCGCATAGCGGGCAAAATCCTTGGGCTTGGAGGCGTGCGCAAATTCGACGATCCGTTCGGGATCATTGCCGTATTCCGCCATGATTGATGCCGTCAGCGCTGAGCCGGGTGTCACCCGGTCATGAGCCAGAAGCGCTTTTTCGAGCAGATCGCGACCAAGGCGTGCGCCGCTTGCCTGATCGCCGACGACAAACCCCCAGCCGCCGATGCCCCAGCTTTTGCCGCCGCGGCGGGCATTGTAGACGGAGCCGGTGCCAAAGGCGCCGATAACGCCATCGGCGTCGCCAAGCGCGCCTTGAAGGGCAATGGTCGCATCGGTGACAACACGCGTGCTCGCAAAGGGCAGGGCGCCTTCGACCTGCTTACCATAATTGCCGACATTGGCCCCGGCGGTTCCGATAACGGCAGGCAATTCCCGCAGCAGGTCAGAGGCGAGGTTCGCATCGATCAAGGCCTGCTTTGCCGAGGCGACGATATGGATCAGCGAGTTTTCCAGATCGGAGAGGATGTTCGCCGCGCCGGCTTTGCCGGTGCCGAGCACCTTTCCCGCAGCGTCTATGACAGCCGCCCTGCAACTCGTGCCACCGCCATCGATACCAATTGCAAACTGCCCCATCACGCCTCCGGATGCCGCCTGTTCCCCGTTTTTCCATACAATACCAAAAAAATACCATTTACCAATAGGCAAGGCAGGCATTTTTGATTGTTTTTATCCCATTGAATTGCCTTGTTAAATTAATGAGCTCCAATCTTTTTGCATCCGAAAGTTAAATTCGGCTGGACAATTGGTATTTTTTTGGACTTAATTCGGTCCAAGGGAACAGTGCGAACGGACATCGGCAAAGCCGGCAGAAAAACAACAGCCGGTAAGTGAGGCGGAAGGGCGCGCATCTCGTCGTTGCGCCAGGCCGTTAGGGATCAGGAGGATCCCGTTTCGACGTTCGTCATAATTTTCCCGCGTGGTTCTTGCTGTGTCTCCGTCTAGTGGCGGCGACGGCAATTGATTGGGCCGATCGGGCAAAGCCTCTGAAGCCTTTTGCATGGAGGGGTCGGCAATATTGGCGGTCCCTATGGAGCGCTGACCGTCTCCTCGGACAGGCCAGCGGATTTTCAGATCGAGAACAGCGCCTTGCCATGGCGCGGAAAACAGGAGAGGGAAATGAAAACCAATGTTCTGAAAGGCTTGCTTCTTGCATCGAGCCTGCTGACTTCCGTCAGCCTGGCGCATGCGGCCGATGTGACGCTGACGGTCGAAAGCTGGCGTAACGACGACCTGCAGATCTGGCAGGAAAAGATCATCCCGGCTTTCGAGGCGAAGAACCCGGGGATCAAGATTGTCTTCTCGCCGACCGCTCCAACCGAATACAACGCATCGCTGAACGCCAAGCTCGATGCCGGTTCCGCGGGCGATATCATCACCTGCCGTCCGTTCGACGCCTCGCTTGACCTCTTCAACAAGAAGCATCTTGTCGATCTGACTAAGCTGAAGGGCATGGAAAACTTCTCGGCTGTCGCCAAGGCTGCCTGGTCGACCGATGATGGCAAGTCGACCTTCTGCGTGCCGATGGCTTCGGTCATCCACGGCTTCATCTACAACAAGGACGCTTTCGACAAGCTCGGCCTGAAGGTACCGACAACGCGTGACGAGTTCTTCGCCGTTCTCGACAAGATCAAGGCTGATGGCACCTACATTCCGATGGCGATGGGCACGAAGGACCTCTGGGAAGCCGCAACCATGGGCTACCAGAACATCGGCCCGAACTACTGGAAGGGTGAGGAAGGCCGCAAGGCCCTGATCGCGGGCAAGGAAAAGCTGACGGACGCTCCGTGGGTCGATCCCTACAAGGAACTGGCCAAGTGGAAGCCCTATCTCGGCGACGGCTTCGAAGCGCAGGGCTATGCCGACAGCCAGAACCTCTTCACGCTCGGCAAGGCTGCGATCTATCCGGCCGGCTCCTGGGAAATTGCTCTCTTCAACACCCAAGCGCAATTCAAGATGGGCGCCTTCCCGCCGCCGGTCGCAAAGGCTGGCGACACCGCCTACATCTCCGACCATCCGGATATCGGCGTCGGCCTGAATACGAAGAGCAAGCACCAGGAAGAAGCCAAGAAGTTCCTCGACTGGGTCGCTTCCGACGAGTTTGCAACCATCTATGCCAACTCGCTGCCGGGCTTCTTCAGCCTGAACTCGCATCCGGTGAAGATGAGCGATGCGCTCGCCCAGGAATTCGTTTCCTGGCGTGACAATCACAAATCGACGGTTCGTTCCACCTATCAGATCCTGTCGCGCGGCACGCCGAACCTGGAAAATGAAACCTGGACCGAATCCGCAAACGTGATCAACGGCACGGACACTCCGGAACAGGCTGCCGAGAAGCTCCAAAAGGGCCTCGACAGCTGGTACAAGCCAGGCAAGTAAGCATCGCATGATGTGGGCGAGGGGCCATTCAGGCGCCTCGCCCTTTTCGTTATCTTGAGTAATTGGATTGGCGATTATTTCGCCGTTACATTCGACACGCCTGATGTCGCTTCCAGCCGGCCAGAGAGCCGGGGCAACGGGCGGATTTGAACCTTTGCACTGCCGTCTCATCAGGCAGCCAAGAAAAACAGGCAGAAAGCCATGAGCGACGCCGCGACATCAGACGCCCTTGACGTAACGCCGATCAGGCGCTCCAAGCGCTGGCACATCCTCGTTTTCCTTTTCCCGGCCTTTGTCGTCTATACGGCGGTCATGATCCTGCCGCTGATCGAGACCTTGCGGCTGTCGCTTTACAACGTCGTCGACAATCAATCTGTCTTCGTCGGCCTGAACAATTTCAAGGTCCTGTTCGGCGATGACCGCTGGTCTCACGATTTCTGGAATGCGCTGCGCAACAACCTGATCTTTTTCGCCATCCATATGTGCGTGCAGAATCCGATCGGTGTGGCGCTGGCTGCACTCCTGTCCTTACCGAAGCTGCGTTTCGTCGCATTCTACCGCACCGCCATCTTTCTGCCGACGCTGCTTTCCTTCGTCGTCGTCGGCTTCATCTGGAAGCTGATCCTCTCGCCGCTCTGGGGTGTTGCGCCTGAGCTTTTGAATGTCATCGGTCTGAAATCGTTCTTCGCCCCGTGGCTCGGCAGGCCGAGCACGGCGCTGGTTACCGTCGCGCTTATCTCGGTCTGGCAATATGTCGGCATTCCGATGATGCTGATCTATGCCGCGTTGCTCAACATCCCCGAAGAGGTGATCGAAGCTGCCGAATGTGACGGCATCACCGGCTGGAGCCAGTTCTGGAAGATCAAGTTGCCGCTGGTATTACCAGCGATCGGCATCATCTCGATCCTGACCTTCGTCGGCAATTTCAATGCGTTCGACCTGGTTTATACCGTACAAGGCGCACTGGCGGGGCCGGATGGCTCGACCGATATTCTCGGCACGCTGCTTTACCGAGTCTTCTTCGGCTTCCAGCTGCAGCTCGGTGACCGCTCGATGGGCGCGACGATCGCGACAGTGATGTTCCTCATCATTCTGGCCGGCGTTTCCTTCTATCTTTTCATCGTGCAGCGGCGCATCCGCCGCTACCAGTTCTGAGGAGGGCGCTCCATGTCCAAGGCACGCACTTCCCTTGTCCGCACCGGCTTCGTCCATCTGGCACTTATTGCGTATACGCTGGTCGCCATCTTTCCGGTGTTTCTGACTGTCATCAACTCCTTCAAGGATCGTGCGTCGATCTTCCGCGCGCCCTTGACCGTTCCGACGCCGTCCTCCTTCAGCATGATCGGCTATGATACCGTTCTGAAGCAGGGAGATTTCCTCACCTATTTCCAGAACAGCTTTATTGTCACGATCGTCTCGATCATCCTGACACTGCTGTTCGGCGCGATGGCCGCCTTCGCGCTGTCGGAGTACCGCTTCCGTGGCAATACGGTCATGGGCCTTTATCTGGCGATCGGCATCATGATCCCGATCCGCCTCGGCACCGTTGCGATCCTGCAGGGCATGGTGGCCGCCGGCCTCGTCAACACGCTGACGGCGCTGATCCTTGTCTATACGGCACAGGGTCTGCCTCTCGCGATCTTCATCCTGTCCGAGTTCATGCGGACGGTTTCTGACGACCTGAAGAATGCCGGCCGCATCGACGGCCTCAGCGAATATGCGATCTTCTTCCGCCTCGTCCTGCCGCTGGTTCGCCCGGCGATGGCGACGGTTGCCGTCTTCACCATGATCCCGATCTGGAACGATCTTTGGTTCCCGTTGATCCTGGCGCCGAGCGAGGCGACAAAGACGGTGACGCTCGGATCGCAGATCTTCATCGGCCAGTTCGTCACCAACTGGAATGCGGTGCTGGCGGCGCTGACGCTCGCTATCCTGCCGATCCTCATCCTATACGTCATCTTTTCGCGCCAACTCATTCGCGGCATTACCTCCGGAGCAGTCAAGTGAGCCTATATGAAAAGCCGATCCGCGTTCTCGTTGCCGGCCTTGGCAATATGGGCCGCAGCCATGCGCTGGCCTATCACAACAATCCGGGCTTCAAGATCGTCGGCCTCGTCAACCGCTCCAAGCGGGAGCTGCCCGAGGAGTTGCGGGGATATACGGTCCATCCGGATTTCGAGACGGCGTTGAAGGAGCTGAAGCCGGACCTCTGCTCTATCAATACCTATTCCGACAGCCATGCCGATTTCGCCGTCATGGCCTTCGAAGCCGGCTGCCACGTCTTCGTCGAGAAGCCGCTGGCCACGACGGTCGAAGATGCCGAGCGTGTGGTCGCGGCGGCAAAGAAAGCCGGCAAGAAGCTGACGATCGGCTATATCCTGCGCCATCATCCCTCGTGGATGCGGTTGATTGCCGAAGCGCGCAAGCTCGGCGGCCCCTATGTCTTCCGCATGAATCTCAATCAGCAATCGAGCGGCCCGACCTGGGCGACACACAAGGCGCTGATGCAGATGACGTCGCCGATCGTCGATTGCGGCGTGCATTACGTCGACGTCATGTGTCAGATCACCGATGCCAAGCCCGTCGAGGTGCGCGGCATGGGCCTGCGGCTCACGCAGGAGATCAAGCCGGACATGTATAATTACGGCCATCTGCAGGTGATCTTCGAAGACGGTTCCGTCGGCTGGTACGAGGCCGCCTGGGGTCCCATGATCTCGGAGACGGCCTTCTTCGTGAAGGATGTCATGTCGCCGAACGGCTCGGTTTCGATCGCCATGGATCAGAACGCCAAGTCCGACGATATCGACATGCATACGAAGACATCCGTCATCCGGCTGCATAGCGCTGAAACGGGACCCGACGGCCAGTTCATCCGGCCGGATCAGGACTTGCATATGGACGGCGAACCGGGTCACCAGGAACTGTGCAACTTCGAGCAGGCCTTCATGCTGAAGGCCATCCGCGAGGATCTCGACCTCAATCGTCATATGACTGATGCCGTTCAATCTCTGCGCATATGCCTCGCTGCCGATGAGAGCGTGCGCACCGGCAAGCCCGTTTATCTATAAGGACAAAAGACTGTGGGATCGCTTCAACTGAAATCCATCCGCAAGGCCTATGGTACGCATGACGTGCTGAAGGGCATCGACCTCGAGGTGAAGGATGGTGAGTTCGTCATCTTCGTCGGTCCTTCCGGCTGCGGCAAGTCGACCCTGCTGCGCAGCATCGCAGGTCTCGAAGACGTGACCTCCGGTGCCGTGCTGATCAACGGCCAGGATGTGACTGTGACGCCGCCCGCCAAGCGTGGCATCTCGATGGTCTTCCAGTCCTATGCGCTCTATCCGCATCTGACCGTCAAGGACAATATGGGCCTGGGCCTCAAGCAGGCCGGCACGCCGAAGGCCGAGATCGACAGCCGCGTCGAAAAGGCCTCTGGCATGCTCTCACTTGCGCCCTATCTCGCCCGCCGGCCATCGGAACTTTCCGGCGGCCAGCGCCAGCGCGTCGCCATTGGCCGCGCCATCGTGCGCGAACCGGAGCTTTTCCTCTTCGACGAGCCGCTGTCGAATCTCGATGCGGCGCTGCGTGTGCAGACGCGCCTCGAAATCGCCCGGCTGCATCGCAGCCTGCAGGCAACGATGATCTACGTGACCCACGATCAGGTCGAAGCGATGACGCTTGCCGACAAGATCGTCGTGCTCAATGCCGGTGCGATCGAGCAGATCGGCTCGCCGATGGAGCTTTATAACCGCCCGGCCAATACTTTCGTTGCCGGCTTCATCGGCTCGCCGCAGATGAATTTCATCGCGGCCGAGCGTCTCGGCGAAAGCGGCGCCAAGACCGTCGGCATCCGCCCCGAGCATATCACGCTATCACGCGATCAGGGCACATGGGCCGCCAAAGTCATCCACGTCGAGCATCTCGGTGCGGACACCATCATCTATCTGGAGTCGGAGGCCACCGGTCTACTCACCGCGCGTCTCTTCGGTGAACACAAATACGAGCCGGACGAAATGGTTTATGCGACGCCGGATGCGAACCAGATGCATCGTTTCGATGTGAACGACAAGGCGATCCGGGCGTGAATGGCCCCACCGAGACGAGGCAATAGGCTCCGTCTCGGCTGCATCTCGTCCGCTTGAGTTGCATCGTCATTCGCTTTGCGGCCGCGGAGGATCGCCCGCTGTCAGAGCAGCCCGCTCAATGACTTCGGCTATGTGGACGGAAAGGGCGGGATCGGAGACGGCGCGGGCAAGCGTCAGACCACCGCTCAGCGTAGCGAGAAGAACGATGGCACGATCCTCTGCCGTCGTTTCACCAGAGCTTGTGCTCCCCGGCAGGCCGGCGGCGACATCGGCGATGAGTTTTTTCAATTCCACCGTATAGGCGCGGCGCGTTTCCTCATCGGCACGCATGACATCGGGGGAAAGGCTTGGCAGTGTGCAGCTGTCACCGAGATCGCAAGTCCGCTTGTAGCCGAGGTAAAAGCTGGCGAGCTCCTTCAACCAGTCTTTCGGCTGGTTTTGCCTGAGCGTCAGGATCGCTTGGCGCAATTCTTCCAATCCTTCCACGACTGCAGTGCGAAACGCTTCGCTCTTGGACTTGAAGTGTCCGTAGAAGGCGCCGTTGGTAACGCCGGCCGCTTTCGTCAGTGCATCGATGCCTGCGCCGCCATAGCCTTCCCTGCGAAAGACTTGCCCTGCAGCAGCGACCACCCGCGTCCGGGTCTCTTCCTTATGTTCGGCGCTGTAGCGCATTGCTATCTCCATTGAGAGCGATCTCTCTTTATTGCTTGCATAGAGAGCGATCGGTATGTATCGTTAAAGAGTGATCGGTATATATCAATTGCCGTCATAGGTCCAACAAGGAGATACCCCATGCCCATTACACTTACCGTGTCCGAAGGACTGCTTTCATCCGAAGCGCAGGCAAAAGCTTTTGCCGGACTTACGGGTGCAGTCCTCGATGTTGCCGGCCTGACCGGGAATGAATTTATGACGGCCAATGTCATCGGCTCGATCAATGTGCTTCCGGCCGCACATGTGCTGGCAGCCGGAAAGCCCGTCGCTGCGGCCTTCATCGAACTCAAGTTGCCCGAAATCGCGCTTGCGACCACCGAAGCCAAGCGCGCTTTCATTGCAAGGGCGACTGATGTCGTCGAGCAGGCGGCCGAAGGGCGGATCAAGCGTGAGCATATCTGGTCGAACATCGTCTATGCGCCTGAGGGTGCTTGGGGCATTGCGGGACAAAGCTACAGCAATGCCGATCTGGTTGGCGCTATTGCGAGCGCCGCAGCGCCTGAGGTTGAAGCTCATCGCGCGTGAGATGAGATAATTGGCATTGATACCGGGCGGCTGCGTGGGCCGCTCGTCCGACAACAAGGGAGGCAGGAGATGCAACTCGCCAATTATCTGTTTTTCACGACGCATTGCGAGGAAGCGCTTGCCTTCTATACAGTCTGCGGGCTCGGCGAAGTGACGCTGTTGGTTCGTCATGGTGCTGATGGGGTGCCGCTTGCCAACGAAGCGATGCGGGGCAGGGTTATGCACGCTCGCTTTGAGGGGCCAGGCGTCTCGTTCTTCGCTTCCGACAATCACGATGCCGAGCCGATGAGAGGTTCCGCTCATATGCTCATGATGGATGACCGAGAGAGCACCGAGAGGATTTTTGCTCGATTGGCTGAGGGCGGCGCGGTGACGACGCCACTCGCCGTTCAGCCTTGGGGCAGCTACTACGGCAAGCTGACGGACCGGTTCGGCGTGCAATGGATGGTAGACTGCCTGCAATAGGAGCTAACTGATCACGCGCGAAAGATTATCATTATTAGTCCAGTCGTCCGGACGAATTCATGCGACTGTCATGAGGTGGAGTTATAAAGGGTTCAGTTCACTCCAACAGCGAGAGCATGATGACAAGCGCAGCAACGACTTACGCGACATGGCACAAGGAACCGCAGGGCGACGCCGCCATGGCAGAATCGCATAGCCCTTATTGGCGCCACTTCATTGAGACGGTGCCGGAGCGGGATTTCTCCTCGAAGACCGTCCTGGATTTCGGCTGCAACCGTGGCGGCTTTCTGCGGCTGCTTTATGCCATGCGACCGTTCCGACGCGGTGTCGGCATCGATATCGCTTCGGAATCGGTGGCTGCCGCTGTCGAAGCCGCAGGCAACATGCCGCTGCAGTTTCATGTCACGACCGACCTGGCGCCCTTTGCCGACAGCTTCGACGTGGCTTTCAGCTATGAGGTGATCTATCTGCTGCCGCAGTTGCGAGAGCATGCCGAGGGAATGTTCCAGGCCATGCGCAATGGGGGCGTCTATTACGCGGTGACCGGGTGCCACAATGAAATGCCGCTTTGGCCGAAGTGGCTCGAGCTGATCGGCAACAACAGCAACGCGCCCATGCAGGATCGCTCGCCACAGGATTATATCGAAGCCTTCACGGCCGCTGGCTTCGATGTTTCGGTCAGGCGTTTCGGCTATGATGGTTTTGTGCGTGCCACCAAGGATCGGAAATATTATCCGAGCATTCTCGATGCGTTGAGCTATCCAGCCGAATACAAGCTGCTGTTCCGGCTGGAGAAGCGTATCTGATATGGAGACGATCGACCGAAAGGGCGGCACCGCGCTCTGGCATCAGATCGGCGAGATCCTGGCGGCCGATATTGCCGCCGGGACTTTCGCGCCCGGAGAGAAATTGCCGACCGAGCCCGAACTGATGCAGCGGTTCGGCGTTAGCCGTTTCACCGTGCGCCAGGCGTTGGGGCACTTGGAGCAACGCGGATTGGTCCGCGCCGAACAGGGGCGGGGAACCTTCGTTCATAGGGGCGTGCTCGACTATACGCTGTCGAAACGCACCCGCTTCCACAAAAATCTGATCGAGCAAGGTTTTGAACCGGGCGGCGAGCTGCTCGTTCACGAGATCGTGCCGGCGACCGAACGCGTCGCGGCCCATTTAAAGATCGCAATCGGCGCGTCGGTCATCCATCGTCGCGGTGTCATGACGGCCGACGGTATTCCAGTGGAATTGGGGGATTCCTATTATCCGGCCGAACGTTTTCCCGATTTCGATCAGGCTAGATTGAGGCATCCGACAATCTCGGCAGCGCTCGCCAGCTATGGCGTCACCGACTATGAGCGCTTGTCGACGGAGATCGAGGCGCGCATGCCGACGGCCGACGAGGCGCGGATCCTGCGCCAGCTGAAATCCGCGCCGCTGCTGGTGACGCGCAAGGTGGATGCGGATACCGACGGAGTGCCGATCACCTATTCGGAATCGGTCTGGCCGGCCGAGCGCACCACATTCAATCTCGATCTGCGATGAGAGCGCCGGAGAGCCCTTGAGGCTCTTCGTGAGCTTGAACTAGCGGTGGGAGAGGATATTGACCACCTTGCCGAAGGGGTCGCGGACGTAGAAGCGGCGCACACCCCACGGCTCGTCCGTCAGGTCATACAATATGCCGAAGCCCATGGAGGTGGCGCGCTGATAAAGCGTATCGACATCGTCGACTTCGATGGAAAGGTCGGGGACGAGCGTTCCCGAACCGCCCTCGCTGGCGACGCTGATCTGCGGCACTGTTGCCGCTTCAGAGGCGAAGGTCAGGATCCAGCCGTGATCCATGACGATGTCGAGGCCGAGCAGGTCGTGGTAGAAAAGACGGGCCGTGGCGGGATCGGCGGCGGACAGGTTCGGGATGATGCGTAGGACGGTCACTGACGTTTCTCCCTGGTGGACATGGAGGCGGGCAGATGCCGCGCCTCCACTATGCTAAGCTTAAACTGTGACAGCGGGCAGCAGCTTGGCGCGTTCTGCGAGAATATGGCGGCAGGCGCTGGCGACTTCCCGGCCCTTGATGATGAAATGTTCCTTGAAGAACTGGATGTGGGCTTCCGACTCCTGGAAGTGATGCGGGGTCAGGACTGCCGACAGGATCGGCACGCCGGTGTCCAGCTGGACGCGCATCATAGCATCAAGAACCGTATTGGCGACAAATTCATGGCGATAGATGCCACCGTCGACAACGAAAGCGGTGGCAACGATTGCGGAATAACGGCCGTTGCGGGCGAGCGTCTGAGCATGCAGCGGAATTTCCAAGGCGCCGGGCACGTCGAAGATATCGATCGGCGACGCACCTTCCGTCGTCTGCCATTCGGCAACGAAGGAGTCGACCGAGCGATCGACGATATCGGCATGCCAGCGAGCCCGAATGATCGCGACGCGGCTCGGCTGGGTAGAAATCGAAATGGTCATGAATTTTGCCTTTCAAGGGTTGTTGTCAAATATCCCTTGGGCGAACACGCAACATCGCGGCATCCCTCGCGCGGAGGAGGTGCGATCCTGCTTGCTCTCTTCCATCCGGACTATACCGTCGGCTCCGGCATCTCACCGGATCTGCTGACCCTTCCGAAAGCTCGGAAGGCGCTCGCGGGCTCGAGGAAACTCCCCATACCGCCGGTGGGGAATTGCACCCCGCCCTGAGAACGTCCGGACTATAAATGCTTTCTCTCATGAAAATCAAAGAAAAACGCCGGGTTTCTGACCCGGCGTCCGCGAATAATTTTCCAAAATGACCCTGCGACGCACGGTGCTTTCTCAATCCTGAATCACGAGCAGATCGGAGGAGGCGAAGCGCAGCGTCACCTTCTCGCCGACGCTCGGAGGCATCATCCCGGGGCTGTTGAACATGTCGAAGGAAATCGTGTTGCCAGCAACGTTCATGCGGGTGCGAATGACCGAACCCAGGAAGTGTGCCGAAGAGACTTCGCCCGTGAGAGCCGTATCGCCTTTGGCCGATTCCGCCAGCGAACCGGCTTCCGGACGCAGGGCGAGTGATACGGTGTCGCCCGGTTTATAGGCCGTCACCGACTGCTTCAGGGTCACACCCTGATCGCCGATCATGATGCGGTTGCTATCGGGATCGACGACCTTGCCTTCGATCAGGTTTAGCGTACCGACGAAGGAAGCGACGAAGCGGGTTGCCGGCGTGTTGTAAATCTCGAAAGGCGTGCCGATCTGATCGGCGCGACCGGCATTCATGACGACGATGCGATCGGAGATCGACAGGGCTTCTTCCTGATCGTGGGTCACGAAAACGGTGGTGATGCCGAGCTGCTGCTGGATGGCGCGGATTTCTTCGCGCAGCGAAATGCGGATCTTGGCATCAAGGGCCGAGAGCGGCTCGTCGAGCAGGAGGACCTGCGGCTTGACGGCGATGGCGCGGGCGAGCGCCACGCGCTGCTGCTGGCCGCCGGACATCTGATAGGGATAGCGGCCGGCCAGATGATCGAGCTTGATGAGAGCCAGCATCTCCTTGACGCGCTTGTCGATGTCGGGCTTTGCCATGCCGGCCACCTTGAGGCCGAAAGCGACGTTGTCGTGCACCGTCATGTTCGGGAACAGCGCGTAGGCCTGGAACACCATGCCGATGTTGCGCTGGTTCGGTTTCAACGCCCGCTGATCCTTGCCGTTGATCGACAGGGTGCCGGCGGTCGGCGTTTCGAAACCGGCGATCATGCGCAGCACGGTCGTCTTGCCGCAGCCCGACGGTCCAAGGAAGGAGATGAATTCTCCCTTTTCGATTTGCATATTGAAATCGTGCACGACCTGAATGTCGCCGAAGGACTTCTTGATGTGGGTGAGTTCGAGAAAAGCCATGGTGAGAAGCCTTACGCCTTAATCGGAGCGGATTTTGAGAAACGGGAAACGAGCTGCAGCAAGCCCATGCTGAGCCAGGTAACGGCAAGTGCGATAATGGCTAGGGCAGAGGGCTCGTAAGCTCTATTGGCGCCCATGAGCTGCATGTAGGGCCCGAATGCCGGACGGTTGAGCAGCGATGCCATGGTGAATTCGCCCATGACGATCGCAAGGGTGATGAAAGCTCCGGAAAGCACACCGCTCATGACATTTGGAAAGATGCATTTGAACATGATGGTTGTCCATTTTGCACCAAGGCTTTCGGCAGCCTCCGTCAGCGTGCCGACATCAATGGTACGCATCGCCGTATCGACCGAACGATACATATAGGGCAATGACAATACAATGTAGGAGCAGACGAGCAGAATGTTCGTCGTCGAATTATAGCCGGTCAGCGGCAGGATCGACGACGAATTATACAGTCGCAGATAGCCGAATACGATGACGATGGCCGGAATGACCAGCGGCATCAGGGTGATGAATTCTACGACAGGCCGAAGCTGAGGCAACCGCAACCGCACCCAATAGGCCGTGGGCACAACGAGCAACATGCCGAAGATGATGGTCAGAAGCGCCATCAACATGGAGAAGCCAAAGGCCGTTATGAAGCCGAAATCCGAAAAGACGGAGGCATAGGCGTCGAAACTGTAAGCGTTGCGCCGCATGCGCAGCGAGAACTCCAGTGTACCGATGAGCGGCACCAGGAAGTAGATGAGGCCGATGGCAACGGCGATCCAGGCAAAGAATTTTTGCAGCTTCATTTCTGCCACCGTTCAGCGCGCATGCGCATCAAGATATAAATGACGTTTGAAATACCGGTGATGACGATCATGCCCAGCGCAAGCGCATAGCCCAGATTGGCATTGTGCAGCACGTCGCCGCGGATCTGCGCATAGAGCACGATCGGAACGATATTCAGCGAGCTGCCGGTAAGTGCAATTGCCGTCGCGATGGCGCCGAACGAATTTGCAAACAGTAGCAGCGTCGTGCCAAGCAGGCTCGGCCAGAGGATCGGCAGGGCGACCATCCGCCAATATTGTCCATTGGTTGCGCCGAGAATGGAAGCCGCTTCGTGCCATTCCTTCTTCATGCCGTCGAGCGCAGGTGTAATGATCAGCACCATCAGCGGGATCTGGAAGTACATGTAGGTAATGGTCAGGCCGAAGAAGCTCAGCAGGTTGAAGCCGGTGCCGTAGAGGTTGAAGCCGAAGTGAGCGAGCAATATCGTGACCAGACCCTGGCGGCCCAGGGTGGCGATGAACGAGAAGGCCAGCGGCACGCCGGCGAAATTCGATGCGACCCCTGAGAAGGTCAGGAAGGCGTGACGGATCCAGCTGGGAAGCCCGCCAAGGACCAGCGCCCAAGCCAGGTAAAAGCCGATGATCGCGCCGCCGAGCGCCGAAGCGACCGAGATTTTGATACTGATCCAATAGGCGCTCATAATCGTCGGCGTGAACAAGTCGCCGATATTCTTCAGCGTCAGGCTGCCGTCAGGCGTCAGAAACGCGCCTGCGACCAAATAGATCGTCGGCAAAATCAGAAACAGCAGCGCGAAAATTAGGAAGGGCGCTATGCCCAGCCAGTCGACAACCACGCGCTTGTTGATCATGGGAGTGGAACTGACTGTCGATGTTGTGACGATGCTCATGATTGACCCAATCCGCGGCGTCAGAAAAATGGAAAACCTCCCCACCGAAGCGGGGAGGTCATGTCAGGTCGGATTACTGTACGTTCGAACCGACGACAGAATCCCACTTGGTTGTGATGGCGGTCTTGCCGGCATCCTGTTCTTCTAGCGTCGGGAAGACGGCCTTTTCGTAAGCGGCGGCCGGCGGCAGCTTGTCGAGAAGTTCCTGCGGAACCTTCTTGTTCTTCGCCAGGTCGTTGAAGCGGATCGGGTGGCAATAGCCCTTCAGCCAGCCGATCTGGCCTTCGTCGGAATAGAGGAATTCCATCCAGAGCTTGGCAGCGTTCGGATGCGGAGCGAAAGCCGAGATCGCCTGGACGTAGACACCAGCGATAACGCCGGAAGCCGGAACAGTGACGTCGACCGGCGGGTTGCCGTTCAGGCTGTCGCGCCAGGAGAGACCGTTGTAGTCCCAGGCGACGACGATCGGGGTTGCACCCTGAGCCAGCGAGGCGGACTTGCCGATGACCGGAACGAAGTTGCCGGCCTTGTTGAGCTTCGCGAAGTAATCGAGACCGGCGGCGCCGATCTTGGCGGCGTCCTTTTCGCCGGCTGCGAGGCCGGCGGCGTAGACGGCCTGAACTGCCTGGTTCGACGTGCGCGGGTCACCAGCGAGCGAAACGGTGTTGGCATATTCCGGCTTCAGGAGGTCAGCCCAGTCCTTCGGCGGGTTCTTCACGACGTCCTTATTGGTGACGAAAGAGAGAACACCGTAGTAGTCGCCGTACCAGTAGCCTTCGGCATCCTTGGCGCTGTCCGGAATGGAATCCCAGGTGGAAACCTTGTACGGCTGCAGCAGGCCTTCCTTCTTGGCCGTCGGGCCGAAAGAGAGACCGACGTCGATCACGTCGGGAGCCTGCGGGCCGGTGTTGCCCTTGTTGGCGCGGATTGCCTCGACTTCATCGCCCGAACCGGCATCCGGATTCAGTTCGTTGACTTCGATGCCGTATTTCGCCTTGAACGCAGCGATCAGGTCGCCATAACCGCACCAGTTGTGGGGCAGGGCGATCGTGGTCAGCGTGCCTTCCTTCTTAGCGGCAGCGATGAGATCGGCGCTCGGTTCTGCGGCCGCGATAGCCGTCGAAGCGACGAGCATCGCCGTAGAAATTGTCAGAAGACGATGAATTTTCGAGATCACTGCATTTCCTCCTTTTGGGTTTTCAGTGTCTGGCGTTGCTGTTAATGACGTTACATGAAGGTTGTGTGACGACTTCAAAGTGTTGCGTTTGCTGAAAACGCAGTCGATTTTTGCTTCTAATCGACAAGTATGACAGTCGCTGTATTTCACACCCTTCACGGACCGTTATTTTCTGTTTTCATTCCCCTTCAACTTAGCTTGCGAAACAGCTTGGTTTGCTCGAAAAGACCTTCCAGTGTCTTCATACGCTCGCTTGTCTCGTCCCATGTCGAGCTTTGTACGGCTTCGATCAGGGCTTCGACGATGAAGAGGGTGACAACCGATGAATCCCAGGCGGACGGCGCCTCGATCTGCACGCGGAACGTGTATTTCGCATGCTTGGCGGCGGGCGTTGCCCACTGGTCGGTGAAGACGATGATTTCCGCGCCACGCCGGCGGGCGGCGGCGGCCAGATTGACCATTTCCTGCTCGTAACGCCTGATATCGAATATGACGAGCAGATCGCCCGGATTCATGTTCAGGACATATTGTGGCCAGGTGCTGGAATTGGAGGAGAGCAGCGTTGTGTTGGGGCGGATGACCTGCATATGGGTGAAGAAATACTCGGCAAGCGCCCCTGTAATGCGCCCGCCCACGAAATAAAGGCCGCGTTTTCTTTCCGACAGCAGCGCGGCAACGCCATCGAAGGTCGCCACGTCGATATCCGACAGGGTCTGTCGCAGGTTGCCCATGATGGCGTCGGCGAAACGATTGAGGATATGCGTGCCTGGCGCGTTGGATGCCCAGCGATCGTGCTTCGTCAGGGGGTTGGAGATCGTTGCCTCGACCTCTTGATGAAGATGGGCCTGGAAGTCCGGATAGCCTTTGTATCCGAGTTTCTGCACCATGCGTGCGACTGTCGGGGTCGAAACCCGCGCATTCTCGGCGACGGTGGTAATGCTGCCCAACCCGGAAACGGGATAATTGTCGAGCAGGCTCTTGGCGAGCTGCTTTTCGGCGCGCGTCAGCGTGTCAAAGCGCGCATTGATTACGTCTGAAACTGTTTTCGACGCATTGTTCACTCGATTTTAGCTCCCCGGAACGGTCTGATGCCGCTTTCCTTGCAGGATATAACAACGCTGTCACATTTCGAGTCAATGTCACAAATGAAGAAATAATTTCAGTTTCCAGTTGACAGCGGCGAAAACCTGAAGAATTCTTTTCTTATAAACATTTTGTTAATCGGCAATGGGGCGTCTCCGATGCTCGCGCAGCAAGGTATTTTGACGAAGGCAGACGGCGATTGCGTTGCGGTCGAAAGACCGGACGGAAGCAGTGCGGTTTTGCTCGTCTGTGAGCATGCCTCCCGCGCGCTTCCAGAACGGTTCGGCGACCTCGGGCTTTCCGTTGAGGCGCTTTCCAGCCATATCGCGTGGGATCCAGGCGCACTCGCGGTTGCAAGGGGAATTTCCGCCGGCTTGAATGCCACCTTGGTTTTTCAGCGCTTCTCCCGGCTGATCTATGATTGCAACAGGCCCCCCGAAAGCGCCGGTGCCATGCCGGAGACGAGCGAGATCTATACGATCCCTGGAAATCAGCACCTGGGCGAGGCGGATAGAAAAGCGCGTACGGAAGGGCTCTACATCCCGTTTCACGATCGCATTCGGGCGCTCTTGAAGGAGCGGGCGGCGCGCGGACAAAAAAGCGTGATCGTGACAATCCATAGCTTCACGCCGGTCTATAATGGCAAGCCGCGGGCAGTGGAGCTTGGCATTCTGCATGATGAAGACCGTTGGCTGGCCGATCGCATGCTTGATGCAGCAGCTGAGGCACCGCTCTATCAGACAGAGCGCAATCAGCCTTACGGTCCTCAAGACGGTGTCACCCATACGTTGAAGCTGCATGGGCTCGCCAATGGTCTGCATAACGTAATGATCGAGGTCCGCAACGACCTCATTCGAGATGACGTCGGTCAAGGGGTCATGGCCGATTATCTGACGGGGCTTCTCCAGAGCAGTCTGGAAGCCTGAGCATAAAAGAAAAAGACCCCGGGGAGCAGTTCAACTGCGATCGGGCCGCATGGCGAAATGTCAGCGGTCAATGTGACACATGGTTCTCCGCAATCCCGCGGACGACCGGGCTTTAGGGGGAATGGCATGGCTGATTATACAGAGTCAGACAAGAAGCAGGATGTCCAGATCCTGCACTCCATGGGCTACGCTCAGGAGTTGGAACGGCGGATGAGTTCATTCTCGAATTTCGCCGTGTCCTTCTCGATCATCTGCATTCTATCCGGCGGCATCAATTCGCTGGCTCAAGCGACATCGGGTGCGGGCGGTGCCGCTATTGGTATCGGCTGGCCTGTCGGCTGCTTCATATCGCTCGTCTTCGCTGTGGCGATGGCCCAGATCAGTTCGGCCTATCCGACGGCCGGCGGTCTCTACCACTGGGGCTCGATCCTCGGCAATCGCTTCACCGGCTGGCTGACGGCCTGGTTCAACCTGCTCGGCCTCGTCACCGTCCTCGGCGCCATCAATGTCGGCACCTATTACTTCTTCGTCGGCGCATTCGGCGGCTACTTCAACATGACCGACACCACGCTGGTGCGCATCGTGTTCCTGGTGGTCATCACAGGTCTGCAGGCGCTGGTCAATCACATGGGTATCGGCTTGACGGCGAAGCTGACCGACTTCTCCGGTTATCTGATCTTCGCAACCTCGATCCTTCTGGCGGCTGTTTGCCTGATCGCTGCGCCGTCCTATGATTTTGCGCGGCTTTTCACCTTCACCAACTATTCCGGTCTGGCGACGATTGCTGCCGACGGCTCGGCAACCGGTGCCCCGGTCTGGCCGCAGGTTTCGACCTTCTGGGTCTTCGCGCTCGGCCTTCTGCTGCCGATCTACACGATCACCGGCTACGATGCCTCGGCCCATACGTCGGAAGAGACAGTGAAAGCCGCCCATTCCGTTCCGCGCGGCATGGTGTCGTCGGTTCTGTGGTCGGCGCTTTTCGGCTACATCATGCTTTGCTCGTTCGTGCTGATGCTGCCGAATATGGACGATGCCGCCAAGCAGGGCTGGAACGTGTTCTTCTGGGCAATGGACGCACAGGTCAATCCCATCGTGAAGGACATTCTCTATCTGCTGATCTTCATCAGCCAGTGGCTGTGCGGTCTCGCAACGGTAACCTCGGTTTCGCGCATGATCTTCGCCTTCTCGCGTGACGGCGGTCTGCCGGGATCCAAGGCTCTGTCTCGGGTCAGCCCGAAATACCGCACGCCGGTTTCGGCGATCTGGACTGGGTCGATTCTTTCCGTCCTGTTCGTCTGGGGGTCGTCGCTGGTATCGATCGGCGATACGCCGGTTTACACCATCGTCGTCTCGTGCACCGTCATCTTCTTGTTCTTCTCCTTTGCGATCCCGATCACGCTCGGCCTTTTCGCATGGGGTACGGCGAAGTGGGACAAGATGGGCCCTTGGAACCTCGGGGAAGGGCTGTTCAAGCTGTTTGCCGTGCTGTCGATCATCGCGATGATCATCATCTTCGTTCTCGGCATTCAGCCGCCGAACGACTGGGCGGGCATTATCACCGTCGGCTTCCTGGTTCTGACGGCCATCGTCTGGTTCGGCTTCGAGCGCCGTCGCTTCAAGGGCCCGCCCATCGGCGATGCCATTGCCAAGCGCAAGGCTGAGATCGCGGCAGCGGAAGCCGCCGTCGGCGAGACGTAAGCGAAGTCCAATCTTTGCAAGCAATGGGGTCGCAGACCTGCGACCCTTTTCACCGGTAGCGACACGGCGGCCCGCGCGCGGATTATCCCGCAAGGCGGTATCGTTCGGCAGGCCGACGTTTCAATTCATTGTTCAGGCGGACCAAATTATGAGCAGCAGCTATACGTTCGACGACCTCAAGCGAGATGTGGCCGAAGGGCTCATCGATACGGTTCTGGCATGCCAGGTCGACATGCAGGGCCGGTTGATGGGCAAACGCTTCCAAGCGGAATTCTTCATCGAGAGCGCCTGGAAGGAAACGCATAGCTGCAATTATCTGCAGGCGACCGACATCGAGATGGAGACCGTCTCCGGCTACAAGTCGACGAGCTGGGAGAAGGGTTATGGCGACTATACCATGAAGCCAGACCTTGCCACGCTGCGCCGCATTCCTTGGCTGGAAGGCACGGCGCTCGTCCTTTGCGATGTGCTTGACCATCATACACATGAGGAAGTTGCGCATTCTCCGCGCGCCATTCTGAAGAAGCAGGTGAAGCGATTGGAAGCCATGGGGCTCAAGGCCTACATGGCTTCGGAGCTCGAATTCTTCCTGTTCGACCAGAGCTATGACAGCGCGCGCGAAGCCGGCTATCGCAACATGAAGCTCGCCAGCGGCTATAACGAGGACTACCACATCTTCCAGACCACCAAGGAGGAAGAGGTGATGCGGGCGATCCGCACCGGCCTTCAGGGCGCAGGCATCCCGGTGGAGAATTCGAAGGGCGAGGCTTCGGCGGGGCAAGAGGAAATCAACGTCCGCTATGCTGACGCCCTGACCATGGCCGACCGCCATGCCATCATCAAGAATGGTTGCAAGGAGATCGCCTGGTCGAAGGGCAAGGCAATCACCTTTCTCGCGAAGTGGAATTACGGTGCCGCCGGAAGCTCCTCGCACATCCATCAATCCCTCTGGAGCCTCGACGGTAAGAGCCCGAAGTTCTTCGAAGAAGGCGGCAAATACGGCATGTCGCCGATGATGAAGCACTATGTTGCCGGGCTTCTGACCCATGCCAGCGAGATCACCTATTTCCTGGCGCCCTACATCAACTCCTACAAGCGCTTCATGGCCGGCACCTTCGCGCCGACCAAGGCGATCTGGAGCAAGGATAACCGTACCGCCGGTTACCGCCTCTGCGGCGAGGATACGAAATCGATCCGCATCGAATGCCGTGTCGGGGGTTCGGACCTCAATCCGTACCTGGCTTTTGCGGCTCTGATCGCCGCCGGTATCGATGGTATCGAAAACAAGCTTGAACTCGAGGCGCCGTTTGTCGGCGACGCCTATGGCGCGCGCGAAGTTCGCGAGATACCGCGCACGCTGCGCGATGCCACGACTGCCTTGACGACGTCGAAGATGCTGCGTGCCGCCTTCGGGGATGATGTCATCGATCACTACACCCGCGCCGCCGAATGGGAGCAGGAGGAATACGATCGTCGTGTGACCGATTGGGAAGTGGCGCGCGGATTCGAAAGAGCGTAAGGCTTTTGCGATCTGCCTCCTGCCCGATTTTCATTTTATGATCGGGCAGGGCGCTGGGATGTTATGTCGGTCCGCCGTTTCTCCTTTGAATGCGGCTGCTGCTTGCGCAACATCCGGGCAATCAATGGATGACCAGGAAAACAGGAATTCGATCATGACCATGATCACATGCGTCTCTCCGGTGAACGGAGAGGTTTATGCCGAGCGTCCGGCACTGTCGCTGGAAGCTGGCAAGGAAGTCGTCGCACGCGCCCGCAAGGCGCAGAAGGATTGGGCGCGTCGTCCGCTGGAGGATCGTGTCCAGCTCGTGCTGAAGGGTGTGGCTCGGCTCAATGAGATGGCCGATGTCGTCGTGCCGGAGCTTGCCTGGCAGATGGGCCGTCCGATTAAGTATGGCGGCGAATATCGCGGCTTCAACGAGCGCTCGAACTATGTAGCCTCGATCGCGGCCGACGCACTGGCACCCTTGGTCGTCGAGGATAGTGCCAATTTCGCCCGCCGCATCGAGCGCGAACCGCATGGCGTGGTCTTTGTCATCGCTCCGTGGAATTATCCCTACATGACGGCCATCAACACGGTCGCCCCGGCGCTGATGGCCGGCAATACCGTCATTCTCAAGCACGCAAGCCAGACGCTGCTCGTTGGCGAGCGGCTGGTGCAGGCTTTCGTCGAGGCCGGCGTTCCTGCCGATGTTTTCCAGAATGTCTTCCTGGATCATGAAACCACCTCGGCGCTGATTGCCGCCGGCAGTTTCAACTTCGTCAATTTCACCGGCTCCGTCGAAGGCGGCCGGTCGATCGAGCGTGCGGCAGCCGGTACCTTTACCAGCCTCGGCCTTGAGCTTGGCGGCAAGGATCCGGGCTATGTCATGGAAGACGCTGATCTCGACGCTGCCGTCGATACGCTGATGGATGGCGCGACCTATAATTCCGGCCAGTGCTGCTGCGGCATCGAGCGCATCTACGTGCATGAATCGCTGTACGACAATTTTGTCGAGAAGTCGGTTGCCTGGGTTTCGAACTATAAGCTCGGTAATCCCCTCGATCCTGAGACGTCGCTCGGGCCGATGGCGCATAAGCGCTTTGCCAAGGTCGTGCGTGAACAGATCGCCGATGCGGTTGCCAAGGGCGCCAAGGCGCTGGTCGACCCCAAGCTGTTCCCGGCTGATGATGGCGGCGCTTATCTCGCGCCGCAGATCCTCGTCAATGTCGATCATTCCATGGCCTTCATGCGCGAGGAAACCTTCGGCCCTGCTGTCGGCATCATGAAGGTAAAGAGCGATGCGGAAGCGCTGGAACTGATGAACGACAGTCCCTACGGTCTGACGGCTTCGCTCTGGACCAAGGATGTCGAGCGCGCCTCACGTATCGGCCGCGAAATCGAAACCGGCACCGTCTTCATGAACCGCGCCGATTATCTCGATCCGGCTCTGTGCTGGACCGGCGTCAAGGAAACCGGCCGCGGCGGCTCGCTGTCGATCATCGGCTTCCACAATCTGACGCGCCCGAAATCCTATCATCTGAAGAAAGTAACAGCATGAGCACTATCTCAGCCAATTGGAGCTATCCGAACGCCTTCAAGCTCGGCCGCGGCCGCATCAAGGAGCTCGCGGACGCCTGCAAGAGCCTGGGCATGAAGAAGCCGCTCCTGATCACCGACCGGGGACTTGCCTCGATGGCGATCACGGCGACGGCCTTGGATATTCTGGAGGATGCAGGTCTCGGTCGCGCCATCTTCGCTGACGTCGATCCGAATCCGAACGAGAAGAACCTCGAAGCCGGCGTAAAAGCGTTTAAGGAGGGCGGCCATGATGGTGTCGTCGCCTTCGGCGGCGGTTCCGGCCTCGATCTCGGCAAGTGCGTTGCCTTCATGGTCGGCCAGACACGCCCGGTCTGGGATTTCGAAGATATTGGCGACTGGTGGACCCGCGCCAGCGTCGAAGGCATTGCGCCGATCGTCGCGGTGCCGACGACCGCCGGTACCGGCTCGGAAGTCGGCCGCGCCAGCGTCATCACCAATTCCGCGACGCATGTGAAGAAGATCATCTTCCATCCGAAGTTCCTCCCGGGTGTCGTCATTGCCGATCCGGAGCTGACCGTCGGCATGCCGAAGATCATCACCGCCGGCACTGGCATGGATGCCTTTGCGCATTGCCTGGAATCCTATTCCTCACCCTTCTACCATCCGATGTCGGCCGGCATCGCGCTGGAAGGCATGCGCCTGGTCAAGGAATTCCTGCCGCGCGCCTATCGTGAGGGAACGGATCTCGAAGCCCGGGCCAACATGATGAGTGCTGCCGCCATGGGCGCCGTCGCCTTCCAGAAGGGGCTCGGCGCCATCCACGCGCTCTCGCATCCGATCGGCGCCGTCTACAACACGCATCACGGCATGACCAATGCTGTCGTCATGCCAGCTGTCCTGCGCTTCAACCGCAAAGCCATCGAAGAAAAGATTGCGCGCGCCGCCGCCTATCTCGGCATTTCGGGTGGTTTCGATGGCTTCTATGATTATGTGCTGAAGCTACGCTCGGAACTCGGCGTGCCGGAAAGCCTCTCGGCCATGGGCATTGCACCTGACCGGATCGACGAACTCTCCGCCATGGCAATCGAGGATCCGAGTGCCGGCGGCAATCCGGTGCCGATGACGCTCGAAAACACGAAGGCTTTGTTCCGCGACTGCTTCTGATACGCCGCCGAACTACCTGACGCGCCGGATGAAAAATAGCGGTGCGTTTGATATTTCAAGACAAAGAAAAAGCCGCCGGGAAAACTCGGCGGCTTTTTGCGTAAGCATGTCTGGCAATCAGTCTACGAATTCGACGACGACGCCGGGCTTGACCATTTTCGCGAGCTCAGTCGCATCCCAATTGGTGAGACGGACACAGCCGTGGCTCTGCGACTTGCCGATCCGCGAGGGATCCGGCGTACCGTGGATGCCGTAGGTCGGTTTCGACAGGGCCATCCAGACCGTACCGACCGGGCCGTTCGGGCCAGGCGGAATGTTCAGAATCTTGTCGTTGGCGCCCTGCTGGAAGTTGATCTTTGGATTGTAGGTATAGCCAGGATTGAAGGCGACGCGCTCGACTGTGACAGTGCCTGACGGCGAGGGTGTGTCGGCGGAACCGATGCTGGCCGGGTAGGCTGCAATCAGCGTGCCGTTGGCATCATAGGCAAAAACCTGCTTGCGGCCCTTATCCGCCAGGATCTTGGCAACTGTGCCGGTCTTGCTGGGGCCTGTATTGACGACCTTGATGATGCTGCCGGGCACGGTGAAATCGACGCCGGGGTTGAGCGCCTTCAGGTAGCCTTCATCCATATGAAAGCGCTCCGCCAGCATTTCGGTCGTCGACGTGTAGCCGAGGGAAGGCATCTGGGACTTCGCGGCATAGTCCTCAGGGATCGAAGCGACATAGGGGCCTGCGGCGTCGGCTGCGGTGATCGTATAGTTGACGATCGGCATGCCGCCGGACATGCGCAGCTGCTCAAGGATCGCGTCGGTATTGTTGGGGTCGAGCGTTTGCCCGGTCATCTGCTGATAGGCATAGATGGCCTTGGTGACGTTTGCGCCCATGCGGCCGTCGATCGCACCAGGCGAAATACCCTGCCGCGCGAGGAAGACCTCCAGCGCGGTAATCTCCATCTTCGACTTGCCCTTGAGCGTGATGACGGGTTCGGCCGGTGCCGGCTTGTTGACGATGTCAGGTGCGCCCTGTTGCGGATCGATTGACGCGTAATCACTGCCGTTCTGGTTCGCCTGGCCTTGGTTCTTGCCTGGCAATGGCTGATTGTCGAGCGGCTGGCGCTGGATATCGCTGTCACGCGGAATGCCGCCGGTGATCACGCCACGATCCTGCTGATCGTAACCATTGTTGGGAGCGCCGTCGTAATTTCCGTAGCTGTCGGTACGATACTGACGATAGTCTTGGTAGTTGCCGTTGTTGGAAAGCTGCGTATCGCCATAGCGGCTGCCGTTATCAGCGTAGCTGTCGCGAGTGGGCGCGCGGGGATAATAGGTGCTGGCCTTCATCTCCGTGGCGACGATATTGCCATAGGCATCGATCAGAACCCGGCGACCGCGTCCGTCGCGCGCCATGGAATATCCACCACCATAAGGATACTGATCAAGAATCCGGCCGTCGGGAGTGACGAGAACCGTGTTGCCGTTGCCGCTGCGATAATATTGCGCCTGCGCATCGGTGAGGGCGAGCGCAGATACAGCGGCAGTCGTTGCCAGGGCAAAACTCAATTTTACGAACCGGTTCACGTCTGTCGAATCCTCGGGATAGTCGTTCGGCTGACACACACATGGCAATTTTGACGCCAGTATGGAGATTTAGATTATCATGCTGAATAAAATATAAAAATTTATGTGATCAAGGCTTCAAGTTAAGATTTGGTAAGCCAAATAACCGTTTATTTCAGTCGCGCGCCACCTTGGGACAGCACCTGCGCTCGGCGCCGATCAGGGAGGACTTTAGGGATGATGGATTTTTCTGCGGCCAAGGGGCCGAAATTGACGCTGGACGAGGGTTCTGTGCTGGATATCGGCGCCTGCATCGTCGAGGGCAACAATCTCGCGCCCGGAAGTGCCGTTCCCGACGATGGCGATCCGCGTATCAGTCATTCCGTGGAAGGCTTCCTCTTCACCTGCGGGCCGGATCATATCCGCCATCCAGAGCCGATGTCCGGCGCCTATGAAGGCAAGCGCTATCCGCTGCATGGTTCCTTCTCGTCTCATCCAGCCAAAATTCTCTGGACCAAATTCGAGAATGGTAACGCGGAATGCCGCGCCGATATCGATGTCATCACAGCCGAACGCCGCACCGCAAGGCTGGAACGTCTTTGGCGGATCGATGGCGCAACCGGCGAAGTCTCGCTTGCCGACCGCATCGTCAATACGAGCACCGAGGCGATGCCGGTCTTTTTGATGTACCATATGAATATCGGCGGTAAATGGTTCGATAGCGGCACGCGCCTTGCCGGACAGATGCTGGAGAATGGCGGCTTTCCCTGGACCTTCGGCGAAGAGGGCGGTGATATCTTCTGCGTGCCGGCGCAGGAAAAGGGCGAGGATTGGGCAGAGATCAGCCTCGGACCCATCGCGGCCATTGGTGGGAAGACTCTGAGGGTGCGGTTCGGAACGGACACGCTGCCGTTTCTGCAGGTCTGGCGCAATCAGCGCGCGCCTGCCCATGTGCTTGGCATCGAGCCGGTTTCGCATCGCTGGGTCTCGCGGTCCGAACTTGAGGAGGCGGGCGAATTCAATATTCTCCAGCCCGGTGAAACCCGCAATTTCATGCTCAACTTTGCCTTTGTTTGAGAGTGTGCCGCGGTTGACGCTCGCCCTATGGCGGCGTAGATCAAGGCCACGGTTTTAGAGAGGACATGAACCATGGATATCCGCCCGATCGACGATGAATACTCGGTATCCGGCCAGATTACCGTTGAGGATCTCGACCAGATCAAGGCTCTGGGGTTCAAGTCCATCGTTTGCCATCGCCCCGATGGCGAAAGCCCGGATCAGACGCCGTTCGGAGTCATCGAAGTCCGCGCCAAGGAACTCGGTCTGGAGATCACCCAGGTGCCTGTCGGTCCGATGGGCGTGACCGAAGAGGCAGTGCAGGGCATGGTCGATGCGCTGGACGAGTTTCCGCGCCCGATGCTTGGCTACTGCCGCTCGGGTGCACGCTCGACGGCGATCTATCAGAAGACGCATCACATTCGCGGCTGAACGGGTCCTTCCCGGGCCTTTTGATTGAGGGCAGACCCTGGGTCATGCCTTTTACCTGTCGAAGAACAACACCAGGAGAAAACCATGAGCATCAAGCGCATCGACGTTGGCGCCCGCATGAGCGGCGCTGTCATCCATGGCAACACCGTCTATCTCGCCGGTCAGGTTGGTGAAGGCGAAAGCGTCACCGATCAGTGCAAGTCGGCACTTGCCGAAGTCGACCGCCTGCTGGGTGCTGCCGGCACCAACAAGTCGAAGATCCTGCAGACACTCATCTACCTCTCCGACATTTCCTACTTCGCCGAAATGAACGCCGCCTGGGAAGCGTGGGTCGATCCGGCCAACACGCCGGCCCGTGCGACCAGCGAAGCCAAGCTCGCTGCCCCGAAGTACAAGGTCGAATTCATCGTAACGGCAGCACTCGACTAAGTCGGGCCGGCGTATTTTTGAAAGGCCGGTGGGCTCGCGCTCATCGGCCTTTTGTTTGCGCGATTTCTGTCAGTGTGCGTGAGGGTGTGATCGCTTCCGGATCGAGCGCGATCTCGATGATGGCCGGTTTGCCGCTCGCTCGCGCCCGCTCGAAGGCCGGGCCAAACTCTTCCGTCGCTTTCACCGTCTCGCCGTGGCCGCCATAGGCGCGGGCAAGGGCCGCGAAGTCAGGATTGTCGAGTGTCGTGGCGCTGACGCGGCCGGGATATTCCCGCTCTTGATGCATGCGGATGGTGCCGTACATGCCATTATTGATGACCAGGGCGATAAGTGGGAGGCCGTATTGAACGGCGGTCGCAAATTCCTGGCCATGCATCATGAAACAGCCGTCGCCGGCAAAGCAGATCACTTCGCGCTCAGGAAAGAGCTGTTTCGCGGCAACCGCAGCCGGCAGGCCATAGCCCATCGAGCCTGATGTCGGCGCCGCCTGCGTGTTGAAACGGCGGAAGCGATGGAAGCGGTGCAGCCAGGTGGCATAATTGCCGGCACCGTTGGTGAAGATCGCATCATCGGCCGTATTGGCTTCGATCCAATCCATGATGCGGCCCATATGGACGGTGCCGGGGCACTCTTGCGGTGTCTTCGACCAGCCGAGATAGGCCGCGTGCATGTGTTCCGTACGCTCGGCCCATGGTGTCGCGGTTGGCGCATCGAGCTCCGCGAGAGCCTCAACGAAATCCGCCGGGCTGGCACAGATCGCCAGGTCCGGACGATAGACGCGGCCGAGTTCCGAGGGGGCGGGATGGACGTGGACAAGCTGCTGGCGCGGGTAGGGGATATCGACCAGTGTGTAGCCGGAGGACGGCACTTCGGAGAGGCGGCCGCCGAGAATGATCAGCAGGTCCGCTTCCTTGATTTCCCTTGCCAGCGCTGGATTGATGCCGATGCCGACATCGCCGGCGTAATTGGGATGCAGATGGTCGAACAGCATCTGCCGGCGGAAGGAGCAGCCGACCGGCAGCTTGAAACGCTCCGCGAATTGCCTGATGCCGGCAACGGACGCTTCGTTCCAGCGCGTGCCGCCGAGGATGACCATCGGCCGCTGCGCAGCCGCAAGGCGCTGGTTAAGCTCTGCAAGCTGGCCGCGGCTCGGATGAGCGGCAACAGGGGCATAGGGCATGGCTTGCGGCGCGTCGACCTCATCGCGCAGCATGTCTTCGGGCAGGGTCAGCACCACGGGACCGGGGCGACCCGATGTTGCTACAGCGAAGGCGCGGGTGACGAATTCCGGAATGCGGGCGGCATCGTCGATCTCGCCGACCCATTTGGCGAATTCGGTAAAGGCTCTCCGAAACTCCACTTCCTGAAAGGCTTCGCGTTCGCGGGCATCGCGCTGAACCTGACCGATGAACAGGATCATCGGGATCGAATCCTGCCGTGCAATATGAAGGCCGGCGGAGGCGTTTGTGGCACCTGGGCCGCGGGTGACCATGCAGATGCCGGGTTCGCCGGTCAGCCGACCCCAGGCATCTGCCATCATCGCCGCGCCGCCCTCCTGGCGGCAGACGAGCACCTTGATATCGCTGTCATGCAGGGCATCAAGCACGGCGAGAAAGCTCTCGCCCGGTACGCAGGAAATGCGCTGCACGCCATTGGCCTTCAAAGCCTCGACGATGAGTTGCCCGCCCGTTCGCTTCATGTCCCCGCCTTTCCCTCCAGTTCGGCCAATTCAGCCAGAACTTCCTCCTGATGTTCGCCGAGGCGCGGGCTTGGCCGCGTATAGACCAACGGCGTTTCCGACAGCACGATCGGCGTGCGCACGCTCGGAATGACGGTGCCGGCGCTATCCTCCAGATCGATCCTCAGGCCGCGTGCCACAATCTGCGGATCGGCGAACATGTCCTCGATCGTATTGATGGCACCGGCCGGAACGGCGTTGGCCGCGCAGGCTTTCAGCAGCTCCGCCTTGTTCCACTTCAGCGTCTCCGCCGAGATGAAAACCCGAACCTCGTTGCGGTTGGCGACGCGGGCCTTGTTGGTCGCATAGCGCTCGTCATCGGCATGGGTTTCCACCCCGAGAATGGCGCACAGGCGGCGGAACTGTCCATCATTGCCGACAGCAAGGATGAGATAGCCGTCGGCGGTGGGCACGACTTCATAGGGCGAGATATTGGGATGGGCGTTACCGAGCCGCACGGGCGGCTTGCCGGAGATCAGATAGTTCATGTTCTGGTTGGCGAGCACGGCCGATTGCACATCGAGCAGCGCCATGTCGATGAGTTGTCCTTCCCCTGTCTTCAGAGCGTGGATCAGGGCGGCTTCGATTGCCGAGACGGCATAGATGCCGGTAAAGATATCCGCGATCGCAACACCGGCTTTCATCGGCTGTCCGTCCGGTTCGCCTGTGATCGACATGAAGCCGGACATGCCCTGGACGATATAGTCATAGCCGGCGAGGCTGGCATAGGGTCCGGTCTGGCCGAAGCCGGTGATCGAGCAATAGACGATGCGGGGATTGATCGCTTTCAGGCTGTCATAATCCAGCCCGTATTTGACCAGGCCGCCGAGCTTGAAATTCTCGATCACCACATCGGCCGTCTTCACCAGACGGCGCACCAGCTCTTGACCTTCCTCGGCCTTGAGATCGGCGGTTACCGAGCGCTTGCCGCGATTGGCGGAGTGATAATAGGCAGCGGAGAGATTTTCACCATCCTTGCCCTCGACGAAGGGCGGCCCCCATTGGCGCGTGTCGTCGCCGCCGTCGGGATTTTCGACCTTGATGACATCTGCGCCGAGATCGGCAAGCATCTGCCCCGCCCAGGGGCCGGCAAGCACGCGGGCAAGCTCAATGACACGAATACCGGAAAGCGGAGGTTTCTTGGTTTTCTGGTCTGTCATGTCGATCCGCTCTCCCGCTTAGGGCGTGAATGCAGTTTCAGATGTATCGGATACGAGCTTGGAAGCAAAGCTCCGCTCCCGCCAGAGAATGTAAAGCCCAGAGCCAATGATGATGAGAATGCCGAGCCATTTGGTCATATCCGGGAAATTGTCGAAGACGAGCCAGCCGAAGATCGTTGCCGAAACGATCTCGAAATATTGCAGCGGTGCGAGCGTCGAGGCCGGCACGGCGCGGTAAGCGTAAACTGTGAGGATACCAGCGGCCGCCGCGGTGGCGCCGACGCCGAGCAGATAAAGCATGGCGGTCAGATCCGGTATGACCGGATCGAGGACTACCGCGCCCGTCGCCCGGCCGATGACAAGCAGGATCAGGCTGAAGCCGGTGCCCCATATGGCGGTCTGGAACTGCATCGACCAAGCATCCTCGCTGTGGGAGACGACGCGCGTGATCATCACGTAGATGGCGATGCAAAGCGCGGTGACGACGGGAAGCAGGGCGATGAAGCCGACTTCCTGAAAGCTTGGCTGGATGATCAGCATCGCGCCCAAAAAGCCGACGGCGCAAGCAGTATAGCGCCGCCAGCCGATGGTTTCCTTCAGGAAGATACTGCTGAGGATTGTCAGCATCATCGGCTCGACGAAGAAGATGGCGATGGCATCGGCGACTTCCATCACCTGCAGCGTGGTCACGAACGACACCATGGACAGCGTGAGCATGGCGGCGCGTATAGCATGAACGCCGCTGCGTCGCCACGTCCAAACGCCCCACTGCCAGCGCATCGCCATTATCGGCAACGCAAAGAGGGCTTGGAAAATGAAACGGGCGGCCGTCACTTCGCCGGGTGGGATGGTGGCTGCGGCAAGCTTGGAGAAGATATCAATGACCGGTGAGAGGATGACGGAGAGAAACATCATCGACAGGCCGAAGGCCAGCTCCGATTGCGGCAATCGGACCGAGGAGCCGCTGGAGGTGTTCATTGCAGAATTTCCTTGAGAATCAGGTCTTTGCCACCGCCGTTCTGCACCAGTCGGCAAAGCGGGAGATGGCGTCCTCGGCACCGATTTCGTTGAGCGTCTCGTGCCGCATGTCGGGATAGATCTCGGTGGTGATACGAGAGAAGCCGGCTTTTTTCAAATGCTTTGCCAGCCAGGAAATCGCTTTCGCATTGTCGGTTGCCGGATCCTTGCCGCCGCCGACGAGATGAATCGGCATATCGCGGCGGAGACGATCGAGATGCGCCTTCTGTGGTGCGCGGAAGGTAAGTTCGAACAGGTCGAGCCAGAGCGAGACCGAGGCATCGAAGCCGCAAAGCGGATCAGCGATATATTTGTCCACCTGCCCAGGAATACGCGAGAGCCAGTCGAAATCCGTGCGACGGTTGCTGATCGATTTACCCCAGGTGCCGAAGGTCAGTTTCGGCAGCGGCCCGCTCGGGACGTCCGACCCCTTGAACATGCGCTCCGTTTTCAGGATGAGCTGGGCGGCGCGGCCGGCGAGGCCTGGATTAAAATTGGAATTCCAGACGGTGACCGCATCGAACTTGTCCGGATGCGTGACGGCCGCGTTCAGGCTGATCAATCCACCCATGGAATGCCCGAACAGGATGATCGGCAGGCCGGGATGGGTACTTGCGGCAAGCTCGCGCATGGCGAGCACATCGGTGATCACCAGTTCGACACCATTTCTTTGGGCAAAGCGGCCGATCGGCGCGTCAGGGGCGGTGGTCTCGCCATGGCCGCGATGATCGTGGGCATAGACATGGAAGCCTTGGCCTGCCATCGCATCGGCAAAGGCCTCGTATCGGCGGGAATGCTCGGCAAGACCGTGCGATATCAGCAGGACGCCGCGAGCATCGGTTGCCGCCGGCAAATGATGGTAGGCAAGGGTTGCGCCCGTCGGACTTTTCAGGCGCTTCGTCTCGGCGAACATATATTCGTTCCTCCCCAGTTGGACGAAAGGTTATCATCCGCCCGATTGCAATGGATAGGTGGTAAAGCTCACAGAAATAAATCTTTCCGAGCGCTGCGATTCAGGATTGCGCCCGCTCGCTCAAACTGCTTATTTGTTCCTATAATGTTCTAGTTGGAGGTACGCATGAAGCAGTGGCTTCGGGTATTTACGGTTGTGCTCGTTTCGGTCGGAGCGGCGGCAAGCGCTATGGCGCAGGAGCATAGCCGTGGACGGACGCGCTTTATCCTGGCGGCAAGCTGGGAGCCGGCATTTTGTCAGACGAACCAGAAGAAGGCGGAATGCCGAAACCAGTCGTCGAACAATCATGACGCGACGAATTTCTCCCTGCATGGTCTCTGGCCGATGCGGCAGGAATATTGCGATGTTTCCGAGGATCTGAAACAGGCGGATCGTGGCCGCGACTGGAAGGACCTGCCGGCGGTACAGCTTTCCCAAGACGTGAAGGTAAAGCTTGACAAGGTAATGCCGGGCACACAGTCGGGCCTGGAAAGGCATGAATGGATCAAGCACGGCACCTGCACGAAGCTGAGTGCGGATCAATATTTCTCCATCGCCGCTGGCCTGATCGCCGAGCTCAATACATCTGCTGTGCGCGATCTCTTCGCGCAAAATATCGGCAAGGAGCTGGATGCCGAGAGCATCAAGGCTGCTTTTGACCAGAGTTTCGGCGAGGGCGCCAATGCGCGCATCAAGATGAGCTGCCGCCGTGTTGGCGATGTCAGGATGATTTCAGAGCTGACCATCGGCCTTTCGGAGGATGCGATCGATCCGCAACAAGGCAGTGAGCCGCGGCTCGCCAAACTGATCCAAGGTGCCGGCAGCACCTCCTTCGGCTGCGACCGGGGCGTGGTGGACGCGGCCGGCTTCTGAGAAAATACGGCTTTTCTGACGCGGATAATGCCCTCGGACGAGGTTTCGCCGTTGCCCGAGGGCGGGGTTTCCCCTACATAGCGGCACAACTCGCAACGCTATTCGTCCGTGGAGCAACCCAAGCTATGGCACGTCAGTTCATTTATCATATGGCCGGTCTGAATAAGTCCTATGGCGCCAAGAAAATTCTCGAGAATATCCATCTCTCCTTCTACCCCGATGCCAAGATCGGTATTCTCGGTCCGAACGGTGCAGGTAAGTCGACCGTGCTACGCATCATGGCCGGCCTCGACAAGGAATATACCGGCGAAGCCTGGCTCGCCGAAGGCGCCACCATCGGCTATCTGCCGCAGGAGCCGCAGCTCGATCCCAACAAGACGGTTTTCGAAAACGTCATGGAAGGCGTTGCCAAGAAAACCGAAATCCTCAATCGCTACAACGAATTGATGATGAACTATTCCGACGAGACGGCGGAAGAGGGCGCTAAGCTCCAGGACATCATCGACAGCCAGAACCTCTGGGATCTGGAAAGCCAGGTGGAAATGGCGATGGACGCATTGCGCTGCCCGCCGCGCGATGCCGAAGTCACCAGCCTTTCCGGCGGTGAGCGCCGCCGTATCGCGCTTTGCCGCCTGCTTCTCTCGCAGCCGGACCTGCTGCTGCTCGACGAACCGACCAACCATCTCGACGCCGAGACCATTGCCTGGCTGGAAAAGCACCTGCGCGACTATCCGGGTGCAGTGATGATGATCACCCACGACCGCTACTTCCTCGACAATGTTACCGGCTGGATTCTCGAACTCGACCGCGGCCGCGGCATTCCATACGAAGGCAACTACTCCGCCTATCTGCAGGCCAAGGCCAAGCGCATGCTGCAGGAAGCCCGCGAAGAAGCTGGCCGCCAGAAGGCGATCAGCCGCGAACAGGAATGGATCGCCTCCAGCCCCAAGGCTCGTCAGGCCAAGTCCAAGGCGCGTATCAACGCTTACGAACAGCTGGTCGATGCTGCTGAAAATCAGCGTCCTGGTGATGCGCAGATCATCATTCCGGTCAGCGAGCGTCTCGGCCAGGTGGTGATCGAGATGGAGGGCATCACCAAGGGTTTCGAAGGCCGCACCCTGATCAACGATCTGTCGATCAAGCTGCCGCCCGGCGGCATCGTCGGCATCATCGGGCCGAACGGCGCCGGCAAGACGACCCTGTTCAAGATGATCACCGGTCAGGAAAAGCCGGATTCCGGCTCGATCCGCATCGGCGAGACGGTGCATCTCAGCTATGTCGACCAGAGCCGCGACGCGCTTGACGGCAATAAGACGGTATGGGAGGAAATCTCCGGCGGGGCCGAAGTCATCAAGCTCGGCAAGTTCGACATGAACTCGCGCGCCTATTGCGGCGCCTTTAACTTCAAGGGCGGCGACCAGCAGCAGAAGGTCGGCAGTCTCTCTGGCGGTCAGCGCAACCGCGTGCACCTGGCCAAGATGCTGAAGTCCGGCGGTAACGTGCTTCTGCTCGACGAACCGACCAACGACCTCGATACGGAAACGCTGGGGGCGCTGGAAAGCGCACTCGAAAACTTCGCGGGCTGCGCGATCATCATCAGCCACGATCGCATGTTCCTCGACCGCCTGGCCACGCATATCCTGGCCTTTGAAGGTGACGGCCATGTCGAATGGTTCGAAGGCAATTTCGAAGATTACGAACAGGACAAGGTCCGCCGCCTCGGCCCCGATGCTCTCAATCCGGGCAGCCAGGCACACAAGCGTCTGACACGGTAAGTTTGCTATCTTTCCGTCATGGAGAACCCCGGCACGTCCGGGGTTTTTCTTTGTCTTGGGGCAGGACGCATATATTCCCCAGCCGACAAAAAATAACAGATTTCCGACGCCCTGCCGGCGTCTTCGGTGATTAGCCCTTGCAGAGTCTATTCAAATCACATAAAGATATCTTTATATCTTGATTGGGTGTGAAATGACGGATCTGGTTAAACTCGGCTTGGATGACGTAGTAGACGTGCTGAAGGCGGTCGGCGAGCCGACCAGGCTGCGTCTTCTGGCGCTACTGGCGGCCGGCGATCTCACAGTGACCGATCTTACCGAAATTCTCGGTCAGTCGCAGCCTCGCATTTCCCGGCATCTCAAGCTGCTCGGCGAAGCCGGTCTGATCGATCGTTATCAGGAAGGCGCCTGGGCTTATTTCCGCCTGAAGCAGGAGGGCAAGGCCGTGACGCTCGCCCGCAGCCTTCTGCGCCATACCGCCGAAAAGGATACGGTGCTGCTGCGTGACGGGGAACGTCTCGCCTCCGTAAAGCGTATCCGCGCCGAACGCGCGCAGGCCTATTTCAGCCGGAATGCCGCCGAGTGGGATGAGCTGCGTCGTCTCCATGTCGCGGATGAGGATGTCGACAAGGCGCTGATCGATCTCATTGGTCCGCAACCGATCGACTCCTTTCTCGATCTCGGCACGGGTACGGGCCGGATGCTGCAGCTCCTGGCCGGCCACTATCGTCGCGCCGTCGGCATCGATGCCAGTCGTGACATGCTGGCCGTTGCGCGTGCCAATCTCGACCGGGCCAATATCACCGCTGCCTCGGTGCGGCACGGCGATATTTTCAACCTGCCGCTCGAGCAGCAGGATTTCGATCTCATTACCATCCATCAGGTGCTGCACTTCCTTGATCAGCCGGAGGTTGCCATTAATGAGGCGGCGCGAATGCTGCGGCCCGGCGGCCGGCTTGTCATCATCGACCTCGCGCCGCATGGGCTTGAATATCTGCGTGACGAACATGCGCATCTGCGTCTCGGCTTCTCGCATCAGGCCATTTCGGATTGGCTGAAACTGGCGGGGCTGGATGTGGAGCGCGTGCAGGATCTTCATTCGGGGAGGGAAGGCGGTCAAGCGCTGACCGTGACCATCTGGCTGGCGCGCGACCCGCGGTTGCTGATTGCGTCCGACCAGGGCCACCAGTCATCCCCCATTCTTGCCGGGAGAGTTTGACATGTCTTCGAGATCAGAAAGCCATAACGCGGGTATCCGCATCTCCTTCGAGTTCTTTCCGCCGAAGTCGGAGGAGGCCGAGCAGCAACTGTGGAACACCGTTGACGAGCTCAGCGATTGGGACGTTGAGTTTGTTTCGGTTACGTATGGGGCAGGCGGTTCGACCAAAGCGCCGACGCTTTCTGCCGTGCGCAAGATGATCCATGAGACGCCGTTCACGACCGCATCGCATCTGACCTGCGTCGGTGCCACGCGTGAGGACACGCATCGGGTGATCGACGAGTTTCTGGCTACCGGCGTTCGCCGTTTCGTCGCGCTGCGCGGCGATCCGCCGGGTGGTGTCGGCGCGGCCTATCAGCCTCATCCGGGCGGCTATGCCAATGCTGCGGAACTGGTGCAGGCTTTGCGCGAGCGCGGCGATTTCGATATTTCCGTCTCTGCCTATCCTGAAAAGCATCCGGAAAGCCGCGATACGGCAGCCGATATCGATATGCTGAAGCGCAAGGCGGACAATGGTGCCGACCGGGCCCTGACGCAGTTCTTCTTCGATAATGATGCCTTCGAGCGTTATCACGATCGCGTTCGCGCCGCCGGCATCAAGATTCCCGTTGTGCCGGGCATCATGCCGATCCAGAACCTGACGCAACTCAAGCGCTTCGCCGGCGCCTGCGGCACGAATATTCCGGCCTGGCTGGACGAGCGTTTTGATGGTTTGGACGAGGATGTCGAGGAGCGCGCCAAGGTCGCAGCTGATGTCGCCGCCGAGCAGATCCAGGATCTGGTGCGCCGTGGTATTCACGAGTTTCATCTTTATACAATGAACCGTTCGGCACTGGTTTCCGCCGTGCTTGAACGGCTGGGCCTTGAGCGCAAGGTGGATGCGCGGGCCGGGGCGGCCGCCTAAAGTACGTCGCGCGAACTCATGAAAAAGCGCATGTCCGGCGGGGCATGCGCTTTTCTAATGAAACAGAGGTTTTGTTAGCTTTTCGGAGTTTGGTCGTTTGCGTATTTCGCCGAAGCCGTCAGATGAAGAGCATCGTCACGACGAAAGCGAAGGCCGCACCGACCACTAGGACGTTGATGGATCGCGTTAATCCCATGTCTTCCTCCTCAGTCAGCCGTTAAATTTTATGTCGAAAATGTGTTGCTTGGAAAGAACATTCGATGCTGCGGCGCGGTATCGAATTCGCGGTGTGATTCATGAGCTTTCGGCAACATTTTGATATTGCGTTATAAATGTCGATTGCTGGCTCAATGACGGGCTGTGAATAAATATTAATATGTTGTGACTGCGGACCATCTGAATGGAGCAGGAGATCATATTTCCCGCGTTTTGACGCCGCGTTTCATCCACATGAAAAGCCGCCCATCGAGGACGAGCAGACCTGCGGCGATGAGCAGCATGCCAGCGATTTCGGTCGGCCCCATTCGCTCGCCGAGAAAGAGGAAGCCGAGCAATAACGCGCTCGGCGGCACGAGCAGAGTGACGAGGGAGGTGTTGGTGGCGCCTGCAAGCTCGATGATGCGAAAATAGAGGATGTAGGCGAAAGCGGTCGACAGCAGCGCCAGGCCGAGAATCGCGGCAATTGCCGTCACCGGCGGGGTGGCAAGCATCCAAGGTTGATCGATCACCAGCGCAACCGGCAGCATGATGAGGAAGGAGCCTGTCAACTGGCCCGCTGCCACAACCGGCGGCGCGATGCCCTTGAAGCGTTTGGCATAAATCGCTGCGAATCCGTAGGAGATTGCCGCCAAGATCGGCAATATGAGTGCCCAGAAGGGTACCGAGCCGCCGCTGGTAACGCTCGGTCCGAGCAACACGATCGTTCCGAGAAGGCCGGTGAGGCAGCCGACCAGCTTGGCCGATGTCAGGCGCTCATCCGTTGTCAGTTGATTGCCGATCAACACGGTCCACATCGGCGTCGTCGCGTTTAGGATGGATGCGAGCCCGGCACCCATTTGCGTCTGGCCGCAGAAGATCAGCGTATGCGGTATCGCATTGTTGATTAAGCCCAGTAGCAGAAATTGCGGCCAATAACGGCGCAGGGACTGATAGATGTTTAGGCGACCAGCCAGATAGAGATGCAATGCCACGGCTGCCAGCGACAGGCGCAGAAAGACGAGCGTGAAGGGCGGCACGTGGTGAACGGCGATACGGGCGAAGAAGAACGAACCACCCCATATCAATCCGAGCAACAGCAGCAGTCCCCAGGTCGAGGCGCTCATTCGATGTTCGCCGTTCATGGCATCTCTCCTCTTTCGATGCATTTAAACCGGAAGAGTGCGGGCTCTCCACCCGTTTCTTGCTATTTTGCCCATGGGCGTCAGGGGAGCAGATACAAAAAGGCGGCCTGGAGCCGCCTTTTTCGATCGATATATGGAGGAAATCAGAGTGCGTTAAGCAGTGCTGTCGTTGCCCAGCCATCGGCCGGCATACCCAGGCGGAACTGTTCCTTCTGGATCGCGACACGCGTGCCGGAGCCGAGGATGCCGTCGATCTTGCCGACATCGTAGCCGCGGGCCACGAGCTTGGTCTGAAGTGCCTTCATGTCTACATCGTTCAGGCCCGGTTCGGGATTGCCTTTGTTATAGGGCGGAGCGCCGGCAAAGCGCGTCGCGAAATAGGCGGCCGAGGTCGTGTAGATAAACGACTGGTTCCAGCCGAGATAGGTATTGTAGTTCGGATAGGTCAGGAAGGCAGGCCCCTTGCGACCCTGTGGCAGGATGAGGGCAGCCGGCAGGGAGCCGAAACTCGTATTGCCGTCGCGGGGGCTGACGCCGAGCTTGAACCAATCGCCCGCGGTCAGCGGGCCGCCGATGCCGGATTTTTCCCAGGGAAGATTGTCCGGAACCGTCACCTCCTGCAGCCAGGGCTGACCGCGCTGGAAGCCGAGGTGCTGGAGGAATCGCGCTGTCGTCAGAATGACGTCAGGTGCGCTGGTCTTGAGGTTGACATGGCCGTCGCCATCGCCATCCGTGCCATAAGCGATGATATCGGGCGGCAGCATTTGTGTCTGGCCGATTTCGCCGGCCCACGCACCCGTCGTCGTTGCCGGGTCGACATCGCCGCGCTGGACGAGCTCGATCAGCGCGATCAGGCGCGGGCGGAAGAAATCCGGCCGGCGGCAATCATGCGAGAGAGTGACCAGCGCGTTGCGGGTGTTGAAATTGCCCTGGACGGCGCCGAAATCGGTTTCCATCGCCCAGAAGGCGGTGATGACGCCGGGAGGCACGCCATAGTCCTGTTCGGCCTTGGCGAAGACGTCGGCATATTGCTTCATCTTCTGGCGGCCGATGTCGAGGCGACCCTGGCTGACGGTGCGCTGGGAGAATTCGAGGAAGGTTTGACGGAAGACGCCCTGGCTGCGGTCCATGGCAAGAACCTTCTGGTCGATCTGGGCGCCGGCGAGCGTCTTGTCGGCGGCTGCAGCATCCGCGCCATCCGCAATCGCTTCGGCCTTTATGCCGGCCAGAAATGTCGTGAGATCGCCGCCGCAGGCTACTTTTGGAGTGGCATCGCTGCTCGCGGGCGGCACTGTGGCCGGAGCCGCGCTTTGAGCCAATGCCGCACCGGTCATGGCTGAGGCGAAGAGCAACGCAACAGCGCCGCGTCGAATGGTGTGACGATCCATGAGCGATCCTTTCCAGTGATAGAATAGGGTCGCTTTCACAGAAGATTGTGACATAAGCAAGAGAGAATTGGGTGCAGTCTCAAGAATTTCCTTGCTTCTCTACTGCCGCTACCCAGTTGTGCCAATTTTGTTCGGAACCGGCGAAAACATTGATATCCGTCGGACCTTTGATGCCGGGGATGACACCCGTAGACGTATATTGCCAGAAGGCCCAGTTGCGGTCGGCATAGGTCTCTTTCGGATGCTTGGCAACGGAGCGAACCCAGAAGTGATAGTCCTTGAAATAGCCGACTAGATTTTCGCGATGGAAATCGACCGAAGTATAGATGATCGGGCGCTTGCCATAATAGGCCTGCAGGCGATCCATAAAGCGTTTGATCTCGCTGCGTACCGTTTCAGGCGCTGGTCTGGTCTTGCAGGTGGGGGAGCCAGGATTCCATTCGACGTCGACGACGGGTGGAAGCGCCATGGCATCCTTCGGCACGTTGCGGATGAACCAATCGGCCTGCTCATCGGCCGTCGAGCAGAAATAGAAGAAATGATAGGGCGCATGCAGAAGTCCCGCGGCGCTCGCTTCATTCCAATATTCAGTGAAGCGAGGGTCGATCCGATCCTTACCCTCGGTCGCCTTGATGAAGACGAAGGCGACGCCGGAACCCTTGACGGCTTTCCAATCGATATCGCCCTGCCACTTGGAAATATCGATGCCATGGATGGGATGGCGCTGCGGGTGATCGCGGCCGAAATCCTGTGGCTTCGTATCGGCGAACCTGGTCTTGGGGAGGGCCGCCGTCGACAGGGCATCATAGCCCGTCGTGCAGCCAGTCAAGGCAAGAGCGAGCGGCAGTAGGCATGCCAGAAGCCGGCGCATAGATATCCTGTTATGGCGCGAGTGATCTTGCTGCCCCAAGACTTGGCTTCCGTAATATGGTCCCCGAGAATCCGAAAGAGCGGCAGACCATACCGTTGCCAGCTGGTCTTGCCACTTTATTCACCATATCAACGTAAAAAATGCGTTATCTTCAAGCAAATTCTTATGCTTGGTGTCTTACGAGGCCGGATTTTGCGCTGGAATCCATCGGCACTCAGGCGGCGTGCCGTGCCGCCACGGCTCGCCAGGCGTAACCGCGGCCGATTCTTTCGGTTTTCACCGACATGCTTCGCGCTGCAGCCTTCTCTTCGAGCACCGTCAGAAGATCGGCGCGCGGAGTGACGTGGAATTTCTTCAGCCAGCCTTTGAGCATGGCGCGGAACCAGCCCGGCAATCCCTCCTGCTGGCCGAAATCGACGATGTGAAGCTCGCCGCCCTGCGCGACTGCGTCGAGCGACGCGTCGATAGCCCTTGTCCAGTCGGGAATCATCGAGAGCGCGTAGGAGATCATCACACGGTCGAAGCCATCGGTGCCGAAATCGGCGGGTGAAAAGGCTGTAGCGTCGGCGACGCGAAAATCCGGCATCTGTTTCAAACCACGGAAATTGCTGCGTGCCGAGATCAGCATTTCCTGCGAGATATCGAGGCCATAGAGGTGGGCGGACGGGAAGCGCCGATAGGCGAGCAGCATATTGCGGCCTGTGCCGCAGCCCACTTCCAGGAGGGAGCCACCGACGGGCACATTCAGCTGTTCGATGGTCCGATCGCGGCCGAACAGGTAATATTTGCGGGTCAGATCATAGATGTGACGCTGATAGCGGTACATGCCGTCCATCAGCTTGGCGTGGTTGTTCGCGCTGGTTTCTATGCCTGTATCCGCCTGGCTCACGCTTTTTTTCCGTAGATATGGAAGCCGCCGTAGATGGCCGAACGGTCACGGGTGTTGAGTTCCTGTGAGCGTTCTTCGAAATAGACCCACTGATCGCGGATCGCTGGAGAGAGGCGGCCCTCAATGATGCTCTTTTCGGCGGCCGTGCGGAAGATGACGCGGGCGTCTTCGCGCGCCGTGCGGGTAATCTCCGCCCAGAGGCCATTGAGCTGCTCATCGGTCATCCAGTCCTGCGCATCGAGCAGGACATAGCGATCGCGCGAGGCTGCCGGCTTCGAAGCGAGAAGCTCGGTGAAATTGGCGTGATGGACGCTCACACGATCGGCATTGGCGCGAATCGCCGCATAGTGCTCCGGCTTGAGATAGGTGGGCAGGGGGCCTTGGTGCTGGGCAGCGTAGCGTCGCGAGAATGCCTGCCAGGCGAAGTAGTTGTCACGCATCGGGAAGTGACAGGCTAGCTTTTCCAGGCGGTGTTTCAGCACGGCGGAAATGGAATCGTCACCGGCCAGGCTTGCAAGCTCGTCATATTGCTGCGGCGGGATGCCGAGGCCGAAGAGCGAGCTTTTGCGGCCGAGCAGCCAGCGGACCGCTTGCTTGTCAAAGATCGGAGCGATCTCCTCTTCAAAGAACTGACGCTGCTCGCGCATCGTGCGGGCTTCCGTCATCTTGTCGAGGCGGACGCCGTGCAGGCGTGCCAGTATATGGGCGGCGCCAATGAACCGGCCGAGAAGGCCGGTCTTGTAGATATTGCGGTTGAAGACCGTGATGCGGCGGCGGCCATAGAGATCGCGACCATTCCAGTAGTCCGCCGTTGCCGCGTCGAGGCGAGGCGCGATGAACTGATCGTAGGCCTGGCTATTGGCCGCGATGCCGGGCGTTCCGAAGAAGCGCACCAGGTCCGCATGGCCGGGAAGCAGGCGGAAGGCTGCAAGCTTCAGCTTGTTCAGGGCAATGTGGTGGCGATTGAGATCGACGACATCGATGGATGCGGGATTTTGCGAGAGGTAGGCGAGCATGTTGCAGCCGCCCGAACCGATGGTGACGATGCGATGATGCGCCTGCAGCTCCATCGCCTCCATATCGATATCCGGATCCTCCCAGATCTGCGGATAGACAAGGCCGGAAAACAGCATTCCGAACAACCGCTCGGAGAGACCCGCTTTGGACAATGCCTTGTGCTGCAGCAGAGCGTCCTTGAGTTTCCGGTTCTTTTGGAGACCGGCATCCGGGGCGAATTCCGTCATCTGAGTCTTGTCACCGATTTGTGAAGATCAGGGCGTTTAACCCGGCAATGCTACAGTCTGATGACGCGGGCTGTTGGCAGATCCGGCGGAAAAGCATCCTTGCACATATTTAAGGAGCCCTGACCATCATAGGTCTTTCATCTTGCTGCGTTTCCTGATTGTCTCCGCCTACCTTTCTGGAGGGTATGTAATATGCGTTTGATATCGAGAGTGATCGCGGCTCTGGTTGTTCTGCTGCTGATCATTGTCGCCGGCGGGGCCGTCTGGCTCTCTCTTTACCCGCCGGAATTGCTGAAGGTTGGCGATGGCTACGCGGCAAAGATCGTCTGCTCCAATACGTTCGTGGCCAAACGGGACCCGGAAAAAGTGATGGAGGAGGATGTGCAGGCTCCCGGCAATCCGGCATTGAAGCTCATTCGCGTCTATGTCGACCGGGACGAGGGCGTGGTCACGGCCCGCTTCCTTGGACTGTTTGCGCCGAACCGTGCGCTCTATCGGGGGGCGCTCGGCTGCGCGCTGGTGCCGGACGGTGATCTGCAGGCGGCCCGCAGCGCCGTCTTCCTCAACAAGGTCAAGGCGCCGAAGAGCGACGCTGTGTGGCCGGATGGGGATACGGTAAACCTCGGTCAGGGCGATGTCGGGAAGAAGCTCGCCGATATCGTATCGAATCTGGATCTCGCCGGGCCTGCCATGCGCGCGATCGTTGTCGTCAAGGACGGGCGCATTGTCGCCGAGTCCTATGGCGATGGCTTCAGCAAGGCAACGCCGCTGATCGGCTGGTCGATGACCAAGACGGTCAATGCCGCCATCATCGGCCGGCTCATGCTGGCCGGGCGTATGTCCTTCGACGATCAGAATCTTCTGCCGCAATGGAGCGTGGACCCACGCAAGGATATCAAGCTCAGCGATCTTCTTGCCATGGAGAGCGGCCTTGCCTTCAACGAATCCTATGGCACCGTATCGGACGTTACACGCATGCTCTATCTCGATCCGGACGTGACCAGTATCGCAGCCAACGCGCATCAGTTGGCTGCGCCCGGCGAGCGTTTCAGCTATTCCAGCGGTACGGCAGCGCTGCTTTCGCGCCTCTGGATGAACCGACTGCCCAATCTGAGCGCTGCCATCTCCTATCCGCGCGAGGCGCTTTTCGGGCCGCTCGGCATGTACAGCGCCGTTTTCGAGGCCGATGAGCGCGGCACCTTCGTCGGCAGCTCCTATCTCTATGCCAATGCCCGGGACTGGGCGCGCTTTGGTCTCTTTCTGCTGCAGGATGGGGTCTGGAATGGGCATCGCCTGCTGCCGGAAGGCTTTGTCGGCGCCATGCGCACGCCGACAAAGGCTTCCGAGGGCGTTTACTCGCAGGTTCAGGCCTGGCTTGCAGGCCCCGGCGGCTCCAATGTGCAATTTGGCCTGCCTGCAGATACCTTCTGGATGACCGGCCACGACGGCCAAACGATCGCAATCGTCCCGTCGGCCAATCTCGTTGTCGTGCGGATGGGGTTGACGCCGACCTGGGCGTATTATCGACCGCAAATCCTGGTGAAGCGGATCATGGATATAATAAAACCGGCCGCGAACTAGGCCGGCTTCTCATAAGGTTTTGGTAAAATCAGTAATTGCCGTTGGCGACGTCCGTCAGGCCCTTGCGCTTGGCGTCGTAATAATAGCCACGGGCATAGAGCTGCACGGCATTGGCTTCCTTGTTCTGAGCCTTGCTGTCCGCCGTCATCCAGGCACCGCGCAGATATTTGGCGGCGTATTTGATGTTGGTTTCGGCGTCGAGGAGACCGGACGGCGGGCCTTCGTAGCCCATGGACTTGGCCGTATTGTACTTGATCTGCATCAGGCCGAAATATCCGGCGCGATTATAGGCTTTCGGATTGTAACGGCTTTCGCGGTGAACGACGCGATGAATCAGGGATTCCGGAATTTCGTAAAGCTTGGCGTATTTCTGGATGAGCTTCGAAACGTAGCCCTTCTCCGCCGCCGGGACATCGGAATCGTAATTTGGAGTGTTGGTGGTGGTCATGACAGCAGGAACGACCGTCGGGCCGCTGCTGTCGAAATTGAAGTCATAATGCATGCGGTTGTCCGCATAGCGCGGAATGCCCATCTGGGCGGGCGTGGCGAAGGCGACCTCTGCCTGTGCCATCGAATTCGGACGCGGCGTCGGCACGGCAACCTGAATGGCTGCCACATCCGATGTCATCGGAATGGTCGGCTCGCTCTGAGCCACGGAGGCGGAAACTGGCGTGAGGGCAGCATCGCCGGGACGTGCCGGATTGGGCATGGGGATCGCGACCACGGAAGGCACCAGGGGCACGTCGGATGCTGCATAGGCCGCTGCGGCTGACGTGCTGCCGGCGGGCGCGCCCGTTGCTGCAGCAATTGCGGCGGTTCCCTGATTGGCAGCGTTCGCCACAGGCGCGCCGAAGCGTCCCTGTGCGGCATCCATCTGCTGCTGGCTTACCGTTGCTGCTGCCACGTTTGCAGTGCCCGGAGCAAGGCGGCCGGACTTTGCCATTGCCATTTGTTGCGGCTGCTGCGGGCCGATGAAGCCCGGTGCTGCTGCGACCATTGCGGCGCCTGCAGGTGCTGCTGCGCCAGTTGCGGTCAGGGTCGTATTCGGATGCGGCACGTTGGCGTGTGCCGACGGGAGTTCTGCCTGAGACGTCTGCTGCTGCTGAGTGCTTGCGCACCCGGCGAGAGCGCCGCACATCATTGCCGATAAGGCAACGCTGCGCTTCAGGCTGGGAAATCCGATCGTTACCATTCTGTCACTTTCGAAAAAACCAAACCTAATTTCGATGCAATTCGGCCACAGGACCGCCAAATTCGGTCACAGGATCGATAAAATTATGAATCCCCATTAACCTATCCGTGATCGCCTCGCAACCCTGCACCGGCTCAGGCGGCCATCCGGCGGTATCCGGCGGTCACTGCGCCGGCTGCAATCAACAGGGTTCCGCCCGTTCTGTTAACGGCGCGCTGCACGCTTGCCTTGCGAATGAAGCCGCGCGCCAGGTCGGCGACGAACACGTAAATGAGTGAGTTCAGCGCCGCTAAAGTGAGGAAAGTTGCCTCCAGAATAAGCGTTTGCTGAAGAAATGGCTTCGACATGTCGAGAAATTGCGGAACGAATGCAATGAAAAAGACGATGCTCTTCGGGTTGAGAGCCGTTACAACATATGCGTGTAAGAGAATTTTTAACGGTTTTTCCTCTGGGAGATTGTCATTGTCGCCGAGAGGACCCGTCACAATCGGGGCTCTCCAGAGCTTGATTCCGAGGAAAACGAGGTAGGCTGCGCCGATCAGCTTAAGAATCGTGAATAGTGTCGCTGATGTGGCGAGGAGGGCGCCGAGACCGGCTAGCGACGCGGTCATCGCGGTGAAATCGCCAAGCGTCACGCCCGTCACCGTTGCCAGGGCCGTCTTGCGGCCGTGGCCGAGCGCATAGGATATGACAAGGAGAATGGTCGGACCCGGTATGGCCAGCATGATGCAGGATGCGGCGGCGAAAGCGAGCCAGGTTTCGATGGACATAGAATCCTCCTCTATTCCTCTTCCGCCGTCAGCAAAGACATTGGATTTGCGATCCGTCAATCCGCCTGATTGCCAATCAGGCGGATTGACCACCGATTAAGCCGATTGATCGCCGATCGGTCAGGCTTGTGAGTACTTCTGCCCGATATGGTCCATGACTTCGGTGAACCAGGGAGTGGAGATATCGAAGGCCTTGCCGCCCTTGATGCGCGGGAATTCGATGACGCGCAGCTTACCGCCCTGACCTTCATCATGTCCCGTGACGCCGGACACCTTATTGAGGGCACTTTCCACCGCGAGGTCGACCATCCCCTGAATCAGGCGCAGGTCCTCGCCGTTTGCGGGGGCGGAGCGTGCGAAATAGCCCGACTTCTGTACCATCGAGCGTTCGGCGCCGATGATCGCTGCGAACTGTTTCTGAAACCAGCCGCCGACATTGATCGTGTCGATCTTTACGTGGCCGAAGGCGTCGCGCTTGACGGTTTCGCCGGAGGCTTCCCGTTCGGCAACGATGGCGTCGAGGCCGGCACCTTCCGATACGAAGAGCGTCACCTGGCCGGTCTTCTCCATGATATTGCGCAGGCGTTCGCCTTCCACCTCGATATCGAATGCCATTTCCGGCAGATAGAGGCCGTCGATGCCCTTCATCTCGGCGTTCATCATGAAGCCTTCGACATATTCGTTCGCGCTGCTCTTCTGGATATAGGCGCGCGCGGTTGCCGCCGTCAGCCAGCCACAGTGGCGGCCCATCACTTCATGAATAACGAGCGTTTTCGGCGCTGCGGTCTGTTCGTTGCTGACATTGTCGAAGAAGTGAGCGCCGACTTCGGCGGCTGTCCAGGCCCCGAGGGACTGACGGATCGGCACGATGTCGTTATCAACAGTCTTCGGCAGGCCGACGACGGTCAGATCATAGCCGTTGGCGCCAAGATAGGCAGCAAGATCGGCCGCCGTCGTATTGGTGTCGTCGCCGCCGATCGTGTGAAGGATGGTCACACCGTCGGACGCCAGTCGCTCGGCTGCGACGCGCAGCGGGTTTTCGCCTTCCTTGACCAGGCCGCGCTTGACGCAGTCTGCGATGTTGGTGAGCTTGACGCGGCTGTTGCCGATCGGCGAGCCGCCATAGCGATGCAGCAGATAGGCGCGCTCGCGCATGGCCTGCGTCACCTCGATGCTGTCACCCAGCAGAACCCCCTGATAGCCGGAACGATAGGCGATGATGTCGAGATCGGGCGCCACATCGCTATAGCGCTGGATCAGCCCGCCAACGGCAGACGAAAGGCAGGGCGCCAATCCACCGGCAGTGAGCATTGCGACTTTCTGTTTGGCCATGGGGATCCTCCTTGCAGACAAGCTGCTTCATTTCAATGGTTGCGGTGGAATGGATGCGACAGGCAGGCAAGGGTGTAAAGTAAAGAATTTAAGAAAGCGGCGGTTTGTTCCGTCTTCAAAAGCGGGGCGGGGCGATTGGACGATAGTTCGCATTTGCAGCATCATTACCAAATTGTGAAAAGTGTTTTCGGGCTTGCGACGAATGGACTGCTTGCAATGGCAACCATTATTTGATCAAGGTGTTCTACTGTTTCAGTAGGATATAGAGACCGGCATGTCGTTCTGGGAAAAATTGCTGAATGCTATCGGTAGCACTGCCGGCAATGCCCTGTCGGCGGTGGTCGAGGCTATTCGCACCGTCTTTGAAGGCGATCCGGAAACGCGCCGTAAGGTGGCATTTTCCGTCGCCATAATCGCTCTTTCCGCCAAAATGGCGAAAGCAGACGGTGTGGTGACGGAAAACGAGGTCAACGCGTTCCGCGAGATCTTCGAATTTCCGCCCGATCAGGCGAAAAACGTCGCCCGTCTCTATAATCTGGCGCGCCAGGACGTGGCCGGTTACGAAGCCTATGCGGAGCGGCTGTCCTCCCTTTGCGCGACCTGCACGAAGAATTGCCCCGTGCTGGAAGACGTACTCGACGGTCTCTTCCATATCGCCAAGGCAGATGGCCTGATCCATGAGAAGGAAATGGATTTCCTTCAGCATGTGGCCGAAATCTTCCATATGAGCGAAGAGCGGTTCGAGCAGATCATGGCGCGCCATGTGAATGTTGGCGGCCGCGATCCCTACAAGGTGCTCGGCGTCTCGCGCCAGGACGATTTCCCGACGATCCGCCGTCGCTACCATGGCCTCGTCTACGAGAACCATCCGGATCGCCTCGTGTCGCGTGGGGTGCCGGAAGAGTTCCATGCCATTGCGAACGAACGCATGGCGGCTCTGAATGCGGCTTATGCCGAGATCGAGAAAGAACGCCGCGCAGCATGAGTGCATTCAAGGCCGATTTCGCTCGCGCCCATGTGCAGCCTTCGCCGAACCATGGCGAGAGGCGGGATGGACGTCGGCCTGATATCATCCTTCTGCACTATACTGGTATGGGCACGGCTGAGGGCGCTCTCGATTGGCTCTGTCGTCCGGAGAGCCAAGTGTCGAGCCATTATTTCGTCTTCGAGGACGGGCGGATCATGCAGCTTGTTCCCGAAGAGCGCCGAGCGTGGCATGCGGGCAAGAGTTCGTGGCATGGCGAGACCGATATCAATTCATCGTCGATCGGCATCGAGATCGCCAATGCCGGCCATCCCGGCGGACTGCCTGAATTCCCCGATGCGCAGATCGAAGCGGTGATCGAACTGTGTCGCGATTGCGGCCAACGCTGGGCAATCGCGCCTGAACGGGTGCTTGGACACTCCGATGTTGCCCCTGTGCGTAAGGTCGATCCGGGCGAGAAATTCCCCTGGGCGCGGCTGGCTGCGGCCGGTGTCGGGCACTGGGTTGAGCCGGCTTCGATCACCGGCGGTCGCTTCTTCCAGAAGGGCGATGTCGGTCAGCCGATCGAGGCCTTGCAGTCGATGCTCTCGCTCTATGGCTACAGCACTGAAATAAATGGCGAATTCTCGGAAAAACTGAAGGGCGACGTTGAAGCCTTCCAGCGCCATTTCCGGCAGGAGCGAGTGGACGGCATTGCCGATTTTTCGACGATCGATACGCTGCATCGCCTGCTGGCCGCGCTGCCGCGCTATTCCTGAATTCGTTCCGTTCTGTCATCGGTGTTTATAGCCGGCTATAGATGCGAAAACGCGTAACGCCCTGCTGCGCCACAGCTTTTCCCTATTATCTCCGCATTGCATTGGTCTAACGACGCTCGCTGAACGGCGGTCGCGCCGTCTGGGTTTGTGTGTCGCGCGACCGTAGACGACTAATGGGGACTGTGCATTCCGGCGGCTCTTTTTGCCTCCAGCCGGACGTGATGGCTTGCGCTATCCGCGGTCCCGCCCCTGGAGACAAAAGACTACATGAAAAATTTGATTGTTGCGGCTGTGGCATGCGTGGGCGTGCTGCTGGCGGGATATGATTCTGCCTCTGCAGGCGAGCGCCATGCGAAGCAGAAAACGGTTCCTCTCAAGATCGTCAGCCGCACCACCGGCTTTCCGGTTCCCAATGTTCCCGCCGAATTGCGCGACGCCGAGACCTCCTTCGCACGGCAAAATCGCTATTCCGCACTGATTGCCAAATATGCCAAGCAGAACGGCGTTGCAGTTGAACTCGCCACTGCCGTCATTCAGATCGAAAGCAATTTCAATCCGAAAACTCGTGGAAGTGCAGGCGAAATCGGCCTGATGCAGATCAAGCCGGCGACCGCCAAGCTGATGGGCTATACCGGCCGCAGCAAGGGTCTCTACGATCCCGAAACGAACATCAAGTTCGGCATGAAATATCTTGCCATGGCGCAGGACCTTGGCGGCGGGCCGACCTGCAACACCATCCTCAAATACAATGCCGGCCACGGCGCCACGCGCATGAACCCGATCTCGAAGCGTTATTGCGGCAAGGTGCTTGCCCTTCTGGACTGACATTCATGCCAGGATTTCGGATAGGGCGGAATCGTTTTCCGTGCTATCGAAATCGCGGCTATGGATGAGGGTTACAGCATGGCAGCGGATTTCAGGTTCATCGTCGTTGGCCGGGGCATGATGGGGGCAGCCGCTGCCCGTCACCTGGCAAACCAAACGGACGGCGTTGCCGTCATCGGACCGGATGAACCTGAAGATCGCGCCAGCCATCAGGGTGTCTTCGGCAGTCATTACGACGAGGGCCGCATCACCCGCACGATCGATCCGGACACGAACTGGGCCCGTCTCGCAAACCGTTCGATCAGCCGCTATGCGGATATCGAACGGGATAGCGGCATTCAATTCTATGCTCCGGTCGGCTGCCTTGTTGTCGGGCCGGAGCGGGGCGGTGAAATAGCTTATGTCGGCGATGTCGTGGAAGCGGCCAGGCGGCTCGGCGTGCAAACCGATATCCTCGATGATGCCGAGCTCAAGGTGAAGTTTCCCTTCTTCTCCTTCGCATCGGGAAGCGAAGGGGTCTTCGAACCGCATGGGGCCGGCCATATCAGCCCGCGCCGGCTGGTCAAGGCACAATCCCTGCTGGCGGAAAAGGCAGGCGCGCGCGTCATCAAGCAGACGGCGCTGTCGATCCGCGACGAGGGCGGCCTAGCTGTCGTGACGACCGCCGAGGGCGAGACATTCAGCGCCGAAAAGATATTGCTCGCTGCCGGCGGTTTCTCCATTGCCGAGAATCTCTTGCCGCGACCTGTTGAGATGAAGGTTTATGGCCGCACGATCACTTTCTTCGAGGTGAGCGAGGCGGAAGCTCAAGCCCTCTCCGGCATGCCATCGCTAATATCGAAGGCGGCTGATGATTTGGACAGCATCTATATGCTGCCGCCGATCCGCTATCCGGACGGCAAATATTACATGAAGATCGGTGGCGATCCCGATGATTTGCAATTCACGACCGAGGCGGAACTGCGTGCCTGGTTCCGCACCGCCGGCCGCGACAAGGCTCGCGAGCATCTGGTGCGGATATTCCATGGGCTCGTTCCCGACCTGAGGCGGCCACCGGTTTTCACTAATTCCTGTGCCGTCTCCTATTCGCCAACGGGCTATCCCATGATCGGCTATACCTCTTCGCTGCGTGTTGCGGTTCTGACGGGTGGCTGCGGTACGGCCGCCAAGAGTTCCGATGAAATCGGACGGCTCGGGGCGGAACTGCTGCTTACAGGCCGAATCAAGGACGAAGGCTACAGCACGGATTTCTCAGCGCATTTCCGCAACTGACATCCGCTCTTCGCAAACCAGCATATTTCGGTGGCAATTGCGGGCGGTCTCGGTTAATGAGCCTGTGCCAGTTGGCCGGGCAGCCGCGCTTCATCAATGCCGAAAGGCGATGGGGTGAGGAAAGTCCGGGCTCCACGGAAACACGGTGCCGGATAACGTCCGGCGGGGGCAACCTCAGGGAAAGTGCCACAGAAAGCAAACCGCCCGATCTTCGGATCGGGTAAGGGTGAAAGGGTGGGGTAAGAGCCCACCGCGTCTCTGGCAACAGCGACGGCACGGAAAACCCCACCGGGAGCAAAACCGAATAGGGATGACACGGAGCGCGCAAGCGCTCCAGCCTGTTTCCGGGCCGGTCATCCGGGTGGGTTGCAAGAGGCGTCGCGCAAGCGGCGTCCCAGATGAATGGCTGCCACGTTCCGGTCTTGGCCGGAGCCATACAGAACCCGGCTTACAGGCCAACTGGCAAATCATCGCGTCACTTCGGGCGGCGCGTTCAACGCTTCCGCCAAATAATTTTCGAAGCTGCCGAATGCCCTGCATTTCAAGGCTTTCAGCCCTCGATAGGCGAGGGTTTTAACCTGTGAAAACAATCCGTTTCGGGACGTATCCTGAAGCCGATCCTAACCTTTCGTTAAACTTAACGTCTTATGAATATTCAGGCTGCGGCCACGTCTGACGTGGCTTCATCCCATTGACGCCCATATGGTCCCATGGTATCCCAAAAGAACACTGCACAAGGGCAAATCAGAGCCCAATTATCGCAAAGCCATGATTGCTCCCGTTCTGGGAGTGTCGAAGGGGTGTCGGCTCTTTCGGCTTGCGAAGCTGTGTCCGATTTTGGCTGTGCCTGTAAGCGAGTAGCGGCTTGCGGGTCATGGGGGACGGGTGTTTCGCGTCATGAACCGCTTCCTGTCAAATGCGACCAACCGGATCGATTCCAAGGGGCGGGTTTCCGTGCCGGCGGCGTTTCGTTCTGTGTTGGTCGAGCGCAATATCCAGGAGCTGTACTGCTTTCAGGATTTTGTGTTTCCGGCGATCAGCGTCGGTGGTCTCGATCTGCTCGATCGCTTCGAGCGGCAGATTGCGACGGACGATCCGTTTTCGCCGGCGGCAAACCAGATGTCGCTCCTCATTCACGGGGGCGGGGTCTTCATGAAGCTCGATGCGGAAGGGCGGCTGATGGTCACGGATTTCATTCGCGACTTCACCGGCATCGCAAGCGAAGTAACCTTCGTCGGTCGGGCGGATCATTTTCAATTGTGGCGACCGGAGGCCTTCTTGGCCTTGCAGTCGCAGGCACGAGAGGAGCGCAGGCTGGCGGGCGGGCGCTCGGAATAAAGCGGGGAAACGGAATGGCGGCGAATTCAGGCGGAGGTTCTTCTGATGCCGGTGGCGGACCGGTTCGTCACATTCCGGTTCTTCTTCGCGAGGTGTTGGAGGCGCTGGCTCCGGCGCCTGGCAAGGTCATCCTCGATGGAACGTTCGGGGCTGGCGGCTATACCTCAGCCATCCTTAAGGCTGGCGCCAATGTGATCGCGCTCGATCGCGATCCGACAGCGATTGCTGCAGGGCAGGCGCTGGTTTCTGCTCATGACGGCCATCTCAAGCTCATTCAATCGCAGTTTTCTCAGCTGGCTGAGCATGCTCCTGAAGGCGGTCTCGATGGCGTCGTGCTCGATATCGGCGTCTCCTCCATGCAGCTCGATGAGGCCGAGCGCGGTTTTTCCTTCAGCAAAAACGGCCCGCTTGACATGCGTATGTCGGCGAGCGGTGTCTCGGCCGCCGATGTCGTCAATCGCGCCAAGCTTGCCGATCTCATTCGTATCTTCGTGTTTCTGGGCGAGGAAAAGCAGGCGCCGCGCATCGCTCATGCAATCGAGAAGCGGCGTGCGGAAGCTCCTTTCGTGACCACTCGCGATCTGGCCGGTCTGATCGAGATCGTGACGCCGCGAAAGGCGAAGGACAAGATTCATCCGGCGACGCGGGTCTTTCAGGCCCTGCGGATTTTCGTCAATGACGAGCTCGGTGAGCTGGCTCAGGCATTGTTTGCAGCCGAGCGCGCCCTCAAGCCGGGCGGGCGCCTCGTTGTCGTGACCTTCCATTCGCTGGAGGATCGCATCGTCAAGAAGTTCTTCGCCGATCGTTCGGGTCGTGCTGCCGGATCGCGTCACATGCCGATCGTGAATGAGCGGCCCGCCACTTTCGAGCCGGTCGGCAAATCGATGATTTCTGCGAGCGCTTCCGAAGCGGAAGCCAATCCGCGCGCTCGTTCGGCCAAGTTGCGTGCGGGGGTTCGCACCTTGGCTCCGGCAGGGGCGGCAGATCTTTCGATCTTCGATCTGCCCAGTCTCGCCAGTCTTGGAAAGCTTGGGGGCTAAAATGCTGAAGACTTTTGACATTGTGCTGATCGGCGTCATGACGGCCATGGCCAGCGTGACCTATACGATCAAGCATCGTGCCGAGCTGAAGCTGGAAGAGGTTCGCCGCCTCGAATCCGAAATCAAGCTTGAGAGGGATACGATCGATCTCCTCAAGGCGGACTGGGCACTGGTTTCTCAGCCGAACCGGCTCGAACGCCTCGTCAACACCTACAACAGCGAACTTCAGCTGCAGCCGACGCTCTCGACAGCGATCGTTCAGCCAAGCGAATTGCCGATGTTGCGCTCGCAGCTTCCGCCGCCGACGGTAACGGCCTCCAACGATCCGAAGAGCGGCAAGGCAGGCGGTGCCAAGAGCGGCGCATCGGTGGCCTCGAGCAACGGCGATACGACGGATGCGCAGATCAGGAAGGCCATCGCCGATGTCGCAGCCGCTCCGGCGCCGCGACCGAAACCGCCTGCTCTTGCCAAGCGCAAGAAGCCGGATGTCGACAACATGGCAACGGGATCGGTGAGGGATTAATGTCTTTTCTTTCGCGCATCATGGTCCTGAAGAGCAAGGCCCATTTCTCCACTGACGGCAATAACCGCCCAAGCGACGGCTTTTCTCGTTCGAGCTTTGAGGGTGCGCGCAAGCGCAAGTCCAGTCAGGCAAAGAGCCGTGTCGTCCTGTTGGTCGCAAGCTTCGTCGCCGTCTATTGCGTGATCGGCGGCCGGCTTGTCCAATTCGCCATGACATTGCCTGAGATGACGTCAAGCATTCTGCCTCCGGATCGTCTGATGGCCTCGCGTCCTGATATCGTCGACCGTAATGGCGCCCTGCTGGCAACCGACATCCGCACGGTCTCGCTGTTTGCCGAGCCGAACAAGATCATCGACGCGGACGAAGCCGTCGAGGAATTGCGCAAGGTTCTGCCGGATCTCGATACCAAATCCACCTACAAGAAGCTTTCGGCGAAATCCTCGCACTTTGCCTGGCTCCGTCGGCAGCTGACGCCGAAGCAGCAGAACCAGATTTTGGCGCTCGGCATTCCGGGCATCGGCTTTCGTCCGGAGAAGCGCCGCTTCTATCCGGGCGGTACGACTGCCCCCCATATTCTCGGCTATGTCAACATCGACAATCGCGGCGTTGCGGGCATGGAGAAATATATCGACGACCAGGGGCTCGCCGACCTCGCTGCTGCGGGCATGACCAACGATCAGCCGCTGCAGCCGGTGAAGCTTTCGATCGATCTGCGCGTACAAGGCATCGTTCGCGATGCGGTCGTTAATGCCGTCAAGAATTTCCAGGCCAAGGGCGCAGGTGCCGCAGTCCTCGACGTTCACACCGGCGAGGTTCTCGGTATGGCCTCGGCTCCGGACTTCGATCCGAACTATCCGAACGAGGGCGCCACGGAAGGCTGGCTCAACCGCATGACGAATGGCACGTTCGAAATGGGGTCGACCTTCAAGACCTTCACCATGGCCATGGCGCTGGATGATGGCAAGGTGACGTTGCGGGACGCCTTCGACGCAACCAACCCCATTCGCATCGGCGGCTTTACCATCAAGGATTTCCACGGTCAGCGCCGCGTTTTGACGGTTCCCGAAATTTTCCAATACTCCTCGAACATCGGTACGGCCAAGATCGCCGATCTTGTCGGGATCGAGGGGCATAAGGAGTTCCTTACCCGTATCGGCCTGCTCACGAAGATGCAGACCGAGTTGCCCGAAGTGAAGATGCCGTCGCAGCCACGGGTCTGGAAGAAGATCAATTCTATCACGATCTCTTTCGGCCACGGCGTCTCGACGACGCCCTTGCAGACAGCCGTTGCGGGAGCAGCGCTCGTCAACGGCGGTAAGCTGATAGAACCGACCTTCCTGCCGCGCACGCGCGACCAGGCCGACGCCATCGCCAAGATGGTCGTGAAGAAGAGCACCAGTGATGACGTGCGCTTCCTGCTCGAGTTCAACGGCACCAGGGGCTCGGGTCGCAACGCCCGCGTTCCCGGCTACAATGTCGGCAGCAAGACCGGCACGGCCGACAAGGTGGTCAACGGCCGGTATTCCAATACGCTGAACTTCAACACCTTCATGGCCGTGTTTCCGATCGACAATCCGCAATACATCGTCATGACCTTCATCGACGAGCCGAAGAGCGGCGAGCGCGGCGGCGGGACGATTTCGGCCTTCACGGCATTGCCGATCGCCCGTGACATCGTTGCTCGCGCGGCGCCAATTCTCGGGGTACAGCCCAGTTTTGGAAAAGATGACTCGGCCTTGCTGGCGTCTTATTAAGCGTGAAAGAATACACACGTCGATTCGCGAGGGGCGGACTGATCGAGAAGGCGAAAAGTACATTCGATGAACTTGCGGGATATTGCCGGAAATGAGTTTCCGGAACTCAACACACATATTGGCGGAGCGCTTGGCGATCTTGAGATAAGCGGGATCTCCGCCGACAGCCGTAAAGTGGCGCCGGGCATGGCCTTTGTCGCCGTTGCCGGCACGAAGGCGGATGGAGCAAGTTTCATCGCCGATGCCGTTTCGCGCGGTGCTTCCGTTATCGTTGCGGGTCACTTGGCTGATGCCGGTAATGTGCCGCTGCTGCAGGTTGACGAGCCGCGCCGGTTCCTCGCTGTCACCGCGTCCCGTTTTTACGGACGCCAGCCGGGAACTATGGTGGCAGTGACGGGTACGGCCGGCAAGACTTCGGTTGCTTCCTTTACACGCCAGATTTGGGCTTATGCCGGCCATCCGGCCGCCATGATCGGCACGACGGGCGTCGTTTCGCCGACCCGCAACGAATATGGCGCACTGACGACGCCCGATCCGGTGTCGCTACACAAGTTGCTGGCCGAACTGGCGGAGGAGGGCGTTACCCATGCGGCGATGGAAGCATCCAGCCATGGCCTCGACCAATTCCGGCTCGACGGCGTGAAGCTTGCTGCCGCTGCCTTCACCAATCTCGGCCGCGATCACATGGATTACCATCCAACGGTCGAGGACTATATGGCTGCCAAGATGCGGCTGTTCCGCGACTTGCTGCCGAAGGGGTCGCCGGCTGTTATCTTTGCCGATGACGCCTGGTCCGCGCAGGCGATTGCCGCCGCCAGAGACGCTGGGCATGATGTCCGCACCGTCGGGCGCAAGGGCGATTTCCTGACGCTGAAGCGCGTCGAGCATTTTCGCCACAAGCAGATCGCCGAGGTCCATGTCGGCGACGACATCTTCGAAGTTCATATCCCGCTTGCCGGAGATTTCCAGATCGCCAATGCGCTGGTCGCTGCCGGTCTCGCGATCTCGACGGGTATTGCCGCGCCCATCGCCATGGCAGCGCTCGAAAAGCTCGTCGGTGCGTCCGGCCGCCTGGAGCTGGTCGGTCATACGCATGACGGCGCGCTCGCCTATGTCGACTATGCCCATAAGCCGGATGCGCTGGAAAACGTCCTGAATTCGGTGCGGCCGTTCACGACGGGCCGGGTCATCGTCGTCTTCGGCTGTGGCGGTGACCGCGATCGCGGCAAGCGTCCGATCATGGGTGAGATCGCCTGCCGTCTTGCCGATGTCGTCATTGTTACCGACGACAATCCGCGTTCCGAGGATCCGGCGACGATCCGCTCGGAGATCATGGCGGCTGCCGCTTGCGCGACGGAGATCGGCGATCGCGCCGAAGCGATCCGCAAGGCTGTCGGCCTGCTGAAATCCGGCGACACGCTGATCGTTGCCGGCAAGGGGCATGAGGAAGGTCAGACGATCGGCAGTGTAACGCTGCCGTTCTCCGATCATGCCGAATTGCGCAAAGCATTGGAGGATTTGAAGTCTTGAGCTGGCTATGGACAACTGAGGATCTGATCGCTGCAATCTCGGGCCGCTTCGTCGGATCGCTGCCCGCTGGTATCACGGGCATTTCCATAGACAGTCGTTCCATCCAGCCGGGCGAGGCCTTTTTCGCCATCAAGGGCGATCGCGTCGATGGTCATGACTATGCCAATATCGCTATGGCGAACGGCGCCGCCTTCATCGTTATCAGTGAGGCACGCTTGCCTGCGATGGGCGGCCTGGCCGTGCCGAAGGTGGTCGTCGATGACGTCTTGGCGGCGCTTGCGCGGCTCGGTGTTGCCGCCCGCAAGCGTACGCAGGCGAAGATTATCGCCGTCACCGGTTCGGTCGGCAAGACGACGACTAAGGAGATGCTGCGCCGCGCGCTGACGCCTTCGGGCAAGGTGCATGCCTCCGTTGCTTCCTTCAACAATCATTGGGGCGTGCCGCTGACATTGGCTCGCATGCCTGAGGATACCGATTTCGGCGTTTTCGAGATCGGCATGAACCATCCCGAAGAGATCAGGCCGCTGGTCAAGATGGTGCAGCCGCATGTCGCGATCATCACCACGATTGCGCCGGCCCATCTCGGCAATTTCAACAGCATCACCGAGATTGCTGCCGCAAAGGCGGAGATATTCGACGGTGTCGTGCCGGGCGGTCATGCCATTCTCAATCACGACAACGATCAGTTCGAGATGCTGGAGAAGGCTGCCATGGCGGCCGGCATCGAGCACATCCATAGCTTCGGCCAGCATGCGAAGGCCGATGTGCGCCTCGCCGAATTCAATGCTTCGGAAGAGAATTCGACGCTTTGGCTGACGATCGGCGGCGAGACCATGGAAGTGGCGCTTGGCGCCCCTGGTCGTCATATCGCGGAAAACGCGCTTGCCGTGCTGGGCGCCGTCATGCTCGTGGAGGCCGATCTGGATCGGGCGGTCGATGCGCTGGCCGACCTGCAGCCGGAAAAGGGCAGGGGCCAACGCCACAAGCGCGCGATCGGCAACGGCTACTTCACGCTGATCGACGAAAGCTACAACGCCAATCCTGCCTCCATGCGCGCGGCCATCGCGTTGCTGGCGACGACATCGCCGCATGCGGGACCAGGCGGACGGCCGGGCAGGCGGATCGCCGTGCTCGGCGACATGTTGGAAATGGGGGATTATGCCCAGCGCGTGCATGCCAACCTTGCCGGGCCGCTGCTTGCGGCTGGCATCGAGCATGTCTGGCTGGCCGGTCCGGAGATGGCGGCTTTGCGGGATGAGCTGCCGGAAAGTGTTCATGTCGAATATCACGAGACGACTGAGGAGCTCTCGGAATTCGCGCTCAATTCTGTCGCCCCCGGCGATGTCTTGATGGTGAAATCGTCGCTGGGAATGGGGTTCGGAAAGATCGTCGCGGGCTTGCTTGACAAATTTCCCGCATTTTCCGACACGGGCCCCCACACCCATCAGGGGCTTTAGAAAGGGCTCTTATGCTGATCTGGCTTGCCGAACTGTCGGACCATATTCATTTTTTCAGTACCCACTTCAGATTCCTCAATCTGTTCAGATACATCACGTTCCGTACCGGCGGTGCCCTGTTCACGTCAGCGTTGATCGTTTTTCTCTTCGGGCCGCGAATCATCTCCTCCCTGCGTGTGCGTCAGGGCAAAGGGCAGCCGATCCGCGCCGATGGTCCGCAGACCCATTTCAAGAAGGCCGGCACCCCGACCATGGGCGGCCTCATGATCCTGGCCGGTATCGTCGTCTCGTCGCTGCTGTGGGCTGATCTTGCCAATGTCTATGTCGTCGCCACCTTGCTTGTGACGCTCGGTTTCGGTGCCATTGGCTTCTACGACGATTATCTCAAGGTCACGAAGCAGAGCGACAAGGGTTTTTCCGGTCGTGCCCGCCTCGGCATTGAATTCGTGATTGCCGCGATTGCCGTCTATTTCATGATGACGACGGCGCTGTCCTCCGGTCCTGCCGGCTCCACCTTCGGCTCGTCGGTCGCCTTCCCCTTCTTCAAGAACTTGCTGCTGAATCTCGGCATGTTCTTCGTATTTTTTGGCGCTTTCGTCATTGTTGCCGCCGGTAACGCCGTCAACCTAACAGACGGCCTGGATGGGCTGGCGATCGTGCCTGTGATGATTGCCGCGGCCTCCTTCGGCATCATCGCCTACCTCGCCGGCAACTTCGTCTTTGCCGACTATCTCGCGATCAATTTCGTGCCTGGAACGGGCGAACTGGCCGTAGTCCTCGGCGCAGTCATCGGCGCCGGCCTCGGTTTCCTCTGGTTCAACGCGCCGCCAGCCGCAATCTTCATGGGCGATACTGGTTCGCTGGCTCTCGGCGGCATGATCGGCTCCGTTGCCGTCGCCACCAAGCACGAGATTGTCATGGCGATCATCGGCGGTCTCTTCGTGCTTGAGGCGCTTTCCGTCATCATTCAAGTCGGCTTCTTCAAGATGACGAAGCGTCGCGTGTTCCTGATGGCGCCCATTCACCATCACTTCGAAAAGAAGGGCTGGACGGAGAGCCAGGTCGTCGTGCGTTTCTGGATCGTCGCCGTCATTCTCGCGATGATCGGCCTTTCCACCCTGAAGCTGCGGTGAGGCAAGAATGATACCCGTCACCACGCTGAACGGAAAGAAGGTCGCTCTCTTCGGCCTTGGCGGCTCCGGCTTTGCCACGGCACGCGCGCTGGTTGCCGGCGGCGCCGATGTGACGGCCTGGGACGACAATCCGGATAGCGTGGCCAAGGCGGCTGCCGAGGGAATAGCGGTTGCCGATCTGAGGACGATCGACTGGAGCGGCCTGTCGGTTTTCGTTTTGTCGCCCGGCGTGCCGCTGACGCACCCGAAGCCGCACTGGACCGTCGATCTTGCCCATGCCGCCGGTGTTGAGATTATCGGCGATGTCGAGCTTTTCGTGAGGGAGCGGCGGGCGCATGCCCCGGATTGCCCTTTCATCGCGATTACTGGAACGAATGGCAAATCGACGACGACGGCGCTTATCGCCCATATCCTGCAATCGAGCGGGCGGGACACGCAGCTCGGCGGCAATATCGGGACTGCGGTGCTGACGCTCGATCCGCCTAAGTCCGGGCGTTTCTACGTCGTCGAATGTTCCTCCTATCAGATCGATCTGGCGCCGACGCTCAACCCGTCCGCTGGCATCCTGCTGAACCTGACGCCCGATCATCTCGATCGCCATGGCACGATGCAGCATTACGCTGACATCAAGGAGCGGCTTGTCGCGGGCAGCGATGTCGCCGTCGTCGGCGTCGATGACAGCTATTCCTCCCTGATCGCCGACCGTATCGAGCGAGCCGGCGGCAAGGTCACGCGAATTTCGCGCCGGCATGCCCTAGCGGATGGTCTCTATGCCGAGGGCAGCCGCATCCTGCAGGCATCGAACGGCGCGGCAAGCGAGATCGCCGATCTCGACGGTATCCAGACCTTGCGCGGCGGCCATAACGCACAGAACGCAGCCGCGGCGATTGCCGCCTGCCTCGCCGTCGGCATTTCCGCCGAGGAGATCCGGGCCGGACTGAAATCCTTCCCCGGCCTCAAGCATCGCATGCAGCCTGTGGGAAGGCGCGGCCGGGTCGTCTTCGTCAACGATTCCAAGGCGACCAATGCGGATGCAGCCGCGCCCGCGCTTTCGAGCTACGAAAATATCTACTGGATTGCGGGCGGTCTGCCGAAGGAGGGTGGCATCACCAGCCTGGCGCCACTCTTTCCGCGTATCGCCAAGGCCTATCTGATCGGTGAGGCGGCACCCGCTTTTGCGGCGACGCTCGGCGAGCGGGTTCCTTACGAGATTTCCGGCACGCTGGAACGCGCCGTGGCGCATGCTGCCGCGGATGCGGACAGGGATGAACGGGAGTCCGCGGCGGTGATGCTGTCACCGGCTTGCGCAAGCTTCGATCAGTACAAGAATTTCGAGGTCAGGGGCGACGCCTTCGTCAGCCATGTCGCGGCGATCGATGGCGTCACCATGCTGATCGGTTCAGCAACTGGAGGCAAATGATATGGTAAGCCGCGTTGAACGTGGGGCCTTGGCCGAATGGTTCTGGACCATCGACCGCGTGTTTCTCGCCCTTTTCATCCTCTTGATCGGCATCGGCTTCATGCTGTCCTTCGCGGCTTCGCCAGCGGTGGCGGAGCGTATCGGGCTTGAGCCGTTCCACTTCGTCAAGCGCCACGCCCTGTTCCTCATACCGGCGATCGCGGCGATGATCGGCATTTCCTTCATGACGCCCCGACAGGTGCGACGGACCGCCGTCATCCTGCTGATCGTATCGCTGGCGATGATGCTTTTCGCGCTTTTCTTCGGCATCGAGGTCAAGGGCTCGCGGCGCTGGGTGAATATCGCGGCCTTGTCGATCCAGCCTTCGGAATTCATGAAGCCGGCTTTCGTCGTCGTCTGCGCCTGGCTGTTTTCCGAACATGCACGTCAGCCGGAAATTCCGGGTAATCTCTTCGCCATCATCCTCTTTGGCATCGTCGTCGCTTTGCTCGTCGCGCAGCCTGACCTTGGCCAGACGATCCTGACGACCGCCGTCTGGGGCGGCATGTTCTTCATGGCCGGCATGCCCTGGCTGTGGATCATCGTGCTCGGCGGCCTCGGCGCGGGCGGTTTCGTCACCGCCTATTATGTCTTCGATCACGTGGCGCAACGCGTGAACAAATTCCTGACGGGTGAGGGCGATACGTTCCAGGTCGACACCGCCAAGGAAGCGATTGTCCATGGCAACTGGTTCGGCGTCGGTCCTGGCGAGGGCATCGTCAAGCGTATCATTCCGGACGCCCATACCGACTTCATCTTCTCGGTGGCGGCCGAAGAGTTCGGTGCCATCTTCTGCATCGTGCTCGTGCTGATCTTCGCCTTCCTCGTGTTGCGCGGCCTGTCGCATGCCTACAAGGAGAAGAACGACTTCAACCGTTTTGCCGTCGCCGGTCTGGTGCTGCAGATCGGCATCCAATCGATCATCAACATCGGCGTGAACCTGCAGCTGCTGCCGGCCAAGGGCATGACGCTGCCGCTGATTTCCTACGGCGGTTCGTCGATGACCGCGATCTGCGTGACGGCAGGCTTCATTCTGGCGCTGACGCGTCACAGGCCGGAAAAGCGTGCGCAGGACCGGACCATGTTCCGCGTGACGCACGGATTGCCGGCGGAGTGATCGTCTTGGGACTACCGGCCATCCGCTCCTCATATCTCCTGCCCGCTTTTCATTCTCTGGTCGCTTTTCCCGAAACGCCGGTCTATGAGGGGGGCTTGGCCCGCGCCGATGACGCGGTCGGGGCGGCTTCCTATATCAGGGAGATGCCCCGAGTAGTGGGGTATTCGCGGGAGCGAAAATCATGAGTAAAGGCATTGTCCTTCTTGCCGCCGGCGGTACCGGCGGTCACGTATTTCCGGCCGAAGCACTGGCCTATAAGCTGAAGGAGCGCGGCTATTCCGTGCACCTCGTCACCGACAGCCGTGCCGAACGCTATGCCGGCAAATTCCCGGCAGACGAGATCCATGTCGTGCCCTCGGCAACGATCGGCTCGAAGAACCCGTTAAAGGTTGCGCAGGCCCTCTGGACGCTATGGACCGGCATGCGTGCAGCGCGCAAGCTGATCCAGCGCATCAAGCCCGTCTGCGTCGTCGGCTTCGGTGGCTATCCGACCGTTCCGCCGCTTCTGGCGGCGACGCGCATGGGCGTGCCGTCCATGCTGCACGAGCAGAATGCGGTCATGGGTCGCGCCAACAAGATGCTGGCGGCGCGCGTGCGTGCGATTGCCGGCGGTTTCCTTGCGGAGAACGGCGCATTTGCCGAGAAGACGGTGACCACGGGCAATCCCGTTCGCCCAGCCGTCATCGAAGCAGCAAAACGCCCCTATGTGCCCTCCGGTCCGGAAGATCCGTTCAACCTTGTCGTCTTCGGCGGCAGCCAGGGGGCGCAGTATTTCTCCAAGGCCGTTCCTACGGCGATCAGCCTGCTTGAGGAGCCGCTGCGCAAGCGGCTGCGCATTACACAGCAGGTGCGCCCTGAGGATATGGAGACGGTCAACAGCTGCACGAGAAAGCTTGACATGGGCGCCGATGTCGCGCCGTTCTTCAACGATATGGCGGAGCGCATCGGCGCTGCGCATCTGGTTCTCTGCCGCTCCGGTGCCTCCACGGTCTCCGAGCTTGCGGTTATCGGGCGCCCGGCGATCCTGGTTCCTTATCCGCATGCGCTCGATCACGATCAGGCGGCCAATGCGGCCGCACTGGCGGCAACCGGTGGCGTCAAGGTCATCGTGCAGTCAGAACTGACGCCGGAGAAACTTTCCACCATTCTGCGCGGCGCCATGACCATGCCGGAAAAGCTCGCAAAGATGGCTGCATCAGCCAAGCAGGCGGGCAAACCGGATGCGGCAAACTTGCTTGCCGACATGGTTGAGGCTATTGCCGCGGGACGTTCAATTCAGCAATTCAAGGGGGCAGGCGCATGAAGCTGCCGAAGGCAATCGGCCTTGTGCATTTTATCGGTATCGGTGGCATCGGGATGAGCGGCATTGCCGAGGTTCTGCATAACCTCGGCCATCGCGTGCAGGGTTCCGATCAATCGGAAAGTGCCAACGTGCAGCGGCTGCGCGACAAGGGTATTCCGGTCCATATCGGTCACAAGGCTGAAAACCTCGGCGATGCCGAAGTCGTCGTTGTTTCCACCGCCATCAAGAAGAGCAATCCGGAGCTGGTCGCGGCGCGTGAAAAGCTGCTGCCGGTCGTGCGCCGTGCCGAAATGCTTGCCGAATTGATGCGCTTCCGCAATGCGATTGCCATCGGCGGCACGCATGGCAAGACGACGACGACCTCGCTCGTGGCGACGCTGCTAGAAGCCGGCGGCCTTGATCCCACGGTTATCAATGGCGGTATCATCAATGCCTATGGCACCAATGCGCGCATGGGTGAAGGCGAGTGGATGGTGGTCGAGGCAGACGAGTCGGATGGCACGTTCCTGAAACTGCCGGCGGATGTTGCCGTCGTCACCAATATCGATCCGGAACATCTCGATCATTACGGCAATTTCGATGCCGTGCGCGCCGCTTTCCGGCAGTTCGTGGAGAACGTGCCGTTCTACGGCTTCGGTGTCATGTGCATCGACCATCCGGAAGTGCAGTCACTGGTTAGCCGCATCGAGGACCGCAAGGTCATCACCTATGGCGAGAACCCGCAGGCCGACGTGCGTTTCTCGAATGTGCGGATCGATGGCACGCGTTCGCTGTTCGATATCGAAATCCGCAGACGCCGCACCGGCAAGGTGATCCAGATCAAGGATCTCATCATGCCAATGCCGGGCCGCCACAATATTTCCAATGCGACCGCCGCCGTTGCGGTTGCCAACCGGCTGGGGATTTCCAATGAGGCGATCGCCAAGGGCCTTGCATCCTTCGGCGGCGTCAAGCGCCGCTTCACGCTGACCGGCGAATGGAACGGGGTTAAAGTCTTCGACGACTACGGCCATCATCCCGTCGAAATCAAGGCGGTGCTGAAGGCAGCACGCGAAGCCTGCAAGGGCCGCATCATCGCCGTTCATCAACCACATCGCTACACGCGCCTTTCGAGCCTCTTCGAGGAATTCGCGGCTTGCTTCAACGATGCCGACAGTATCTTCCTGGCGCCCGTCTATGCCGCCGGGGAAGATCCGATCGAGGGCGTTGATTCGCAGACGCTGGTTTCGCGCATCAAGGCAGGCGGTCATCGCGATGCACGCTATCTGCCTTCACAGGAAGATCTTGCCGCCATGGTTGCAGAGATTGCGCGACCGGGTGATTTTGTGGTTCTGTTGGGGGCTGGTAGCATCACATATTGGGCAGCATCATTGCCAAAGGAATTGGAAGGCCTCTCGGGTAAGTCCGCATGAAACAAGTAGATGGGGAAAAGCTTCTGGCGTCGCTTGGCGACGGTGTAAAGGACATCAGGGGACGGCTGACGCCGGATGCTCCGATGGATCGTGTGACATGGTTCCGCGCCGGTGGGCTGGCGGAACTGATGTTCCAGCCGCATGACACGGACGATCTCATCACGTTCCTGAAGATCCTGCCGGAAGAGGTGCCGCTGACGGTCGTCGGCGTGGGTTCGAACATATTGGTGCGGGATGGCGGCATTCCGGGCGTTGTCCTCAGGCTTTCGGCCAAGGGCTTCGGTTCTGTCGAGCTTGCCGGTGAAAACCGCATCCTGGCCGGCGCGATCTGCCCGGACAAGCATGTCGCAGCCATGGCAATGGACAACAGCATCGGCGGTTTCCATTTCTATTACGGCATTCCCGGGAGCATCGGTGGTGCCGCGCGGATGAATGCAGGCGCCAATGGTGCCGAAACCCGTGAGCGCGTCATTGAGGTGCATGCCGTCGACCGCAAGGGCGACAAGCACGTGCTGACCAATGCCGAAATGGGATACAGCTACCGCCATTCCGATGCGTCTGAAGATCTGATCTTCACACATGTCCTTTTCGAGGGATATCCGGAGGATCGCGCCAAGATCCGCACCGAGATGGATGCCGTGCGCGCTCATCGCGAAACGGTGCAGCCGGTACGCGAGAAGACCGGTGGCTCAACCTTCAAGAACCCGGATGGTTTCTCCGCCTGGAAGCTGATCGACGAGGCGGGTTGCCGCGGTCTGGTTATCGGTGGCGCGCAGATGTCATCGCTGCATTGCAACTTCATGATCAACATGGAGCAGGCGACGGGCTACGATCTGGAATATCTCGGCGAACAGGTGCGTCGCGAGGTTTTCGAAAAATCCGGCGTCAAGCTGGAGTGGGAAATCAAGCGCCTCGGAAACTTCATGCCGGGCCGGGAAGTCCGCCCGTTCCAGGGTGTGACCGCGGAGTAGGTCCCGACTGCAATCGGTGTCATCTTCATAAAATGATTCAACAAAAAGGCCGGGCTTTCACCCGGCCTTTTCAATTGCTTATGCTTGTTTTCTCAGACTTCGTCGTTGCCCGAGAGCAGGATGCCGATCAGCGAGAGCATTGCTGCGCCGGCGAGGTAATAGCCGACATAGACCAGACCGTAATTGGTCGCGAGCGAAGTGGCGATGTAGGGCGCCAGGGACGCGCCGACGATGCCGCCGAGATTGAACGTCATGGACGCCCCGGTATAGCGCACGCTGGTCGGGAAGGGGGCGGCCAAAGCCGCGCCGATCGGGCCATAGGTAAAGCCCATCAGGGCAAGACCGATGATCGAGCAGGCGAAGGCACCGGCAAGGCCAGCCGTCAGCAGCGACGAGTAGAACAGGCCGAAGATCAGGATGCCGATCGTCGTCAGGATAAGAACCAGACGGCGCGAATAGCGGTCGGACAAGAGGCCGGAGACCGGGATCATCAGGCCGAAGAAGACGACGCCGACGAGCTGAACGACGAGGAACTGGCCCTGGGAGTAGCCGAGGCCGGCCGGAAGCGGCCCGTTGCCCGGGGGGCGAGTGCCCCAGCTCAGTGTGAATGCCGTCATCAGATAGAACAGCACGAAGGTCGCGACCGCGATAATGGTGCCGAGGATCAGGCTGCGGAAATGCGAGCGGAAGATGACGGCGATCGGAACGGAAACGCGTTCTTCCTTCTCGATGGCCCGCTGGAATTCCGGGGTTTCGGTGATCTTCAGGCGGACATACAGACCGACGGCGACCAGCACGATGCTGATCAGGAACGGAACGCGCCAGCCGTAGTTGAGGAAATCCGCATCCGCCATGCTCTCGCGCAGAATCAGGAACAGACCCGCCGAAAGGATGAAGCCGATCGGTGCGCCGAGCTGCGGGAACATGGCATACCAGCTGCGCTTGCCTTCCGGTGCATTTTCCGTCGCAAGCAAGACAGCGCCGCCCCATTCCCCGCCGAGGCCAAGACCCTGGCCGAGACGGCAAAGTGCCAGCAGAATCGGTGCGAGAACGCCGATCGATTCATAGGTCGGCAGCATGCCGATCACCACCGTCGAGAGACCCATGGTCATCAGGGCCGCCACAAGCGTCGCCTTACGGCCGATCCGGTCACCGAAATGGCCGAAGATCATCGCGCCGATCGGGCGCGCGAAGAAGGCAATGGAGAAGGTCGCGAAGGACTGCAGAGTTGCCGAAGTCGGATCGCTTGCCGGGAAGAACAGCTTCGGGAAGACGATAACCGCCGCCGTTGCATAAACATAGAAATCGAAAAATTCGATCGTTGTGCCGATGAGGCTCGCGATCAGAACACGTGCCGGGGAATTCGCAACAGCATTGTTCGATGACGAGGGGGTCGGCGATAAAGGAGATATCGCGTCAGTCATGTTCCCACCAATTCAGAGGATGCTAAGGAGCGCTTAGCGGATAAAAATTGTCCTTAGCGTAATTTTTGTTCAACGCAAACGTTAACTGCGCAAGAAATCAGCGGTTGCGTGCTATTATTTTGCCGTAATTGTTGATTCGTGAGCAATCAGGCGGGTGTTTGTTGTTGGAGAGGCGTGCTCCGGCGAGTCCTTACCGGAATCTTTTTCACCAATGGCCGATTCTCGCTTGGATTGCGGGCTGAGGAGAAAGGTTTCATGCAGAAAAAACTCATCGCTGAGTTTCTTGGGACGTTTTGGCTCGTATTCGGCGGCTGCGGCAGTGCGATCTTCGCAGCAGCCTTTCCGAGCCTCGGTATCGGTTTTCTAGGCGTTGCTTTTGCGTTCGGTCTGACTGTGCTGACTATGGCTTTTGCCGTCGGCGGCATATCAGGAGGGCACTTCAATCCGGCCGTCTCGGTCGGCCTGACGGTGGCTGGCCGCTTTCCCGGCGGGCAGCTCATTCCCTATATTATCGCACAGGTCATCGGCGCCGTTGTCGCCGCGGCCGTGCTCTATCTGATCGCAAGCGGCAAGGCTGATTTCCAGCTCGGTGGCTTTGCGGCGAACGGCTATGGGGAACATTCTCCCGGCGGCTATTCCATGGTGTCGGCACTGGTGGCCGAGATCGTGCTGACGCTGTTCTTCCTGGTCGTGATTCTGGGCTCGACGAGCAGCAAGGTGCCGGCCGGCTTCGCGCCGATCGCCATCGGCTTGGCGCTGACGCTGATCCATCTGATCTCGATCCCGATCACCAACACGTCGGTCAATCCGGCTCGCTCGACGGGGCAGGCTCTCTTCGTCGGCGGTTGGGCTCTGCAGCAGCTTTGGCTTTTCTGGGTGGCGCCCATCATCGGCGGAGCGTTGGGCGGACTCGTCTGGAAACTGGTCGACGACAGCGAGTGATTTCGGCCTCAATTTAATGCCTGCGGCCCCGCATCGAGCGCTCGATGCGGGGCTTATTGTTTAAAAAAATCTAAATGTAGTGATTTCAAAAGTAGCAACTCCATGATTCCAATGGCAGAATTCTTTAAGTCGGTTTGATTCGAAGCATGCGGCCCTCGCCAGGTCGGCGGAAAGTTAACGAAAGTAAACGCTTCATTAACCTTAATGTCGTTCTAATCGGCCTATTGAAAGCGGGGCGAGAATCGCGGTTAGGCGAGGCCCTGCAAACACAAAGTAGAGACCGTGAAGTCGGGGGTATTGATGGGTGGCAAGCATGTGGCTGTCCTTTTGGGCGGATTTTCCTCGGAGAGGCCCGTCAGCCTTTCTTCGGGAAAGGCATGCGCCGATGCCCTCGAAGCAGAAGGCTTCCGGGTTACCCGTGTTGATGTCGATCATGGCGTCGCCAGCCGCTTGGCTGAATTGAAGCCCGATGTCGTCTTCAATGCGCTGCATGGTCCATTCGGCGAAGACGGCACAATCCAGGGCATTCTGGAATATCTGCAAATTCCCTATACGCATTCCGGCGTGCTTGCTTCGGCTCTTGCGATGGATAAGTCCCGCGCGAAGACGGTCGCTGCTGCCGCGGGTATCCCGGTTGCCAGCTCGATCGTGATGGATCGTTTCGCCATTGTTGGCGAGCATCCGATGAAACCGCCCTATGTCGTCAAGCCGGTACGCGAGGGCTCGAGCTTCGGTGTCGTGATCGTCAAGGAAGATCAGGCGCATCCGCCGCAGATCGTTACCTCTGCCGAATGGCGCTATGGTGATGAGGTTCTGGTCGAGCGTTATATCTACGGGCGCGAGCTGACCTGTGGCGTCATGAACGGCAAAGTCCTCGGCGTGACTGAGATCGTGCCGCTCGGTCACAGCTTCTATGATTATGACGCCAAGTACGCCAAGGGTGGTTCAAAACATGTCTTGCCGGCGGAAATTTCACCGAATCTTTACCAAAAGATACAAACATTATCGTTAAGGGCGCATGAAGCTATCGGCTGCCGCGGTGTTAGTCGATCTGACTTCCGTTTTGACGATCGCTTTTCCGAAGAGGGCGAACTTGTCTGGTTGGAGATCAATACCCAGCCGGGCATGACTCCTACCTCCCTGGTGCCTGAAATGGCCGCTCATGCCGGCTACTCTTTTGGTGAATTTCTCCGGTGGATGGTGGAGGACGCGTCTTGTTTGCGCTGACGGTCAAAAATATGAGGCGGTCCCGTCATCGCGTCCCGCTCGCCATCGACGAGGTTGAGGACGCATTCGTTCTGCCGCGTCCGCTGCGCCGCACTGTTCGCTTCCTGGTCAGCCTCGGTTCGGGTCGCATCAATATTCCGGCGCATACGGGTACTGTTTCGACTCTCGTTCTTCTTGCTGCGACCGGCCTTTATGGCATGTCGGTTGGTGGTCACACCCAGGCGGTCGCGGAAGCGACGACTTCTGCCGCTGGTTTTGCGATCGAGGATGTAAAGGTCTCCGGCAATGACGAGACCTCGGAAATCGAGATCCTGCAGCTGCTCGGCCTCGACGGTACGACGTCGCTCGTTGCCCTTAATGCCGATGCCGCCCGCCAGAAGATTGCCAACTTGCCCTGGGTTCAGAATGTCGAGGTTCGTAAGGTCTATCCGCGGACTGTCGAGGTGAAGCTCAAGGAGCGTAAGGCCTATGCGATCTGGCAGCACGGTTCCGAGCTTTCTCTGATCCAGAAGGACGGCAGCGTGATTGCACCGCTGCGCGACAACAAGTTTGCAAAGCTACCGCTCTTCGTCGGTCGTGATGCCGAAACCGCAGCCGCCTCCATCGACGACCAGTTTGCCAAGTGGCCCGATGTTCGCAGCCATGTGAAGGCTTTCGTGCGTGTCGCCGGTCGCCGCTGGGATCTCTATCTGGACAACGGCGTGATCATCAAATTGCCGGAAGACAATATCGATGATGCGCTCGCGCGGCTGACCAAGCTCGACAAGGAGCAAAATCTTTTGCAGCGCGATATCGCTGCCGTCGATCTCCGGATCGATGATCGTACCGCCATTGAGTTAACTCCGGATGCCGCAATTCGTCGCCAGGCCGCAGTCGATGCAAGAAACAAGGCTTTGAAGAAAGCAGGTCAGGATACATGAGCTTATTTGGTTCGTCCCATTTCGGCCTGCCTCGGTTGAAGCCTTTGTCTTCGAAGCGGTCGCATATCGTGTCGGTCCTTGACATCGGCTCGACGAAGGTCGTCTGCATGATCGGTCGTCTGACGCCGCGCGAGGAGAGCCAAGTTCTCCCGAACCGCACCCACAACATCGAGATCATCGGTATCGGTCATCAGCGTTCCCGCGGCATCAAGACTGGCGTGATCGCCGATCTCGACGCGCTGGAAGGGGTTGTCCGGCTTGCGGTCGATGCCGCCGAGCGTATGGCGGGCCTGACCGTCGACAGCCTAATTGTCAATGTTTCAGCTGGCCGTCTCGGCAGCGATATCTACACCGCGACCATCGATCTCGGTGGTCAGGAAGTCGAAGCCAACGATCTCAAGAAGGTTCTGGCTGCAGCCTGCCAGCAGTCGATCCGTCAGGAGCGTGCCGTGCTGCATTCGCTGGCGACGGGCTACTCCCTTGATGGCGAGCGCGGCATCCGCGATCCGCTGGCGATGTTCGGCGACGCTCTCGGTGTCGACATGCATGTGGTGACGGCCGAGCGCGCGGCACTTCGCAACCTCGAGCTCTGCATCAACCGCGCGCATCTCTCGGTCGAAGGCATGGTGGCGACGCCTTACGCCAGCGGTCTTGCAGCCCTCGTTGACGATGAAGTCGAACTTGGCTGCGCTGCGATCGACATGGGCGGCGGCACGACGACGATTTCGGTCTTTGCCGAGGGCAAGCTGGTGCACACCGACGCCGTCAGCCTTGGCGGCCATCATGTCACCACCGATCTTGCCCGCGGCCTTTCCACCCGCATCGAGGATGCGGAGCGCTTGAAGGTCGTCCATGCTTCGGCGCTCGCGAATTCTTCGGAAGAGCGTGAACTGATTTCCATCCCGCCGATCGGCGAAGATGAGCGTGACCAGCCGACACAAGTGCCGAAGGCGCTCGTGTCGCGCATCGTCAAGGCTCGCATCGAGGAAACTCTCGAGCTCATTCGCGATCGCATCCAGCGTTCGGGCTTCAGCCCGATCGTCGGCAAGCGCGTCGTCCTGACCGGCGGTGCCAGCCAGCTGACCGGTCTGCCCGATGTGGCGCGCCGGGTACTTGCCCGCAATGTCCGCATCGGTCGTCCGATGGGTGTGTCTGGTTTGCCGACGGCAGCCAAGGGGCCGGCTTTTTCGACCGCGGTCGGTCTGATGATCTATCCGCAGGTCGCAGACATGGAAACACATGCGCCGAGCAGCGGTCTGCTCTCGTCGTTTGGAGGTAACAACAGCCGGATCGGCCGCGTTGGCCAATGGCTGAAAGAGAGTTTTTGAGTGCCTGATCCCGGAAATCAGTCCGGGGCAAGCGTCAGGCAAGTGAAATCGAGTGAATTGGCCGGCGTGGCGATGCGGCCATAAAGAGAAGGAACGGGTACAATGACTATCAAGCTGCATAAGCCAGATATCACCGAGCTTAAGCCGCGAATCACCGTGTTCGGTGTTGGTGGCGGTGGCGGCAATGCCGTCAACAACATGATCACGGCAGGCCTGCAGGGCGTCGATTTCGTCGTCGCCAACACGGATGCCCAGGCGCTGACGATGACGAAGGCAGAGCGGATCATCCAGCTCGGCGTCAACGTCACGGAAGGTCTCGGCGCCGGCTCGCAGCCGGAAGTCGGCCGTGCAGCTGCCGAAGAGTGCATCGATGAAATCATCGATCATCTGAACGGTACACATATGTGCTTCGTCACCGCCGGTATGGGTGGTGGTACGGGTACGGGTGCCGCTCCGGTCGTCGCACAGGCGGCTCGCAATAAGGGCATCCTGACCGTCGGCGTCGTCACCAAGCCGTTCCACTTCGAAGGCGGCCGTCGTATGCGTCTCGCAGAGATGGGCATCCAGGAACTGCAGAAGTCGGTCGACACCCTGATCGTCATTCCGAACCAGAATCTGTTCCGCATCGCCAACGACAAGACGACTTTCGCTGACGCGTTCTCGATGGCCGACCAGGTTCTCTATTCGGGCGTTGCCTGCATCACCGACTTGATGGTGAAGGAAGGTCTCATCAACCTCGACTTCGCCGACGTCCGTTCGGTCATGCGCGAAATGGGCCGCGCGATGATGGGTACCGGCGAGGCTTCCGGCCAGGGCCGTGCAATGCAGGCTGCTGAAGCTGCCATTGCCAACCCGCTGCTCGACGAAACCTCGATGAAGGGCGCACAGGGCCTGCTGATCTCGATCACCGGCGGCCGTGACCTGACCCTGTTCGAAGTCGACGAAGCTGCAACCCGCATCCGCGAAGAAGTCGATCCCGACGCCAATATCATCCTCGGCGCCACCTTCGACGAATCGCTTGAGGGCATCATTCGCGTTTCCGTCGTCGCAACGGGCATCGACCGCGCGATGAACGAGGCTTCCGACAGAGGCATGGAATTCCGCCCCGCCGCAAAGCCTGCTATGCGTCCTTCCGCGGCCGCCGCTCCGGCAGCGGCCGCAGTTCAGCCTGCCCACGTCTCGCAGGCCCAAACCGCACAGGCTGCCGCTCCGGCTCCTCGTACCGTGGATCCGGTCGCCCAGACCATTCGTGCAGCAGAGGCCGATCTGGAGCGCGAACTGGAATTCCAGATGAGCCGGCAGACTCAGGTGCCGCAGCAGCCGGTTATGCAGCAGGCCGCTGCGCCGGAAGATAACTTCCGTCCGCAGAGCCGCATCTTCGCAGCAGCCCCGGAAGCCCAGCCGGTCCGTCAAGCTCCGGTTCAGCCTCAGCAGCAGGCGCCGGTCATGCATCAGCAGCCGGTCATCCGTCAGGCTCCTGAGCAGGTCCGCATGCCGAAGGTCGAGGATTTCCCACCGGTCGTTAAGGCCGAGATGGAACACCGCGCCCAGCCGGCAGCCGCCCAGGCGACCGAAGAGCGTGGCCCAATGGGTCTTCTGAAGCGAATCACCAATTCGCTCGGCCGCCGCGAAGAAGATCCGGCTTTCGACGACATGATGGCTCCGACGAACAACGCCGCTCCGCAGCAGCGTCGTGCGCCGTCGCCGGAAGCAAGCCTCTATGCTCCGCGCCGTGGCAATCTCGACGATCACGGCCGCCAGGCTCCGCAGGCACGCATGGCAAGCCATGAGGACGATCAGCTCGAGATTCCGGCCTTCCTGCGCCGCCAGTCGAACTGACCCGCAACAGGCAGCCCTTTAATAGGTTGCTAACCATATTGGAGAAATCCGGGGCCGAAAGGCTCCGGATTTTCTTATTTTATAACCATTGTCTTATTTAAAATTATCCAACGAATTCAATTGGCTGCTTTCGTAACAAAACGAAAGAAACAGTGATTTGGAATGCGATGCCCTGGCGCGTATGTAGATATCAAGCAAGCCCGCTGAATCACATTCGGAGACGAATGTATGTGAGGTGCGTGGCATAGTTAACAGACTGAACCGGCGATAAGGGTAAGCGTCCGAAGATGACCGCCCGGCCTGGATCAGATAGACGAAGGCAGAATTACATGGCAATTGGATTGCTTGGTTTTCAGACCACCATTGCAAACCCTGTGACACTTTCCGGTATTGGCGTTCATTCCGGTGCCAATGTGTCGATCACCTTCTACCCCGCCGAAGCCGGCACCGGTGTCGTTTTCCAGCGTCTGCACGATAATGGCGATGTGACCGAACTGCGCGCCGTTTCCTCGCAGGTCGGCAACACGGATCTCTGCACGGTTCTCGGCTTTTCTCCGGCGCGCTCTGTCGCGACGGTCGAGCACGTCATGGCTGCGATCTACGCGATCGGCCTCGATAACGTCGTCGTCGAGGTGTCTGGTGCGGAAATGCCGATCATGGACGGCAGCTCCTATCCCTTCATCGAGGCGATCGAGCAGGCGGGTGTCGTTTCGCTCGGTGTCAAGCGCCGCTATATCCGCGTTATCAAGCCGGTGCGGATCGAAGCTGGCGGTTCCTGGTGCGAGTTCCGCCCCTATGATGGCACGCGCTTCGAAGTCGAGATCGACTTTGAATGCCCGCTGATCGGCCGTCAGAAGTGGGAAGGCGATCTGACCGCTGAGACCTTCAAGACGGAACTGTCGCGCGCGCGTACCTTCGGCTTCATGCGTGATGTCGAGCCCCTCTGGGCTTCGGGCCATGCGCTGGGTTCGTCGCTGGAAAATTCGGTCGTCATTTCGGACGACAATACCGTCATCAACGTCGAAGGCCTGCGTTATCCCAAGGACGAGTTCGTCCGACACAAGACGCTCGATGCCGTTGGCGATCTGGCTCTCGCCGGTGCACAATTCATTGGCTGCTACCGCTCCTATCGCGGCGGCCATCGCATGAATGCGAATGCCCTGAAGGCATTGCTCAGCGATCCGACCGCTTACGAGGTCGTCGAAACCTCGGCACCTCGCCAGCGCGGTCATGGCCGCGAGTTCATTGCGGTCAACGCGCCTGAATTCGCTCCTTGGTCGGCGTGATTTTTTCGAGATCGAAATGAGACAAAGCTGCCGCTCTGATGAAGGGCGGCTCTTTTTTTGACGGACGACTCATCGGGTTTGTCTTCGGTCGCGAAGCGGCGGGATGGTGCGGGCCGATATGAGAAATCCCTGTCAAAACAGTGATTAAAGGCTGCGGATATGCGGTCTTTGCCACAAAAATGCGTTAATGCACCATCAATGCGTTGCCCTGATGGTGTTTTTGCGGCTAGAAACGCCAGCGAGAGAACGCCGTCTCCGCAACGACGGCTATGGGACAGTCATCCGATGGGTTTTGCAAGGTCTGAACGCATGAATATCACAGCACGGGCTTTGCTCGTATCGCTCCTTCTGGCCGGTACCGGTGCGGTGGTGACGGGGTGTAATACGAAAAAGGATATCGACATCACCAAGCTCGGTGTCGAGACCGATCCGCCGGAGATGCTCTACAATCAGGGCCTTGCCAACATCAAGGCCGGCAACATGACGGAAGCCGGCAAGAAGTTCGATGCCATCAACCAGCAGCAGCCCTTCTCCGAATGGGCACGCAAGGCATTGGTGATGAGCACCTTCGTGAAGTATCGCACGGGCCGTTATGATGAGGCGGTACAGACCGGCAATACCTATCTCAAGCAATATCCGGGCTCGGAAGATGCCGACTATGTGCAATATCTGGTCGGTTCGTCCTATGCCAAACAGATCGTCGACGTGACGCAGGACCAGCGTGCAGCACAGCAGACGATCGAGGCGATGACCAAGCTCGTCAATACCTATCCGAAGTCGCAATATGTCAGCGACGCTCAGGAAAAGATCCGCTTTGCCCGCGACCAGCTCGCCGGCAAGGAAATGCAGATCGGCCGTTATTATCTGGAGCGCAAGGATTATCTGGCTGCCATCTCCCGCTTCCGCGTGGTGGTGGAGCAGTATCCGACGACGAACCAGATCGAGGAAGCCCTGGCGCGACTCGTCGAAGCTTATTATGCGATGGGTATCGTACCCGAAGCGCAAACGGCAGCTGCCGTTCTCGGCCACAACTATCCGGACAGCCGCTGGTACAAGGATTCCTATCAGCTGCTGCAGAAGGGTGGCGTGGAGCCGAGCGAAAATTCGGGCTCCTGGATTTCCAGAGCGGGCAAGAAACTTCTTCTTGGGACGTGAGATTGAGCGCAGATGCTGATCCAGCTTTCGATCCGCGATATCGTATTGATCGAGCGGCTGGATCTTGCCTTCGAGTCCGGACTTTCGGTGTTGACCGGCGAGACGGGTGCGGGCAAATCCATCCTGCTTGACAGTCTGTCGCTTGCCCTTGGCGGGCGCGGCGATGGCGGGCTCGTGCGCCATGGCGAGGATCGCGGCCAGGTGACTGCGGTTTTCGATGTCGGTACACAGCATCCGGCCCGCAAGCTCCTGCGCGAAAATGGCATCGACGATGACGGCGATCTGATTTTCCGCCGTGTGCAGTCCGCCGATGGCCGCACCAAGGCCTTTGTTAACGACCAGGCGCTCAGCGTGCAGCTCATGCGCCAGATCGGCCAGCTTCTCGTCGAAATTCACGGTCAGCATGACGACCGAGCGCTCGTCGATACCGACGCGCACCGCACTTTGCTGGATGCCTTTGCCGGCCTCGCCGAAGAGGCGCAGGAGGTCGGCAGGTTGCACAAAATCTGGCGCGATACCGAGCGCACCTTGAAGAAGCATCGAGAGCAGGTCGAGAAGGCAGCGCGTGAAGCGGACTATCTTCGCGCCTCCGTCGAGGAGCTGGAGAAGCTCTCGCCGCAGGATGGTGAGGAGGATGAGCTGGCTGAGAAGCGCTCGCGGATGATGAAAGCCGAGCGCATTGCGGGGGATATCGCCGAGGCTTCCGAATTCCTCAATGGCAACGCATCGCCCGTGCCGCATATCGCATCGCTGGTGCGCCGATTGGAGCGCAAGAGCCACGAAGCGCCGGGCTTGCTTGAAGATACCGTGGCGCTGCTGGATGCCGCTCTCGATCAGCTGTCCAACGCGCAAATGGAAGTGGAGGCAGCACTCCGCAAAACGGAATATGATCCGCGCGAACTTGAGCGTGTCGAAGAGCGCCTCTTCGCGTTGCGGGGTGCCTCGCGCAAATATTCCGTGCCGGTAACGGAACTGCCAGCCTTGGCCGCACGCATGATTTCGGATCTAGCCGATCTCGACGCCGGCGAAGAGCGACTGGCGCGCCTTGCTGCCGAGCTTTCCGCCGCCAAGGCGGATTATGATGTCGCCGCACGCAATCTGTCGGAGAAACGTCACCATGCCGGCGAGGCTCTGGCCGCAGCCGTCATGGCCGAACTGCCGGCCTTGAAGCTCGAGCGTGCGCGTTTCATGGTGGAGATATCAAGCGATCCAGAAGCTGGGACAGCCGAGGGTATCGACGTTGTCGAATTTCATGTGCAGACCAACCCTGGCACGCGGCCGGGACCGATCACCAAGGTCGCCTCTGGCGGCGAGCTGTCGCGCTTCCTTCTGGCATTGAAGGTTGCGCTTGCCGATCGCGGCTCTGCGCCGACCCTCGTGTTCGACGAAATCGACACTGGTGTCGGCGGCGCGGTCGCGGATGCGATCGGCCAGCGGCTGAAGCGCCTGTCTGATCGCGTGCAGGTGCTGTCGGTCACCCATGCACCGCAGGTCGCTGCCCGCGCTGCAACCCATCTCCTGATCTCCAAGGGACCCGTCGCGGACGGCTCGGAAAAAATTTCCACACGCGTCGCCACCATGGAGCCGAAGGATCGCACCGAGGAAATCGCCCGCATGCTCGCGGGTGCTTCGGTAACCGAAGAGGCGAGGGCGGCTGCCAAGCGCTTGCTGGCCGGTAACGGGTGATCTCTCCTGTGATGTTGTCGGAGCAGATGCCGGTGGCGACTTGCCCGAAGCGGGCATAGCAGCAAGCTCAGCGACTATAGCGCTGAAACGCGCCTGAACCCGTCATCTGCCGTCGGCATCTTGCTTCGGTTTTTCGACGGTCTTGCGTCATATATCCTTCATCGTCCCCGGCTAGGCAGGCCCGGAATCCGGAGACCGTCAATGCACTCAACCACACAACCCAATCGCCCAAAAATCGCAGAAACCGTCATCCACCCGACGGCGAACATAAGGGATTCGAGCATCGGCAGATGCTGTGAGATTTTGGCGGACACATCTCTGCACACTGCCGAACTCGGAGATTTCTCTTACTTGGGGCCGCGCTGCATTGTCGGTGACGCAACGATTGGAAAGTTCTGCGCCATTGCGGCAGAGGTCAGAATTGGCGCTCCCAATCATCCGATGAACCGACCATCCATGCATCGTTTCACCTATTGTCCGGAATATTACGCGGCGGGCGCCGTGCGGGACCACGCCTTTTTCGATCGGCGAAAGGAAGACCGCGCTGTCATCGGCAACGATGTCTGGATTGGTCATGGCGTGATTGTTTTGCCGGGCGTAAAGGTTGGAAACGGCGCCGTGCTTGCAGCGGGCGCGGTCGTCAGCAAAGATGTCCAACCATATACTGTCGTCGGTGGTATTCCCGCCAAGTTCATTCGAGAGCGCTTCACGCGAACCATTGCAGAAAGACTGACGTCCATCGCCTGGTGGGATTGGCCTTTCGAAACCATCATGGAGCGGCTTGCCGATTTTCAGTCAAGTGACATCGAGGCCTTCTGCGAGCGCTGGTCCTGATCCGCTTTTGACGAGTTGGGCGCCCAGCCTTGGCCGTGTCATCTTACGAAATCGGACGGGAGGTTGTGAATGAGTTCGGCCGACGTACGAACTTCTGAGCGACATGCATCAGAGCCGGCATTTGGGATCGATCATATCCTCCGCGGAGCCACGGGATTTGTAAGCCTCGTTTATTCTTGCCAGAATATAGAAACCATGCTGCCCGTCGGGCAATGCAGCGCCAAAGACGCCGACCACGACGTTTTCCATATTTGAACGAGCGCCATCGACACCATCTGCGACGAGCTGCAGCGGGTTCAAATTCGAAAGGTCATCGGCCGTATGGAAAGTTGCCCACCAACCAGCTCGGGTCTTCAAGTCCGTAAACCGGCCGCTTTCAATTTCCGTCGCATGGGCCTTCAAGAGCGCGCGAAAGCGAGGTGTCTCGCACCCCATGTGGATATGAAGCCGATCTTGTGTGCGCCAGCTGGCGGCGTTTATCGCCAGAGCAAAATTCTGTCTCGAAGCCTTCGTTGAGCGCGGATCGATTGCCGATAGCTCTTTCCACGCTTCCTCAAAATAGTTCGGCGCACCCGCGGTCAGAAGGCGTGGGTCTTCGATGCCGGGTACATCGGCGAGCGGTGCAAGGATGGTGCGCTCCTTGTCAGCAGGCTCACGAAGAACAACGTATGAAGACAAAGGGTCCTGCGACTGGACGATCTTGAGGCACGGATATGGCGACCCTGTCAGGGTGGAGTTGATTTCACAGGCTCTGACGACCAGCCCCAAAGCGGAGCGGCTGACGAATGAGCTCATGATCAAGACTGCAACGACGAGGAAAATAGAGAGAACGGTAAGACGGTGCTTCATGCGTGATTTCGAATTTCTGCCAATGATCCAATCACTTCCAGAGATGTGCTTCTCATAATATAGCCTACCTTAAATCCTCTGCGATAGACGCGGAAGAGCCGCTGCCGCAGGAATTGGATAGGGAATTCCACCGGGGCTAACTGGACGCTGATGCTTCCCGCATCTGTAACACCAAGGACGACAGATCACGGCGTAAAGTTGTCGTGAGCAGCGCCGCCACCTTTATCGGTCCGGCAATTGAATTGCAGATTTTTCCCTTTGTTTTTACGTGCCCCGAGCTGAAAACCGCTTCGCACTTTTCGCGGAAGTGCTCTAAAACATCTTCGAAATCGGGGAGTGTAGATTCATGAGCACCGAACAGAAGCCCGTCGAGGATTTGACCGAGGAGGAAGCGGCCGCGGCGCTTGCCTACCTGGCTGCGGAGATCGCGCGCAACGACGCGCTTTATCATGGCAGGGATGCGCCGGAGATTTTGGATGCCGAATATGATGCGCTGAAGCGGCGCAACGACGAGATCGAGGCGCGGTTTCCCGCATTGATTCGCGCCGACAGCCCGTCGCGACGGGTCGGCGCTGCGCCATCTGAGACGTTTGCTCCCGTTGTCCATGCAAGGCCGATGCTCTCGCTCGACAACACGTTCTCACAGGAGGATGTCGAGGATTTCGTCGCCGGCGTCTATCGTTTCCTCGGTCGCTTGCCGGATAATTCGATCGCCTTTACTGCCGAGCCGAAGATCGACGGACTTTCCATGTCGATCCGTTACGAGAATGGCCGCATGGTCAGCGCGGCGACGCGCGGCGATGGTACGACAGGCGAGAATGTTACGGCCAATATCAGGACCATTAAGGAAATCCCTCAGACTTTGCCAGCAGGCGCTCCCTCCGTCGTCGAAGTGCGGGGTGAGGTCTATATGGCCAAGAGCGATTTCCTGGCGCTCAATGCACAGATGGAGGCCGAGGGCAAGCAGACCTATGTCAATCCCCGCAATACGGCCGCCGGATCGCTGCGTCAGCTCGATGCGAAGGTGACGGCGAGCCGCAAGCTGAAGTTCTTCGCCTATGCCTGGGGCGAGATGTCCGACATGCCGGCGGATACGCAATACGGTATGGTGCAGACCTTCAAATCCTGGGGCTTTCCCGTCAATCCGCTGATGGAGCGGCTAAGTTCGGTCGCCGACATTCTCGGCCACTACGAGGAGATCGGCCTGCAGCGGCCGGATCTCGATTATGATATCGACGGTGTCGTCTATAAGGTCGATAGCCTGGAATTGCAGGCCCGCCTTGGTTTCCGCTCGCGCTCGCCGCGCTGGGCGACTGCGCATAAATTCCCGGCGGAACAGGCCTTCACACGTCTGGTCGGCATCGACATCCAGGTCGGCCGCACTGGTGCGCTGACACCGGTTGCGCGACTGGAGCCGATCACGGTTGGCGGTGTTGTCGTAACCAATGCGACTCTGCACAATGCCGATTACATCAAGGGCATCGGCAACAAGGGCGAGCCGATCCGCGATGGCCGCGATATCCGCGTCGGCGACATGGTAATCGTACAGCGGGCGGGCGATGTCATCCCGCAGATCGTCGACGTTGTGCTCGAGAAGCGGGAGGCGTCGAGCGCGCCTTACGAGTTCCCCAAAGTCTGTCCGGTCTGCGGCAGCCACGCGGTGCGCGATATCAATGAGAAGACCGGGAAGGTCGATGCCGTCACCCGCTGTACCGGCGGCTTTATCTGCCGCGCGCAGGCGACCGAACATCTCAAGCATTTCGTCTCGCGCAATGCCTTCGATATCGAGGGGCTCGGCTCCAAGCAGATCGATTTCTTTTTCGAGAGCGAGGATCCGGCGCTGCAGATAAAGACCGCGCCTGACATCTTCACCCTGGAAAAGCGTCAGCAGGCGTCACTGACGAAGCTTGAGAATATCGAAGGTTTCGGCAAGGTCAGTGTCGGCAAACTTTATGCCGCGATCAACGAGCGGCGCCAGATCGCCCTGCATCGCTTTATCTTCGCGCTTGGCATCCGCCACGTCGGCGAGACGACGGCCAAGCTTCTGGCGCGCTCCTACGGCACCTACGAAGCCTTCGAAACAGCGATGAAGGAAGCCGCGCCGCTTGCCGGCGACGCGTGGAACGATCTTAACAATATCGAGGGCATCGGCGAGGTGGTGGCGCGAGCCATCGTTGAATTCTACAAGGAACCGCGCAATACGCAGGTAATCGCGAAGCTTTTGGAGGAGGTTCAGCCTCAAGAAGCGGAGCAGCCGGTGACCTCAGGCAGTCCCGTCGCCGGCAAGACCGTCGTCTTTACCGGTTCGCTGGAAAAGTTCACCCGCGACGAGGCCAAGGCGAAGGCTGAGAGCCTGGGAGCCAAGGTTTCCGGCTCAGTGTCGAAGAAGACCGATATCGTCGTGGCCGGACCAGGTGCCGGTTCCAAACTCGACAAGGCGCGCGAGTTCAATGTCCAGGTCATGACCGAGGACGAGTGGCTGGATTTGATCGGCTGATGATGGTCGGCGGCGGAATCATATCCGCCGCCGTGTGATTGCTTAGAATCTCAGCCGCGCCATCGTGAACGCATCCACGTATTCGCCATTGCGGAAACCGAAGGCACGTAGACGCCCCTCGGTTTCGAATCCGAATTTCTCGTAGAGGCCGATCGCCCGCGCATTGTCGACATAGACGGTCAATTCCAGACGCTTGATGGCGAGCCAGTTATCGGCGGTATCGATGAGAGCGCCCAACAGCGCGGAGCCGACGCCGCAGCCGGTGAAATCGTCGTGCACGCCCATGCCAATGCTAGCGCTGTGAGCCCGCCGGCCGGCAAGGCGGTTCATGCCGGCATTGCCGACGACCTTTCCGTCCACCTCCGCCACGAGGCGGGTGGCGCTGGGGTCGTGCTTGTCCAGCCATCGCTGCGTGTCTTCGACGCTTTGAAACGGCAGGCGAAGCGTGCCGGCGCGGAAACCCGGAAGATTGGCGATGATTGCGATTGCCTCGGCATCGGATGGGCGGGTTGCACGGACCGTTACCGGGCCGACCTTGCCTGATCGTCGTTTGGCGGGTTCTTGCTCTTCGAAAGACATGGGCTCTCCTTGATATTGATGAGGAGAGCAAGGAGGCTTCAACCCTGCTCGCCTCGGCAGGGTTGAGATGGATCGCGGTCAGCTTAGCGCAACACGGCTTCCACTCGCCCTGCAAGGGGAGAGATGGTGTGAAGGTGCATCACGATTGTGCGGTTTGCGATCATGGGTGGATGATCCGACGCGATGCGGAAGTTGTCAATCGTTGCTTGCATAAATCCCTTGATGGAACCGCCGTCGCCCCACGGCGCGATGGGGTTGCTTCGCTTCACATATCACTTGACAGGCAACCATTTGGTTGCCTATAAACAAAGAAAGGCAACCAAATGGTTTCATGTCCGTGGATGATGATGCGATCTTCAAGGCGCTGGCGGATGCCAGCCGGCGACAATTGCTCGACAGGCTCCATGAGCGCAATGGACAGACTCTGAACGCGCTCTGCGAGGATCTGAACATGAGCCGCCAGGCGGTTGCCAAGCATCTTGCCATTCTGGAAGAGGCCAATCTGATCTCCACGGAGAAGCAAGGACGCGAGAAGCTGCATTTCATCAACGCCGTCCCAATCAACGGCATCGCCGAACGCTGGATCAACAAGTTCGAACAGCGGCATCTGAATACGCTTTCGGCCTTGAAAAAGGCGCTGGAAGGCGGGGGTGGGCCCTGAGCTCAAGAAGCAATAAAATTCAAACAAGGAGAAATGGCATGACTGGAAGCAAATTCGTCTACGTCACCTTCATCCGCACCACGCCGGAAAAGCTCTGGTCGGCGCTGACCACGCCGGAATTCATCAAGCAATATTGGTTCGATATGGTCCACGACACCGAGTGGAAGGTTGGATCGCCGTGGAAAATGCTCTTTCCGGATGGCCGGGTTGCCGATGCGGGAGATATTGCCGAGTTCGATCCGCCTCGGCGGCTCGCGATCAACTGGCGCAACGAGTGGCGCCCGGATCTGAAGGCCGAAGGCTGGTCGCGCTGCGTGATGGAGCTGGAGCCGTCGGACGGTGTGGTGAAGCTGACCGTTGCCCACACGATCGAGGTTGAAAACTCCAAGTTTATCGAGGCGGTCTCCGGTGGCTGGCCGAAGATCCTGTCCAACCTCAAGTCGTTGCTGGAAACCGGAACGGTCGCAATCAGCCAGAAGTGAGATGGCGCACTGCCTGCATGTGTTCGGACGCCGTTGCTTTGGCGGCGGCGTCCATTGTGTGGATCGCCGCAGCATCGATCGTGAAGCGTTGCACGCGGATATAGGCGTCCCATCTTGCATCGCTCATGGACCATCTTACCTTAGCCATGCCGCTCTTGCTCCCGGCGCCTGTTGTTAGAGGATGATCGATGCGTTCCCCCAAACTCTTTGCCGCCATTGCCGCGTCATTTCTGGCCGTAACCCCAATTTCCGCTTCCGCCGAAATTGTCGGCAAGGTCGGGGTGGACTGGACGGGCAATGATATTCTGGTCGATGCCGTTCCGGACCCCGAAGTCTCGGGCATCACTTGCCATGTGACCTATTTCGATCGCAGCGTGATCGACCGGTTGCGCAAGGGCAACTGGTTCGAAGATCCTTCCAATAATTCCATCGCTTGCCGTCAAACCGGTCCGATCGAGATCGGTGATATCAACCTGTCTCAGAGCGGTGAGGAGGTATTTCGCGCCGGGCTTTCGCTCATCTGGAAGAAGCTGGTTGTCACCCGCATTTACGACAAGAAGAATGACACGCTCGTCTATCTCATCCATTCGCGCCAGCTGACGGATGGCTCTGCCAAGATGGCCATTTCGGCGATCCCCTTGTTCGGCCAGCAGGTTACGTGGAAGAATGGCAAGCCGAAATAACGGTATCAACGTACCTCAAAAATAACCCGTAGAAAGATAATACCAAAAAAAGTCATACTCTTGGGTTGTCGAATTCCTTCTAGTTGCTTTCGGTTTGCACCTTTTTGATGCAATTTCGAAGGCGAACAGGGAGGCGACTCTCGCCCCTGTTCACGGCCTGCAAGACCGTGTGATTGGCTACACCCCTGCCAAAACCGGTTGTATAAAAAGCGATCGCCCTGGAGTTTGGCTCCAGGGCGATCTTCTTTGGGTAAGCTAACTTATTGAAATCAGGCTGCCTGTGCCAACTGATCCGCAATGACCGTATCGAGGTTGAGGAAGCAGACCATGGTCTTTTCCAATGCCACGATGCCGCGGCAAAAGGCGCGCTGTGCTTCGGGGATGATTTCCGGAGCTGGCTGCAGATCTTCACTTTTGATCGACATCATATCCGAGACCTGTTCGACCAGCAGGCCGACCAGCTTGCCGGCAATATCCGTGACGATGATTGCGGAACGCTCCGAAGGTTCCGTCATCTTCATGCCGAGGCGGCAGGCCATGTCGATGACCGGGATCACGGCGCCGCGCAGGTTGATGAGGCCGAGCACGTAAGGCGGCGTATGCGGCATCGGCGTCACAGGAGCCCAGCCACGGATTTCGCGGATGGCCATGATGTCGATGCAGAACTCCTGATCGCCAAGGTGAAAGGAGACGATTTCCAGATAGGTGCCCGATTGCTTGATGGCGTTCGTCATATTCGAGAACTTCCCGTTTGGCATCGCCGCGCAAGCGACGCTCGCGATTGAAGAGAGAGATCGGCTGGAGCGGCTTGGGCAGCGGCAGCATCCGGTGCTTCGGCGAAAGATACGCCTGGCGTTCCGGCGGGCGTCATGCCCTTCTGGAATAAAGAGGTTTGCCGCGCTTTCGGGCGGCGAGTGAGGTCGAATTCGGCCTTTGCTGCAGATGTTGGCGCGGACTGGTTAGGATTGGTTTAACATGAAAACAGATTTTGTTTCTCCGGCCCAAGAAGAGCGGCGAAATGGAGCGATCAAGGCTTGGAAAACCCCGGAACCACATACTGCGACGATTTCGGCCTCCTCTGAACATCTTCTTGAATTGCGTCCTCCACTTCGAGCCGTTACATCGGCTAGCAGGTCGATTGCACCGTGCTTTCGGCGCAATTGTCCGTATCGGTGAGGAATAGCATTCATGAGAAGCGTGCGGATTGCAGTTTGGGTGGCCGTATTGATCGTGGCCGGACTATTGGGCTGGTTTAGCTTTGGCGGCGGCAAGTCGCCGGAAGTCACGTCATCTGGGCCTTATGGCGTGCCCTTTACCCTCGTATCGCAGAGCGGCCAGCCGATCAGCGAGCAGGCGTTCCGCGGCAAGCCGTCAGCTGTTTTCTTCGGCTATACCCATTGCCCCGATGTCTGCCCGACGACGCTGTTCGAGCTGAATGCCTGGCTGCAGAAAGTGGATCCCGACGGGAGCAAACTCAATGCCTATTTCGTGACTGTTGATCCCGAGCGCGATACGCCCGCCATCATGGACCAATATGTCTCCAACGTATCGAAGCGCATCACCGGAATTTCTGGAGACCCCGCCAAGGTGATGGATATGGTCAAGGGCTTCCGTGTCTATGCCAAGAAAGTGCCGGTCGACGATAAGCAACCGGATGGCGACTATACGATGGATCACACCGCTTCCGTCTTCCTGCTGGATTCGCAGGGCCGCTTTGCCGGAACCATCGCTTATGAGGAGGATCCGGACGTGGCGGTGAAGAAGCTGGAGAACCTGGTCAAGAAGGGATAGGACCTGCATGGGCGAGGGGACTGGTGGACAGGGAAAATCCAGATCCATCCTGATCGCAGGAGCTGGGCCGGTCGGCCTTGCCGCCGCCCTTGAGCTCGCCCGTCGCGGCTTCTCGCCGCGTATCGTCGATGACAGCACAGGTCCGACGCCGCTGCAGGAAAGCCGGGCGCTCGGCGTCAACGCCCGCACGCTGACGCTGCTATCTTCTTCCGGTGTTGCGGAGCGCATCATCGCCGCCGCGCAGCCGATCGAGCAGTTTCGGGTCCGCTCGAATAGGAAGATTCTGATCCGGCTAGATACACGAGAGGTGAAAGGTCGCTTCAGCGCTGTTTGTGCCCTGCCGCAGGGAAGTACGGAGCGTGAGCTGATGGAGGCGCTTTCGGCCTACGGCGTCGCGCCCGAATGGCAGACGACAGTGATTGCGGAGGCCATATCGGACCCTCAAAAGCCGGAGCTCACGCTGCGGAGTGCAGATGGCACGTCGGAAACGGTGCGGCCTGACATATTGATCGGCGCCGACGGCGCCCATTCGGCAGTGCGCAAGGCATTAGGTGCCGGCTTCCCGGGCGAGGCGCTGGAGGCTTATTTCTATCTTGCCGATTTTCGCTATGCGGAGGCGGTCGACACGCATTTTGCCGAGATATCGCTCTTCGATCCTGGCATGGTCGGGCACCTGCCTGTTACGACCGACATCATTCGCTATATCTCGACGCTGGAGGATTTCGAAAGCCGCATCGCTCATCCGGCCGCCATTGCCGAAAAGACATGGGCCTCGCAGTTTCGCATCCACTTCCGGCATGTCGAGCCGATGGCCAAGGGCAATGTCTTTCTTGCCGGCGACGCCGCGCATATCCATTCGCCGGCCGGCGCTCGCGGTATGAATCTCGGCATCGAAGATGCCTGCTGGCTTGCCTGGCTCATTGCGGAAGGCCGCGAACAGGAGTATTCGGCCTTGAGAATTCCCGCCGTGAAGCAGGTTTTGAAACAGACCTATGGCTTGACGCGATTGGTGACGATGCAAAGCCCGCTGGCAGTTGCGGCGCGTAATTTCCTTGCGCCGCTATTGCTGCGCTTTGGCCCGGTCCGCCGGCAATTGCTTCGGGGTGTGGCCGGCTATGACACGCCGAAACCGCCCTGGATCGACTGGGCTGAATAAGAACGAGAAAGAGCGACGAGTTGAGTGAAATCCGCCTTTATGTGACGACGACCGAGAAGAAGGCCGGTCAGGTTCTGGACCTGATGACGCCGGTGTTCGAAGACGAAGAATTGCCGATCGCAACGACGGAGATCGATGAAAAGAACGATGTCTGGGAAGCGTCGATCTATCTCTATGCCGCAGATGAGGATGGGGTCCGCGGACGTTTCGAAGCGCTCCTGAAGCCTGCCTTTGCTGATCTCGTCATTCAAAAGGAAGTGCTTCCCGATATCGATTGGATCGCCAAGTCGCTGGAAGGATTGAAGCCGGTGCGTGCAGGCCGTTTCCTCGTGCACGGTTCGCATGATCGCGACAAGGTCGGGCCTAGTGACATCGCCATCGAAATCGAAGCCGGGCAGGCCTTCGGCACCGGTCACCATGGGACGACTGCGGGCTGCCTGGAGACGATCGAAAAGGTTGTTGCGAGCCGCCGCGTGCGCAATGCGCTCGATCTCGGTACGGGCAGCGGGGTGCTGGCGATCGCCGTGCGCAAGCTGCGCAACATTCCGGTTCTGGCAACTGATATCGATCCGGTCGCCGTCCGCGTCGCGAAGGAAAATGTCCGCAGCAACGGCATCGCCTCGGGTGTCACGCTGGAGACCGCGCCGGGATTCCATTCCACGGCCTTTTCCCGCCATGGGCCGTTCGACCTGATCATCGCCAATATTCTGGCGCGCCCGCTCATCAAGATGGCGCCGCAGCTCGTGGCGCATCTGGCACCGGGCGGTTCGGTCATCCTGTCGGGTATCCTTGCCGAGCAGCGGTGGAAGGTTCTCTCCGCCTATAACGGCGCCCACCTGCGCCATGTGCGCACGATCTGGCGCAACGGCTGGGTCACCATCCATCTCGACCGGCCCTAAGCCGGTCACTTCCCGCATCAACAATCGCAAATAAAAAAGGCGGTGCCGAGGCACCGCCTTCAGATCGGTTTTCACCGATCTTGCCCGCGAGCGTGTGGAGGAGGAGTGCTCAAGCGGGCTCTAAGCGTTCTGATCACAATCCGAGAGGGAGGAGGAGAACCGGATTGCGATCGACTTCGAACGCGTAGATCGTAAACTTCTTAACGGCGACCGCCGCGGCTGGCACCGATTGCCTTTGCGGTTTCGACTTCGAGCTGACGAAGCGAGCCGACGGAGTGGCGTACGGTGCGACGCTCGCCAGCCAGCGCCGGGCTAACATATGCGGAGCGAGAGATAGGCATTGTCATAAGTCCTTGGTTTTGAGCTGGTTCTTCGTGAACCCCGTTTGATGCGGCGGATATAGCGACTCGCCCGCCGACGTGGCAGGGGGGAAGCTTCATGGGAGCTATGCGTGATATGCATGTTTCGCGCCGTGAAGTTGTCATATTCGAACTGGCATGCTCACGAAATGGGCGGATTCGTTAACGGCCGCAGTTGGGATGGACTGCTCTCATGTGGTGTGATGTGCCTGTAATCACGCATATCGTCTCAGGGATCGAAAATCACGTCGCACTTCCGATTGTGATGCTCTAACATACTGGCAATATTCGGTTTCACGGAATCTCCACCAGTCTCGGATCAGCTCATGTTTCAGTCTTTCGACGTCACTTCCACCCCGCAATTCGGTCGCGAGCGTGTCGCCAGTTTGCGCGTTGCCTTTGGCGATCTCGGCATTGACGGCTTCCTCGTGCCGCGGGCCGACGAGTATCAAGGCGAGTACGTGCCCAAATGCTCGGAGCGTCTCGCATGGCTCACGGGCTTTACAGGATCGGCGGGTGTTGCGCTTATCACACACTCTCAGGCCGTGGTCTTTGTGGATGGCCGGTATGTGACGCAGCTTGCCGAACAGGTGGACCGCAGCGTCTTTACCGGCGGCGATCTGGTGAACGAGCCGCCGCATGTCTGGCTGCCGCGTCATGCGAAGAAGGGTTTCCGCCTCGGTATCGATCCATGGCTGCATACGGGTGCCGAAGTACGCCGATTGGAAAAGGCGCTGGCCGAGATCGACGGCAAGCTCGTCTTCCTGCCCCATAATCCGCTCGACAAGCTCTGGACGGACCGGCCGGCCGAGCCGTTGGGCAATGTTATCATTCAGGATATCGCTCAGGCCGGTATCCTCGCCAAGGACAAGCTTGCAACGATTGCAAGCGGCCTCAAGGAAAAGAATCTCAAGGCGGCGCTGATTACCGACCCGTCTTCCGTCGCCTGGATCTTCAATATCCGCGGCAGTGACGTGCCGCACACGCCGCATCCTCTGGCTCGCGCCATCATCTATGCCGAAGGAGAAGCGGCGCTCTTCCTCGACAAGCGCAAGACCAAGGTCGAGGCCGAAGCCTATCTCACGCAGATCTGCAAGCAGCTGCCGCCTTCGGAACTCGTCAAGCGCCTGGCCGCTGCGGCTGCAAACGGCGGGCGAATCCTAGTCGACCCGGATCTCGCTTCCTATGCCTTGACCGATATCATCCGTCGGGAAGGTGGAGAGGTCGTTGAGGGCAATGATCCCGCCAAGCTGCCACGCGCCTGCAAGAATGCCGCCGAAATCAACGGATCGGCCGCGGCGCACCTGCAGGATGGGGCTGCGATGGTCGAATTCCTTTATTGGCTGGAGACAAGCAAGCCGGGAACAGTGACGGAAATCGCCGCGGCAGAACGGCTGGAAGCCTGCCGCGCCCGTGTCGGCGAAAGCATGCAGAACCCGCTCAAGGACATCTCCTTTGATACGATCTCCGGTGCCGGCGAGCACGCGGCCATCATGCATTACCGCGTGACCACGGCGAGTGACCGGCTGATCCAGGCAGGCGAGCTGTTCCTCATCGATTCAGGCGCGCAATATATCAACGGTACGACCGACATCACCCGCACCGTTGGCATCGGTGCCGTATCGGAAGAGCACAAGCGTCTCTTCACGCTGGTCCTGAAGGGGATGATTGCCATCAGCACAGCGCGCTTCCCGAAGGGTACGCGCGGTTGCGATCTCGATCCGCTGGCGCGCATCGCGCTCTGGAAGGCGGGCGTCGATTTCGCGCATGGCACCGGCCACGGCGTCGGTTCCTATCTCTCCGTCCATGAAGGCCCGCAGCGCATTGCGCGCCTCGCCGTGCAGGAACTGCTTCCCGGCATGATCCTATCCAATGAACCCGGCTATTATCGTCCTGGTCACTTCGGCATTCGCATCGAAAACCTGATCTATATCCGTGAGCCGGAGGAGATCGAGGGTGGTGACATGCCGATGTTGGGCTTCGAGACTTTGACCTTCTGCCCCATCGATCGCAGCCTGGTGCTGGCGGAACTGCTGACACATGAAGAGCTGCATTGGCTGAACGAGTATCACGCCCGGACGCGCGAAGCGCTGATGCCGCTGATCCATGATCATGACGTACGGGCGTGGCTGGAAAATGCCACGCTCGCGCTCAGCCATTGAGAAATATGGACCTCATCCGATCTCGAAAGGGATGGGGTCCGTCTCAAGCGCCTATGGAATGGCGCCATGCCATGACAACGATCCATCCGGCGACCAGCATATAGGTCGATGGATAGCGCAGGCCGACGAGAAGGGCGGCAAACATTGCCACCTTCGTGTCCCAGCCACCGATGAAGAAGGCGGGTGCGACGAGGGTCGTGAGTACGGCGGCGGGCACGGCATTCAGCGCGGCTTCGACACGCGGTGGAATGCGGGTCATTTTGACGATCAGGATATAGCCGCCGATGCGCGTCAGGAAGGTCACTACCGCTGCAGCCGCAATCAGCAGAACCATATGCGAATTGAAATCGAACATGGTCAGACCTCGTGGCTTTCGTGCGCGATATCAGGCTTGCGATTCGCTTTGACCGGCGGCAGCATTGCGGCAAGCGCGACGCCCGCCAATGCGCCGATGCTGACATGCCAGGGCGAGCCGACATAGCGATGGGCGATGGCTGATGCCACGGCACTGACGGCCACGACAGGCAGGAAGTTGTCGCGCGTGCGGAAGCCCATGACAATGCCGAGGAAATAGACCGGCAGAAGGATATCGAGGCCGATGGCCTTGGGATCGCCGATGAAACTGCCGAGAAGACCGCCGATCAGGCTCACCACCACCCAAGGGATATAGATCACCGCCGCAAAGCCAATGTACCAGGCGAAGGTTACGGGCTTGCCGCTTTCATGGCGCTTGATCGTCTCGGCGAATTGCGGATCGACCAGCAGGAAAAAGGTGAAGAATTTCTCCACTGCGGAAAAGTGCCTGATGTAGCGAGCGATCGCCGCCGAATAGAGCACATGGCGGAAGTTCACGGCGAGGATCGACAGCACGATGAGCCAAGCCTGAACATTGTGGCCGAAGAGGTCGATGCCCACCATTTGGCTGGCGCCGGCATAGACGGTACTGCTCATCAGGGTTAGTTCGCCAAGGGACATGCCCTGATCGCGCGCCAGCGCGCCGAAAAGGGCGCCAAAGGGTGCAGCAGCGAGGCCGACGGGAATGCCGCCCTTCAAGCCTTCAAGAAATTCCGCGCGACTCATGGTCCGCTTTGTCCTTTGCGGGAAATCCGGCGCTCTCGCCAAGATGTCGTGTCGAGGGCGGGCATTCCGCATGGAAGCAACGATGGTTGCACCCTTGCGCATTTGCTGCCGCGCTGTTCAATGGCCGGAGGTGTAAGCCGTGCCTTTAGAGCCAGCAATTGAATTTCCTTGATGGATCAATTGATTTCCTTGATCCAGCACTTGGAGCCGCTCGCAAAAATGGGAGATGGAAAGATGAAGAAGATCACCTTTGCGAAGGAGGAGAAGGCAGCCATGGTCGACCGCCTTCAGCGCTATTTCGCCGACGAGCTGGATCAGACGCTCGGCTCGTTGCCAGCCGAATTCCTGCTCGATTTCTTCACCGCAGAGATCGGGCCTTACTACTACAATCAGGGCTTGCGGGATGCCCATGCGGCATTGATGAGCAAAATGGAGGATTTCGGCGAAGCGATCTATCTTTTGGAGAAGGAAGAGAGCGTCAATTCCCGATCGGCGAAGCCGTAAGGCTATATACGCTTAGTTCGGTGCGCTGCGGCTGATCATTCTTATGAGGTCGTCCGCTTCATCCGAAACGCCTTCGGACAATCGCGCCGCCGCGACATAGGGAAGCCAACCCAAAATGGCAGCACGGTTTTCATTGTCGTAGGCATCCAGATAGGCTGCCGCCAAGTGATTGTCATAGGAATGCATAAGAACATAGCTCCGGCAGACATCTGCGAGGGGATCTCCGCAACAAGCATCGAGCCAATCGATCACGGTTGCGCGCTCGACCGATCCGAGTACATTCCAAGGATGAAAATCGCCATGGCAAAGCTTGTCGCCATCCGGCAGGCGATGAAGCCCCGACAAGAGATGCTGCCGCTGGGTTTTGTTCAATTGCACGGCGCATTCAATGTCGCGATGCAGGCGCGATTTCAGAGCAGGAAGGCCGACCCCGCTATGTTCATGAATTTTTCTATGGGTAGCTGCCAAAACATTCAGATTGGCTAGTGTCTGCAATGGCTTCTGCGTGATCGCTTCACCAAAGGTTCGGCCCTCGATGCGTGTCATGACCAAGCCCCAGCGACCTTCAAACTTGCCAACGCTTTGGACTCTTGGAGCATCGACTCCCAAGTTCTCCAGGATTGCGAGGGTCGCCGCCTCCCGAAAAGCTGCGGCCTTAGATGCGCCGACCTTCCATAGTTTCAAAGCCAGCTCGCCATATTCATAAACTTCCGCCTCCTTACCGGCCCCAAGGAGGCTTCCTAATTTCATGGGTATCATCGTGCCAGCCTCGTTCTGATCGTCTCCAAGGAATTCTGTCGAATATTCGAGCGAAGGGCAAAGTTGGCCGCGGATCGGTTGGTAGCTACTTCGCTACTTCTTCGGCTGAAACGTGTGCTCCAGTGCCGGAAAGGTGCGAGCCTTCACCTCTTCGGCATAGGTTTCCGCGGCTTTCGAGATCATGGGCGCCAGCTCTGCGAAATGCTTGACGAAGCGCGGCTTGAAATCGTTGAACAGGCCGAGCATGTCGTCGGAAACGAGGATCTGGCCATCGCAGGCGGCAGATGCGCCAATGCCGATAGTGGGAATGGCAACGGCGGCGGTAATCTCGCGGGCGAGCGGCTCGATCGTGCCTTCGATCACCATTGCGAAGGCGCCGGCCTCCGAGATCGCCTTGGCGTCATGCCGGATCTTGTCTGCTTCCTTGTCCGAGCGTCCAAGCGAGCGATAACCGCCGGTCGTATTCACCTGCTGCGGCATCAGGCCGACATGGCCGAAGACCGGAATACCGCGAGAGGTCAGGAAGGCCACGGTTTCAGCCATTTCCTCGCCACCCTCCAGCTTCACGCCATCGCAGCCGGTTTCCTTCAGGATGCGCGCGGCACTGCGGAATGCCTGCTCCTTCGATTCCTGATAGGAGCCGAAAGGCAGGTCGACGGTAACGCAGGCATGATTGGCGCCACGCATGACGGCCTTGCCGTGGGCGATCATCATCTCCAGCGTGACGCCGACGGTCGTTTCCATGCCGTAGAGTACCATGCCGAGGGAATCGCCCACGAGAAGCAGGTCGCAATGCGGATCGAGCAGGCGGGCGATCGGTGTCGTATAGGCCGTCAGGCTGACGATCGGGCGCGTGCCCTTCATCGCCTCGATGGCGGCGGGCGTTATGCGCTTGGCATGTCCGACAGTGCTCATCTTAGGCGGCCTTTTCGTTGTTTGATGGTTTGCGGCCGATGACCCGGTTGTCTAGCAGACGAGTGGTACCGATGCGGACGAACAAGGCAATGAGGATTGGCTGCCCCTGCAGTCTGCTCAATGGTTCCAGCGTTTCAGGATGGCGAACGGCGGCGACTTCCACGGTCGCGAGCGGCTCCTTTTCAATGAAAGCGCGCAGCGCCTCTTCGAGTGCGGCGGGGTCATTCACCCCGAGATGATATAGCCGCTCGGCTTCCGCCAATGCTTTGGGAATGATGACGGCAGCGGCACGCTCTTCCTTCGACAGGTAGACATTGCGCGAGGAGAGGGCCAGGCCATCCGCATCGCGAACGGTCGGCACCGGTACGACCCGGACGGGCTGGGCCAGATCCTCGACCATGCGGCGGATGATCGTTACTTGCTGATAATCCTTCTCGCCGAAATAGGCGCTGTCGGGCAGGACGATGTTGAAGAGCTTGGTGACGACGGTGGCAACCCCGGCGAAATGGCCCGGGCGAACTGCGCCTTCCAGCTCTGCGCCAAGTTTCGGCACATCGACCACTGTTTGCATTGGACGCGGATACATATCCGTGACGCCAGGTGCGAAGAGATAGTCAACGCCGGCATCGCGCAACATGGCGCTGTCGCGTTCGAGATCGCGCGGATATTTCGCTAGATCCTCATTGGCGCCGAACTGCAGCGGATTGACGAAAATGGAGGTGACGACGACGTCGTTCTCGGCCTTAGCGCGGGCGACGAGTTCCATGTGGCCGGCATGCAGGTAGCCCATGGTAGGCACCAGGCCGATGCGCCTGCCGGCTTTGCGGTGTTCGCCAAGCCGTTCGCGTAGAGCGGCTATCGTGTGAACGATCTCCATCGTGGCACTCCTCCCCAAGCAATTCGTTTCCGCATTGCCTGTTTCCATCCCTCAAAATTGCCGGGACTTCTAACGTGTGCAGTGCAGAAAGGCAATTCGCCCGCACTCGGCCAACCCAAGGCGATTTAATCTCCGCTATCGCGCTCCAAACAAAATCGCTCTCCCAACCGGTGCCTGAGAGAGCGAAAGCGAGATAACGCTGTCTTACGCAGCTAGACCGAGCGCATCAGGCCACCGTCGACCTTGAGATTCTGACCGGTGATGTAGCCGGCGCCGTCTGAGGCGAGGAAGGCGACGGTGGCGGCGATCTCTGCGCTGGTGCCGTAGCGCCGCATCGGCACGCTGTCGCGGCGTTCTTCGGTCGCCGGCAGGCTGTCGATCCAGCCGGGCAGGACGTTGTTCATCCGCACATTGTCGGCGGCGTAGGTGTCGGCGAAAATCTTCGTATAGGAGGCAAGGCCAGCCCGGAATACCCCCGAGGTCGGGAACATTGGCGACGGCTCGAATGCCCATGCCGTGGAGATGTTGATGATCGCGCCGGTTTTCTGCTTCTGCATGATGGGGGCGATGAGGCGTGTCGGACGGATGACGTTCATGAGATAGACATCGAGGCCGGTGTGCCATTGCTCGTCGGTAATCTCGAGGAGCGGGGCGCGCGGGCCGTGGCCGGCGCTGTTGACGAGCACATCGATGCGCGCCCATTTTTCCATCGTCGCATCGACCAGGCGCTTGAGATCGTCGTTAGATTGGTTGGAGCCGGTAACGCCGATACCGCCAAGCTCCTGAGCCAGCGCCTCACCCTTTCCGGAGGAGGAGAGGATGGCGACATGGAAGCCATCGGCGGCAAGACGTCTGGCGCTTTCGGCGCCCATGCCGCTGCCGCCCGCTGTGATAATAGCCACTTTTTCTATCGACATGGGTCCTTCCTCCTTCATCTCGTTCCACTGGAACCGATTGCTTCGAAACTACCGATGAAATATCATTACCCTCGCGCGAGAGCGAAGCAGATAAATTCCCGTTTGCCAGTAGAAAAACTATCGCATGAATGGTTCGCCCGGTAAACTTCCCTCTCTGAATGGCCTAAAGGCATTCGAAGTGGCTGCACGCCATCACAGCTTCAAGCTGGCGGCCGAGGAGCTGGGGGTTACGCAAGGAGCGGTGGCTCAACAGGTGAGAGGGCTGGAGGCGGAGCTGGGCGTAAAGCTGTTCGAGCGGATGCCGCGGTCTTTGGTGCTAACGGGCGAGGGGCGGGGCTATATCGCCGATATCAGGCGCGCTTTCGAAATCATCGCTCAAGCGACCAGCGACCTCGAGCCGCAACCCGTAAGGCTAACCATCAGCACCACGCCGACATTCGCATCGAAATGGCTGATCCCGCGCCTGCCGGATTTTACGGCTCGTCATCCCGATCTCGATCTTCATATCCTCGCCACGGACCGTATGTCGGGCTTTCAAGCGGATGGAGTGGATCTTGCCGTTCGATATGGGCGACCGCCTTTCGGGCCGGGGTTGGCGACCGAACTGCTTTTCGAGCAAGAGATCATCGCCGTTTGCAGCCCGACGCTGCTGCATCACCGAAAGTCACCGAAGACGGCGGAAGAGCTCGCCGACTATGCACTTCTCCATGACGCCCATAATTCCTGGCCAGAATTTATCGACAAGCATTTCGGGCGGGCAGTCCACGCCTCCTATAAAGGGATCAGCTTCAACCAGACATCGCATGCGATCGAAGCGGCCATTGCGGGGCAGGGAATCGTCCTCGCCAACCGCGATTTCGTGGCGCGAGATATGGTGGAAGGCCGTCTAACGCAGGTTATCCAGGGGTCGCTAAGCGGTCCATCCGACTTCTATCTCGTCTGGCCGCGCTATCGCAAATCCGCAGCGCTTGAGACGGTGATCGACTGGATGAGGGGAGAAGCGAGCAGGAAATAGCGGATACCGCTTGGTGGTGCGACCGTGGAAGTTTTCATCGCTGGAAGGCCGCCGGCTGGCAACGTGGCGCATCAAGCGCGATCGCGCTGCCGAATGCTGCAATTGCCTTCCGGGGTTAGCGCTTTCCTCAATCTTTTCCTGTTAGCTGCCGCCATGGCAAAGATCGTGGCGTTGGCTGCATATTTCTATCAGGCTGCAGTGGCTTTCGGGCTGCTGATCGCGGTGGCACATCTGCTGGCTCCGGCGGACTATGCGGCCTATTCGCTGTTCATCTCGATCAGCCAGTTTGCAGCGATCCTCTGCTTCGAGTGGGTTCGCTTTGCCTGCAGTCGCTTCTATCCGGGGCAGGGGCTAGGGAGCGAGGCGCTGGAGCGCAAGGCGCTGACGGTAGAATTCGCGGCATGCTCGGCAATCTGCCTGATCGCCGCTTCCGTCTCGATCCTCTTTTCGGTCTCGGCAGAGATTGCCGTGCTTGGCGGCCTGGTTGCGATCTTCCAGGGCGGGAGCGACCTGCATCTCACCATGCTGCGCTTCCGTCAGGAATTTCGCGTCTTTTCGCGGCTGCAGGGGTCGCGCGCGACGATTCTGGCAATCGGCACGCTTGCGGGCGCTGCCGTTGCTCCGACTTTCACATGCACCGTCCTCGGTCTGATGGCCGGCTATCTTGCCTATGGGCTCCTTGCCGCTTTTCTGAGCCGCAACAGTCTTCACGAGGCGGCTTCGTTCGAGAAGGCACTGGTACGCAAGCATTTCGTCTATGGCAGCGTTGCCGCGAGCGCCTCCATTATCGGCATGTTGACGCCGTTGGGATTGAAATCGATTCTCACGGCCACGCTGGGAGCGGGTGGCGCTGCCGGCGCACTTCTGGCGCTTGATTTGCTGCAGAGACCCTTCGTTCTGATCGTCTCTGCGCTGCAGGCCATTCAATATCCCGATGTCGTCACGACCTATGATCGCGATGGGCGAACCCCTGCCTTTGCCAAGCAGCTTGGGGAATATTACTCGCTGCTGACCGGTTTGACGCTGATGACCGCCGCCGGCATTTTCGCGCTGCTACAGCCGGTCGGGCAATTGGTCATTGCCGCCGGTTTGCGCAAGGAGTTTCTTGCCGTCGCCCCCTTTGTCATCGGCCTTGCGACATGCCGCGCGCTGACGGCCAACATGATGCCCACCCCGGCGCATCTGCAGCATCGGCTATTGACGATCTTCCTGCTCGCGGCGCTGGATTGCGCGCTGCTGAATGCGGGCACGCTCATCGGCGGTTATCTCGGTTTCTTCGGCGATGCTGGCCTCATGGCCGGCGGCATGATTGGCGCGCTTTGTGCCATGACGATCGGCGTCAAGGTGATGATGTCTCTTGCCTTCGATTTCGTCTGGCCGCCCGTCGTTCTGTCGGGCATCGGGCTGGCGTTGCCGGTGCTGGCAACTGCCGGTTTTGGCTATTCGCTCTGGATATCTGTGGCTATCGGCGTTGTCGGGGGCGCGCTCTTCTGCCTGCTCGGCCTCTACACCTATTTCGTCACCATGTTTCGGCCGCAGTCCCGGTCCTGAAATCTCTTAGAGATCTTCCAAAATGGACAGGACGCGATCTGCGCTGCCATCCCAGGAGAAGCGCCTAACGTTCTCATGGCCGCGTCGACGCAGATCCTGGCGCAATGTCTCGTCCGTCGCGATCCGCCGCATGGCGGAGACAAGTTCCTCCTGTCGGAAGGGATCGAAGTAGAGCGCGGCATCGCCCGACGCCTCACGCACGGCGGGAATATCGGCCGCGAGCACCGGGCAGCCCTGGGTCATCGCCTCCAGCGGCGGGATACCGAACCCTTCGTAAAGGCTCGGGAAAACGAAAGCTGTGGCATGGCGCTCCAGGGCGGCGATTTCTGCATCGGCGAGCCTGCCGGGGAAGAGCATGCTGTCGCTCGATTGCTGGTTGTCCGATTTGAACACGGTCGGTGCGGAGCCGCCCACGACCACGAGCTTCTGATTGATATCCTTGAGCGCCTCGAAAGCGCGAATGGCGAAATCGAGGTTCTTGTTCGGCTTCATCGTGCCGACGAGTAGGAAGAAGCCGTTGGTTTTCAGACCAAGCCGCTGCATGACGGCCTCATCCGGCTCGATGGCGGCATAATGATCGACGGCATTGTAGACGACGTCGATACCGGTTGATGGCACCCGGAATACCGAGGCGAGCTCCTGCCGCGAGAATTCGGAGACGGTACCGATCTTGGCGGTGCGCGTCAGCACGGTTCCAAGGGCGCCATGCAGCAGGCGGTAGCTGCGCTTGAAGGACTGCGGATGGCGGAAGATCGTCACGTCATGGATGACGACGGCCTGGCGGCGATGCAGCAGCGGCCCGCTGCCGCCGAAGCAGATCAGGCGGCTGCCGCGCGAGTGCGAAAGCAGCGATGTCTGCTCCCAGAGATGGCCGGGGCCGGAACCGAATTCGTCGATTTCGATAGCGGAGAGCTTGAGATCGACGGGCGTGTTGCGTGGTACGGCGAGCCGCCAGCGCGCACCCGTCAGCGACGCGGGCAAGGCGCTCGCGGAAATCTTACGATCGAGCGCCAGCGTCAGTTCGCGCGCAAAGCGCTGTACACCGGACAGAGGCTGGCCGAGAAAACGCCCGTTGATGACAATCGACTGCACGCTAAAGATCCCGATATCTTACTGACAGGGAATAGCTTGCACCATTTTATTTAGAGAAGGTTTAGCTTGCTTCGCGCGATTTTACGCAAGCGCGTCCGCGCTGCTGGCAATCGTGACGCCGCGGGCTCGCATCTCGTCGATTGCCGATTTGACGCCGGCGGGATCGATGCCTCGGCTGGCATCTTCGATGAAGCGGACTGTGACGCCGGGCAGCATTTCAACGGCATCGAGCGCCGAGAACTTGACGCAATAATCGGTTGCCAGCCCGCAAAGGTCGAGTTCGGTGACGCCTTTGTTGCGTAGATAGGCGGCCAGTCCGGTGAGGGCAGCCTGATCGTTGTCGCGGAAGGCGGAGTAGCTGTCGACGGCGGGATTCTGGCCTTTTTGCTGAATGAAATCGACGGCGGCCATATGGAGGTCGGGATGGAAGGCTGCGTCTTCCGTATTCTGAACGCAGTGGTCGGGCCACATCATTTGCGGCTTGCCTGACAGTGTGCCGATCTCAAAAGGTTTTTTGCCTGGATGAGTGGAAGCGAAGCTGCCGTGACCGGCCGGATGCCAGTCCTGCGAGGCGACGATGAGATCGTATTGGCCGCTGTCGATGAGCTTATTGGCGACGGGCACCACCTGGTGTCCCTCTGGAACTGGAAGGTTGCCGCCAGGGCAGAAGCCGTTCTGGATGTCGATGAGCAGCAGCGCTTTCATGAGACCTGTCCTTCCGTTTTGTTGCGCTGCACGATGCCAAGTGGCGCGCTTCGGATCAAGCCCTTTGCGCCCCGCCGATGAAGGCGGCGAGGCGCGATGGTTTGTGAAGGCTTATGCCGGCTTGTGGCCCTTGAGCCCATAGAAGGCAATGTAGATGTAGCAGATAATCGGCATCAGGAAGGCCAGGTGGATGCCGATCGTATCGGCAAGGCCGCCCTGGATAACAGGCAGGATCGCGCCGCCGACAATGGCAAGGCACAGAATGCCCGAGCCCTGGCTCGTATATTTGCCGAGACCGTGCAGCGCCAGGCTGAAGATCGTCGGGAACATGATCGAGTTGAAGAGGCCGATCGCCAGCACGGCCCACATGGCGACATGGCCTGTCGTCAGCACCGTCACCAGCAGGAGGATGATCGCGGCGACAGCATTGAAGGCAAGCGCCTTGCCGTCATCGATGTGGCGCATGATTGCCGAGCCGACGAAGCGTCCCACCATCGCGCCGCCCCAGAAATAGGAGACGTAATGGGCGGCGTCCGCTTCGGAAAGATGCGCGATATCGGGCTGGCTGAGGAAATTCACCAGGAAGCTGCCGACGCTGACTTCGGCTCCGACATAAACAAAGATGCCGAGAGCGCCGAGCACGAGATGGCGGTATTGCCAGGCAGAGCCGCCGCCGCGCATCGGCTCGATGGTCTCCTCATCCTCGACTTGCGGGAGTTTCAGCGCCGCAAAGACGGCCGCGAGCACTAGGAAAGCGGCGGCAAGGAGCAGATAGGGGAATTTGACCGCGCCGGCTTCCGCAAGCCGCATGGCGTCGAGCTGTTCCGGTGTTGCGTTGGTCGCTGCAACAGTCGCGGCAGACAGGATCAACATCGCGCCGAAGTAGGGGGCAATCGTCGTGCCGAGCGAGTTGAAGGCCTGCGTCAGGTTCAGGCGGCTAGCGGCCGTATCCGGAGGTCCCAATACGGTGACATAGGGGTTTGCGGCAACCTGCAGGATCGTGATGCCAGTGGCGAGCACGAAAAGTGCGCCCAAGAAAAGGGCGTAGACGCGATACGTGGCGGCAGGAATGAACAGGGCGCAGCCGACAGCCGCGATCGCAAGGCCGACGACGATGCCCCATTTATAGGTGATGCGCTTCACGAGCGTGCCGGCAGGCAGCGATATGATGGAGTATGCGCCGAAAAAGCAAAGCTGGATGAGCATTGCCTGCGTGTAATTGAGCTGAAAGACGCTTTTCAGGTGCGGGACCAGAATATCGTTCAGGCAAGTAATGAAGCCCCACATGAAAAAGAGTGAGGTGAGTGCGATAAGCGCGAATTGGTAATTGCCCTGGCCTTGGTGTGCGGATGCACGCGCGCTGGTGGGCGCAGAGCTTGTTGCTGAGCCAGCCACTTTTTTATCCTCGGTTCTTGTTGTTGCCAGGCTTCGAGATTCGAGCCGGACGAAAGCCCGAACGGGCCGAAAGAAGAGCTGGCAGCGGCTTGCCGAGATACCGCGGGAAACGCAGAATCCCGAAGCCGCTTCAATCGATATAATCGATTGGTCCGCTATTGGTAGCTTGCTAGGCATGCGGATTTTGCAATGCTGCAATGCAATCACTTGCAAGGGCGGAATGTCTGCCGACGTCAGTCGAGGCTGTGCAAATAGCCAAGAACGGCGCGTTTCACGCGCAGAGCCAGCTGGTATCTATCCTGGTCGCCATGCTCCCCGGCGGCATCGACTATTCCCTTGATGATGGCGACCACGTCGCGACTCGCCACATCGATATCGGCCTGCGGCGGCAAATCCGGCCGCAGCAGGGTTGCGCGCGTGAGCTCGAAGAAGCGCCTTTTGACCGCTTCGGTGGCGGCATCAAGCGGAAGGCGCGCTTCCTCGAAATCGAGCAAGCGGGCTAGCGCCGGCCGGCGAAGCTGCTGCTCGACGCAAGGGAGGATGAGCGCCGACAAGGCCTCGCTGCCCGTGGGCTTGTCGGCGGCAATTTCCGCCTCTGCGACGAGACGCGAAGTCTCGCGCAGGATCAAGGCTCCGATCAACGCATCCTTGCGCGGAAAATATTGATAGAGCGAGCCGACACTGACGCCGGCCTTTTCCGCAACGGCATTGGTGGAGAAGGCCTCATGGCCGTGCTCCTCCAAAATGCGAGCTGCAGCCTCCACGATCGCCTCGACTGTTGCGAGCGAGCGGGCTTGTCTTGGCGCTTTTCTCGGCGCGGCACGGCTATGGAGAGGGCCTTCGGACATGTTCCTGGAATGCGAGTAGCAAAAAGCGAATTATCGCTCATATTACAGTTCGCGACCCAACGAAACAAGCGTTTCAGCGACATGCCGGGATTGAGTTCCCAGGCATGCTCGAGAGCGCGTGTGCGAACGACAAGGAGATTGACGCATGTCCAACGAAATTAGAACGGCGATCGTAACCGGCGCATCCAAGGGAATTGGCGCCGCCATAGCAAAGCAGCTTGCCGCCGACGGCTTTCAGACCGTCGTCAACTACGCATCGAGCGCCGGAGAGGCCGCGGATGTTGTTGCCGGCATTACGATGGCGGGCGGCCGTGCGCTTGCAGTCCGCGCCAACGTTGCCGATAGCGCGGCAGTGACGGCATTGTTCGATCGCGCCGAAGCGGAATTCGGAACGGTCGACGTGCTCGTCAACAATGCCGGGATCAGCAAATTCTCGCCGCTGGCTGAGGTCTCGGATGAGGATTTTCAGCAGCAAATCGCCGTCAATCTGACAGGCACTTTCAACGGGATGCGAGAAGGGGCGAAGCGGGTGCGCGATGGTGGCCGCATCATCAATCTTTCCACGAGCATCATCGGTCACTATTCCCCCGGCAACGGCGTCTATGCGGCGACCAAAGCGGCGGTGGAGGCGATGACGCATATTCTTGCTAAGGAACTCGGCCCGCGCGGCGTCACCGTCAATGCGGTCGCGCCGGGGCCGATCGCTACCGAATTGCTGTTCAAGGGGCGGTCCGAGGCATTAATCCAGCGGCTGATAAACGATATTCCGCTCGGGCGCCTCGGGATTCCTGACGACATCGCCCAGATCGTATCGTTTCTGGCCGGCCCGCGGAGCGGCTGGGTCAACGGCCAGATCATCAGGGCAAATGGCGGACGCAACTGAGATCGAGTAGCGCGAGGTGCAGAAGCCTTTGCGGCAGAAGGATCGTTTCTTGCCACAAATCGCGACACCGAATGATGCCACTGCGAGACCGGGACTGTCTCGTACAAAAATTATACCGCCATGCACATGAGGTAGGTGCGATGAAAAAGACCGTAACTGGCTGCTCCGTCGAGGAAGCGATGCATTTGCTGGGTGGCCGCTGGCGGCTGCTGATTGTGTCTTATCTGGTCGATGGACCCCAGCGCTTCAACGAGCTGAGGCGGCTGATGCCTGGCATTTCGCAGAGGATGCTGACGCTTGATCTGCGCGCGCTGGAGGAGGCGGGCCTGATCCGGCGGACGGTCTATCCGACGATTCCCGTGAAGGTTGAGTACTCGCTGACGGAGGATGGGCAGCGGCTGGAGAAGGTGGTGGCCGTGGTGAAGGAGTTTGGGCTGTGGCTCAAGGATCGGGATGCGCAGGGAATTGAGGAGCCTGCGGCTTCACCAGAGCTCGTGGTATAAATCCCGCCAATCCGGATTTGTCTTTTCAATCAGCTCGATCTTCCATTGGCGATACCAGCGTTTCAGCGATTTTTCGCGTTGTATGGCTGAAATGATGTCGGCGTGGTCTTCATACCAGACGAGCCGTGTGCATCCCATATTTCCAAGCAAAGCCCGGTGTCAGGCCTTCACGATGCTCGTAGATGCGGCGCTCGAGATCGGCGGTGACGCCGATGTATAAAGTGCCACGTTTGTGGTTGGTGATGATGTAGGTATACTCCACCGATGCGTGTATGATGCTGGCGGAGAGGATGGGCGTCAAGAGGCTATTGGCGGGAGGTGAGCTGCTTCGCAAAGAATGCGCTTGCGTTTGCCACCCTATTATACCCCACGCTCCGTCATCCTCGGGCTTGACCCGAGGATCCAAGTACAAGCCTTGATGTTTATGCAAATTAGATCGCTGTACGTGCCGGCAGCGACATCTACATTGCATGCTTGCTTGTGAGTGATGCATTCGATGGGAGCGCTTGTGCGTGGATCCTCGGGTCAAGCCCGAGGATGACGGAGTGTGTGGGTGGGAAGGATATCCACAATCAGCCTAACCGTTGATGGCCACCCTCTGGTCCCAAACCAGATAGCCTTGCCGATTAAACCCTCTCCACAAACCCATCCAGCACGCGCTTCTGCCCGGCGCGGTCGAATTCGATCGTTAGCTTATTGCCCTCGATCTCCGACACATTGCCGTTGCCGAACTTGATGTGGAAGACGCGGTCGCCGATGGCGAATTTGGAGGGTTCGGAGGAGGTGGATTTGGCCACCAGCTCGCCGTCGATGGTGCGCACTTTCGGACCGCTTTCGCCGTAACCGATGCGTTCGACGGCGTGGCCGGAGCGGCTGCCCCAGTTGTCGCGGGTCGCATCGTTGCGGTTGGCCTGGGCGCGCTTCCAGCCGGGCGTGGAATAGGTGTTGGCGAAGGGATCGGCCTTGTCGAAGCGGGACTGGCCATATCCGCCGCGGCCATATCCGCCATAGGACTGCTCTACTTCGGCGACCTGAACATGCGTTTCCGGCAGTTCGTCAAGGAAGCGGGAGGGGATCGTCGATTGCCATAGGCCGTGGATGCGGCGGTTGGAGACGAACCAGATGTGGCAGCGGCGCTTGGCGCGGGTGATGCCGACATAGGCGAGGCGGCGCTCTTCCTCGAGGCCGGCGCGCCCGCTTTCGTCGAGTGAGCGCTGATGCGGAAACAGGCCTTCCTCCCAGCCGGGCAGGAACACCGTGTCGAATTCCAGACCCTTGGCGGAGTGCAGCGTCATGATGGAGACGGCGTCGAGATTTTCGTTCTGCTCGGCATCCATAACAAGGGCGACGTGTTCGAGGAAGCCGCGCATGGATTCGAAGCTGTCCATGGAACGGATGAGTTCCTTGAGGTTTTCAAGCCGCCCCGGCGCTTCCGCCGATTTGTCGTTCTTCCACATGTCCGTATAGCCGGATTCTTCGAGGATTTGCTCGGCAAGCTCGGTATGCGGCGTATTCTCGAGCAGGCCCTGCCAGCGGCGGAAGGATTGCACGACGTCGAACAGCGCCTTGCGCGCCTTCGGCTTCATCTCATCCGTCTCGATGATGTCGGCCGCTGCCGCCAGCATCGGGATATCGCGCACGCGGGCATAATCATGCAGCGCACGGACAGTGGTGTCGCCGAGACCGCGTTTTGGCGTATTGATGATGCGTTCGAAGGCGAGATCGTCGGCCGGCTGGCAGACTAGGCGGAAATAGGCCATGGCGTCGCGGATTTCGAGGCGCTCGTAGAAGCGCGGACCGCCGACGACGCGATAGTTCAGGCCGAGCGTCACGAAACGATCTTCGAACTCGCGCATCTGGAAGGAGGCGCGCACGAGAATGGCGATGTCGTTGAGATTGTGCTTGTTGCGCTGCAGCTGCTCGATCTCTTCGCCGATGGCGCGCGCTTCCTCCTCGGAATCCCAGGAGGCGTGCACTTGCACCTTGATGTCGTCGGGGTCGGAGCGGTCGGTGAACAGTGTCTTGCCGAGCCGGCCTTCATTATGGGCGATCAGATGCGCGGCGGCACCGAGAATATGCTCTGTGGAGCGATAGTTCCGCTCGAGCTTGATGACCTTGGCGCCCGGAAAATCCTTCTCGAAGCGGAGAATGTTGTCCACCTCCGCGCCGCGCCAGCCATAGATCGACTGGTCGTCGTCACCGACGCAGCAGACATTCTGCGGCTCGCCTTTCTGCCGCTGCGCCAGCAGGCGCAGCCACATATATTGCGCCGTGTTAGTGTCCTGATACTCATCGACCAGGATGTAGCGGAAGCGCTGGTGATAATCCTTGAGGATATCAGGATTCTGCCGGAACATATTGATCGGATGCAGCAAAAGGTCGCCGAAGTCGCAGGCGTTCAGCGTCTTCAGGCGGTTCTGATAGGCGGCATAGAGCTCGCGGCCTTTGCCATTGGCAAAAGCGCGGGCGTCACCCTCCGGAATATCGGCGGGGCTGAGGCCCTTGTTCTTCCATGTGTCGATCATGCCGGCAAATTGCTTGGCCGGCCAGCGCTTGTCGTCGAGCCCTTCGGCCTGGATCAGTTGCTTGATCAGACGGACGACATCGTCGGTATCGAGAATGGTGAAGCTCGAGGTGAGGCCGACCAGTTCCGCATGACGACGCAACAGCTTCACACCGATCGAGTGGAAGGTGCCGAGCCAGGGCATGCCTTCGACCGCGCCGCCGACCAGCAGCGCGATACGTTCCTTCATCTCGCGAGCCGCTTTGTTGGTGAAGGTGACGGCGAGGATTTGGCTGGGGAAGGCGCGGTTGGTGGACAGGATATGCGCGATGCGCGTCGTGAGCACTCGCGTCTTGCCGGTGCCGGCGCCGGCAAGCACCAGCACGGGGCCGTCGAGCGTTTCCACGGCTTCCGCCTGTTCTGCATTGAGGCCTGAGAGATAATCGGGCCGGCGGCCGCTGTCGCGTGCTGCCATGGCGCGGGCCGCAATGCCGCCGCCAATGCTGCCGGCAGCCGGCGCGGAACGGCGCGGCGCCACGTGCTCCGGCTCCTCGTCAAAGAAGGGAATATCGTCATGTCCAATGGTCATGCCGCCCAATGTAATGATTCTACCCCGAAAGGCAAAAGAAACGGGCCGAAACTAGAACAAAAAGTGCACATTCACAGGGCATAAGACTCGATCGACGGCTGTTTTCATGTGGAAATGGGTCGGCCCATTCACCGGGTAAAACGTCTCGTTGTCCGCACTAAGATTACAACTTTGTCATAATCTGTGGCGAAACTTGCGGCATATGCTCAAAAACACGATATTGCAGCAAATCGGGCACAATCTTGCTTTATGGAGCCGTCCGAGCCGAAATTGACCCCCGGTTAAGTGCGCTGGGTGGATGAGGGGTCACAAAAACCAACGACGCGATTTCATCGCCTCTGACACAACGAGCCGGAGACGTGCATGACCGCCTGGAAGCAGCTTTCCTTGTCTTTTTTCTTGCTGGCAGCTGGCATCGCCGCTGTCGTGGCCTTCATGCCCAGCGCAGCGGGCCTGCTGCAGAAGGTCGGCGTTCCCGAGACTGTCGTGGCCTGGATTGCTCCGCGCGATGGCGCGGCGGACGGAAAGTCGGAGACGCGGGCAAGCTCCGGTGGACGGCGCGGTCAGAACATACCGCTTGTCGTCACCGAGCCGGTGGTCAGCGGTGTTGTTAACGATCGCCTGAGCGCGATCGGTACCGGCGACGCCATCCGTTCGGTCGTCGTCATGCCGCAAGCGGCGGGTACGATCCGGGAAATTCTCATCAAGTCAGGCGACAGGGTGAAGCAGGGGCAGGTGCTGGCGCGTCTCGACGACGACGAGCAGATCATCGCTCGCGGCCAGGCGGAAGTGGCGCTGAAGAGCGCTGTCGAAAAATCCCAGCTCTACCGCAATATCAAATCCACAGTCTCGCGTATGGATGTTTTCGACGCCGAGATCGTGGAGCAGGGCGCAAAGCTGGCGCTGCAATCGGCCGAGCTGGCGCTGAAGCGCCGCGATGTGGTCGCACCGATCGACGGGATTGTCGGTATCGTGCCTGTGGTCGTCGGCGACAATGTGACGACAACGACCAATATCGTGATGCTAGACGACCGCTCGGAAATCCTGGTGGATTACTGGGTGCCGGAGCGCTTCGCCAACACAGTCAAGGTCGACCAGCCGGTGGAAGCGACGTCGGTGGCATTGCCGGGGCGCGTATTTTCGGGCGTTGTCGAGGCAGTCGACAATCGTGTTGACGGTGCAAGCCGGACGCTGCGCGTGCGCGCTCGCATCGATAACGCCTCCGATGTTCTGCGCGCCGGCATGTCCTTCAATGTCGGCATGCGCTTTGCCGGCGAATCCTATCCCTCCGTCGATCCGCTCGCCGTCCAATGGGATGGGGCGGGTGCGCATGTCTGGCGCGTCGTTGACGGCAAGTCCTCGAAGGTGCGCGTCAGCATCGTGCAGCGCAATCCGGATGCGGTGCTGGTCCGCGGCGATCTCCGCAATGGCGATCTCATCGTCATCGAAGGATTGCAGCGCGTGACCGAAGGTGGCGAGGTTCGCTTTGCCCGCGATGTCGCTCAAGCCAAGGAGGTCATCACCCAATGATGACCGATGGCAACGATGTGGCGGATGCCGGCTCGGCAGCGGCCAAGCAATCCTTTACCGCGCTCTTCGTGCGCCGGCCGATCCTGGCGCTGGTCTTCAACACGCTGATGGTCGTCGCCGGTCTTGCCGCCTATTTCGGCGTCGAAGTGCGAGAACTGCCCGATGTCGACCGTCCGGTCGTGACCGTCAGGACCGTATTCGATGGCGCATCGCCGCAGACGGTGGATCAGGAGCTGACGAAGATCATCGAAGGGGCGGTTGCCCGCGTCAGCGGCCTGAAGTCGGTTTCCTCCAGTTCCTCCTTCGGTCAGAGCCGGGTAACGCTCGAATTTTCCGACGCGACCGATCTTTCGGTTGCCGCCAATGATGTCCGCGACGCCATCGGTCGCATCACCGAACAATTGCCCGATCAGGCGGATGCGCCTCAGATCGTCAAGGCGGATTCGGATTCGCAGCCGATCATGCGGCTTGCCGTCACCTCGACCACGTTGACGATGGATGACCTGACGCAGCTGGTCGACAAGGAGATCACCGACCGGCTGGCTTCGGTCGAGGGCGTCGCCGATGTCGAGCTTTACGGCGATCAGGAGAAGATCTTCCGCATCGATGTCGATCAGGCCGCCCTTGCGAGCCGAGGCCTCACCATCGGCGACCTGACGACGGCGCTTGCGACCGCAGCACTCGATGTACCGGCCGGATCGCTGAAGAGTGCGCGGCAGGATATCGTCGTGCGCGCCACGGCGGCACTACAGACGCCGGAGGATTTCTCCCGGCTGATCATCAAGAACCGCGTGCGGCTTTCCGATGTCGCCACCGTGACGCTCGGACCGAGGGACGGCACGACCGCGCTGCGTTCGAACGGCGTGCAGGGCGTTGGTCTCGGCATCATCCGTCAGGCGCAGTCGAATACCTTGAATATTTCCGAAGGCGTGAAGGCCGTCGTCGCGCAGCTGTCTAAATCGCTGCCCGAGGGTACGCGCATCGTCATCACCAGCGACGATGCCCTGTTCATTCAGGGAGCGATCCACGAGGTCGTGCTGGCGCTCGTCCTGTCGGCGTTGATCGTCACCGCAGTCATCTATCTCTTCCTGCGCGACTGGCGGGCGACGCTGATACCGGTCGTCACCATGCCGGTGGCGCTGATCGGCACGCTTGCCGCGCTCTACATGGTCGGTTTCTCGGTCAATATCCTGACGCTGCTGGCAATCGTGCTTGCGACCGGCCTCGTGGTCGATGACGCCATCGTCGTGCTCGAGAATATCGTGCGGCGCAGGGCGGAGAAGATCGGGCCTCGCGCTGCCGCCGTGCTTGGCACGCGCGAAGTTTTCTTCGCCGTCATTGCGACGACGGCCACGCTTGCTGCCGTGTTCATTCCGCTCTCCTTCCTGCCGGGGCAGGTGGGCGGCCTGTTCCGCGAATTCGGCTTCGTGCTTGCCTTCTCCGTCGGCCTGTCGTCGATCGTGGCGCTGACGCTCTGCCCCATGCTTGCCTCGCGCATGCTGACCAAGGAGATGCGCGAGGAGCATGGCGCGCTCGGGCGTTTCGGCGAGCTTTTCTCCGGTGTCTATCGTCGTACCCTCAAGGCCTGTCTCAATGCGCCTTTCGTCGTCATCGTCTTCTGCGCCGTGTTTTCGGCTGCAGCCGTCCTGGCGTTCATAAACGTCAAGAGCGAGCTGACGCCGAGCGAGGATAGGGCGATGGTCATGCTGCGTCTCACCACGCCGCAAGGCGCAGGCCTCGATTATACCAAGGATCAATTACAGCGCGTCGAAGAGCGGCTGCAGCCGCTGATGGACAGCGGCGACATACGAAATATCTACGCGATTTCAGGCATGAACAGCCAGAAGAACAGCGGCTTCATGGTACTGACGCTGGCCCCCTGGAGTGAGCGTCGTCGTACGCAGCAGGATATTGTCACCGATATCAACAAGGCCATGGCAGGCGTGCCGGCTCTTCGCGGCAATGTCATCCAGGCCAACAGCCTGCGCATTCGTGGCGCCGGCAGCGGCGTGCAGATGGCGCTCATCGGCAACAATCACGAAGCGCTGACCGATGCAGCGCTGAAACTCGTGCAGGAACTCGACAAGACCGGCCAATTCGATACGCCGCGGCTGAACAACGAGCCGACACAGGCTCAGGTCTCCGTCACCATCGATCGTGAGCGCGCTTCCGATCTCGGGGTCGACATTTCAGGTCTTTCAGTGGCCTTGCAGTCGCTGCTTGAGGGTCGCTCCGTCGTCGACGTATTTGTCGCTGGCGAATCCTATCCGGTGCTGTTGACGTCGACGATGCGGCCCATCGATGATCCCACGGATCTTGAAAACGTCTTCCTCAAGACCGGCGACGGCAAGATCGTGCCGATGTCGGTCATTGCGTCGTTGAAGGAGAATGCGGTTGCGCCGCAGCTGACCCGCGAGCAGCAGCTGGCTTCGGTTGCGATCACGGCCGGGCTCAAGAACGGCATGTCGCTCGGGCAGGCGGTTGAGGAGATCACACGGATCGCGACGCCACTCCTGCCGCCTGGTTCGCGGTTGATGCCGCTCGCCGAAGCGGCGACACTGGAGGAAAATTCCAGCGGCATGGCCCTGACCTTCGGTTTTGCCATCGTCATCATCTTCCTGGTGCTGGCTGCTCAGTTCGAAAGCGTGCTGTCGTCGGTCATCATCATGTCGACGGTGCCGCTCGGTCTCGCCTGCGCCGTCTTTGCGCTCGTCATCACCGGATCGAGCCTCAACATCTACAGCCAGATCGGCCTGGTGCTGCTCGTCGGCGTCATGGCCAAGAACGGCATCCTGATCGTCGAGTTCGCCAATCAGCTTCGCGACAAGGGCGAAAGCGTGCGCGAGGCGATCGAAAAGGCCTGCGCACTGCGACTGCGCCCGGTCATGATGACGATGATCGCGACCATCCTTGGAGGCGTGCCGCTTGTCTTTGCCGAGGGGGCTGGCGCAGAAGCGCGCGTTGCTCTCGGCTGGGTCATTGTGGGCGGCCTTGGGTTTGCGACCCTGGTCACGCTTTACATCACACCCGTCGCCTATCTTTTGATCGCCCGCTTTGCCAAGCCACAGACGCATGAGGAGCAGCGCCTGCATGACGAGATGTCGGATGCGGCGCTGCGCGCGAAGCTCGCCAATCTTCGCGCGGCGGAGTAGATCGGCACCGGCAGGTTGGTCCGTTGCAGGCGTTGCGCTTATTTATGGTAAATCAGGGGTATCGTTTAGCGCTTTTTTAAGCATGTTTGCTAATCATGTCGGTATGTAACCGCTGGAGCGCAGGTGTTGTTTTGCCTCGCTCCCCGTTCGCCGACACGCTCGGCCCGCGCGCATGAGCGCCCGCGGCAAGGTTCCGATGTCTCCTTGTATTTGTTGCGTATTGTTGCGTCCGGAGTTCATGTGCCGTGAGTATTTTTTCGACCTTCATCAGGGTCAGTCCCTCTGTGAATACAGCACTGGAAGTGCTGAGGGACACCCAGACCAAACTGGGTAATGCCGAACGACAGATGTCGTCAGGCCTGCGGGTTCAGTCGGCCAGAGACAATGCCACCTATTGGAAAATCTCGACTTTGACGCATACCGACATCGGCGCGATTTCGTCGGTTCAGGATGCGCTCGGTCTCGCCGCCTCGACCGTCAGCACCGCTTCCACGGGTGTCAGTAGCGCGATCGATGTCGTGACCGAGATCAGGACGAAGCTCGTCAGCGCCTATGAGACCAGCGTCGACAAAACGACACTCAACGACGAGATCACCGAGCTCAAGCAGCAGTTGCGCAGCGTTGGGGAGTCGGCGACCTTCAACGGCGTCAACTGGACCGTGCTGCAAGATGGCGCGGACCCGACTGACCCCCACGAGATTCCAGGCTCCCTTATCCGGGGTACCAACGGCACCGTAACGATCGGCATGCTGAGCTATGCGGGCGTCAGCTCGACGACGGGGCCGATCACCTCGGCCGATGCGCGTTATCTGATCGACGATCAGTCAAGCGGCACCGGCGGATATGGCGTGCTGACGTCGACATCTTTCGCCACCGAAGCCGGAGCGGCTAAGAATTATGTGCTCATCAGCAGCAAAAACGGCAATACGAGCGGCCAGGTGGAGATTTCGCTCGATGCGAATACGAGTCGGGGCGCTATTGTCGACATGGTCAACACCGTGACGGGAATGCTGAACCAGCTCAAGACGATCGGATCCGCCTTCGGCTCCCTCGAGGCGCGTATCAATCTTCAGACCGAGTTTGCCAGGAATCTCAATGATTCGCTGACCAGCGGGGTCGGCAAACTCGTGGATGCCGATATGGAGCAGCAGTCGAGCAAGGTTCTGGCGCTGCAGGCTCAGCAACAACTCGGGCTGCAATCTCTGTCGATTGCCAACGCGAGCTACAATACGGTTCTGCAACTCTTCCAGAACCATTGATTGCAGCGAACGGCTGAAATTGACGGAGCTAGTGGAGGGATGGCGCCGCACGTCCCCATGCGCCGGCTTCGGCAAAGCCTCGCTGACGCTCTATGCACAGGGGACAAGGGTCTGGATAAGATTTCTCTTCATGATATTGCCGCAATGCTTCATATCTGCTGCGGCCATCGAACCGGAGAGCGACGATTCTATGATCAAGAAAATTGCCATTCTTGCCCTTGCGGCAGCCTTTTTGAACGCATGCACCACCACCGACCCCTATACGGGTGAGCAGAAGGTATCGAATACCGCAGGCGGTGCGGCGATCGGTGCCGGCGTCGGTGCCGTTGCCGGTCTTCTGATCGGTCATTCGCCGGCCTCGCGCCGCAATGCCGCGCTGATCGGCGCCGGCGTCGGTGCGCTCGCGGGTGCCGGTATCGGCAACTACATGGACCAGCAGGAGTCCGAACTGCGTGCACAGCTGCAGGGCACCGGCGTTTCGGTTACCCGCGTCGGCGACCGCATCATCCTGAACATGCCTTCGGCGATCACCTTCGATATCGACCAGGATGCGATCAAGCCGGAATTCTTCCCGACGCTCAATTCCGTCGCGATCGTTCTGCGCAAGTTCAACCGCACGCTGATCGACGTCAACGGCCATACGGATTCGACCGGCAGCCTGCAGCATAACCAGGATCTGTCCGAGCGCCGCGCCGGATCGGTCGCGTCCTACCTCGGCAGCCAGGGCATCGATCAGCGCCGCATGTCGGCCATCGGCTTCGGTCCGTCGCAGCCGGTCGCAACCAATGCCACCGAGGCTGGCCGCGCGCAGAACCGCCGCGTCGAGATCCAGATCGCACCGATCACGCAGAACGGCTAAGCCTTTTCAACAAAAACGGCCGGGTCTCGCGATCCGGCCGTTTTCTTTGCGCGTCCGATCACGCATGCATGCTTGCGCCCTTGGTTATCTTGTCGACGATTTTCTTGTCCGCGCGCATGGCGATACCGACGACCTTGGCATCTTCCGGCGCGAATTCGGAAAAGACGGCGCGGTTGGCCGCGTCATGGCCGGTTGAAAACATTTCCTCTATGAAGATGGAAGACGTGACGCCTCGCTCCAGCGAGCGGCGGTGGATGGCGGCAATGCTCTCCTTGTCGGCCGAGAGCACGATGATGGGCTGGATCGACAAAGCGTTGTAGACGTTGCCGGTGCGATCGCGATAGGCTTCGCCGATGATATCGGGATGTTGTCCGGCTATGCCTGTGGATAGGAAGGCCGTTACATTCAGCTTTTGCCAGGATTGAAGGTCGTTTCGCAGAACGATCGCGATTTTGGTATCGAACATCGATGGTCACTTTCATGCAGTCTGGAAATGGGACATTGCACGAGGATGTAGCCGGACAGATCTTCGAGGGTCTTGAACGTTTGTGCGTGACACCGGAGGCCAACCGCATCCTGTCTGCACCTGCCTATCCGGGCATCGAACGCATCCAGGCGCAGTTTCGTGGCGATGCCTTCGAACTGCATCGTCACGACACCTATGCGCTTGGCGTCACCATGCGCGGCGTGCAGACATTCCGTTATCGTGGCGAACAGCGCTACAGCTTGCCCGGGCGGGTGATCATTCTTCATCCGGACGAACTGCATGATGGCGGGGCAGCGACCGAGGACGGCCTCGTGTACCGGATGCTGTATCTGGAACCATCGGTGCTGTTTCAATGCCTTGAGGCGGCGCGTGTCGGTCTGCCTTTCGTCGACGACCCCGTGGTGGAAGACAATCGTCTCGCCGGCCTGTTGCTGGCGGCGCTTGGCGAGCTCGATCACGAGCTGGATGAGCTCTTCGTCGACGATTTCGTTTCGCGACTCACCGACGGACTTGTCCAGCACGCCCGTTTGCCGCAACGGCGCTTGGGCAGCATTGCGTGGGGGCAGGTGAAGACTGCGCGGGACTATCTCGAGGCGCATGTCACACGAGGTGTGCGCTCGCAGGAACTGGAGCGCATCACCGGTCTCGATCGCTTTGCGCTTGCGCGGCATTTCCGTGCTGCCTTCGCAACAAGCCCGCACCGGTTCCTGCTGATGCGCCGGCTGCAGCAGGCAAAGGCGATGATCGCCGCGGGGGAGCCGATCGCTGAGGTGGCAGCCGCAACCGGCTTTGCCGATCAAAGCCATCTGACCCGGCATTTTAAGAAGGCGTTCGGCATTGCTCCAGGCGCCTGGAACACTATGGTTCAGAGAGCCGGTTAGCGGGACCTGCCGTCTCTCAATGGACGCCGAGGAACTGTTTGAGCTCCGGGGTTTGCGGATTGGCGAAGACTTCGCCGGGCGGTCCGATTTCGTGCACGCGGCCCTGGTGCATGAAGACGACGCGCGAGCAGACGTCGCGGGCGAATTTCATCTCATGGGTCACCATCAGCAGCGTCATGCCTTCGCTTGCCAGCTCGCGCACGACGGCGAGAACTTCCGCGACCAGCTCCGGGTCAAGCGCGGAGGTGATTTCATCGCAGAGAAGCGCGATCGGCTGCATGGCAAGTGCCCTGGCGATGGCGACGCGCTGCTGCTGGCCGCCGGAGAGCTCATCCGGATAGGCGTCGAACTTGTGCCCGAGGCCGACACGGTCGAGCATGCGCCGCGCCATGGCCTCGGCTTCGGCCTTGGCGGTCTTCTTGACGACCATCTGGGACAGCATGACATTGCGTCCCGCGCTCAGGTGCGGGAAAAGATTGAATTGCTGGAAGATCATGCCGACCTTCAGTCGGAGGGCCTTCAAATGCAGATCGTCGGGCAGGAGCTGTGCGCCCGCGACGGAGATCGAGCCGTCATTGATCGTTTCCAGGCCGTTGATGCAGCGCAGCAGCGTTGACTTTCCCGAACCGCTCTTGCCGATGATGGCGATGACTTCGCCGGGCTCGACATCGAGGTTGATGCCCTTCAGGACTTCGTTGGTGCCGAAGCTCTTGCGGACTTCAGTGATTTCGATGAGCGACATTGAGCTTCCTCTCCAGGATTTGGCTGCTTTTTGACAGCGGCCAGCACAGGGCGAAATAGATGAGCGCGACAAAGCCATAGACGGTGAACGGCTGGAAGGTCGCGTTGGTGATGACGGTGCCGGCTTTGGACAGCTCGACGAAGCCGATGATGGAGGTCAGGGCCGTGCCCTTGACGACCTGCACGGAGAAGCCGACCGTCGGCGGCACGGCGATGCGCAGCGCCTGGGGCAGGATGACGTAACGCATCTGCTGCAGATAGCCCATGCCGAGACTTGCCGAAGCCTCCCATTGCCCCTTGGCGACAGCCTCGACGCAGCCGCGCCAGATTTCGGTCAGGAAGGCAGCCGACCAGAGCGTGAGCGCGACGCCGGCAGCCAGCCAGGCCGGCACGTCGATGCCGAAGAGCCCGAGACCGAAGAAGGCCAGGAAGAGCTGCATCAGCAGCGGCGTGCCTTGGAACAGCTCGACGAAATATCTGACCGCAATGCGGCCGGCCTTGGCCTTGCCGATGCGAAGGAACAGCAGGATTGCGCCGACGATGGCACCGCCGGCGAACGAGACGAGCGACAGCAATATCGTCCAGCGCGCGGCCAGAAGCAGGCCGCGCAGGATATCCCATGTGGTGAATTGGATCATTGGCGGACCCTGCGTGGAAAGATCATCTTGCCCACGACCGCGAGTACCTGTCGAAGCAGAATCGCCAGCGCGAGGTAGATCGCCGTGGAGACAAAATAGGCTTCGAAGGCGCGGAAAGAACGCGATTGAATGAAGTTTGCTGCGAAGGTCAGATCTTCGGCGGCGATCTGCGAGACGACAGAGGAGCCGAGCATGACGATGACGACTTGCGACGACAGTGCCGGCCAGATGCGCTGCAGGGACGGAACGAGGACGACATGCCGAAAGGTTTCGAACCGGGTCATGGCAAGGCTGGCGCCGGCTTCGAATTGCCCGCGCGGCGTTGCCTGTATGCCGGCGCGGATAATCTCGCAGCTGTAGGCGCCGAGATTGATGATCATCGCGAGATTGGCGGCAGTCATCTCGTTCATCTGCACGCCGATGCCGGGCAGGCCAAAGAAGATAAAGAAGAGCTGGATCAGAAACGGCGTATTGCGGATGAGCTCGACATAGGCAGCGACGAAGGGTTTGAGCCACCCTGGACCCAGTGCTCGCGCCCAGGCGCAGGCGATCCCAAGGAGAATGCCAAGCACAGCGCCGATAAGGGTCAACTCCACCGTGACGAGAACGCCCTTGATCAGCGTGGGATAGTATTCGGCCAGCCAGCCGAAATCGAAATGATAGCGCATCGGAGAAAGCCTCGCTCGGACCGATCACGCCGCCGAATGACGGTACGATCGGTCCTGCGTTGATCAGAAGCCGGTCGGCAGGTCGGCGCCCAGCCACTTCTGCGACATCTTGTTCAGCGTCCCGTCCGCCTTGGCGGCGGCAACGATGTCGTTGACCTTCTTCTGCAGCGCCGGCTCGTTCTTGTTCAGGCCGATGAAGCAGGGGGAGTTGGTGATGAGGAATTTCATCTCGGGCTTCTTCGGCGGGTTCTTGGCGAGAATGGCCGCCGCGACGACATTGCCGGTCGCGACCAGCTGAACCTGTCCGGACAGGAAGGCGGAGATGGTGCCGTTATTGTCCTCGTAGCGCTTGATCGTCGCGTCCTGCGGCGCGATCTTGGTCAATGCCAGATCTTCGATCGCGCCGCGGGTAACGCCGATCGTCTTGCCGGAAAGGTCTTCCGCCTTTGTTGCCGCGACATCGCCGGGGCCGAAGACGCCGTTGAAGAAGGGCGCGTAGGCTTCAGAGAAATCGATGACCTTTTCGCGATCCGGATTCTTGCCGAGGCTTGAGATCACCAGATCGACCTTGTTCGTCTGCAGATAGGGAATGCGGTTGGCGCTGGTGACCGGAACGAGCTCCGTTTTCACGCCGAGTTTTTCGCCGATCAGATTGGCCATGTCGATGTCGTAGCCCATGGGCGCCATGTCCGTGCCGACGCTGCCGAAGGGCGGGAAGTCCTGCGGGACGGCGACGCGGAGTGTGCCGCGCGAGGCTATGTCGCTCAGAGCATCCGCCCGAGCTGCGTCAGGGGCGGAAACCGACCCCATTGCGAGCATCGCAATTCCGAGTGCCATGAGCATTTGTCTGCGCTTCATCGAATGTCCTTCCAATCGTGGCTATGTGAAAGCTGAAAGGCGATAGGCAAGACACATGCCAGTCGACGGGAGACTGCTTCGGGGTGCTACGGTAGGGATGAAAGTGAGTGCTCGATGATCGTTGAGGCGATGCTCTGATTAAAATATAGGCAAAACTCTGCCGCGATGATTTTTCCAGCCAACCGATCGCCACGCCTTTGATCAATCGCACAAAACTTGAACTTATACGCGATAGCGGCTCACTTTCATCACTGGACAGCGCCGCCCCAAATGCCCCATAGAACCGAGAGGGGTTAACGCCCTGGACGACCGCGATGGGAGATTCGGACTATGGTTTTGGCTGATGCAAAGGCGGGAACACGCAACGAGGCCGGCATATCCGCCGTTCTCGGTATTCTGAAGCAGGCCTTCGGCGAGCGGTTCCAGACCGGCGAAAGTTTTCGCGCCCAGCACGCCCACACGACCACCTATATCCCATCGCAGCTGCCGGATGGCGTAGTCTTTGCCGAAACGAGCGAGGACGTGCGGACTGTCGTCAAGGCATGTGCCGAACATAAGGTTCCGGTCATTCCTTTTGGCACTGGATCTTCGCTGGAGGGACAGGTGAATGCGCCGCAGGGCGGCATTTCCATCGATTTCAGCCGCATGAACCGCATTCTCGAAGTCAATGCCGAGGATCTGGATTGCACGGTCGAGCCCGGCGTCACCCGCGAGCAGCTTAATACCTACTTGCGCGACACCGGCTTATTCTTTCCGATCGATCCCGGCGCCAATGCCTCGATCGGCGGCATGGCATCGACGCGCGCATCGGGCACCAATGCCGTGCGCTACGGCACGATGAAGGACAATGTCTTGTCCGTGACCGTGGTGACTGCCAATGGCGAGGAAATCCGCACCGCCCGACGCGCCAAGAAATCATCCGCCGGTTACGATCTGACGCGGCTTTTCGTCGGCGCCGAAGGCACGCTCGGCGTGCTGACCTCGATCACGCTGCGCCTTCAGGGCATTCCGCAGAAGATCGCCGGCGGTGCCTGTGCATTTCCGGATATCAAGGCGGCGTGCGATGCGGTCATCATGACCATCCAGATGGGTGTTCCGGTCGCGCGCATCGAGCTGCTCGATGCCATGCAGATGCGGGCCTGCAATCGCTATTCTGGTCTGACCTATGACGAGAAGCCGACGCTCTTCCTCGAATTTCATGGCACCGACGAAACCGTTGCGCTGCAGTCGGCGCAATTTGCCGAGATCGCGGCTGAATGCGGTGGCGGCGAATTCCTTTGGACAAGCAACGCCGAGGAGCGCAACAAGCTCTGGAAGGCTCGCCATGACGCCTATTGGGCTTGCCGCGCGCTGGCGCCGGAACTGGCTGCGCTATCGACAGATGTCTGCGTGCCGATCTCGCGGCTTGCCGAATGCGTCGCAGAAACCCAGGCCGATATCGAGGCGCACGGCCTGCTGGCACCCATCGTCGGCCATGCCGGCGACGGCAATTTCCATGTGCTCGTCTTGTTCGACGACAAGACGCCGGAAGGTATCGCCGTTGTCGAGGAATTCGTCGCGCGCCTCAACGCGCGTGCGCTCGCCATGGATGGCACCTGCACGGGCGAGCATGGCATAGGGCAGGGGAAGATGGCGTTTCTGGAGCAGGAACTCGGCGATGCGGTCGATCTGATGCGTCAGATCAAGGAGTCGCTCGATCCGGATGCCATTTTCAATCCAGGGAAGATATTCCGCAGGCACTGAAAGATGGAATATTTTCATGATCTTGGCTTGCTACGGCCGCGAATGGCGCTAGGCTGCATCCGCACTTTTCCGGTTTTTGCCATGAAAAGCCACCGATATGCGCTAGATGGGGCATATCTCCCGAAAAGAGCTGCTGTAACAGGCGGAGATCGGGTAGAACCATGCATATGCGCTCTGACAAGCGACGCCTGCATGTGTTGGGAATGAAGATTGGAGACGATACGCGTTGTTAGGTAGGGTCCTGGTTTTTCTGGGTGGATTGCTCGTGGTGGTGCTGTTCGTGGCGCTGCTCGCTCCGCTCTTCATAGACTGGACCGATTTTCGCAAGAACTTCGAGGATCAGGCGAGCCGCATCATCGGCAAGAAGGTGACCGTTCACGGCACAGTCGATGCCCGCCTTCTGCCGTTTCCGTCGGTAACGCTGCACGATGTCCGTGTCGGCCAGGAGGCTGATGGCACACCGCTGGTGCAGGTGGCTGAATTCTCAATGGATGCGGAACTTGCGCCTTTCCTTTCCGGTGAAGCGTTGATCTTTGATATGCGGGTGTCCAAGCCCAAGGTACGGCTGCGGCTGCTGAAGGATGGCACGCTTGACTGGATGCGCGGCAGCCAGCCGGAAATTCCCGCAAAGTCCGTCGTGCTCGAAAGCGTTCATGTCGAAGACGGCGATATTCTCTTCATTGACGAGCAGACGGGCAGGACCCGGCATGTCACCGGCCTGAACGCCCAGATGTCGGCCAGATCGCTTGCCGGCCCCTGGCGTATCGAGGGCGATGCGGCACTTGACAACGAGCATGGCAATTTCACGGTTTCCAGCAGCCAGCCTGATGACAACGGCGTCCTGCGTGTCCGCACCCGGCTGATGCCGGATCGCCATCCGCTGAATGTCGATCTCGACGGCGAATTGAAACTCGTCAACAGCAAGCCCGATTACATGGGCTCCTTCACCGCCGGGATCAACGATAAGCAGACGCGCGATTCCGCCGACCAGAAGGCGCAGCCCCGCATCAAGGGCCGTTTCGAGCTGACGAATGACCGCATTCGCGTTCCCGAATACCGTCTCGAAGTCGGCGCCGATGACGATCCCTATGTCGTCACCGGCGAGGCGACGCTGGATACGGGGTCCAAGCCAGAATTCCTGCTGACGGCCGATGGCCAGCAGATCGACGTCAATCGTCTCGGCAACAATAAGGGCACCAACGGCAAGACCAATCGCAACCCTGCAATCTCGGCGCGTCAGCGCCTCAACACTCTGATTGCGATCGCGGCTGAAATCCCGGTGCCGCAGGTCCCCGGCAAGGCGACCTTCCGCCTGCCGGCGATCGTCGCGGGCGACACGACCATACGCGACGTGCAGCTCGATCTCGAACCGGCGGGAACGGGATGGAAGATCGATCATGCGATCGGCACGATGCCCGGTCGCACGCAGGTCGAAGCGCGCGGCAATCTGATGCTGATGGGCGAGCCGAATTTCATCGGCAATCTGGTTGTCGCATCCAACCAGCCGTCGGGATTGGCCTCGTGGCTTGTAGGGTCCGTCGACCCGGCGATACGCCAGCTGCGTCAGGCCGGCTTCTCCGCCGATGTCAGCCTGAAGCATGACGAACAGCGCTTCGAAAATCTTGAGATTGCAATCGGTTCGGCCACGCTGAAAGGCCGGATCGATCGTCAGAGCGGGACAGACAAGGCCCCGCCAAAGCTTGCGGTCGACCTGATCGGCGATGCCCTCGACCTAGACGCACTGAGGGCGCTGACGGGGCTCTTCACAGGTCAGGATACGGGGGAATCCCTCTTTGATCATCGGATCACGGCGCATCTCCAGGCCGGAAAATTCATGGCATTCGGCGTGCCGGCGGAGAATGTTGATACGTCCTTCTCCGTTGCCAACGGCGCTCTGACGATCGATAAGCTCTCGGTGCACAATGTCGCCGGCGCCGAAATTACCGCAACCGGCCGCGCCGACGGCTCGCCTTCCGACTACAAGGGATCGGGCGAGATCACCTTCAAGGCTGCCGATCCCGGGCCGTTCTTCGAAATGCTGCGCCAGCATTTGCCGCATCATCCCGTCATGGACCGGTTGGTGCGCAATGCCGCATGGTATGGAAACACTGCTCTTCGCGGGGCGGTGACGCTCGGCGGGGATCAGGACAATGCGCTGACGGTGACGCTTGCCGGCGTTTCCAATGGCAGCCGCGTCAATTTCGATTATCGCATGTCCGATCTTTCGGCGTTCACGGGCAAGGGCACCACGACGCTCGAGGGAACGCTGGAAAATTCGGTGACGTCGATCCTGTTCGGCCAGGCGGGTCTCGATCCGTTGCCTGTCGAAGCCGATGCCAACGGTCGTCTGACGCTGAAAGTGTCCGCAAGCGGCACCGATCCGGCGGATGCGGCACTCACCTTTGCGACCGACAAGACATCGTTTACCGCAAACGGCAAGGTGGATGTCCGTCCCGCCACCTTCCTCAATGGCAACATAACGCTGTCGCTCGAAAGTGCTGATATCGATCCTTATTTCGTGATGAACGGCATCGGCGTTCCACAGATGGGTGCCGGCTTGCCGGTGAAGTTCCAGGCCAATGCCGCACTGAACCCGGACAAGATCGTGTTTTCGGACATGAAGGGGCTGTTTGCCGACAACAACATGTCCGGCACGCTGACCGTTGATCGGAAGGCGCCGAATCTCAAGGCGTCGGGCGAATTGTCGCTCGACAAGGCGGATCTCGACTGGCTGGTGGAAGCCATCTACGGGCCGATAAGCGATCCGAAAACAGGCACTCTGAACCAGGATAAACTCGGGCTGCCTGCCTTCACCGGAATGGATATCGGCGTCAAGCTTTCCGCAAAGCAGGTATGGCCCGGCATATTCGGTCCCATTTCGAATTTCGCCGCCAATGCGACCTACAAGGGCGAAGAATTGCGGCTTAACGATCTGACGGGTGGCTGGAACGGCGGCACGCTGACCGGCAGCGCAATGTTCGCCAATTCCGACGGTACCGGCCTGCTGCAGACGAAGCTTAGCCTGGCCAACGGCGATCTCGCCGCTGTCGCCTGGCAACGTGACGGTGCACCGCTTGCCACCGGTCGCTTTGGCCTTGCGATGAATGCCGAAGCGAGCGGCAAGAGCATTGCCGACCTTGCGGCCAATGCCAGCGGTTCGGGTGAAATGAAGCTCGGCGAGACGCATGTACGTGGCCTCAATCTCTCCGTCATGCCGCCGCTCCTCTCGGCGACGGATCAGATTCAGGGTGATATCACCGCCGCCAAGGTGCTGCCGATCGTGCAGACGCTGCTCAATAATGGCGAAGCGGTCCTTCCGGCGACGAGCATTCCTTTCAACATTTCCGCCGGTGTGATGCGGGCGACCAATATTGCCGCCGGCAACGATCTGGCAAAGCTTTCGGGCAATGCCGAAATCAGTCTGCCGGATGAGCGTATGCGCGGCTCTCTCGGCATCGATTTCAACGCCGGCTCAGAAACCCAGAGCGGGGCGGAACCGGCCTTGCGCCTCGATTTCGCCGGCCCGCTGGCCTCACCGGGCCGGACAATGGACGTGACGGATGTGACCAGCTTCCTGTCGGTTCGGGCATTCGAGCGCGAACGCCGGCGTGTCGAGCGCCTGCAGGCCAATGTGCTTGAAAAGCAGAGGCTGCGGCGGGAGGTGGCGCTGTACAAGTATGTTGCAGGCGTGCGCGAGGCTCTGCGCCAGCGCGATGCCGCTATCGAGCAGCAGCGTCGTGCAGAAGAAGAACGGTTACGCAATTTAGCCCAGCAAGCGGCCACCCAGAAGCAGGCGGAGGAAGAGGCGCGCGCCAAACAGGCGGCGGAGGAAGCGGCCAAGGCCAAGGCGGCGGCCGAAGCGCGAGCCAAGGCCGAAGCGCAGCATGCGCCGGCGGGACCTCTGAATTTCAATGAACTGCCGGGAGTTGCCCAGTAAACAGGGCGGTTGTGGATCGATCCACATCTGGTAGGTGAGGCGCAGCGCTCACGATATCGTCGTGAACTCCTCTGCAGCCATTCAGTTGCGATCCTTCAGCCATCTGAGGACATAGAGGCGAAGTGCCGAGGAAAGATTGCTTCCGGCTTCGCGCCCGTCGTCGATCTCGGAGATCAATGCTGCGAGCGACATGCCGCGCACACTGGCGATAGCCTTCAGTTCCGTCCAGAAGGCATCTTCAAGGGAAAAGCTTGTGCGATGGCCATGCAGCGTCGCGGAATGTTTGCGGATCATCGGCGGATCGATCAAAAATCGGAAATGGCGGGATATTTCTGAAAGTGATTCAAAATGCGGAAGTAAGCAACTGATTTCTGAAGTTTTTTATCTCGGGGTCTAAACTAGTCTTCGGTCTTCTTGGTTTCGATTCGCCCGGCCTCGTGCGTCTTCTCGGCCTTTTCGTTAAGCGCCGACGTCAGCTTCTTCTCTGCCTTGGTTCGCCCGAAGGCGATGCGGTTCTGCTCCGCTTGCTTTTCCTTGTCCGAGCGGGCCTGCTTTTTGCGAAACTGGCGCAGATTGACGATTTCGGCGCTCATCGATCTCTTCCGTTACCGATACGAAAAAGGGAAGCGAATGCTTCCCCTCCAATGCCTATTGCTTCTTGCGGAATGCGTCGAGGGAGACGACCGATCCCGGCTTCTTTTCCTCGCCTTCCTTGGCTGCCGCCGCCGGCGCTTCCTCGCCTTCGGCCGGTACGGAATAGGCCGTAATCTCGCTGGAGGAGGTTTCCTCTTCCTCGTCAGCCAGCGGCACGTCGAACTCCAGCTCGAAATTCACCGATGGGTCATAGAAGCCGCGGATGGCGTTGAAGGGGACGACCAGTTTTTCCGGAACGTCGGAGAAGGAAAGGCCGATCTCGAATTGGCTTTCGCTGATCTTCAGGTCCCAGAACTGGTGCTGGATGACGATGGTCATCTGCTCGGGATACTTCGCCTTCAGGTGCTGCGAAATGCGCACACCCGGAGCGCCGGTCAGAAAAGTGATGAAGAAGTGGTGATCACCGGGCAGGCGGCCTGTAGCGGCGACCTCGGTCAGCACCTTGCGGATCACTCCACGCAGGGCGTCCTGTGCCAAAATGTCGTAGCGGATATGATCCTGCCCCATGCTTTCCTGTCTTTCGTTGGCCATGTTTTTTATAGGCTTATGCCACGCTGAACGCCGCCGGAAAAGCCCTATGCGCGAGTCACCGCCTGTCGATCTATAATATAGCACTGGAGAAGAAGGTGAAGGCTTCTGTTGCCAGGTGCCTTCGAACCCCGCCTAAGAGTGCGACCCCTTAGGACTTTATTTGAAGTGTCACACCGCGATTAAGCAGCGAGACGAGCTTCCGCATAGTTGTCGTTTGCAACTACAATTTTAGCCCGATAACGGCGGTACAATGCCGAGCGAAAAGTCGATCTTTACACCCTTGTCGATCCTGTTTCGCCCCCATCAAAAGCCGGTCTGACGCCAGTCTTGCCGGCCGGTTTTTGGTGGAGGCGCCGGGTACCGCCCCCGGGTCCAATAGGTTTATTACACCGCTCATTTATCGCCATAGCCGGCCCGAAGACCGGCAAAGCTGATATAGTGTTTTCCGCCGGCGAAGGGAAGGGCAATTGTCATAATTACGTCGCGGAAACATCGGTTTGTCCGCGAAGCTCAGAGATTTACCTGAATTACGTTTCCCTGCGGTTGGTTTCACAGCGGCTTGTCATTAAAATTGCGAAAAAGGAATCGGCGGGCTGCCGTTCGGGCAAGCCTTACGGCCGGAAATTTCAAGCGATTTCGGAGCAGAAGATGGCTCGTCACCCAGAGTATCAATATCTCGACCTGATGGCGCACCTGCTCGAGCACGGCGATCGCCGGATCGATCGCACCGGCGTCGGCACCTTGAGCGGCCTCGGCGCGATGATGCGATTCGATCTTTCGAAAGGGCAGATCCCGATCTTCACGACGAAACGCGTCTACTGGAAGCTCGCCGTCAAGGAGATGCTCTGGTTCCTGACCGGCGACACCAATATCCGCAATCTGCTGAAGGAAAATGTGCGGATCTGGACCGACTGGCCGCTCGCCAAATATCGCAAGGCCACGGGCGAAGAGATCGATCAGGTTGCTTTTGAAAAGCGTATCCTTGAGGACGAGGCCTTTGCTCTGCAATGGGGCGATCTCGGCCCGGTCTATGGTAAGCAGTGGCGGCAATGGCGCGATGCCGAAGGCCGCGTGCATGACCAGCTCGCCGCTGTTATCAAGGATCTCAAGACCAATCCCAGCAGCCGCCGCATGATCTTCCATGCCTGGAATGTCGGCGAGCTTGCCGATATGGCGCTGCATCCATGCCACATGGTCTATCAGTTCCACGTATCGAACATCTCGGCGGAAGGAGGCAAGCGCCCGCGTCTCAGCCTGATGGTCTTCCAGCGTTCGTGCGATTTGTTCCTCGGCAATCCCTTCAACATCTGCCAGCAGGCGGTTTTGCTCGCCATGGTCGCGCAGCAGGTCGATATGGATATGGGCGAGCTGGTCTGGTCAGGTGGCGATGTTCACCTCTATCTCAATCATTTGGATGCCATTCGCGAGCAGCTCAGCCGTGAGCCCAAACCGTTTCCAACCTTGCGCCTGCTGCGCCATCCGGACAGCATCGACGATTATCGTATCGAGGATTTCGAGGTTCTGGGGTATGAACCACACGCGGCGATCGCGGCCGAAGTCGCGGTTTAGGTGTTTCGGCCGGCAACACCGGCGAGAATGAGTTTTGCCACCGTGATCGGCATGATCCCCATGCCCACAGCTTATGGTTTGGGATCGGGATCGACGCGTTCGTCCAGCAAGAGCTGCAGGAAGGCGAGATCCAACCACCGCCCGAACTTCGTGCCGACCTGCGGGAGGAGGCCGACCTGCTGGAAGCCGAGTTTTTCGTGCAGCCGAATGGAGGCGACGTTGCCGGCCTCGATGCCTGCGACCATCGCATGTTTGCCGATCGCCCGGGCACGCTCGATCAGCTCCATCATCAGCGCCTTGCCGATGCCGCCGCGATATTGATCGTTGCGCACATAGACTGAATGCTCGACCGTGTGCCGATAGCCGTCAAAGGCACGCCAGTCGCCGAAGGAGGCATAGCCGACTACTTCCCCATGATCATCGATCGCCACCAGCACGGGGTAACCGAGTTTATGCCGATCCTGCAACCATTGTTTGCGGTTGGCAATATCGACCTGCGTCTCGTTCCAGATCGCGGCGGTGTTGGCGACGGCGTCGTTATAGATCGCGGTTATTCCCTCGAGATCTTCGTCTCTCGCATCGCGAATTTGCATCGGCGGCTCCGTAGGGCATCCGTTAAATCGGATAGATGTCTTTGTTACTCTATCCTGTCATACATCGATTTCCATATCTGTCCACTATATTATTACATATGTCCGGCGGATAAAAAGCGCGACGCTAATGCTACTGCGAAATCAGGTTTTCGGATGCGCAAGGCGCTAATTGTCAGCTCTGCGGACGTCCACTATAGTAAAACGCATGCCTCACCTTGATGATATCGACAGGCGCATAGGCGCACGCATTCGCATCGAACGGGAAAGCCGCGGTTGGTCGCTGACGGAGCTGGCGGACCGCTCTACCGTATCCCGTGCCATGATCCACAAGATCGAGCGCGGCGAAAGCAGCCCGACGGCGACGTTGCTCGGCAAGCTTTCCGGTGCCTTCAGCCTGAGCATGTCGACCCTGATGGCGCGTGCGGAGATGCAGCAGGGCCGGTTTCTCCGGAAGGAAGAGCAGCCCGTCTGGATTGATCCGCAGACGGGTTATGAGCGCCGGCACGTTTCCCCGAAGTCGGACCTGCCGCTCGATCTCGTCCGCATCGAACTGCCCGCAGGCGCGGAGGTTCCGATGCCCGCATCGGCTTATGCCTTCATGCGGCAGCTTATCTGGGTGCTGGAGGGACAGCTGATCTTTCTCGAAGGAGATGCGAAGCACTCGATGTCGGTGGGCGATTGCCTTGAGCTCGGTCCGCCGACGGACTGCATCTTCAAAAATGAAAGCGGAGAGCCCTGCATCTATGCCGTCCTCGTGCTTCGTAACGCCTGAGGGGCAGCGCTAAACTTAGCGTTACCACAAGGCATTATGCTCGTCCGGCCGGACGATAGGCGATATGCTGCCGTCTTCCTCGATCGGAGAAGGAGTTGGCCGTGGAGATCGCAGTCATCGGAGCCGGCGCAATGGGAAGTGCCATTGGCCGGCGTTTGGTCGAAAACGGGGCGAGGGTGCTCACCTATCTCGAAGGACGTTCGGCTTCGACTGTCGAGCGGGCGAAAGCAGCCGGCATGCAACCGGTCGATCTGGCCGATGTTGCCGCATCGCGTCTCATTCTTTCTATCGTTCCGCCTGCTGAAGCAGTGGCCGTCGCCAGGCACATTGCCGGCGAGCTTCGGCGGAGCGGAAGCAAGACCACATTCATGGATTGCAACGCGATCTCGCCGAAGACGATGGCGGAGGTTGCGGCGATCTTCGGCGGCGATTGTGGCGTAGTTCTCGACGGCTCCATCATCGGCGGTCCGCCGAAACCGGGCCAGAAGGGACCGAAACTCTATGTAAGCGGCGATACAGCGAACGACAGCGGTGTGCTTGCGGATCATGGGCTTCAGGTCCGCCGCATCGATGGGGCAATCGGCGCGGCCTCGGCATTGAAGATGTGCTACGCCGGCATCAATAAGGGTGTGACGGGCCTTGGCACGGCCATGCTGCTTGCGGCGATCCGTTCGGGTGCCGACGCCGCCCTGAAACGCGAACTTCAGGAAAGCTTGCCAGATCTCGATGCGAAATTCGTCCAGGGAATTCCGGATATGTATCCGAAAGCCTATCGCTGGGTCGCGGAGATGGAGGAGATTTCCGAATTCCTCGGCGAGGACGATCCAGCTGCGTTGATATTCAAAGGTATGGCCGGGCTCTATCGGAGGATGGCCAATGATCGAGAAGGCGGGGGCGTTTTGGCCGACCAACTCGATAAATTGAATAGTGGCGCCTGATACCGGGCCGTGGCAGGTGCGTTCCATCTGCCGTTGCGGCCATGATGATATAAAGTCGTCGGACCGACTCGCATTGGCGTCGGTGAGGCAGACTGAGGGAGACGCATGACCCAGCCGATCAAAACCATCGTCGTTGCCGTATCGCGCAACGGCATCATCGGGCGCGAAGGCGATATGCCCTGGCGGCTGTCATCCGATCTCAAGCGCTTCAAGGCGATGACGCTCGGCAAACCCGTAATCATGGGTCGCAAGACGTTCCAGTCGATCGGCAAGCCGCTGCCGGGCCGGCCGAATGTCGTCATTACCCGGGATAACGATTTTGTGGCCGAGGGAATAATGGTGGCGCACTCGCTCGATGAAGCGATCTCGGTTGCGTCGCGTCTGGCGAACGAGAGCAATGTCGACGAAATCTGCATCCTCGGCGGTGGCGAAATCTATCGGCAGGCAATCGGTCTGGCAGACCGGCTGCTGATCACCCATGTCGAGGCGGACGTAGAGGGCGACACCTCCTTTCCAAAGATCGATCCCGGCATCTGGCAGGCGGACAGCGAGCTTGCCGTTCCGGCTGGAGAAAAGGACACTTATCCAACGCGTTTCGTTCGCTATTTCAGACGAAAAGCATAAGAGCTGCCCCCAAAAAGCAAATATTTTCCAATGAATCCGACGAACTTCCTGAAGTCGCGTTGAAAGCAGGTGCTTCGATACCTATAACGGGAAACAATCGCTGCCACCCGCGAATTTCGTGGGCGTGGCGCGATATCGGGAGTCAACAAACAAAGAGGTTTTGATGCCTTGGAGCAATCAGAATGGCGGCGGCGGTGGCCCATGGGGCGGCGGTGGCGGCGGAAATAATCAGGGACCCTGGGGGCAGGGACCGAACCGGCCGCGAGGCAGCGGCAGCGGCGGGCCACCCGACCTTGAGGATATTATTCGCCGCGGTCAGGACCGATTGAAAGGTTTCGTACCTGGTGGCTTCAATGCAGGCGTCGTACTCATCATCATCGCAGTGATTGCCGTTTTCTGGCTGATCCAGTGCATCTATACCGTGCAGCCGGACGAACGTGGCGTTGAGCTGCGCTTCGGCAAGCCGCGCGAGGAAGTCTCCATGCCCGGCCTGCATTTCCATTTCTGGCCGATGGACCGCATCGAATTCGTGAAGGTCACCGAACAGCAGCGCAATATTGGCGGCCGCTCCTCGGCCGGTTCGAATGCTGGTCTGATGCTGACGGGCGATCAGAACATCGTCAACGTGCAGTTCTCGATCCTCTATACTGTGACCAACCCGCAATCCTACCTGTTCAATCTCGAGACCCCCGACGAGACTTTGCAGCAGGTTGCGGAGAGCGCTATGCGTGAGGTCGTTGGCCGCCGTCCGGCTCAGGACATCTATCGCGACAAGCGTCAGGAAATCGCGACCGAGGTCAGAAGCATCATCCAGGATACGATGGATCGCTACGGCTCCGGTATCTCCATCAACGCCGTTCCGATCGAGGATGTCTCGCCGCCGCGCGAAGTGGCCGATGCATTCGAGGAAGTGCAGCGTGCGGAGCAGAACGAAGACCAGCAGGTGGAAGAGGCCAATCAATACGCCAACCAGAAGCTTGGTCAGGCCCGCGGCCGCGCGGCTCAGATCCGCGAAGAAGCGGCTGCCTACAAGGACCGTATCGTGAAGGAAGCGCAGGGTGAGGCGCAGCGCTTCATCTCAATCTACGACGAATACGTCAAGGCGCCCGAAGTCACGCGCAAGCGTCTGTTCCTGGAAACCATGGAGTCCGTCATCGGCAATTCCAACAGCATCATCATCGACGACAAGCAGGGCGTCGTGCCTTACCTGCCGCTGAATGAAATCGGCAAGCAGTCCACGACGCCGGCGGGCAAGCCCGCTGCTGCAACTCAGCCGGAGGCCAAATAATGACATCCAGCCGTTTGCCAGCCATTCTTATCGCGCTCGCGGTAGTGCTGCTGCTTATTTATTCGTCGGTGTTCGTGGTCAACGCGCGTGAACAGGCGATCGTCCTGCGCTTCGGCCAGATTCGTGACGTGAAGACGGAGCCCGGCATATACTTCAAGCTGCCTTTCGCCTTCATGGATGCCGATCGCGTCCAGTATGTGCAACTGCAGGAACTCCGCTTCGATCTGGATAATATCCGTGTCCAGGTCTCCGGCGGCAAGTTCTACGAAGTCGATGCCTTCGTGGTCTACAAGATCATGGATGCGCGCAAGTTCCGCGAGACCGTCTCGGGCGATCGCGATGCGGCTGAATCGCGTCTCAGAACCCGCCTCGACGCTGCTCTGCGCCGTGTCTATGGTCTGCGGGGTTTCGAGGCGGCGCTTTCGAATGAACGTGCCGCGATGATGACGGAAGTGCGCAACGATCTGCATCGCGATGCGGAATCACTCGGCCTCAACATTGAGGACGTCCGCATTCGTCGCACGGACCTGTCTCAGGAAGTGTCGCAGAACACTTACGACCGTATGAAGGCCGAGCGTCTGGCGGAAGCCGAGTTGATCCGCGCACGCGGTAACGAAGAGGGCCAGCGCCGCCGGGCGGTTGCTGACCGTCAGGTCGTCGAGATCGTTGCCGATGCGCAGAAGGATTCGGAGGTGCTGCGTGGTGAAGGCGAAGCTGAGCGCAACGCCATCTTCGCGGATGCCTCGAAGCGCGATCCGAACTTCTACGAGTTCTATCGCTCGATGGCTGCCTACAACAAGGCGCTTGCCTCCGGCGGCAAGACGCTCGTGCTGCCGCCGAACCAGTCGGACTTCTTCAAGTATTTCGACAGTCCTGCCGGTTCCGCACCCAATTCCGGGGCGCCGGCACTCGTCAATCCGACGCCGCCGGCGAACTGAGGCGTCATACACTGAAACGACAGGGCTGCCTCAGGGCGGCCCTTTTCTTTATGACGGATTGCATCACCTTTTGCCTGCAAGCAACGGCGGCGAGGAGCTTCGGGGATTTCTCAAAAAGGTGATTTCACGCTTCATCATTCCGCCTTATGTTGATGCTTATACAAGTTTTCCCCTATCGTGATGAGGATGCCTGATGGCTTCGACCAATCGCCTGCCTTTCAGCCGTTCGTTTGCCTTGCTCGCAAGCATCGCATTGATTGCCGGCCCCGTTGCGGGCGTCACCGAACAGGCTTATGCGCAGACGCAGAACAGCGGTGCGACCGAAGGCGCCCAGCCGCCGGCCGCGACCAACAATCAGACGCCGCCGGCAGCATCTCCAACGGTCACGACGAACCCGGCCATGAATGCCGGTCCGGCATCGGTTGCGGATCTGGCTTCCGGATTGCTCGATGCGGTCGTCAATATTTCCACGTCGCAGAAGGTCAAAGATGAGGGGAATGGGCCGGCCACTCCGAAAGTGCCGGACAATTCGCCCTGGCAGGATGAGTTCAACGATTTCTTCAATAACAAGAAAGACGACGACAGCAACCGCAAGGTGAGCTCGCTCGGCTCCGGCTTCGTCATCGATCCCTCAGGCTATATCGTCACCAACAATCACGTCATCGAAGGGGCCGACGATATCGAGGCGATCTTCCCGAACGGCACGAAGTTGAAGGCCAAGCTGATCGGAACGGATACGAAGACTGACCTTTCGGTCCTCAAGGTCGAGCCGAAGCACCCGCTCACGGCGGTCAAGTTCGGCGATTCCTCCAAGATGCGGATCGGCGACTGGGTGATGGCGATCGGCAACCCCTTCGGCCTCGGCGGCTCGGTGACCGTCGGCATCGTCTCGGCGCGTGGCCGCAACATCAACGCCGGCCCCTACGACAATTTCATTCAGACGGATGCGGCGATCAACAAAGGCAATTCCGGCGGTCCGCTCTTCAACATGAAGGGCGAGGTGATCGGCATCAACACCGCCATCATCTCCCCGAGCGGCGGCTCGATCGGTATCGGCTTTGCCGTCCCGTCCGAACTGGCTGAGGGCGTCGTCAATCAGCTCCGTGACTTCGGCGAGACGCGCCGCGGCTGGCTCGGCGTGCGCATCCAACCGGTCACGGACGATGTCGCCAATAGTCTCGGTCTTTCAGAAGCCAAGGGAGCCCTTGTGGCTGGTGTCATCAAGGGCGGCCCTGTCGATAACGGCTCGATCAAGGCGGGCGATGTCATCCTGAAGTTCGACGGCAAGGATGTGGACGAGATGCGCGATTTGCCGCGTGTTGTCGCCGAAAGCCCCGTCGGTAAGGAAGTCGATGTCGTCGTCTACCGCGATGGCAAGCAGCAAACCATCAAAGTGACGCTCGGTCGGCTGGAGGATAGCGATCAGGCGGCTGCTGCAAGCACCGACAAGAACAAGAAGCCGCAGCTTGCGCCTGACGATAAGGGCAACAGTGACGGCGTCATCAATCCCGACCAGGGAGACGATGGTGACGACGACGGTATGGATGGACAGGATCAGGGCGGCGACCCGCAGCAATCACCGCAGGCTCAGCCGCCGGTTCAGGCGACCTCGAATATTCTCGGAATGAAGCTCTCGACGCTGACTGCCGAAAACCGCAAGAGCTTCGGCATCGCCGACAGTGTCGATGGCGTCGTCATCACCGAAGTGGCACCAGGCTCGGCAGCCGCGGAGAAGGGGCTGAAGCCTGGCGACGTCGTCGTTGAGGTCGCGCAGGAATTTGTCCAGACTCCGAGCGCTGCCTCGGAGAAAGTGGCTTCACTGAAGCGGGAAGGCCGCCGCAATGCGCAGATGATGATTGCGTCTCCGAACGGTGACTTGCGTTTCATCGCCGTCGCGCTGGAGTAGAATTCAGCTCCTAGCTTGCTCCGTCTGCTGCGCCCGCCACTCGGCGGCGCTGAGGCGATAGACCACATGACGCTTCAGGTGCGGATGCGTCTCCGGAATTTGCGGATGGTCGAAATCCCAGGCCGGATGAGAGTGCATGCCGATTTTGCGCATCACGGCCAGGGCGCGCGTATTGTCATGAACCGCAACGGACAGGATTTCTTCAAGGTTCAGCGCGGTAAAAGCGTGGTGCACAAGAGCCATGCCGGCTTCGGTTGCGTAGCCCTTTCCCCAATGGCGCGCCGATATCCGCCAGCCGATTTCCACGGCATCCCCCGGTAAAAGCGGTTCAAGCTGCACTCTCGACAGGCTGCAGAAACCGACTGTCGTGCCATCACCCTTCAAGACCGTGGTGAGAAGCTCGAAGCCGGGTTCCGGCGTTCCGTTCCGGATCATGGAAAAGATGGTGTCGGCATCTTCGCGGCTGCGGGCAAAGGGGAAGAATTCGAGGACGGCTGGGTCCGAGCTGAGTTCATAAAACAACCCACGATCCTCTTCCGCGCAGGGGCGCAGGATCAGTCGAGCCGTTTCGATCGGGGTCATTGCCGGGAGCGCCACTGAGCTGCCGTCAGTCGGTAGAGGACGTGGCGCTGCAGATGAGGATGGGTATCGGGCACATTGGGATGGTTGAAATCGCCGCCCTCGACGCGATGCATGCCGATCCGCTCCATGACAGCGGTCGACCTGACATTGTTATGCACGGCGAAGGAAACGATCTCGTCAAGGCCGTGCGTTTCGAAGCCGTGAGCAAGAAGCGCCCGCGCCGCCTCGCTGACCAATCCCTTGCCCCAGTGCCGCGCCACCAGCCGCCAGCCGATCTCGACGGTTCCGATCGCGACGAACGGTTCCAGATGATCGGTGCGCACCAGTCCGCAATAACCGATTGCCTCGCCGCTGGCTTTGAGCTCCAGCACATAGAGACCGAGTCCGGTTTCCGCGATCATCGACTGGACGCGATCGAAGAAGGCGTCCGCTTCCGCGCGATTGCGTCGGAACGGGAAGAACTCCATGACCGCCTCGTCGGAATTGATCTCCAAGGCCAGGTCGCGATCCCCTTCGCGCCAATTGCGAATGATGAGGCGTTCGGTTTCGGTAATGATCATCTGCGGTCCCCGAGCTCGGCGATTTGCGCTGCTCTATGGTTTGACGAAGTCCGTCTTGCGGTAGCCCTGGATATAGAGCAGGGCAGTCAGGTCACCGTGGTCGATGCGCATCCTGGCCTGCGCCGAAACAGTTGGCTTGGCATGGAGCGCGACGCCGGAACCGGCAAGCTGCAGCATACCAAGGTCATTGGCGCCGTCGCCGACGGCCATGGCGTCATCGGTGGATATACCGAGCTTTTCGGCGATATCGTTCAGCGCGTCCACCTTGGCCTGCTTACCGAGGATGGGCTCTTCGACGAGGCCGGTCAGGATACCCTTTTCTTCCAGCAGGACATTTGCCCGATTCTCGTCGAAGCCGAGGGTGGCGCCGATCCTGCTGGTGAAGACGGTGAAGCCGCCGGAAACAAGGGCGGCGTAATAACCCTTCGCCTTCATGGTGGCGATGAGTTCGGGGCCGCCCGGCGTCAGCGTGATGCGCTTGGCGATGACATCGTCGACAACGGAGAGCGGCAGTCCCTTCAAGAGAGCAACGCGCTCGCGTAGCGCCGGCTCGAAGGCGATTTCCCCATTCATGGCGCGGGCGGTGATATCGGCAACTTTCTCCTTGAGGCCGACTTCGGCAGCAAGCTCGTCGATGCATTCCTGGCCGATCATCGTGGAATCCATGTCGGCAATCAGCAATTTCTTGCGGCGGGTTTCGGCTTGCTGGATGACGAGATCGATAGGTTCGCTGCCGATCACCGCCAGTATATTGGCCTCTGCTGCCTCGATATCGGTGTCGTCGCGAAGCGCGATATCGCAGGCAATGCCGTCGGCCAGCCAGTAGAGCCCGGATGCCTTGACAGCATCAGCCGCCTGTTCGGCGATGGCCGGAACGAGAACGGGGTTTGACGGATTGGCAATAAGCGTGGCAACGAAGGCCATGAGCAGAAACCCTATAAGCAATATCGACGCGATCCTGATAACCGGGCCAACCGCCAGCGGCAAGTCCGCACTGGCGGTAGAATTGGCCGGTTCGCATGATGGTGTCGTCATCAATGCCGACAGCATGCAGGTCTATGATACCCTGCGCGTGCTGACCGCACGGCCCTCCGAGGCCGATATGGAGGGCATTCCACACCATCTTTACGGCCACGTCCCGGCGGGACAGGCGTATTCGACTGGCGTCTGGCTGCGCGAGGCAGACGCTTTGGTCGAGCGCCTGCGCGTCGAGGGCAGAATGCCTGTCTTCGTCGGTGGTACGGGTCTTTATTTCAAGGCGCTGACGGGCGGACTGTCCGACATGCCGGAAATTCCGCTTGGTATACGAAATCGCCTCCGCAGCCGGCTGGTGGCGGAAGGGGCGGAAGCGCTGCATCGTGAGCTTGCGGAGCGCGACGCCGCCGTCGCGGAAACGCTGAACTCGCAGGACGGGCAGCGTATCGTTCGCGCCCTGGAGGTGATCGAAGCAACGGGCCGGTCCATCGCCGCTTTTCAGGGGAAGACCGGGCCAATGGTCATCGATCCCGACCGTGCACGAAAGATCGTGGTTCTGCCTGAGCGAGCCGTTCTGCACGAGCGTATCAACAGCCGTTTCGAGAAAATGCTGGCTATGGGAGCGGAAGATGAGGTGCGGGCTCTTCTGGCACTGGATCTTCCGCTGGAAATGCCCGTCATGAAGGCGATCGGGGTCGCGCAGATTGCCGCGATGCTGAAGGGGGAGATGACACGTGCCGAAGTCATCGAAGCCGGATCCGCGGCGACGCGGCAATATGCCAAGCGGCAGATGACGTGGTTCCGCAATCAGATGGACGAGAGTTGGGAGCGTTTGAGCCCGTAGTTCGGGAGTCAGTCCTTGTCGTAAAGGCTGCTGAGTGGCTTTTTCAGAATGCTGTCCCGCAAGGACAGGCCCGATTCCCGCCGCAGGGATGGAGCGGCCTCTCTCGGCGGCACCGAGCGCGTGCCTCCTTCATCGCTGCGGAATTCGCGGCGCAGTTCCGCAAGCTTGCTGTCGATCGATGTTTGCGAGGCGGCCGCGGGTTGCGGTGCGGCGGTGCGCGGCAGCATGTCCGGACGATAGGGTTCGATCGGTTGCTGGCTCGTATCCGCTTGGGGCCGCATTGGCTGCTCGACTAACACTTCGTCGAAGTCATCCGTGATATGCGACATGGGCATAGCATTGTAGCTCTGCTGCAGAGGACTGATATCGGGACCTGTAATCGAGCGCATGCGGCCGATGATCGTGCGCAAATCGACCGTATCCGGCGAATCCTCACTGGTTTTCGCGACGCTGCCGCTGGCTTTTGGCAGCAAATGCCGTTCGACCTGGGAAAAGCGCATCCGCATCGGTACTGCGATGGCCTCGCCGAAGGCGATGGCTTCGCCATTGCCAATCGACGACAGGAAGCTTGTCGTCGAGATCGAGGAGTTCGGGATGGCCGAACGGATGATTTCCTGGTCACGATCATTGGCAAGGCGCATGGCAAACAGTGTCGAGCACTGCGACAGGATCGTCTGATCCAGTTCGCCCGGTCGCTGCGTGATGATGCCAAGCGATACGCCGTATTTGCGGCCTTCCTTGGCGATGCGGGCGATCGCCTGGCGCGTGGGGAAGAAGCCGAGCGTTGGGTCGGCGGGAATATAGCGGTGCGCCTCCTCGCAGACGACGAGCATGTGGATTGCGCCGTCGCTCCAGAGCGCCAGTTCGAAGGCCATGCGGCAAAGTACAGAAGCGACAGAATTGATGACTTCCGAAGGGATGCCGGCGAGCTGGAAGGTGCAGATCGGCTTGCCGTCACCGGGAATGCGGAAGATCTTGGCGATGGTCTCCATGATCGTATCGGTGATCGTGTTGTTGGAGAACATGAAGTGATAACGGGGATCGTTGATCGCCGAGATGATGCGCATCTTTAGGGAGCGCAGATGCGGCTTTTCCTGACGGCCTTCGAGGCGGCCAATGCGCTCGTCTATTAATGCCAGCAGATCGGCCATGCGGTAGGGAACCGGCGTGTCCGCTGTCACCGAGGCCTTTTCCGTCTGGCGTCGCATCAGAGTGGAATCGCTGCCGCGAAAGGCGCGTCTCGCTTCGGGGATAAGGTCACGCAGCGCATCGAGCTCTTCCGGCACTGCAGGACGGCCGCGGAAAACGACTTCGCTGAACTCCTCCAGCCGCATCAGCCAGAAGGGCAGGTCTAGGGTATCGGTGTCGATGACGACGGCGTGCCTTGGAAAGGCGGCGGCGAATTCGTTGTGCGGATCGAGGATCAGCACGCGCAGTTTCGGATCGGCTGCGATCGCCTTGTGCAGCAGCAGCGAGACCGCAGTGGATTTGCCGACGCCTGTGGAGCCGACGACCGCGAAATGCTTCGACAGCATTGAGGGAATATGGATGGCAGCATCGATGCTTTCGTCTTGCGTCAGCTTGCCGATGACGCAGCTGCTGCCCTTGCCGGCATCGAAAATGCGCATAAGGTCGGCCGCACGGATACGGTGCGCGATTGCACCGAGATAGGGATAGGCCGATATGCCGCTGGAAAACTCCTCGCGGCCATCCGGTCCGACACGGACTTCGCCGAGCAGTTCCACCTCGATGCGGAAGAGATTGTCCTGCCCTTCTCCCCAGCCGACGCTTTGCGTATTCATCGAATAGACAAGGGCTGCGACGCGGTTCTTCCCGACGCTGATGGAGATCAGTCGGCCGACCGACCAGAGTTCGGTCAGGTCCGTGCCGCCGGCCTCGGCCACGGCGGCGATCGTCGCTCTAGAACCGTTGCACGCGACAACGCGACCAAGGAAGCGATTTCCCGGCTTCAGCTTGTCGCGGCGATCAAAATCTCCAGCGTTGCCTGATGTCTGCAGGTCTTTATTCAGCAAACAGTTACCCCAACTAATAGATGCCGGAGCATAGAGACGTGGGCTTAACAAAACCCTGTCTGTTACCCATGCTTTTTATAGGGTTATGATGCTGTCGCGATTTTTTATTGCTTCACGCGTTGACGCTTCGAAATTTTCTGTCTATCACTTCGGCCCATGAAAAACTCGATGGTTCTTATCGTGGTGGGAAGGCGCATGGGCAGGATGGTGTAACCATCCGGCGACAGCCACCCATGCGCTAGATGACAGGCTCCCTAAGGGGCCTTTTTTTATGCCCGAAATCGAGATTTCATCTTTCCAAACCTCCAGCAGACAGCGGAACAAACGTATGACCGGCACAGATAATCAGGCGAGCGGCAATCGAATGACAGGCGCGGAGATCGTGCTGCGGGCGCTCAAGGACAACGGCGTCGAGCACATCTTCGGTTATCCGGGCGGCGCTGTGCTTCCGATCTATGACGAAATCTTCCAGCAGGACGACATCAAGCACATTCTCGTCCGCCACGAGCAGGGTGCCGGCCATGCGGCCGAAGGCTATGCCCGCTCCACCGGCAAGGTCGGCGTCATGCTGGTTACCTCGGGTCCTGGTGCTACCAATGCGGTCACGCCGCTGCAGGATGCCTTGATGGATTCGATCCCGCTCGTTTGTCTCAGCGGTCAGGTCCCGACCACGCTGATCGGCTCTGACGCCTTCCAGGAATGCGATACGGTCGGAATCACGCGGCCTTGCACCAAGCACAACTGGCTGGTCAAGGACGTCAATGAGCTGGCAGCGGTCATTCATGAAGCCTTCCGCATCGCCCAGTCGGGTCGTCCGGGTCCCGTCGTCGTCGACATTCCGAAGGACATCCAATTCGCAACCGGCACATACACGCCGCCGGAAGCGCATCACGTCCAGAAGAGCTATCAGCCGAAGATGCAGGGCGATCTCAACAAGATCACGCAGGCGATCGAGCTGATGAAAAATGCCCGTCGTCCGGTCATCTATTCCGGTGGTGGCGTCGTCAATTCCGGCCCGGAAGCCTGCAAGCTGCTGCGCGAGCTGGTCGAGCTGACCGACTTCCCGATCACTTCGACGCTGATGGGCCTCGGCGCTTATCCGGCTTCCGGCAAGAACTGGCTCGGCATGCTCGGCATGCATGGTTCCTACGAGGCCAACATGGCGATGCATGATTGCGACGTCATGGTCTGCATCGGCGCCCGCTTCGACGACCGCATTACCGGCCGTCTGAATGCTTTTTCGCCGAATTCGAAGAAGATCCATATCGATATCGATCCGTCCTCGATCAACAAGAATGTCCGCGTCGATGTCGGCATTCTCGGCGATGTCGGCAATGTTCTGGAAGATATGGTTCGCCTGTGGCGTGCACTGCCGCAGAAGCCTGCCGCAGAGCGTTTGGGCGATTGGTGGGCTGATGTTGCCCGCTGGCGCGCGCGCAACTCGTTCGCCTACAAGCCGAGCGACGATGTCATCATGCCGCAATATGCGATCCAGCGTCTCTATGAGCTGACGAAGCATCGCGATACCTACATCACCACAGAAGTCGGCCAGCATCAGATGTGGGCGGCGCAGTTCTACGGCTTCGAACAGCCGAACCGCTGGATGACCTCGGGCGGCCTCGGCACCATGGGCTATGGTTTGCCGGCAGCGCTCGGCGTTCAGATCGCACATCCGGAGAGCCTGGTCATCGATATTGCCGGCGATGCCTCGATCCAGATGTGCATTCAGGAAATGTCGGCTGCGATCCAGCACAATGCGCCGATCAAGATCTTCATCCTGAACAATCAGTACATGGGCATGGTTCGCCAGTGGCAGCAGCTGCTGCACGGCAATCGTCTCTCCAATTCCTACACGGAAGCGATGCCCGATTTCGTCAAGCTTGCGGAAGCCTATGGCGCTGTCGGCCTGCGTTGCGAAAAGCCGGGTGATCTCGATGCCGCCATTCAGGAGATGATCGACGTCAAGAAGCCGGTCATCTTCGATTGCCGCGTCGCCAATCTCGCCAACTGCTTCCCGATGATCCCCTCGGGCAAGGCGCATAATGAAATGCTGCTGCCTGATGAGGCGACCGACGAGGCCGTCGCCAACGCCATCGACGCCAAGGGTCGCCAGCTGGTTTGATCGATAGCTGGGGTGCAGCAGGAGCCGCGCCCCAACGGATCTCGCTGGCATACCGAATAAGAACCGAGGAAACGGAACAAGGATCATGAACGCACACCTTCAACCCACGGGCTCCGCCTATTTCATTTCGCCGGAAACCGCGGCGGCCGAGAGCCATACGCTTTCGGTGCTCGTCGATAACGAGCCAGGCGTTCTCGCCCGCGTCATCGGCCTCTTTTCCGGCCGAGGCTACAACATCGAGAGCCTCACGGTTTCCGAGACGGAACATCAGGCGCATCTGTCGCGTATCACCATCGTGACGCGCGGCACGCCGCAGGTGCTGGAGCAGATCAAGGCGCAGCTTGAGCGCATCGTTCCCGTTCACCGCGTCGTCGACCTGACGGTACGCGCCCGCGAACTCGGCCAGGAGCGGCCGATCGAGCGCGAAGTGGCGTTGCTGAAGGTGACCGGAAGCGGCGAGACTCGTGCCGAGACGCTGCGGCTCGCCGACGCTTTCCACGCCAAGGTGGTGGATGCGACCGTCGAGCACTTCATTTTCGAGATCACCGGCAAGTCCTCGAAAATCGACCAGTTCATCGCCATCGTTAAGCCGCTCGGCCTTATCGAAGTCTGCCGCACCGGCATCGCTGCGATGAACCGTGGCTCGCAGGGAATGTAAGAGCCTGCAGTGTTGAGGGGGTACTCGCATATGAGGGAAATCGGCGCTGCAAATTCCTTCTCCCCTCGGGGAGAAGGTGACCCGAAGGGTCGGATGAGGGGAGCTTTCCGATTTGAATTCGCGGGTTTTCGCACTCCTGGCAGGCACCCCCTCATCCGCCTGACGGCACCTTCTCCCCGAGGGGAGAAGAGGAAACGCGGCAACGATGGCTGAGATCGGCGACAAGCCGTGGCATCCGCCGGCTGGCATGCGTCTCGGCGCGGCGCCCTTCGTGCGCGGTGACTTTCCCTGGCTTGGGCATTATTTCGGCTCGCAGAAACTGGCCTCGATCCTTTCTCCCGGAATTGGCGGCGTCCTGTCCTGGGGTGGCCGTGCGCCGGCCAAGGTGGCAGACGGGATTGCGCGGTTTCGTCGGTTGCCACATTGGCACCTCGAGGACGGCTTCCTGCGGTCGATGGGGCTTGGCAAGTCCGGCGCCATTCCGCTGTCCATCGTTATCGACGATCTCGGTCTACCCGTCGATGCAAGCAGGCACTCACGGCTTGAGCGGCTGATTGAGGGGGCGGGAGAGGCTGGAGAGCTTGGCCGCACCATCCGCGAGCAGATCGTTCTCAACAAGCTCTCGAAGTATAATCATCTCCCCCACCGATCGCCTCACATCGAGCGGACGACCAAGCGGCGCATTCTGCTGGTCGATCAGGTCGTTGGCGACGTTTCCGTCGGTCGGGCGCTCGGCTCAAAAGTCTCCTTCGAGAAGATGCTTGCCGATGCGCTGGCAACCGATGCACAATGCCTCATTCGTACTCATCCGGATGTCATGGCCGGTCTTCGTAAGGGGTATCTTACCGGATCGACTGCCAAGGGTGATGTGGTCATGATTGGCGATGCCGTGTCGGTGGCCTCCATCCTCGAAGTCGTGGACGAAGTCTGGAGTGTTTCCAGCCAGTTTGGCTTTGATGCGCTTCTGCGCGGCATTCCGGTTCGCTGCTATGCCGCACCCTTTTATGCGGGCTGGGGAGTGACCGAGGATCATTTTGGCGTTTACACCAAGGCCGCGTTTGCCGGGCGTCGAACGAAGCGGAGGACGGTCGATCAGATCGCCGCCGCCGCATTTTCACTTTATCCGACCTACCGCGATCCGGCCGACTGGCGAGAGATCGATGTCTTTCGGGCGATCGAGCTGATCGTCGCGCAGCAGAAGGCGGCTGCCTGAACCTACAGCATGTCCAATGACTTCTTTCGCGACGGCGGCGGGAAGGCGGCGTCGAGCACGGCCCAATCCTCGTCGGTGATATCAATATCGACAGAATCACGGTTTTCCTCGATGCGCTGAGGGTTCGAGGACTTCGGGATTGCTATCACGCCGTCGCGTTCCAGCAGAAAGGCAAGCGCGACCTGCGCCGGTGTCGCCTGATAGGTCTTGGCGACGCGGATCAGCTCGGGATGGTGGGGCAGGCGGCCTTGCTCGATCGGAGAATAGGCCATGATCGGAATGCTGCGCTCCTGGCACCAGGGCAAGAGGTCGTATTCGATGCCGCGTCGGGAGAGATTGTAGAGTACCTGGTTGGCGGCGACATTGCCGCCGTTCGGCACGGAAAGCAGCTCGTCCATATCCGCGACATCGAAGTTCGACACGCCCCAAGCCTCGATCTTGCCCGCCGCCTTGAGGTCTTCGAAGGCTTCCACTGTTTCTTCCAGCGGATAGTTACCGCGCCAATGCAGCAGATAGAGATCGATGCGATCGGTATTCAGGCGCTTCAGGCTGCGTTCGCAGGCTGCAACCGCGCCCTTGCGGCTCGCATTGGCGGGATAGACCTTGCTGACGAGGAAAACCTCGTCGCGGCGGCCCTCAATCGCCTTGCCGACGATCTCCTCCGAGCCGCCGTCTGCGTACATCTCAGCCGTGTCGATCAGCGTCATGCCGAGATCGAGGCCGGTTTTCAGGCTGGCGATCTCATCCCTGGCGGTTGCTGCATTCTCGCCCATATTCCAGGTGCCCTGGCCAAGCGCCGGAACCTGAATGCCGGAGGGAAGGGCGACAGTTGGAATGGGCTCGCGCATGGTTTTTCCTTGCTACAGAAAACCGAAGGATAGGGGCATTCGACCGGATTTCAATCGGCATCCGTCCTGTCACGGTGACAATCATCCTATGGCTTTCGTATGGCCGGCGAACTAATGTCGCACCGTCATGCGCCGTCGCATTTTTGCGCGCGCGAAAAGAACTTTGGATGCCGCCTTGTCACAATACGGTGTCCTGGGAGGCATCATGGCGCTGGATACATTTCTGGCTCTTCTACTTTTTGCATTCACGACCTCGATCACGCCAGGACCGAACAACATGATGTTGTTTACCTCCGGTGTGAACTTCGGTTTCCGGCGCACCATTCCACACATGCTCGGCATCGGCGTCGGCTTTTTTGTGCTGCTGATTGCAGTGGGATTGGGGTTGGGTGCGCTTCTGCACACGGTGCCCGTGCTTTACACCACGCTGAAATTTGCCGGCGGGGCCTATCTCCTCTGGATTGCCTGGAAGATCGGCACCTCGCGCAGCCTGAGCGAGGCGGAAAGCGATGCAAAGCCGATGAGTTTCATCAGCGCTGCTGCGTTCCAATGGGTCAATCCCAAGGCGTGGGTGATGGCTGTCACCGCCATGGCCACTTACACTAACGAACAGCTCTATCTCTTCACGGTCCTTGTCGTCGGATTCGCATTTGCCGCTGTGAACGTCCCGAGCGTATCGACCTGGGCCGGCTTCGGCTCCGTCCTGCGCGATTGGCTCTCCGATCCCATCAGGCTGAAATGGTTCAATATAACCATGGCCATTCTGCTGGTGCTCAGTCTCTGGCCGATGCTAAAGTAGGTGCAAAGAGACAGGAGACGGCCATGTCCCACGGGCACTCGCATGATGATGACGATCATCATCACCATCACCACGACAACCACTATTCGGATATGCAGGCGCGCGTGAAGGCGCTGGAGACGCTGCTGACCGAAAAGGGGCTGATCGACCCGGCGGCGATCGACCGCATCGTCGAGACCTACGAGACGAAGGTCGGGCCGCGCAATGGGGCGCAGGTGGTGGCGAAAGCCTGGAGCGATCCCGACTTCGCCGATTGGCTGCGGCGTGACGCGACGGCGGCGATTGCGAGCCTCGGTTTTACAGGCCGCCAAGGCGAGCATATGCGTGCGGTGTTCAATACGCCGGAAACGCATAACCTGATCGTCTGCACGCTTTGCTCCTGCTATCCGTGGGCCGTACTCGGGCTGCCGCCGGTCTGGTATAAGGCTCCGGCCTATCGCTCCCGCGCGGTGATCGATCCGCGTGGCGTGCTCGCCGAATTCGGCCTGACATTGCCGCAGGAGACGAAGATCCGCGTCTGGGATTCGACGGCCGAACTTCGCTACCTGGTAATCCCCGAGCGGCCGGCCGGTTCCGAAGGCATGGACGAGGCGGCGCTTGCGGATCTCGTCAGCCGCGACGCCATGATCGGAACCGCGCTCGCAAAGGCGCCGGAGGCAACGCTATGAATGGTCCACACGATCTCGGCGGTCAGATGGGGTTCGGCCCGGTCGCCCCGGAGCCGAATGAGCCCTATTTCCATGCCGAATGGGAAAAGCGGGCGCTCGGCATCACGCTTTCCTGCGGCGCCTTCGGTGCATGGACCATCGACGAAAGCCGGCATGCGCGCGAAAACATTCCGCCGGCGAGCTATCTCGGCGCCAGCTATTATGAGATCTGGACTCGTGCCGTCGATATGCTCCTGGAGCGGCATGGTTTTGCGACGGCCGAGGAGTTGCGCAGCGGTCACTCGCTCGAACAGGGCAGGGTGCCGAAGCGGGTTCTGACGGCTGACATGGTCGACGGTGTGCTGGCCAAGGGCGGTCCCTGCGATCGACCAGTCGATACTGCACCGCTTTTCGCTGTCGGCGATCATGTTCGCACGAAGAACTTCAACCCGACCGGCCACACAAGGTTACCGCGCTATGCCCGCGCAAAGACGGGTGTCATCGAAGCGGTGCAGGGCTCCTTCGTCTTCCCCGACGACAATGCCCATGGCCGCGGCGAAAATCCGCAATGGGTCTATACGGTCGTCTTCAACGGTGCCGAGATCTGGGGCGAGGGCGCCGATCCCTCGTTGACCGTCTCGATCGACGCTTGGGAGAGCTATCTTGAGCGCGTGTAAGGTGACGTCGCCTCTGGCACAATCCCCCGGATTGCCGAAGTCTGTCGATGGAGAGCCGATCTTTCCGGAACCTTGGGCGGCAGAGGCTTTCGCCATGACAGTTCATTTGCATGAGCAGGGCCTGTTTGACTGGAGCGAATGGGCGGAACGGCTGTCCGGCGAGTTGCACAAGCCCGGCCGCGCGATTGACGGCAGCGACTATTTCGATTGCTGGGTGGCGGCTCTGTCCGGCTTGCTGGTGTCAAAGGGTATCGCGGATGCCAACGCGATCTTGGCCCTGCAACAAAGCTGGCAGCGTGCGGCGGAGGCCACGCCGCATGGTAAGCCGATTGTGCTTGAAAACGATCCTCAATACACGACATAAGCGCGTGGTGGCGGCGACGGCTTTTTACCGCTTGCTTCCATCAACCGAATCCTGCCAAGTCGAACCATGCAATTCGCGCCACAACAAGATGAAGCGCTCAAGGCCGTCGCAAACTGGCTGAAAGAGGGGCGCTCGCCGTTGTTCCGTCTGTTCGGCTATGCCGGTACGGGCAAGACGACACTTGCGCGGCATTTCGCCGAGCATGTGGATGGCGAAGTGCTGTTCGCTGCCTTTACCGGCAAGGCGGCGCAGGTGCTGCGTTCGCGTGGCGCCTCGAACGCCAAGACCATTCATTCGTTGATCTACCGGCCGCGCGGCGAGGAAGCCGTTGAGGACGAAGAGACAGGCAAGACATCGATTGCCCCGATGTTCACGATCAACCGTCAGAGCCCGGTTGCCAAGGCCGCGCTGATCATCGTCGACGAATGCTCGATGGTGGACGAAGCGCTCGGCAAGGATCTGATGAGTTTTGGCACACCCATTCTGGTGCTCGGCGATCCCGGGCAGCTGCCGCCGGTGTCCGGCGGCGGTTTCTTCACGAATGAGGAGCCGGATTATCTTCTGACGGACATTCACCGCCAGGCACGCGACAATCCGATCATCCAGCTCGCCATGCAGGTGCGTGAGGGCAAGGAAATCATGCATGGCGACTATGGCACCGCACAGGTGATCTCGAAGAACGAGGTCACGCAGCCGCTGGTGCTGGAGGCCGATCAGGTGCTTGTCGGCACCAACAGGACGCGCCGGCGCTACAATCAGCGTCTGCGTGAGCTCAAGGGTTTTACGGCCGATTATCCGCAATCCGGCGACAAGCTGGTCTGCCTGCGCAACGACCCCGCCAAGGGGTTGCTCAACGGCTCGCTCTGGCAGGTGATGACCTCTTCCAGGGAAACGACGAAGCCGGGTATCAATCTACTGGTGCGTCCGGAAGATGACGACATGGATCGCGGGGCAGCGAAGATCAAGCTCTTGAAGCAGGCCTTCGAGGATGTCGAGGGCGAGATCCCGTGGTCGACGCGCAAGCGCTACGACGAATTCGATTACGGCTATGCGCTGACCGTCCATAAGGCCCAGGGTTCGCAGTGGAACAATGTCGTGCTGTTCGATGAGAGCTGGGCGTTCCGCGATACGCGGGAGCGTTGGCTCTACACGGCGATCACCCGTGCCGCCGAGACGCTGACGATCGTTCGTTAACAGGACATCCTGAGTCTTGCCTGAGAGATGTCGCGCCCCGGTGACTTGGTTCGATCTTCTCCATCAAAGTTTTACATGGGTTGATGTCGGAATCTCGTTGGTTTTGCTGTACATAATGACATAAAACGGCTGCTATCATCCGCTTTGAAAATCAGGGATTTCGATCATGCCCGCCAAGCTTTCCGTGAACCTCAACGCCATCGCGATGCTGCGCAACCGGCGTGATCTTCCCTGGCCGAGCGTCACAGGTTTGGGCCGTATCGCGCTTGCCGCCGGCGCCAGCGGTCTGACCGTTCATCCGCGTCCCGATCAGCGGCATGTCCGCTTTTCCGACCTGCCCGATATCCGCGCGCTGATCGATGACGAGTTTCCGGAAGCGGAATTCAATATCGAGGGCTATCCGAGCGACGAATTCTTCGATCTCTGTGCTTCGGCGGAGCCCGAGCAGGTGACGCTCGTGCCCGACGACCCCGCGCAGGCGACATCGGACCATGGCTGGGATTTTCGCAAGAACCGCGAGCTGCTAGTCGACGTCGTCGCCAAATACAAGACGATCGGCTGCCGCGTCTCGCTATTTGCCGATGGCGATGGTGATGCCGAGGCGGTGAAGATCGCCAGGGAAGTCGGTGCGGACCGCATTGAGCTTTACACCGGCCCCTATGGCGGATGCTATAATGATCCGCAGAAGGCTGCCGTCATCCTCGAGGCGCTCGGCAAAACCGCCGATGCAGCCTTTGCCAATGGCCTCGACGTCAATGCGGGTCACGACCTGACGGTCGCCAACCTGCCGGCGCTGCTGAAGCGCATTCCGAAGCTTGCGGAGACTTCGATTGGTCATGGGCTGACTGCCGACGCGCTGGAATATGGCATGGCCGAAACAGTGCGGCGTTTTCGCCGGGCTTGCGGTCAGGCGGTTTGAGGGGAATAGGCTTGGTGCTGGTCAGGCAAGTTTGTTTTTGCCGTGCCTTCTTGCCTGGCCTCTCTTCCTAGCCTTCTCCCCGCAAGCGGGGAGAAGTGACGACAGCGCAAAATGGCGGCGGCATCACTCGATTAGAGCTTGCGCGCGAAGCACCAAAACTCCCTCGCCCCGCTTGCAGCAGGGGTATCGCATATGAGCGGAGATCGCCGCTGTCCCCTTCTCCCCAAGGGGAGAAGGAGCTTATGGTGCTCGTCCGCCTCCATATGCGATAGCCCTGCCGCTTGCGGGGAGAGGGCTGGGGTGAGGGGCCATGCGCAAGGGTGAGGCAAACGAAGCCTCACCTGACCTCTTCCAAAACTCAGCCAGCCAACGCTGCCTTATGTTCCTCGAAGAAGCTGCGCAGCGTCTGCGGCTCCTTGCCTGTGAGCTTGTTGAAGTCGTTGGTGAGGATGTCGAATTTGCCGGCGCGGGTGTTGGCGTCGGCGGAGACGAGCATGTCGACGACGAAGGGCGGCAGGCCGGCGCCGGCGAGACCGGCAGCGAACTGTTCGTCATTGACTTGCACAACCTCAAGCGGACGGCCGCTGATCCGGCTGACGACGCTTGCGACGTCCTCAATGGTGACGGCGGTCGAGCCCGTCAGCGTATAGGTGGCGCTTTCTGTCTTGTCGGAAGCCAGGGCGGCGGCGATGGCGAGTGCGCAATCTTCGCGGCTGATGTTGCTGATACGGCCGCCGCAGGTTGCTGTATACCATTTGCCGGTTTCGAGGCTGTGCGGCAGGCCCATCAGGTAGTTGTCGAAGTACCAGGCGTCGCGCAGGATCGTGTAGCCGATGCCGCTTGCCTTGATGGCGTTTTCAGTGCCGAGGTGGTCAGGTGCGAAGGTGACGAGGGAACCGTCCGGGGCTGGCATTGAGGTATAGAGAACATGCTTCACGCCCGCCTTCTTCGCGGCTTCGACGGCAGCCGTGTGTTGCTTCAGGCGCAGGCCGGGTACGGCGAGTGCATCGGTGCTGATGATCAGCAGCCGGTCGATACCGGCAAAAGCAGCAGGCAAACCAGCGGCATCATCGAAGTCGGCCTTGCGGGTGATGACGCCCTTGGCGGCGAGATCGGCAAGCTTTTCGGGGCTGCGCGTTGCGGCGACGATGCGGCCGGGAGCGACCTTGTATGTCTCCAGCAGGTGATGAATGACGCGCTGGCCAAGCTTACCGGCGGCGCCGGTGACGAGAAGAGTGCTGCTCATATGTTTTCCCTTGTTGGACCGCCGCACATTAACAGCGGTTTGTTGCTCTCAAAAAGAGACTAGCACTAGAATAGGAATTGACTTCATGGTGTAAAGGAGGCAGTTTTTGGGCTCCAAGTTACCAAAAGGGAACCGGCATGGCAGCCAGCGCCGTCGTCAGTCTGCGCAGCAAGGATCCGCCGCTGCGCGACTTCGATCTCAGCAATCTTGATTTCGGCAATTGCCCCGTCCGGGACCTGATCTCGCAGATCGGCGGAAAATGGTCGGTGCTATTGCTGGAAACACTGGCCAAGCGACCGTATCGTTTCGGCGAGTTGCGCCGCTTAGTGCCCGACATCTCCCAAAGAATGCTGACGCAAACGCTGCGCGATCTCCAGCGCGACGGCTATATCGACCGGGAGGTATTTCCCACCAAGCCGCCGAGCGTCGAATATCGGATGACAGAACTCGGCCATTCGCTGTACGAGCCGCTGGCTCATCTCCTGAATTGGGCAGAAGCCAATCACGAGGCCGTCAAGGCCGCCCGCGCCCGTTTCGATCAATCGCCGGACTGAGCCGCCCATCGTGAAGCCTTTGAAGATTGCTATCGTCGGCGCCGGACCTGCCGGCCTTGCCGCCTCTCTCTTTCTCACTCGCGCTGGTCATACCACCGATATCATCGAACGGTTCGATAGCCCGGCTCCCGTGGGTTCGGCGCTAATGCTGCAGCCGACCGGATTGACGGTGCTTGAGTCGCTTGGGCTTGGTCCGGCGATCCATGCGGCCGGCAATCGCATCGATCGATTGTTCGGCACGGAGACCACTCGCGGCCGCATCGTCCTCGATGTGCGCTACAACGCGCTGCCGGGCGGGCGCTACGGGCTTGGCGTTCATCGTGCGGCGCTGTTCGATACGCTTTACGATGAAGTCTCTGCACGGCGACATCCGATCTATACGGGACAGCGTGTTATCGGTGTGATGGAGGAGGGCGGTGAAAGCTATCTCTCCGTCGAAGGCGGTGAGCGGCTGGGACCCTATGATCTCGTCATCGACGCCAGTGGTGCGCGTTCGGAACTGGTCGCAGCCTCGCCTGTCGTGCCGCGTGCCCGCAATCTCGTTTACGGCGCTTTCTGGGCGACGCTCGGTTGCCCCGAAGGGTTGGTGGACCAAGCGGCGCTGACGCAGCGTTATGACAAGGCCAGCGTGATGATCGGCGTTTTGCCGATCGGCAGCAGACGGCCGGATTTGCCGAAGCAGGCGGCTCTGTTCTGGAGCTTGAAAGTCGCTGACGCCGATGAGGTGCGCAAGCGTGGGCTTGAGCGATGGAAGCAGACGATCCGCGGCTACTGGCCGGAATGCGAGCCCTTACTGGAGCAGATCATCGATTGGGACCAACTGACCCTGGCGCGCTATGCCCACCGCACTGTGATGACGCCCTATAGCGGACGGACTGTCTTCGTCGGCGATGCGGCTCATTCCACCAGCCCGCAGCTGGGGCAGGGTGCCAATATGGCGCTGCTCGATGTCGCGGCTCTGGCGCATGCTCTGGCAGGACATGAAACGATCGAAGCCGCTCTTGCTGCCTATGCCAAGGCACGGCGGATGCATGTGCGGCTGTTCCAGCTGCTGTCTGCCGCTTTCACGCCTTTCTACCAATCGGACTCTGCAGCATTGGCCTGGATCCGCGACCGGCTGGTCGCGACCATCGCCAAGGTGCCGCCGGCGCCGCAGATCCTGGCGGGCATCGTTTCCGGTACGCTGGTCGATCCGTTCCACGGCGCCGGATTGCGGGAATGCGACTGGCTGCGGCAAGCCGTGCCGCAGCCGTCTTGATCAGTTCTTGCGCTCGCCTTTCCGCTTTCCTTCGAATAGCGAAAAGGCTCTATCCCTTTGTTTCCAAGCAATTCCGGACGGAAAACCACTACGCACTTTTCCTGGAATTGCTCTCGGTCAGGAAGGCAAGCAGCGCAATGACCGGGAAGGCGACGCCGATCCAGGAGGCTAGGTTCCAGCCGCCGGTCGCATAGGCCCAGCCCCCAAGCGCCGAACCGAGGGCGCCCCCCGCGAAGAAGGTCGCCATGTAGAGGCCGTTAAGGCGGCTGCGATGTTCGGCGCTGAGCGCGAAGATGGCGCGTTGGCCGAGCACGAGGTTCGTCTGAACGCCGAAGTCCAGCATGATCCCTGACAGCGTCAAGGTGATGAGTGCCAGCAACGAGCCGCTGCCGGAAAAATGGCCGATCAGGAAGGCGACGATGGCGATCGTCAGAGCGAAGGCGGTGGCAAGCTTTGTCCAGCCGCGATCGGCAACACGTCCGGCAATCGGCGAGGCGACTGCCCCCGCCGCGCCGGCAAGCGCGAAAAGGGCGATACCATTTTGCGTCAGACCGAAGGCCGGGCTCGCCAGCAAGAGTGGTGTCGTCGTCCAGAACAAGCTGAAGGCGCCGAACATGCAGGCCTGATACAGCGCCCGACGCTGCAGGACCGGCGTGCGAAGCGCGAGGTGGCCCATGGAGGACAGCAGCTGCCCATAATGCAGCCTCGTATGGGGCACGCGGGTCGGCAGAACGAGGCGCAGGATGACGATCAGCCCGATCATGACGCCGGCTGAAATGATGTAGACCGCGTGCCAGGATAAAAGCTCGGACAGGAAGCTCGCAGCCGGGCGGGCGAGCATGATGCCGACGAGCAGGCCACTCATGACATTGCCGACGACAGCGCCGCGGCTGGCGTCCGGCGCCATGTGGGCAGCAAAGGGGACAAGGACCTGCACCGCGACGGACGCCAGGCCGATGCAGAGCGAGGCGAGCAGGAACAGCGACGGCGAGGAGGCAAAAGCTGCGCCTATGAGCGCGATAGCAGATAGCGCTACCAGCGTCAGTACCAGTTTCCGGTTCTCAAGAAGGTCGCCGAGTGGGACGATCAGCAACAAGCCGAGGCCGTAGCCGATCTGCGTCAGGGTGACGATAAGGCCGGTCGCCGCCGGGCTGAAGCCGAGCGACTGGCTGATGGGACCGGCGAGCGGCTGACCATAATAGAGATTGGCGGCTACCAACCCACAGGCGGCGGCGAACATGAATGTGAGAAGCGGCGAAATGGTCTTTTCGGGGAGCGGCGTGCTCTCCCGTCGGGCAGCGGCAGTTGCGGGCATGTTTCGTCCTCGATGCGGGCAGGGAAGCGTGTTCCCAGAAATTTCGATGGAAATCAGTTCAGCAGTTTCATGGCGGTTTCGGCGACGGCGAGCATATGTTCGGCCTTGCGGCCGGTCTTGCCAATCACGCGCATACCCTTGGTCAGGGCAAGCAGAGCGCAAGCGGTACTTTCGGGATCGACATGCTTCGGTATGGAGCCATCCTCATGTCCGAGGCGGATCAGATTGAGGATGCGCCTTTCGTCGAAATCGAAGGCGACGCCGACACGACCGGCGACTTCTTCGTCGAAAAGGGCGAGCTCTGTCGCGCTTCCAACCACGAGGCAGCCGCGGCGACCGATCTCGCCGCACGAGGCCTCCGCGAAGAACCTCACCAAAGTCCGCAGCTTTTCATGGGCATTCGGCGCCTTGGCAAGCGCGTCGTCGATCAGCTGCTGACGGACTTGGCGATACCTGTTGAATGCGGCCAGGAAGACGCCGCGCTTGTCGCCGAAAGCCTTGTAGACGCTGCCTGCGGTCAGCCCCATGGCTTCGGTCAATTCGCTGATCGAGGCTGCATAATAGCCGCGCTCGGAAAAGACGCGCAGTGCTTCATCGAGCGCGGAATCCATGTCGAATTCACGCGGGCGTCCACGAAGCTTCGGTGCGGTATCGAGAGTGTCTATCGTCATGTCACTCTTTTAGGAAATGATCGTTTCCAAATCAAGCGATTTTTTGCGCCGCAGCAAGACATTGCGAGAATGGCGGCGGCTGGTTTCGTTATTCGTGGAAAAACGCCATATGGATCGCGTCTTTATAACGTCCGTCTATGCGGACGGAATTGCGTGCGAGACCCTCGCGGACGAAGCCGACTTTTTCGTAGAGCGCGATGGCTCTGTCATTGTCCGCATGGACGCTGAGTTCGATGCGTTCTATTTCCGCATCACGCGCGGCGCGCAGCGTTGCTTCGATCAAGCGACGACCTAGGCCCTTGCCGCGATAGGCGGGGATGATGCCCATGCCGAGTTTGCCGGCGTGGGCGTGAGAGGGAAACATATGGCGGCTGATATCGCACCAGCCGACCACTTTCCCATCGGCCAAGGCGACGAATTGCGGATTGCCCTTTTCGATCATACCAAGCACGAAAATGCGCGTTTCTTCCAAGGGAAAGGCTTCGAGCAGCGACAGATATTCCCGCTCGCGCGCGACCGTATCAAGCGCCTTGTGAAAGCCTTCGATATGATCGGCTGATATGGGCTGTATCCGGATTTCGCTACTTGCGGTCATCACTGGTATCTCAATGCAAATCAGGGAAGCATCGAAGATAAGGGCGAAGCCACAGTGTGTCTATCCGCGCAGACGGTCAGCGATGTTTTACAGATCGAGCACCCAAGTCTGACCGTTCAATTCCGGACCGAACATGCGATGTCTTTCCTCCGACACAAGCCTGAAGCTCGCCTTGATGTAGATCGCCCGCGCCGTGTCGAGGATATCATTGGTCCAGAGCGAGAGTGTTCTGTAGCCGGCATCGCGCGAGAAGCGGATGCACTCGTCGACCAGCATCTTACCGAGACCGAGGCCGCGTGCGGTCTTGTCGACATAGAGCAGCCGAAGCTTCGCCATGTCGTCACCGCCATCGGTAATCATGACGGAGCCCACGTTCAGGCCGCTTCGCTCGGCAATCCAGCATCGGTCCTTCTGCGGATTGAAATTGGACAGGAATTTACCGGCGACTTCGGCCACCAATCCCTCGAAGCGGTCGTCCCAGCCGAATTCTTCGGTGTAAAAACGTGCTTGGCTTTGTACGATCCAGCCGATGTCCCCCGCTCGATGGTTGCGGATGATGGCGGGGGGCGCTGCGGTTCGATCAGGGCCCAGCGTGTCCTGGATCGTCCGCATTGCCGCCACGATACGCTCTGGTTCTCCGATCGCGAGCTTTTCGAAATATCCGGCGATCTGCGCGCGTGAGCGGCGGACGAATTCCTCGAATTGCGCCTGTCCCTTATCGGTGACCTTTATGACCTGGCTGCGCGCATCGGTCGGATCGGGCGTCGTCTCGACCAGCCCATCCTCGCGGAAGCGCTTGACGATACGGCTGAGATAGGCGGGGTCGAGATGGAGATCGCGCGTCAGCGCCGAGGCGGCGACGCCGCCGCGGAAGCCGACTTCGAATAGCACGCGCACATCCGTAAGCGTATAGGGGCTGTCGAGATAGGCCTTGTTCAGGACGCCGAGAAAATTCGTATAGAAACGGTTGAAGTCGCGAACGGCATCGATGGTCGCGAATTCGGCAGCAGGACTCATGGCATCGTCTCCTCAGATACAGGAGACGATGTTGGCTATTTATTGGACTCAGTCAAGTAAATTGATTGGACTCAGGCCGCGCAGCTGCTGCGAGCTTTTTCATTCGCGAGAGCAAAATCCACAGCCGCTTCCGCATGGATCGTCGTCGTATCGAAGCCCGGCAGGATCAGCGCCTTCGGATCGAGGATGAGGCAGATCTCGGTGCAGCCGAGAATAACGCTGTCGGCGCCTTCGGCCTTGGCGCGCTCGATAATGACGTTCAGCTTCCGGCGCGACTCGTCCTTGATGATGCCGGCGCAGAGTTCGTTGAAGATAATATCGTGCGTGACGGTGCGATCCTCGGAACCGGGGACCATGATGGAGACGCCGTTTTCAGCCATGCGCTCGGCATAGAAGCCGTGTTCCATCGTGTAGCGCGTGGCGAGTAGTAGAGGCTTGACCCGACCGGCCGCCTTCAAGGCTGCGGCGGTTTCATCGATGATATGAATAAGCGGTGCGGAAACGCGCTCGGCAACCTGAGGCGCGATCAGATGCATGGTGTTGGTGCAGATGAGCACACATTCGGCGCCGGCCGACTGCAGGCGCTGCGCAGCATCGGCGAGCCGGTCGGCGGCATCGTTCCAGCGCCCCGCCTTCTGTAGCGCGACGATTTCTTCGAAATTGACGGAGTACATCACCAGTTCGGCGGAGGAGAGGCCGCCGAGGCGCTCGCGGACCATTTCGTTGATCAGGCGATAATAAACTGCAGAACTCTCAAAACTCATACCGCCGATCAGGCCAATGGTGCGCATAATGCTGTTCTCCGCTCGTGGATGTTGAATGGAGGAATAGTGCGGTGATTCATCCGCCGTATGTTTGCGTTTTTTGAAGCTTATCAGGATCTCTCTGCAAAAGTTTGCGCATTTTTCGATTTATGTGCAAAATAACGGCGCGCATATAGGGAATTACCGCACATGCTGGACGAACGTGACCGAAAGATTCTCGAATTTCTGCAGGCGGATGCCGGCATCTCCGTCACGGAACTTGCCGATCGTGTGGCCTTATCGGTTTCGGCCTGCTCGCGGCGCATACAGCGGCTGGAGGAGAGCGGGCATATAGCTCGGCGCATCGTCGTGCTCGACCGCGAAAGAATGGGGGTGCCGACTACGGTCTATGCGATGATCAAGACGGCGCATCACGCCGACGAGTGGATCGAATCCTTCCGCAGGGTTATCGGTGACATCCCCGAAATCGTCGAGGCGCATCGGCTTACCGGCAATTATGATTATATCCTGAAGATCGTATTGCCGCGTGTCGAGCATTACGATGTCATCTACAAGCAGCTCGTGCGCAAGGTCGAGCTCTTCGACGTCTCCGCATCGATCTCGATGGAGGAACTTAAAAGCGGCACCTCCGTTCCTGTCGGGTATGCGCAATAGGCGCCTTGCCGTATCGTAGCCGTGCAGAGGTGCCATGCGTAAAAGACGGTTGCTGCATATCCTTCTCAACCCTACGTTTTCGAGCGGACTTAATCGCGAGGTGTTGCCATGCAGGATCATCATGTCGTTGTGGTCGGAGGTGGCTTTGGCGGGGTACAGCTCGCCAACGATCTGAAGGGTGCCCCCGTCCGTATAACGATGATCGATCGGCGCAATCATCACCTCTTTCAGCCACTCCTCTATCAGGTCGCGACCACTCTGCTTGCGACTTCCGAGATCGCCTGGCCGATCCGCAACTTTTTCCGCGATCGGCCTGAAGTGACGACGCTGCTTGCCGAGGTCGTCGGCGTCGATAGCGCGGCGCATGAGGTGCTCCTGAAGAATGGCCAAAAGGTCCATTACGACACGCTGGTGCTGGCAACCGGCGCCACCCATGCCTATTTCGGCCATGATGAGTGGGAGCCGGTGGCGCCGGGATTGAAGACGCTGGAGGATGCGACCACCATCCGCCGGCGCCTCTTGCTGGCCTTCGAGCAGGCGGAAATGGAAACCGACCCGGCCGTCCGCGAGGCGCTGTTGACCTTCGTAATTGTCGGCGCGGGTCCCACGGGTGTCGAGCTTGCTGGTATCATCTCCGAGCTGGCAAGGACGACACTGCCGAAGGAGTTCCGCAATATCGATACCCGCAAGGCGAAGATCATCCTTGTCGAGGCCGGTCCACGGGTGTTGCCGGCTTTTGCGCAAGAGCTCTCCGACTATGCGCACAAGGAACTGGAACTGCTGGGTGTCGATGTTCGCTTCGGCAGACCCGTCACCTCATGCACGGCCGAAGGCGTGACGATCGGCGATGCGTTCGTGCCATGCCGCACCATCGTCTGGGCTGCGGGCGTCGAGGCATCGCCGGCGGCAAAATGGCTTGGCATTCCAGCCGATCGTGCCGGCCGAGCCATTGTCGATAAGGATCTGAGGGCGCCAGGCAAAGACGATGTTTTCGTCATCGGCGATACGGCGGCCGTCATGCGGGACGATGGCAGTCCGGTGCCCGGGATCGCTCCAGCGGCAAAACAGCAAGGCGCTTATGTCGCCAAGGTCATCAAGGCAAAGCTTGCGGGCCGGCCAGCGCCGGGGCCATTTCACTATCGCCATCAAGGCAGCCTGGCGACGATCGGTAAAAGTGCCGCGATCATCGATTTCGGCTGGATCAAGCTTAAGGGCTGGCTCGCCTGGTGGGTGTGGGGACTTGCCCATATCTATTTCCTGATCGGCGTGCGCTGGCGCATCGCGGTCGCCTGGAGCTGGCTGTGGATCTATATCAGCCGGCAGCACAGCGCCCGGCTGATCACGCAGCGGGAAAGCATGCGCGAAGAATAAGGGAGGGCGGCGTCCGGATCGGACGCCGCCCTTTTCGGCTTATGCCAGCGAGGCGATGTCGATCACGAAGCGATAGCGGACATCGCTCTTCAGCACGCGCTCGTAAGCTTCGTTGATGTCCTTGATGCTGATCTTCTCGATTTCCGAAACGATATTGTGCTCGCCGCAGAAGTCGAGCATTTCCTGAGTTTCCTTGATAGAGCCGATCATGGAGCCGGAAAGGCTGCGGCGGCCCGGAATGAGCGAGAAGGCATGAACCGGAACGGCATGTTCGGGAACGCCGAGCAACACCATGCTGCCGTCATACTTCAACAGGTTGAGATATGCGTTCCAGTCGATGGCGGTTCCGACCGTATTGAGGATAAGGTCGAAGCTGCCGGCGAGCTTGGTGAAGGTCTCGGCATCGCTGGTCGCATAATAATGGTCGGCGCCGAGCTTGAGGCCATCTTCCTTCTTCGACAGCGTCTGGCTCAAGACGGTCACGTCGGCGCCCATGGCGTGGGCCAGCTTCACGCCCATGTGGCCGAGGCCGCCCATGCCGACGATAGCGACCTTCTTGCCCGGTCCGGCCTTCCAGTGGCGCAGCGGCGAATAGAGCGTGATGCCGGCGCACAGCAGCGGAGCACCTGCGTCGAGCGGAATGTTGTCGGGGAAGGAGAGGACGTAGCCTTCCTTGACGACGATCGAGTCGGAGTAACCGCCGTAGGTCGGTGTCTCGCCGTCCGCTTCGACGTCGTTATAGGTCTGAACGAGGCCCGGCATGTAGTGCTCGTAATCCAAATCGCGCGTGGCGCAGGTCGTGCAGGAATTGACGAAGCAGCCGACGCCGACGCGGTCGCCGACCTTGAACTTCGTGACCTCGGCACCGACGGCGGTCACGATGCCGGCGACTTCATGGCCCGGCACCATCGGATACTTCGAGAAGCCCCATTCGTTGCGGGCCTGATGAATGTCGGAATGGCAGACGCCGCAATATTTGACGGAGATGACAACGTCGTCCGCATTCGGGTCGCGGCGTTCGAAGGTGAAGGGGGTGAGCGGCTTGGACGCGTCGGTTGCTGCATAACCCTTTGCGATAGGCATGGGAGATTTCCTTATCTTTTCGGATGGGTTGGGAGTAGAATTTGGATGGCCCACCATGCATCAGGATCGGGCCACAGCGTTAGAGCGATCCTGCAAGCTTTATGTACGATCCTGCGAATCTAAATGTGCGGTAGATCTTTCGCGATCGAATGGTGTTACCTAGATAGGCATCGATATCTGCTCGAAAACAGTTGGTTGCGCATGACACTGCCTTTCAATCCCAATCAGGAACTCGCATCGATCGTTGCACGTTTCGCTCCGGGGGACGGCGAACACCGCACGCCGATAGACAATCTTAATCTCTATCGGCAGTCGGCCGCGACCGTGTGGCAGCATGGGGCTTACCGGCCTTGTTTTGCAATCGTGGTCCAGGGACGCAAGAACCTGACAATCGGCGCCGAGACCTATAATTACGGCGTCGGCGAGTATATTTTGACTGCGCTCGACCTGCCTGTATCGACGCAGGTCACCAATGTCGGCAGCGATACGCCTTATCTTTGCTTCGGCATGGCGCTCGACAGCGAACGCTTGAAGGAGCTGCTGTCGCGCGTCAGCATTCCGCGTCAGGCACTGACTGCCGAGCCTGTGCGCGGAATTGCGGTCAATGCCGCCTCGCCGGAACTGCTTGATGCCTCGCTGCGCCTGCTCCGATTGCTTGATCGGCCCGAAGATATTCCGGCCATGGCGCCTTTGATCGAGCAGGAAATCCTCTATCGCCTGCTGACCGGCCCGAACGGACCTCGTTTGCTGCAGATAGCCATGGCAGAAAGCCAGACCAACCGAGTGGCGCGTGCCGTCGCGTGGCTCCGCAACAACTATACACAGCCGTTGCGCATCGAAGAGCTCGCCGAGCGTGTCGGCATGAGCGTTTCCTCGCTGCATCACCATTTCAAGACTGTTACGGCCCTCTCGCCGATGCAGTATCAAAAGCAGCTTCGGCTGCATGAGGCGCGGCGGCTGATGATCGTCGAACAGCTCGACGTCGGATCGGCCGGCCACCGCGTCGGCTATCAGAGCCCCTCGCAGTTCAGCCGGGAATATAGCCGCCTTTACGGCCTGCCGCCGCTGAAGGATGTCGAGGCCATGCGCAATAGCGTTGTCTCGGCCGAGTAGGGGATGTTTCCGACCAATCATTTGCGTCAAGTTCTCTTGATCGACTGGCCGGCTCGTGGCAACCGCTACCGTTTAGCAACCTGACAAGCACTCTCTTTTAACGCAGTGCAGCAACGAATTCCGCTTGACGACTGCATCGGTGTCCTGCATAAAGCGCCACGAACCGTACCGTACGGTACGCATTTGGGAGTGGCCATCGTGCTGAGCGAAGTAGGACAGTCGAGCGAGTTTTCGCCGCGCCAGAACGCGGTTCTGGAACAGGCGCTGCGTCTGCTTGTCGACGGCGGCGAGAAGGCGCTGACGACCTCGGGTGTCGCGCGCGCCGCCAATTGCTCCAAGGAAAGTTTGTATAAGTGGTTTGGTGATCGCGATGGCCTCCTGTCTGCGATGATCACCTACCAGGCCAGCAAGGTTCGCACCTTCGAGCGCAATGGCGAACGGCTGAATACGGCAAGCCTGCATGACCATCTCGTCATTTTCGCCCGCGATCTGCTCGAGGTTTTGGCCGGCGACGTTTCACTTGCGTTGAACCGTCTGGCGATCGGCCAGTCGAACCGCGATGGCTCGAAGCTCGGCAAGCTGCTCCTGGAGCGCGGACGCCGGCAGATCGACCGCCGCGCCATCGGTCTCATCGATGCCGGCAAGCGGGCAGGGCTGCTACGCTTTGCCGATGCAGACGAGGCATATCACACGCTTTATGGGCTCATCGTCTCCGATTTGCATGTGCGCATGCTGCTCGGTGAGCCCGGTTTGAAGGATACGAGCCGTCAGGCTGAGAAAGCGGTCACCGCTTTCCTCCGGCTTTACGGCACGGAAAAGGTATTGGCGGAAGCGGCAGCGACCGTCTGAGACTTAGAAGTTTACCCAGACAAGCAAAGGGAAGGACAAACAATGCGCGTCTATTACGATCGTGATGCCGATCTCAACCTCATCAAGTCGAAGAAGGTCGCCGTCATCGGCTACGGTTCTCAGGGCCGCGCGCACGCGCTGAATCTGAAGGATAGCGGCGCACAGAACGTTGTGATCGCGCTCAAGGCCGGTTCCCCGACCGTCAAGAAGGCCGAAGCCGACGGCTTCAAGGTCATGACCGTTGCCGAAGCTGCCGCCTGGGCCGACCTGATGATGATGGCGACCCCGGACGAGCTGCAGGCCGACATCTACAAGTCCGAAATCGCTCCGAACATCCGTGACGGCGCTGCGATCGCTTTCGCCCATGGTCTCAACGTTCACTTCGGCCTCATCGAGCCGAAGGCTTCGGTCGACGTCGTCATGATCGCTCCGAAGGGCCCGGGCCACACGGTTCGCGGCGAATACCAGAAGGGCGGCGGCGTTCCCTGCCTCGTTGCCGTTCACCAGAACGCTTCCGGCAACGCCCTTGAACTCGCGCTTTCCTACGCCTGCGGCGTCGGTGGCGGCCGTTCGGGCATCATCGAAACCAACTTCCGCGAAGAGTGCGAAACCGATCTCTTCGGCGAACAGGTCGTTCTCTGCGGCGGTCTCGTCGAGCTCATCCGCGCCGGCTTCGAAACGCTGGTTGAAGCTGGCTACGCTCCGGAAATGGCCTATTTCGAGTGCCTGCACGAAGTGAAGCTGATCGTCGACCTGATCTATGAAGGCGGCATCGCCAACATGAACTACTCGATCTCGAACACGGCCGAGTGGGGCGAATACGTCACCGGTCCGCGCATCATCACCGAAGAGACCAAGGCTGAGATGAAGCGCGTCCTCAAGGACATCCAGACCGGCAAGTTCACCTCCGAGTGGATGCAGGAATACCGTTCTGGCGCTGCCCGCTTCAAGGGCATCCGCCGCAACAACGACAGCCACCAGATCGAAGAAGTCGGCGCCAAGCTGCGCGGCATGATGCCCTGGATCGGCAAGAACAAGCTGGTCGACAAGTCGGTCAACTAAGCTTTCGGCATTGCCGGAATGGAGGGCCGGGGCGAAAGCTCCGGCCTTTCTACTTATGGGCCGCGACGTAGAGCCACCTTGTCGGCTCGCCATCGAAGCCGCCACCATCGGCTTCGGTCATGGTGATGTTCTTCCATCCTCCGACGCTCAGCATACCCCGAAGCCATGAGGCCGACGGATAGTTGTAATAGCGTCCGAACTTGTCATACCCTTCCGCTTCTCCTGCCTTGAAGCTGGCGTGGAAGATGCCGCCCGTTTTCAGGGCGCGCAAAATGCGATCGAAGATATCCGGCAGGGCAGATCGCGGAACATGCAGGAGGCTGGCCTCCGCCCATATGCCGTCGAAGATTTCGGTGGCATCCAAGTCTTCGAAACGCATGACTCGAACGGGCTTGCCAAGACGCTTTTCCGCTTCCCTCGCAAGCTCTGCTGAACCGTCTGTGGGCGTAACATCGAAGCCGCGCGAGAGCATATAGGCGGCATCCTGGCCAGCGCCGCAACCCAGTTCGAGAATGGCTGCGCCCGTCGGCAGGGCGGCCAGAAAGGCATCCAGCCTCTGGCGCGGCAGCCTGCGTTCACGCGCCGCATAGACGGCGGCGTTGTCGGTATAGAAGGACGATGTCGGATCGGTGCTCATGCCTGGTTGGCGCCTTTTTCGAGATGTATCGCGTTTAAGCGGAAAAGGACAAATATCTATTGTGCTTTGCCAAAATAGACCACGCGATCCAGGTCCTTGAAATGGGCGTCCAGCGTCAGAATGTCGGCGTCGTGCAGTTCGGCCGTGGCGTAGATGATTGCGTCGGCGAGTGCGAGTTTGTGTTTCGCCGAGACTTCGGCAGCGCGACGGGCGAGGGCGGTATCGAGGGGAGCTATGATGCAGGTGGCGGTATAGGCGAAAAAGGAATCGACTGCGTCCTCGCCGCGCTCGCGCTCCAGCCATTTGGCGAGTTCGAGCTGGACGATAGTGGGGACGATGCATTCGGTTCGCGCAGGTATTTCGCCCTGGAGCCGATCTGCAGCCGGACCTTGGGTTAGCCATTCGATCCACGCCGAGCTATCAACGACGCGCATTAGAACCGGTCTTTCCGGTCGCGGTAATTGCCGGGGTTGGCACCCTTCGCCATGCCCTTAAGGTCGGCAAGTTCGGGTACGGGGATAAGCAGCACGCCCTTGCCCTTGGGAATGAAGATGAACTCCTGACCCGCAGTCCAGTGCTGCTGGTCGCGAACTTCTTTCGGGATCGATATCTGAAATTTCGAGGAGAGGGTTGCTGTGGCCATTCTTACGTTTTTCCGATCGATGGATTGAGCGTAAGAATAGCACCTAGAGAGAGAAATGTGTAGGTCATTTCAGACGCGATCTAGCATCGATGACCGGCAAGGCTGCGATCGTTTCGAGAGTTGTTTGTCACCGTCACAAACAAAATAGGTCAGCATTATTGACTTATCTTTTGTTGCGTGATCTTGTGTCAGAAAGATCAAAAATTACGAGGAAGCCCCATGTTGAATTGGGAAAATATCTTTGCGACGCGCTCGAGCCGTATGCGCGCCTCCGAAATCCGCGAGCTGCTGAAACTCTTGGAGCGGCCGGATATCATCTCTTTCGCAGGCGGCATTCCCGATCCGGCCTTGTTTCCGGACGCCGAATTCAAGCAGGCCTATGCCGATATCTTTTCCGGCTCGACTGTCAATGCAGCGCTGCAGTATTCGGTCAGCGAGGGCTACAAACCGCTGCGCGAATGGCTTGTCGGCCAGATGGGCGCACTCGGTATTCCCTGCGAGCTCGAAAACGTCTTCATCGTTTCCGGCTCGCAGCAGGGTCTCGATTATCTCGGCAAGCTCTTCCTGTCGCCGAAGGATACGGCGCTGGTGACAGCGCCGACCTATCTCGGCGCGCTGCAGGCCTTCAATGCCTATGAACCGACCTACGACCAGCTGACGCCGAATGGCAATCGCACGCCGGACTCCTATCGCGCCGCGGCTTCGCAGGCCGGCGGCAGGGTAAAGTTTGCCTATCTCTCGGCCGATTTTGCCAACCCGACGGGCGAAACGGTCGATCTCTCCGGTCGCGAGAAGCTGCTCGACCTTGCCGAAGAACTCGATATCGCCGTCATCGAAGACGCTGCCTATCAGTCGCTGCGCTATGACGGCGAGCCGGTTGCGCCGATCCTGGCCCTGGAAATCGCGCGCAAGGGCAGCATCAACGACACGCGCACGATCTATTGCGGCAGCTTCTCGAAGACGCTGGCGCCGGGCCTTCGCGTCGGCTTCATCGTCGCCAACGCGCCCGTCATCCGCAAGCTCGTCCTGATGAAGCAGGCGGCAGACCTTCATTCATCGACCATCAACCAGATCGCCATCCATCAGGTTGCGGAGCGCGGTTTCGAAGCGCAGGTCGCCAAGATCCGCAAGGCCTATAGCCATCGCCGCGACTGCATGTTGGCCGCGCTTGCGAAATACATGCCCGACGGTACGAGCTGGACGAAGCCGCAAGGCGGCATGTTTGTCTGGATCACCCTGCCGAAAGGCATGGACGGCGCCAAGCTGCTTGCGCGGTCGCTGGAGACGGCGAAGGTCGCCTTCGTGCCGGGGCAGGCATTCTTCGCCGACGGTAGCGGCGCGAATACCTTCCGCGTCAGCTTCTCCTGCGCCAATGACGAGATGATCGAAGAGGGTATCTCGCGACTCGGTAAGCTGATTGCAGGCGAGATCGGAGCAATGGCGGCCTAGTTTCTGCCTTCTCCCCAGCGGGGAGAAGGTGGCCCGAAGGGCCGGATGAGGGGGCGGGTCGATTTGATTTCATGGATTTTCGTGCGTTTTGGCAGGTACCCCCTCATCCGCCTGTCGGCACCTTCTCCCCGAGGGGAGAAGGGGTTCGTCACTTCGCCAGATGCGGGCCGATCAGAGCCAGATCGGCCTCGCTCAGCCGATCGCTGGCGGTATTGCGCTGGTGCCAATAGGGATACATCAGCGGCTGCAGGCTGACGTCGTCGAGCCGCTTGCGTTCCTCGTCCGTCAGCTTCAGCTCGGCACTCGCAAGATTGTCCTTGAACTGGGCTTTGGTGCGGCCGCCGATGATGACCGAGGTCACGCCCTTGCGGCCGATGAGCCAGGCAAGCGCCACCTGAGCGGCCGAAACGCCGCGACTGTCAGCTATCTCGACAAGCGTATCGACGATATTCCACAGGCGGTTTTCATCGCGGATCGGTGGTTCCGTCCAACCGGCGAACTGGCGCGTGCCTTCCGGCGTTGCCTGGTTGCGGCGATGCTTGCCCGAGAGCAGGCCGCCGGCAATCGGGCTCCAGACGAGAATGCCGAGGCCCTGGTCGATACTGATGGGCACCAGCTCGTTTTCCGCGTCGCGTGCTTCGAGCGTGTAATGGATCTGCTGGCTGACGAAGCGTTCGCGCTTGTCGCGCTCGCTGACGCCAAGTGCCTTCATGATGTGCCAGCCGGAAAAGTTCGAGCAGCCGATGTAGCGGACCTTCCCCTGGCGAACCAGAGTGTCGAGCGCCTCCATCGTCTCTTCCAGCGGCGTCTGTCCGTCCCACTCATGCAGCTGGTAGAGATCGATCACATCGGTCTTCATGCGCTTCAGGCTTGCCTCGCAAGCCTGGATAAGATGCTGGCGGGATGAGCCGACATCGTTGACGCCCGGCCCCATTGGGAAGCGCGCCTTGGTGGCTATGAGCACGCCGTTTTTGCGCGGGCCGCCGATGATCTCGCCGAGAATTTCTTCCGATGCGCCTTGCGAGTAGACGTCGGCCGTATCGAGCAGATTGACGCCGGCATCCACACACATGTCGACGAGCTTCTTTGCTTCCTTGACGCCAAGATCGCCAACAGTTTTCGCCCAGCCGACGCCGCCGAAAGTCATGGTGCCCATGGTGATGGTGGAAACTTTAAGGCCGGAGCGGCCAAGCAGGCGATATTCCATAGATCTGTCCTCCTCGATCCCGTCTGAAATACGTACGTCAAGAAATAGCGCCGGATGCCGATGGTCAAGATTCAATCATCATACGAACGGCAATCTATTCAAATTCAACTGTCACAATCATGTTAAGCCCTGCGTCTAGACAACCTCCTAGAACCTAGTCGAGGACGTTTTCATGAAGACCTTTGTTTCCCCCTTTGCCGGCCTGTTGGCCATTGCCCTTTTCTCCGGCACCGCAAACGCTGCCGATCTCGTCCTCTATACCAGCCAGCCGAATGCCGATGCGCAGGCGACCGTCGATGGCTTCATGGCCGCCAATCCCGGCATCAAGGTCGATTGGGTGCGCGACGGCACGCCGCAGATCATCGCCAAACTGCAGGCCGAAATGCAGGCCGGCGCTCCGGTCGCCGATGTTCTGCTGATCGCCGATACGGTGACGTTGGAGCGCCTGAAGGAAGCCGGCAAGCTGCTCGCCTACAAGTCACCGGAAGCCAAGAACTACGATGCCTCGCTCTATGACGCCGATGGTTATTATTACTCCACCAAGCTGATCACGACCGGCATCGTCTATAACACGGCGGCCGCAATGAAGCCGGCAAGCTGGCAGGATCTGGTGAAGCCCGAAGCAAAAGGCTTGGTCGCCATGCCGAGCCCGCTTGCCTCGGGCGCCGCTCTCATCCACGCACAGACGCTTGCCGGCGTCAGCAGCCTCGGTTGGGATTACTACAAGAACCTGGCCGACAACGGTGCGATCGCCTCGGGCGGCAATGGTGCCGTGCTCAAGTCGGTTGCTTCTGGCGAGAAGGCCTATGGCATGATTGTCGACTACATGCCGGTCCGTGAAAAGGCCAAGGGCGCTCCGCTGGAGTTCGTTTTCCCGAAGGAAGGCGTTTCGGCCGTCACCGAGCCGGTCGGCATTCTTGCCAGCACGCAGCACGCCGATGCGGCCAAGAAGTTTGTCGATTACGTCCTCTCCGAAAAAGGCCAGGAAGGCTTCTTGAAGCTTGGGTATATTCCGGCCCGCAATGGCACGCCGCTGCCGGAAGGTTTTCCGGCACGTGACAGCATCAAGGTTTTGCCGTTGAATGCAGCCGATGCTCTCAAGAACACGGATCAGGACCTGAAGACCTTCTCCACCTACTTCAAGTCGAAGTAATCCGACCCGGATCTGGAATGTACTCATATGTGCGTCGAGGAAACAGCCAGCCGGCCTGGCTGTTTCCTTTTGTTGTTGCCGTCGTGCTTTTGCTCAGCGTCCTGCCGCTGGCGCGGCTGGCGTTCGTCGGCATCGAGGCGCTGCTCAAAGGCGGCACCTATGAACTCCTTACCGATCCCTCGCTCTGGCGCTCGGCCTGGTACACGATAGAAACAGCCGTGCTCGGCACCGTAGTTTCCGTCTTGCTCGGCTGCTTCTTCGCATTCCTGCTGACATTGACAGATTTGTCAGGCAGGGGATTGCTCGGTTTCCTCTTCGTGTTGCCGATGATGATCCCGCCGCAGGTGACGGCACTTGCCTGGGTGCAGATGTCCGGGCCGTCGAGCCCCTTGCTGAAAGCGCTACACATCGCGCCGCCGCTCGGCTCGCCGCAGCCGCTCTATTCCGTTGGCGGTATTGCGCTTCTCTACGGCGTCCAGCATGCGCCGCTCGTCTATCTCGCGTTGCGCGCCGGCCTGATGGCGCTGCCGCGCGATGGCGTCGAGGCTGCAAGGCTTTCTGGGGCCTCCGGTCTGCGCGTCTTCCGCGATATCATTCTGCCCTTGTCTCTGCCCGGTGTCATTGTAGGCGCCGCGATCGCCTTCGTCTCGTCTATCGGCAATTTCGGCATTCCCGCGATCCTCGGCATTCCCGCGTCGATCTACACTCTGTCGACGCTGATCTTCACCAAGTTTTCCAATTTCGGGCCGCGCACCTTCGGCGATATTGCCGTGCTGTCGACGATGATCGCCGTCATTGCGGTTGCCGGGCTTGCCGTGCAGGGCAGGGCCTTGAAGGGGCGCGACTATCGCGTCATTGGCATTTCCGGCGCAACAGCCGCCTTTTCGCTCGGTCGCTGGCGCTATCTGGCGTTGCCGGCGCTCTGTGCCATTCTCTTCGTCATGCTTGTTGCGCCTTTCCTGGCGCTGGTCGCAGGCGCGCTGGTGCCGGCCTATGGCGTGCCGCTTACCTTCAAGACGGCATCGCTCAACGCCTTCACCGAAATCCTGTTTCGGCAGAGCATAACGCGCACCGCCTTCGCCAATTCGCTGTTCCTCGCGGGTATGACAGCTTTTGGTCTCCTATTGGTGACGGTGCTCACCGCCTATACGCTGACGCGGCGCAAGGACGCGCTCAGCCGCATCGTTGGCGGCATGATCGAGATCCCCTATGCGCTTCCGGGCATCATCATCGCCGTCTGTTTTATTCTGGTGTTTGCCGCCCCTCTGCCGATCCTCAATGTTACGCTGTACGGCACGATCTGGATCATCCTGCTTGCCTATTTCTCCGCCTATTTCGCCGTCAGCCTGAAGCCGGTGATGAGTGCCTTCCTGCAACTCGATCCGGCATTGGAGGAGGCGGCGCGTCTTTCCGGCGCGGGTTTCTTCCGCCGATTGACCGATATCATCGTGCCGCTGATCGCGCCGGCGGCGGGTGCCTCGGTGATCCTCGTCTTCCTCATTGCCTGCAACGAGCTGACCGTCTCGGCGTTGCTCTGGTCGGCAGGCACGCAGACGCTTGGCGTCGTCATCTACAATCTCGATGATGGTGGCAGCGCCGATCTTGCCTCTGCCATGTCGGTCATCGTCATCGCCATGGTCGTCATCATGATGGTGCTTCTGGAAATCATGGCCAAGCGCCTGCCGAAGGGAGTGGTGCCTTGGCGAAGCTGATCCTCAATCATGTCAGCAAGGATTTCGGCACGGGCGGGCGCTCTGCCGTCAACGCCTTGTCGCTCGATGTGCGTGAAGGCGGCTTCCTGGCGCTTCTCGGCCCCTCGGGCTGCGGCAAGACGACCGTACTCAGAATGATCGCCGGTTTCGAACAGCCAACGGATGGCTCCATTCATCTCGGAGAGCGGCTGCTGGCGGATGCCGCAAACATGTTACCGCCTGAGCGGCGCAACATGGCGATGGTGTTTCAATCCTATGCGCTCTGGCCGCATATGAACGTATCAGACAATGTCGGTTATCCGCTGAAGGTGCGCGGCATTTCCGGCGAGCGTTACCGAGAGAAGGTGCGCGAGGCCTTGGCGACCGTGCGGCTTGACGATTATGCCGAGCGCCGGCCAGCCGATCTCTCCGGTGGTCAGAGGCAGCGCGTGGCGCTTGCGCGCTGCCTGGTGACATCGCCCGATGTCGTGCTGCTCGACGAGCCTCTTGCCAATCTCGATCGCCATCTAAAGAAGGAGATGGAGGAGACGTTTCGCGAGTTTCACCGGCGCTCGGGTGCCACCATGGTTTATGTCACGCACGACCAGAGCGAAGCGATGGCGCTTGCGACCGATGTCGCCGTCATGTCCGAAGGGCGGCTATTGCAGGTGGCGCCGCCGGCGGAGATCTATGCTCGCCCTGAGGGGAAACTGGTCGGCGGCTTGGTCGGGCAGGGCGCCATTCTGTCGCTCGCTTTTCCCGATGGCGGTCCGCGCCGCATCGACTGGCCGTCCTTCCGAGGCCTGTGGGAAAATCGGATAGGCGGCTCGGCCAGCGCGGATATTCTCGTGCGGCCTGAAGACGTGGTTGTCGACGGGGAGGGCATTTCATGCCGCGTCGATTCTGTTCTCTATGAGGGCGAGCGTTATGCGCTAAGATTGTCTATGCCGGATGGACAGGTGCTGCGTGCCTATAGCCGCGATGCCGTCACCGCTGGCGACGACTACCGGGTTGCCATCCGCTCGGCTTGGCGGCTTTGATCGGGCAAGGGACAAGATGGTTGTTCCCTGTCGCCTCCTATGCTTGATTTGCTCGACGTCACGAAGGGGAGTCGCGCATGTCCGATCATAGCTTTCCGATTTTCGACCTCGGCGCTTTCGAAGCAGCCGGTCACGACGAGAAAAAGCGGCTCGGCGCGGAGGTGGATCGGATATGCCGCTCGACCGGCTTTCTGGCAATTGCCAATCACGGCGTTGCGGATGCCGTCATCGCAGAGGTCTGGAAGAAAACGCAGTCCTTCTTCGATCTGCCGCCCGAAACGAAGCAGCGCGCCAAGACGCTCTATCCCGGCTACCCTTACGGCTATCTCGGGCCGGGCACCGAAGCGCTGGCAAAATCGCGTAATGTCGACACGCCGCCGGATCTGAAGGAAAGCTTCAGTGGCGGCCCGCTTTCCATTCCCGCAGGCATGAGCGATCCGGAAGCGCTCGGCTTCTGCTATGCCGCCACCATCTGGCCGGAGGCGCCAGAAGGGTTCGTGGAGGCTTGGAAGGCTTATTATCGGGCGATGGAGGATCTGGCGGCGCGCATCATGCGCGTGTTCGCGACGGCGCTCGGCCTCGATGAGCACTTCTTCGATCCTCACGTCGATGCGCCGATCAGTGCGCTGAGGGCGCTGAATTATCCCGAGCAGCATGTGCCACCGCAGCCGGGCCAGCTTCGCGCCGGCGCGCATACCGATTACGGCAGCCTGACGATCCTCCTGCCGCAACCCGGCTCGAAAGGGCTCGAGATCATCGCTCCTGATGGCAACTGGACGCCGGTGCCGCCGGTGGAGGGTGCTTTCGTCATCAACATCGGCGACCTGATGGCGCTCTGGACCAACGATCGCTGGGTCTCGACCGTGCATCGCGTCGTCAATCCGCCGCCGGAGGAGGGCGGCATGCAGCGGCGGCAATCCCTTGCCTTCTTCCATCAGCCGAACTGGTTTGCCGAGATCGCCTGCCTGCCGTCATGCCTCAAGGAAGGCGAGGAGCCGAAATATGCGCCTGTTCTGTCCGGACCGTATCTGATGGGCAAGTTCAAATCGACTGTAACAGCCAAAGCTGGATGATGTGAGTATAATAAGCCGGCTCATATTCTTCTTAAATCGGAATGCTTCATGTCCCTGCGCCTTGCGACCTTCAATGTCGAAAACCTTCTGACCCGTTTTGATTACACTGGTTTTCGCAACCAGTTGCGCCAGGATCGCGTGTTGCAGCTTTTCGATGTTCGCAATGAAGAGGTCTATCAGCAGCTGGAGGCAGCCCGGGTGGTTGCCGCCACCGATGACACAAGGCAGATGACGGCGCTTGCGATCGCGGATGCCGATGCCGACATCATCTGCTTGCAGGAGGTCGACAACATGGCGGCGCTGCAGGCTTTCGAATATGGTTATCTCTATCGCATGGTCGGCAATGGCTACCGCCAGAAGTTCCTCATCGAAGGCAATGACAGCCGTGGCATCGATGTGGCCGTCATGATGCGCGAGGAGACGCGCGACGGCCAGCCGATCATCCTCAACGATATCAAGAGTCACGCCATGGTGACCTATGGCAATTTCGGCCTTTTCAATGACGAGCTTGCGGAGCTCGGCCTTCATTCGGAGGACAAGATCTTCAAGCGCGATTGCCTGGAGCTGCATCTCCATATCGGTGGCGTACCGTTCTCGCTCTACGTCATCCATCTGAAATCGATGGGACCGGCGCGTGAAGGCCTGGATGGACGTCATGCGACCATGCCGATCCGCCGGGCGGAGACCATGGCGGTTCGCCGCATCATCGAAGATCGTTTCGGGGCCGGCCACACGGCGACGAAGAATTTCGCCATCTGCGGCGATATGAACGACTATCAGGAATGGGTTGATGTCATCGGCACGCGCCGCACCGGCTATCGCTTCGAACCGCGCGGCGAGGAGAAGGGGAGCGCACTCGATGTCTTCAGCCATGATGGTTTCGCCGAAAACGTCATGCAGCGGCGCGACGAACTTGACCGCTGGACGCTTTACCACGCCCGCGGACCACAGGAGCAGCGCCTTTGCCAGCTCGATTATATCTGGCTCTCTCCGGCTCTGGCGCGGGCCAATGCGACGCGCATGCCCAATATCATCCGTTCGGGCCAGCCTTTCCGCACTATTTTTCCACCGGGGCAGGAGGTGGAGCGCTATCCGCGCGTTGGCTGGGATAGGCCGAAGGCCTCCGACCATTGCCCTGTCGTCATGACATTGGATTTGATATGACCCTCTCAGAACAGAACGACATGGCCGGCTGGCCGCCGGAAAGCACCGTCTTCCCAATTTCCAGCATCGATCTTACGGTGTTTCGCGGCGAACATCCGTTTCACATGCGCGCGCAAGAGGCGGCGCGGGAAAATTGGGCAAAGGAAATTGCCGCCAATCCATCACTCTATGACGGTCGCATGATCTTGCAGCACAGGCTGTCGCTTACAAGCGGTGCAGTGAAGGGGGAGGCCTATGTAGCACCCTTCTCGACATTTCTCTTTTGGCGAAAGCAGCGTCAGCCGGGAGCGTTTCACCTTTTTGCCTTCCCCGTCATCGTATCGTCGGATGGAGCGATCATCGCGATACGCATGGCTGCCCATACCGCAAATCCCGGTCAGGTCTATTGTGCCTCCGGATCGATGGATGAGAACGATATCGTCGACGGGCGTGCCGATGTCGAAGGCAATATGCGGCGCGAGGTGTTGGAGGAGACTGGTCTCGATCTAAATGATGCCGCGCCGGTATCCGGATATCACGCAATGCATATAAGGCGTTCGATCACGCTTCTTCGGGTCTTCCGTTTTCCATGGACGGCCGAGGACATGCTGCGGAGGATCGAGGCGCATATGCTCGTTTCCGAAGAGGACGAGGTCGATGGCGTGGTCGCTATTCGATCGGCCGACCCAACGGCGCATCCCTACAATATTGCGATGCTTCCGATCCTCGCCTGGTTCTTCGGCAGCGACAAATAGCTTGGGCTTGCACTGGAGTCGCTTGCAGTTATGAATATTCGAGTCTGGAAGCATGATGGAGGCCGGATTGGCGCGCAGCTACAGTGTCTATGATGTGTTCACCGACAGCAAACTGGCGGGCAATCCACTCGCGATCATCTTCGATGCCGAAGGGTTGAGCGACGAGGCGATGCAGGCGATCGCCAGGGAGATGAACCTTTCCGAGACCGTATTCGTGCTGCCGCCGCAAAATCCCGCCCACACGGCAAACCTGCGGATATTCACGCCTGGTCGCGAACTGCCTTTTGCCGGGCATCCGACTGTCGGCACGGCGATCGCCTTGGCGGAGAAGGCCCATGCCAATCACGGCGGAGATCTCGATCTCGTTTCCGTTCTCGACGAGCGCGTCGGGCCGGTGCGCTGCGCCATCAAGCTGCGACAGAACAAGGCGAGCTTTGCAGAGTTCGACCTGCCGAAAAAGTCGCAGGAGATCCTGCTGCCGCTCGACAGGGCCGATATCGCCAATGCACTCAGCCTGAAGATCACCGAAATCGGCTTCGAGAATCATGTGCCCTCGATCTGGAGTGCCGGAGTACCGTTTCTTCTGGTGCCGGTTCACGACGTCGGCGCGGCGGAAAGGCTGGAATTCGATCAGCAGCTCTGGGAAAAGACGGTGCCGTTCGTCGACGGCGCGCTTGCCTCGGCTTTCATCTATTGTCGCGGCGGCGTCAATCACGTTGCCAAATTCCATGCGCGCATGTTCCCCGTGGGAATGGGTATCGTCGAGGACCCTGCGACAGGTGCTGCGGTGGCGGCGCTATCCGGTGCGATCAATCAATTCGACGCCCTGCCGGATGGACATCATCCGGTCATCATAGAGCAGGGCATCGAGATGGGCCGGCCGTCGCTGATTCATCTTCACCTCGACATCGATGGCGGCCTGATCGCCAATGCACGTATCGGCGGCCAGGCGGTGCGTGTTGCATCAGGAATTCTTGAGCTTTGATTTCATTGAGTTTTCGGCGCCCTCTGAAATTTTTTTGACAAAAAAACAAAGAAAATTCGTCTGGCCGCTGGACAATCAAACCGATCCTATTTATATGCCCGGTCACGCCGCCAGCAAGCGGTACGGGTGATTAGCTCAGTTGGTAGAGCAGCTGACTCTTAATCAGCGGGTCGTAGGTTCGAGCCCTACATCACCCACCAAAAACTCCTTGAAATCGTTAGGCAATTTGTGACGCGTTAGGGTTTTCGGCTGTTGAGGCCGTCGGTCAATCGGAGAGCCTGCCCAGCAGAAGGCCGGTAAATAGACCGAGTAACGCTGTCACGATCAGGACCGAGCCCGTGGCTGTCGGATTTTCCCTTGCGGCCTGCACCACATTCCTGCCCTCGGAGCGGGCATGGTCCGCGATGCTTGCAACTTTTCCCCTTGTCGAAGAAAGAGCCTCGTCGGCGCGATCCGAGGCGCTGTCGATGCGCCTTGCCAATTCGGTGGAGAGCTTATCGATCTGGCTGCGGAGCTCGTTGATCTGAGCGTTGATATCCTTGTCCAGCGAGACGTCGGCCATGATGTTCTCCTTGATAGGGGGAAGTGCCTTTAGGAACGAACGGAGGCTTGCTTTGGTTCCCACCCATCGTGGATTGGTATCTGGATGCTGAAGTCTGTTAAACGGGAATGGAATTGATGATCCGCTGCCGGAAGAGAAGGCCCGGTTCAGCGCAGATGCAACAGAAATGCCGTTGGCGCGGCTAGCGACATCGTGAAGAGAAATAGGGACAGCCCGTATTTCAACCTTCTCATGCGGCGTGTCTTTACGCCCTCCCAGTCGTAACTCATAAGTATATCCTCTCTGCTTCATGTCTTATCGACGTCGAGAAAATTCCAGGAATTGTTTGCGCGAAGCTTGCGGAACATTTTCCCTAGATCGATGAATAGATGTGCCGGATTATACAATCCAGCGCTGCATATTTGCCTTGATTTTTGCAAGTATAATCATAAAGCCTCACCCTCAAAGCAAACGCACTTTGATCCGGCTCTTTTGGGATGTCTTGTTAGATCAATGCTCTTTGGTTTGACGATTACGAAGATGAAGAGCTTGGGTTGGGGGTGCAAAAGCGGCTCTTCGATCGCTATATCCGGATGATCGCGATCGGAGATTGCATGCGGACTGCAACATCGGAAATTCCGGCAGAAGCCCGAGCGGCTTTGGCAATTGCCAAGGAAGTTTTCGGCGATCACCTTCAAGCCGTCTATCTGCACGGATCGGCGGTCGCGGGCGGACTGCGTCCGCAAAGCGATGTGGATGTTTTGGCAATCATCGATCTCCCGATGACCGATTCCATGCGCAAACGCCTGCTTGCTCGTCTTCTGGCGACTTCGGGTCGTCACCCAGTCCGGCCCGGTGCTTCACGCTGCATCGAGCTCATGGTGTTTCTGAAGGATCATCTTTCCGCACCACTTTTTCCGGCATGTAGTGAGTTTGTCTATGGTGAATGGTTGCGCGACGACTTCGAGGCCGGCGGAATCCCCGAGCCTCTTTGTGATCCGGACATCACGCTCGTCCTGGCTCAGGCGCGGCAGCAGGCCCTAACGCTATTTGGCCCGGCCCTTGATGATCTTCTTGTTGAAATTCCGCCCGGAGATATAGGGCGCGCTATACGGGAGGCGCTGCCGGCCTTGCTTGCCAATCTATATGGAGACGAGCGGAATGTTCTGCTGACACTGGCCCGTATGTGGAGAACGGCGGCGACTGGGGAATTCGTCAGCAAGGACATCGCCGCCGAATGGGTCATGCCGCGCTTGTCCGAACACGTAGCCCGAACGACCATGCAGCTCGCTCGCAATGCCTATTTGGGGGAAATACAGGATGATTGGAGGTTTCGACGGGGAGAGGCTCGCCACGCGGCGACCTGTCTGCATCGGCAGATACTGTCGCTGCTATAGGCGGCTGCCCATATGAGCCGACCACGTCGGATTGATGGCTTTGCCAGCTGGTTCAGCTGCGCGCTTCAAGTCACGTCAGACATATTCGCTTGACGGCACTGGCGATCGCTTTCGACCGTATGCGGTCAGTGCTTCTTATGCACGCCTTCCATGACGCTGAACACAAAGATCGCAGCCAGAATCAGCATCAACGTATAGTCGAATGCGGTGAGCAGACGCAGTAGTTCCATGATGTTTCTCCTCCCACAGAGAACACGAACCAGAACAACCGCTAGTATGTTCCTCGAACAGGTGTATGCCAAGTTTTTTACATCTTGCGATGCAAAAACAATGTTGTGCGGGGCACAAATAACCGTTTGTTTGCAAAGGCATATCAGCACTGTATTGACTGCCGTTGGTTGCAGAGAGGGCAGGCACGCGCTGCAATCGTATTGTCAACAAATTTTATAGAGTATATCACTACCTCACTGATAATTGCCGTTGCCGGCGGATGTAGAATTCGTGTGGCGATCGATCTGGAGGAAGTTGGCTATTGACCATCGGCTCGGACCACCAGGCGCCTGATCTGCCTGTTATCGTCATAGTTGGCGGCGGCGTTTCGGGGACGGCGGTTGCCTTCCATTTGCTACAGAACCAGTCGGGGCGGGGCTGTCAGCTCTTTATATTCGAGCCAAGGGAGCGTTTGGGGGCAGGGCTTGCCTACGACACGCAGGATCCTGCCCACCGCATCAACGTGCCGGCGGCGAAAATGAGCCTGCTGCCTGACGACATCGAGCATTTTCAGCGCTGGCTGCTGGAGAATGACGCGCTTGTCAATGATGATGCGGCAGTCGCCGCCAATGGCGTTTTTTTTCCGCGACGCTCCATTTTTGGCAATTATATCAATAGCATGATCCGTCCTTTCGTCGAGAATGGGCGGCTCCTCCATGTCAGGCAAAGTGTCGAGCGTATTCAAAGGACGGACAACCGCTGGACGGTCACCGGTGCTGATGGACAGCGCGTGGATGCTGATATTCTCGTCATCGCCACCAGTCATCCGTCGCCCTTGCCACCGCAAGGGCTGCAGGATGCGCTTGCCGATCACCCGCGCTTCATTCCCGATCCGACACGACCGGATGCGCTTGCGGCCATTCGCGCCGAGGATCGCGTTCTGATCGTCGGCAATGGTTTGACCTCGGCCGACGTCATTGCCTCGCTCGGGCTCAGAGGCCATAAGGGGCCGATTACTGCCATATCCCGACGCGGCCTGCGCTCGCGCGGCCATGCGGCAGTCAGGCAGGAGCCATTCGGCGATTTCGCCACTCAGCCGTCGAAGACGGCAGTCGAGCTGCTGCGCAACGTACGTACCGCCATCCGCAAGGCACAGGACGAAGGCCGCAGCTGGCATGCTGTCATCGACCAGGTGAGGGCGCAAGGCCGGCATGTCTGGCACGCGCTGCCGATCGCGGAACGGCGACGTCTCGTCCGGCATTTGAGGCCATTCTGGGATGTGCATCGGTTTCGCGTTGCGCCGCAGGTGGAGGCTGTCAGCGAAGGGGCGCTTGCAAGCGGCCGGCTGGAAATACTGGCGGCTTCGGTCGCGGCGGTCGGCGTTGCAGATGACGTGGTCGACTGCACCCTACGCCTCAGCCGTTCGGAGCGATCCGTTGAAAGGCAATTCGATGCGGTCGTGGTCACCACCGGACCAGGGCATCGCGGGATCCTGCAATCGCAGGGCTGGATCGACGAGCTATCGAAGGCCGGATATCTCGCAATGGATCCCGCACGGCTGGGGTTTTCCTGCGATATGCGATCACGGGCGCTTGCCGGCGATGGAACGGTGGTTCCATCCTTGTTTATCTCCGGACCGCTTGCGCGCGGAACCTTCGGCGAATTGATGGGATTGCCCGAGGTGGTCGAGCATGCCGTTCTGGTGGCCGACCAGGTGGCGGGTGCGGTTGCCGACTTCAGGCGTGGGCAAGAGAAGGCATATTTGGACAGTAGCGCCGCCTAAATCCAAGAAAAGCCGCAAATTCGTTGCTTAGGCGATACAATTGCCTAAATTTACTCATATAAACTATACAATTTGTGAGTTACTGTCTTGTTCGTAAGGGGCTGCGGGGTTACTTCCGCAATCTGTGCTGACAGGACCGGCCCGTTGAGTCTCTTTTGAGCCACGCCGGGTTTTCAACAATCGACTTTGCAGTAAAGCGGACGGCGATGCTTACGAAAAAAGGAAAATACGGACTGAAGGCGCTGGTGGATCTCGCACGCCTTGGTCCGGGTGAAACCGCGTTCATCAACGATATCGCGTTACGCAACAATATTCCGAAGAAGTTTCTCGATACCATTCTCCTCGAATTGCGAAATGCCGGCGTATTGCGTTCGAAGAAAGGCCCAGGCGGCGGTTATTCGCTGTCGCGCCCCGCATCGGAAATCCGTATCGGCCATGTCATTCGTACCCTCGACGGCCCGTTGGCGCCTATCCGTTGCGCCAGCCGTACGGCTTACGAAGCCTGCGACGACTGTTCCGATCCGGAACGCTGTCAGGTCCGGCGCTCGATGACCGAGGTGCGTGACGCGATTGCCGAGATTCTCGACAACATGTCGCTGGAGGAATTCGTTGCCGGTGGCGCTGACGCCGATATCCCGGAACGGGAAAACCACCGGGCCTCACATATCGGCTGACCTTGTCGATTCTCCTGCGCCCATTAAGGCAATGAGGTCTTCGATGGCTTTACGCCGTTGAGATGGTAGTTGCCGACGATGTGGTATTTCCGGCGGGCCGGTTCATGCAGGGTGTGAATGCGGGCGTTGCGCCAGTGGCGGTCAAGGTTGAGTCCGATGCGCGCAGACTCCGTGCCCGCAAGCTCGAACAGCGCGTCGGCTGCTTCCATCGCGATATCGGCAGTAATCGTCTGGGCCGCCGCAACGGAGAGTGCGGCGTCGATAACATGATCTTCGGTGAGATTGATCTGTGCGGCATCGATCTTGCCGCCGGCGCGCTCCACCATCGCCGTCGCCGCCTCAATGCGGATGGCAATCTCGCCGATCCTTGTCACGATCAGCGGATCGTTGACGGCTCGCTCATCCCCGTTGCCTGAGTGAGAGCGGGTCCGCACGAATTCCATCGTCGCCGTCAGCGTGGAGCGGGCAATGCCGAGATTGATGCCGGCACCGGTGAGCTGGTTCACACTATCGATCACTGTAGGCTCAGCCAGCTTTTCTCGGTGCAGAAGAAGGGCGTCGGCATTGAGATAGACATTATGCAATATGATCGTGCCGTTTCCGGAGGTGCGCTGACCAAAGCCATCCCAGTCGTCGATGATCTGGATGCCTTCCATATCTCTGGACACGACAGCGGCGATCAGCCCCTTGCGTTTGTCGGTCGTGAATAGCGCAATCCAGTCCGAAAACAGAATGCTGGCGGAAGGCTGACTCCGTCCGCTGAGGCGGAAGCCGAGCCCATCCGCTGTCAGATGCCAGGGATGCTGGTCGGTGCCGCTTGCACCGGATTGGGAAAAGATGCCGCCGAAACGATCGCCGATAATGGCGCGGTCGAAAAGGGATGCCCGTTGGTCCTCGCTGCCCCCAATTCTCACCGCTTCCAGCACATGAAAATGCGTTTGCAATATCTGTGCTATGGAAGGATCTGCCTCAGCGAGGATCGCAACGACCTCGGCAAGAACGCAGTTCGAAATGTCGATACCGCCATGTTCCGAAGGAACGGAAATCCCCAACAGGCCTGACTGCGACAGGGCTTCGACCTCGTCATAGGGCAGGATGCGATTGATATCGCGATCGCTTGCATGCTGAGCAAAACCGGCGGCGAGCGAACGTGCGATGTCGAGCGCTTCCTCTTCGCTCTGAACGCGATGGGCGGGCGGCCTGACACGTTCGTGCAACTGCGAAACAGTCCCCATTCACCACTCCTCGGCCAGCGCCAAGTCGGTTTCTCAGGCGCAGCAAATCCCTGCGATCTTAATTTCGATAGATGGAGTGTACAACGGATTTTCCTGGCGCATTCTTGTTGCGCCCTCGGGCACGATAGGTGCCGACCACGAAAATTGTAAGCGAGCAGCCCGATATAATGCGTTGAGGATGGCGGGTTGCGAACCCTCCTCTCGGGGGCCAACGAATAGCGAAAGCTGCTTCATAAGCTGATCCTAGGGCTTGGATTTGCTTTCCCTTTTTGCTGATCGACGCAGGTACCGGATACGAAGGGGGTGTCCGGTCGCCAGCCGTTTTCTGTACCGCAGCTTCGTCGACCCTATTCCGCCCGGACAAGAAAGCACTTGCTAGCGGAGCGTTTTCGCGCTTTCATATACGACTAAATAAGTAGACAATGGCAATAATCCTGCTGCCTGATGGCTTTTGACGAAGTAATCATATGGCGGCTGATCGCAGGCATCTGGTGTTGGATCAGAGTTGGACCTGCCTGTCGCATCTTTCATTTTGGAAGGATCCTGATTGAAGAAGCGCGACGCGTATTGAGAACGGAAGCGGCTTTCGTGCGTTCTGTCGGCCGCAGTCCCAAGGTTGCCGAGGCCCGGATATCGGCTCTGTGTTTCCGGACCTGTGAAGTCAGCAAGCCCAAGAAAGGCATGATCGACCACCTCTCGCCCCAGGAGTTGATATGACGGTTCAGGGATTCTTTTCCGCCAGGACGAACGCGACAGCGCGGCCTTATGCGATGCCCCGCATTGCCGTGATTGGGCGCGGTTTTTCCGGCATGATGATGGCGATCGCCTTGATGAAGACGGTTCGCTTTCCCTTCCATCTGCAGCTTTTCGATCCTAATTCCACCGTCAGCGGCGGACAGGCGCTCGCCTCCGGACATAGCAGTGAAATTCTCAACAGCCGTGTTCGCGATCTTTCCGTTTCCGCGGGAGATCCCGACGACTTCAATCAATGGCTTTGCGGTAATGTGCCTTTCCGCAGCGCCGTCCCCGCCGCCATACCCGGTTTTTTGCAGATCTTCGTACCGAAGAGCATTTTCAGCGACTACGTCTATCAGCGCTTTTCGGAAGCCTTCTCGTCACGGCGGGATGTGGCGGTGCAGGTCAGCAGTGAGACGGTCTTCGGGCTTCGGCGTGTTCGTGGCGGCCGTTTCGTAGTGGAAAGCGATGGCGCCGCCAATGCGCCTTTCGACATGGTGGTGCTGGCGACAGGCTATGGCATTAGCGATCACGAATTCCAGGCCAGCGATCTCGTGACCGTGCCGACGACGGTGCGGGCGCGCCGTCTCGTGTCGCGACCGCATACGATCCTGCTCGGAAGCGGCCTGCGCGTCGTCGATCGGCTGCTGCAGATGCGTGAGAACGGCTATACGGGACAGATCACCATCGTTTCGCGGCGAGGCTTTCTGCCGCAGAGCCACACGCGCAACAATGCCGATCCGGTTTTCCCTGCCGACGAGATGCCCGGCAAACTCAGCGAGATCGTCCGCTTCGTCCGCAAGGCTTGCGTCGAGGCGGAGGCGAACGGCCAGAGCTGGCAATCCGTCATGAACGGCTTGCGCAAGCATGCGCGCTCGCTTTGGCGATCTCTGCCGGCCGGGCAGAAGCAGCAGTTCAACCGCCATTTGCGGGCGCTTTATGACAGCCATCGCAATCGGCTTCCCGAGGCGCTGCACTTGCGCCTCAATCAGGAGCTTGCCGAGGGCAACACGTTGCTGCGGCGCGGTCATTTTATCCGCCGCACGCCGACCGGGCTGGTTTTGAAGCCGGCTGGCCGGCAGGAGACCGAGCAGCTCTATGCCGACGACGTAATCGATTGTCGGTGCCAGGCGCCGGATCTGAATGCACCCTTGCTGCGTAGCCTCATCGATGCCGGCCTCGCGGTGCCGGACGAGCTTGGCCTCGGTCTCGCCGTGGACGCGACAGGCTCGCTTGAGGTCAACGGGCGTACGACAGACGGGCTTTTTGCGATTGGTCCCCTGGGACTTGGAAGTCTCCCCGACATCGATCTGGTGCCTGAGATCGTGACGCAGGCCTATGCGGCGGCAGAGAGCGTCGCGGAGCGTTTTCATCCTCAGTGCAAGGCGGTCTGACAGCCCTGCGGTTTCTTTCATTCTGGATCGCGATTGAGTGCTTCCGCATATGCATATCGCAGTTGCGGCCTCGAGCGGAGATAATGGCTTGTCATTTGTTATGTAATAACGTAACGATTGCCTACTCAGGCCGAAGCTCCAGGACAAATGAAAGCGCATATGACATCCCCGTTGCCCGCATCCGCTTTCTATGACATGAATACCGCCGATGGTGCTGCTTTCGGATCGATCCGGATGGCGGCTGAAAAGGGAACACGGTGCGGATTACCCATCAGGGGCCAAGACCGTGGCTGCCCCCGCAACTGTAAGCGGAGAGCGCGTTCGCAATATGCCACTGGCGTCAAGCCGGGAAGGCGCGAACGAGTTGTGACCCGCGAGCCAGGAGACCTGCCATCGACGATATCAACCGCAACGGACGGGGTGTTCCGATGGAAAATCAGTGGTTGGGCGAGGGCGCCGCTGCGTCCGCTGGCCCCATCTTGACTGTGCCTCCGGCGAAATCTCCGGGAGGCATCTCATGGATAATACAAAAGAGGCGACGCACCGGATCACCGTGTGCACCAACTGCCGTCATGTCGGCAAACCGTGCCGGCCGGGCCTCGAACTCCTGAAACATCTGCAGATGGCGATCTCCCAGGCTGACGCCGCACTCGCGGATGATTTCAGCCTGGAGGGCAGCGTCTGCATGGCGGGCTGCGAACGGCCGTGCACGGTCGCTTTCCAGGCCACAGCAAAGTCGACGTACCTCTTCGGTGACATCGAGGATGCGAGCGATATCGGTGCGCTCGTCTCCTTCGCGAAGCTTTATCGGGATCGCCCCGATGGACTGACCCGCGAAAGCGAGCGCCCGAGAGCGCTGGCAGGCAAGACCCTCGCGCGCATTCCCGCCGCCATCGTATCAGCCGAACGCCAGCTGGTCGTGTTGCAATAGGAGCCGGGTCATGTCCGAACGAAGCGCACGACTGAAAGCAGACGGCATCAGCTGGGGTCCCCAGAAGGGAATGCCGATCATCAGTGGCATCACGCTGTCAGTCGAGGCCGGCGCCCGGCTTGCGATCATCGGTCCGAATGGAGCCGGCAAGTCGACCTTGCTGCGCTGCCTCTATCGCGGCCTCAAGCCGCAGCGAGGTTCGGTGCGTCTCGACGGCATCGATCTTTGGTCCATAGGTCCGCGAGAGGCGGCGCAGCGCATCGCCGTCGTGCCGCAGGAGACGCCAGGTGATTTTCCCTTCAGCGTGCGGGACGTGGTGTTGATGGGCCGCATCCCGCACCGCAAGGGCATGGCACGCTGGAGCGATCGCGACCATGAGGTCACGACCAAGGCGCTTGCCCGTCTGGAACTGGAGTCTTTGGCACAGCGGCAATTCGCGTCGCTGTCGGGTGGTGAGAAGCAACGGACGCTGATCGCCCGCGCCTTGGCACAGGAGCCGGAACTCATCATCCTCGACGAGCCGACCAATCACCTCGACATCCGCCATCAGCTCGAGATTCTTGAGCTACTGAAGAGACTCGGCCTGACGATCATCACGACGCTGCACGACATCAATCTCGCTGCTGATTTTGCGACGCAGATCGCCGTCATGAATTGCGGGCGGCTTATGGGCCACGGCGAACCTGCCGAAGTCCTGACTGTGGAGCATGTCTCGAACGCTTTCAGGGTTGGTACGCGGCTGCATCGCACCGACGGCGGTCCGCAGCGCTTTTCCTTTTCCCTTCGATAATACGATCATTGGAGTTATTCATGTTTTCTCGCATATCCCTGTCTGCCGCGGCCTTGCTTATCGGAAGCCTGTTTGCGGGCACGACACTCGCCGAGCCTGTCACCGTGCGCAGCTGCAATCGCGATGTGACCTTCGACAAAGCGCCGGAGCGGGCCGTTTCCAACGACGTCAACCTGACCGAGATGATGTTGGCGCTGAAGCTGCAGGACCGCATGGTCGGCTATACCGGCATTTCCGGCTGGAAGACGCTGGATGAGAAGCTGCGTGACGGCGTGAAGGAACTGCCGGAGCTGTCGCCGAAATATCCGAGCAAAGAGGTGCTGCTCGGCGCCAATGCGGATTTCTTCTTTGCCGGCTGGAACTATGGCATGAAGGTCGGCGGCGAGGTAACTCCGGAAACGCTCGCCCCCTTCGGCATCAAGGTCTATGAGCTGACCGAATCCTGCATCTTCGTCATGCAGAAGAACAAGCCGACCATGGACGACATGTTTGTGGATCTCCTCAATCTCGGCAGGATCTTCCGCGTCGAGGACAGGGCGGGGGCGCTCGTCGCCGGCTATCGCAAGCAGCTTGCTGAGATCCAGGCGAGGATCGGTCATGTCGACAAGCCGACCAGCGTTTTCGTCTATGACTCCGGTGAGAAGAAGCCGTTCACATCGGGGCGCTATGGCATTCCGACCGCCTTGATCGAGGCTGCCGGCGGCGTCAATGTGATGGACGACGTCGAGAAGAGCTGGACTGAAGTGTCCTGGGAGCCGGTCATCGAGAAGAACCCGGAAGTGATCGTCATCGTCGACTACGGCCAGGTCACCGCCGCCCAGAAGATCGCCTTTCTCAAGGGCAATCCGGCCTTCAGGAATATCGATGCCGTGAAGAATGACCGCTTCGTCGTGCTGCCCTATGTGGAGGCGACGCCGGGGCCGCGCAACATCGAGGCTATCGCCACGCTGGCCAGGGCCTTTCACCCGAGCGCCATGTAATCGTCTGCAATGCCGATCCGTCCAGTCGATCATGGGGCGGATCCCTTCCTCAAGATTCAAGCATGCGCCTCAATCTCTCCATTCTCATCCCCTTGCTCGCCATAGGCTTCATTCTGTCGATCACCGCCGGTGTTTCGCTCGGTTCGGCATCCATTCCGTTCTCCACCGTCTGGTCGATTGTCGGCAACAGACTGCATGTTGGTGCCTTTCCGGCCACCTGGTCCAGCGGGCAGGAAAGCATCGTCTGGGACGTCCGTTTTCCGCGCGTCGTTCTGGCGGCGCTCGTCGGGGCGGGGCTTGCCATCACCGGCGCCGTCCTGCAGGCGCTGACGCGAAATCCATTGGCGGACCCGCATCTCCTCGGCGTCTCCTCCGGGGCGGCATTCGGCGCCATTCTGGCGCTATTGCATACCGGGCTGATCCTCGGCCTGTTGACGGTGCCGTTGTTCGCTTTTGCCGGCGCCTTGCTCGCAACCGCGGCCGTCGGGCTGACGACGCGGCTGACGCGCTCGCATTCGGCCGATCGGCTCGTCCTGTCGGGCGTGGCGGTAGCCTTCGTATTCACGGCGCTTGGCAACCTCCTGATCTTTCTGGGCGACCCGAGAGCCGCCAACACCGTTGTCTTCTGGATGCTGGGCGGGCTCGGGCTGGCGCAATGGCAACACCTCATCTATCCCGCTGGCATCCTGCTGTTCTGCCTCGTCTTGCTTCTTCCGAAGACGAGGGAGCTCAATGCACTTGCGATGGGTGATGAAACGGCCGTCACGCTTGGCATTGCCGTTGCACGATTTCGCTTGCTACTCTTCGTCATCACGGCGCTGCTGACCGGCGTGATGGTCGCCTTTTCAGGCGCAATCGGTTTCGTCGGATTGATGGTGCCGCATTTCGTGCGGCTGATCGTGGGCGGCGACAATGTGCGCGTGGTGCCGCTGAGCGCCGCTTTCGGCGCACTGACGTTGATCTGGGCTGATATTATCGCGCGCCTGGTGATGGCTCCGGAGGACATGCCGATCGGCGTGGTCACCGGGCTTGCTGGAGGCGTCGCCTTCATCTTGATATTGCGGAGCGGGCGCGCATAGATCGACCCATTGCCAAGGTGTTTTCCTGGCCTATTTCCGGGCGGGCGATGATCGGCGCGGCAGATCGTCGTCAAGATGAGAGCGGCCGATATCCGGTTTTGAAGGAGAGTCCAGACGGGATAACGGCATGGAATGCCTTCGTGTCGCCTTTCTTTGTCTTACAAGGCGTACGCGTAAAGACTATGGAATTCGCAATCCTACTATAGGACGACTCGGGTCTCCATTTTTGCGGCGATTCGGTCATCCACTGCCTGCGACTTCATGTGCAACGAGGAGCTCTGCTTGCGCCTGCTGAAATCTCGTCTTTTTCTATTGTCCCTTTTGTTGCTGGGATTGGGCGTGTTTACCGCCATCATCCCGCTGGCGGGGGCTGCCCTTGCGCAGGATCAGCAGCCGGCCCAAGCGTCGCAGCAAACGGACCAACAGCCCGGGCAGCTCGCCAATGGGCTGCTGGACGCAGCTGTTACTGATCTTGGCAAAGCGAAGAAGACTTATGCGTCGCTTCAGGACGCGGCGAAACAGGCAACATCGGATGACGAGACGCTCGTGGCGCTGTCCGGCCAGGTCGACGAGCTCAACCGCACCACAGCTGCTATTTCCGCACGCCTGAAACCCCGTACCGCTGAAATCGATGCACGCCTGACCCAACTCGGTGCTGCGCCCAAGGAAGGCCAGCCGCCTGAGGCTCCGATCGTCGCGCAGGAGCGCGATCGGCTCAATGCCGAACGCTCCCAGATCAGCGCCGCGATTCTCGATGCCGACAATCTGACCGCAGAGACCAATCGGCTTGCGATGCAGTTCATGGAGATGCGCCGAAGGCTGTTTGCCGAGACGCTATTCAAGCGGACGGAGATTTCCACGGCGACATTCGACGATGCGGGGGCGGCTCTGGTCGACGAGGGCGTCAAGTTCAGTACCGCCGTGACGAGCTGGATCGGCTTCGTGCTTAAGGCAAAGCTTGCTTCATTCCTGGCCGCTGTCTGCCTGTCGATTGGCGCAGCTCTGATCTTTCTTTTCGGTGGTTATCGGCTATTCCGCCGCTATTACGTGCAGGACGAGGCCGTCGAGAATCCGCCCTATATCAGCCGGCTCTCCGTCGCATTCTGGTCGACCTTGATCCGCACGCTGTCGCTGGCTGCCTTTCTCGTTACGTCTTTCTTCTTCCTCTCGAATTTCAATGTGCTGCGGCCTGACATCGCGCCGATACTGGCTGCGGTTTTCGCTTTTATTGGACTCGTCTATTTTGTCGGTCGCCTGAGCAATGCTGTCTTCGCGCCCTTCCGGCCGCATTGGCGGCTGGTCAAGCTGTCGAACAAGGGGGCACATTCGCTGACCTGGTGCCTGCAGGCCATGGCTGTGGTCAACGGGCTGGATTACGTCTTCGACCGCATCAGCGAGTCCATGGGGTCGCCGGTCGTCGTTACCGTGGCCAAGAGCTTTCTGGCGGCACTGCTGATCGGCCTTATTCTGATTGCAGCCTCCTTCGGTTCGCCGATGCTTGCCAAAAATGGCGATCCGGATGCGCCAGGCCGCCATTGGCCGCATGGCATGGCCATCATTCTTCGCGTTCTCGGCATATTGGTGATCTTCACCTCGTTCATCGGCTATGTCGGGCTGGCCCGCTTCATGGCAACGCAGATGATCGTGACGAGCGCCGTCATCGCGACCATGTATCTTGGTTTCCAGCTCGGCAAGGCCGTATCCAAGCAGGGCGTCTTTGCCGAAACGATCATCGGACGCTTTCTGGAAAATCGCCTGAAGCTGCGTGAAGTGGCGCTCGATCAGGCCGGTCTTGCAGCTGGGCTTGCGACCTACGCCGTCGCGCTGCTGACCGGCATTCCGCTGATCCTGCTCTCCTGGGGCTTTCACATTCAGGATCTGGAAACCTTTGCCTACAGGCTCTTTACCGAGATCAAGATCGGCAACATGTCGATCTCGCTGCTCGGCATTTTCGTCGGCATCCTGCTGTTTGCGGGCGGCTATCTGGTCACGCGCTGGTTCCAGCGCTGGCTCGACAGCAATGTCATGGCGCGCGGGCAGGTGGATCTCGGTGTCCGCAACTCGGTGAGAACCGGTATCGGCTATCTCGGCATAGCGTTGGCGGCGATCTTTGCCATTTCCGCTGCCGGCATCGATTTGTCCAGCCTGGCCCTCGTCGCCAGTGCCCTCTCGGTCGGTATCGGTTTCGGCCTGCAAAACATCGTGTCGAACTTCGTGTCCGGTCTGATCCTGTTGGTCGAGCGGCCGTTCAAGGTCGGCGACTGGATCGTTTCGGGCACTTCGGAAGGCATCGTCAAGCGCATCTCGGTACGTGCGACCGAGATCGAGACCTTCCGCAAGCAGTCGATCATCGTACCGAATTCCGAGCTTATCAACGCGTCGGTCGGCAACTGGACGCACCGCAACAGGCTCGCCCGCTCCGAAATCCCGGTATCCGTCAGCTATGATGCCGATCCGCGCAAGGTGATGGATATCCTGCTGGAGCTGGTACGCTCGATTCCGAAGGTGCTGAGGAATCCGGAGCCGCATGTAGAGTTCCTGCGTTTTGGTCCGTCATCGCTCGATTTCGAGATGCGCTTTTATCTGTCCGATCTTTCCGACGGCATGGAGATCCGCAACAATCTGCGCATCGAAATCCTGAAGCGCTTCAAGGAGGAGGGGATTTCCATTCCCTATCCGCATCAGGAGTTGCATATCGTTCGCGAGGGCAGACGAGGCAGGCAGCTGGATGTCACGGCGGACGCACTGACAGATTCTGCCGACGGGCCTGAAGCTGAGGATGACGTAAAAGAAGATTCCGCTTTGTCGGCCGAAGGCAAGGTATCGGAAGCGAAGAGCACAGGCCGGCGCCGTGGCAGGACCGCGGCGGAGTGATCCCATTACCGGCAGAGCCCGGTGAAACAGAGCCATGTTGTTGCGGCTGGGAATGATGTCAGTCATCGTTCCCGCTGGTTCCGCTCGGAGGTTGCTAGTTTGCGCTCCTCGACGGGAGCGCGTGTCGCACTCTTTCGGATTGTTTCTTTCGGTCTGGTTTGGGATCTCGCGCATGTCGTTGCCGCGAGAATTCTGGCGATAGCACGCCTGGAAAGCCGCGAATGGGGCAATTTTCTTCACCTCCGGGAAACCAGTCGGCTTAACAAATCCGCAAAGGCTTTGTTCTAAAAAAATACAGAGGGGATCATTTTCAAAAACAGGTTTTCATTATGCCATTTCTGGGTGTTTCGGGGATGCAATATTCCGGTGCGTCTCTTGCCGGCTCGCGCATTCTTCTCGTCGAGGATTCCAATCTCTTTACATCGATGGTCCGGGCTAAGCTGAAGGAGCTTCTGGACATCGACGTCGAGATTTGCCGCAATTTCGAAGAGCTTCAGCTTGCCTACGACAAGTCGTCGGAGCCGATCAAACTGGCAATCTCCAATATGAATCTCCCAGGGGCCGAGAAGGGCGAAGCCCTGGCCTACCTGCTTGATCTCAGCATTCCGACGATCGCCTTCACGGGTACTTTTCTCGAAGGCACGCGCGACGAGCTGATCGCCAAGGATGTGGTGGATTACATTCTTAAGGACAATGTCTTTGCCGTGGATATGCTGGCGGAATCGATCTGCCGTTTTCTGACAAACCACCGTCACCATGTTCTCATCGTCGATGACAGCGCGACGGCGCGCGCTTTGCTCTCCAGCCGGCTGAAGCGCTATAATTTCCGCGTCAGCGTTGCTGAGAATGGTGCCAAGGCGCTCCAAATCCTCAAGGCCAGCCCGGATATCGGCCTTATGGTCACGGACTATAATATGCCTGACATGGACGGCTTCGAGCTGACGCGCCGTATTCGCGCGACCACCGGCTCCCATGAGCTGCGCATTATCGGCGTCTCCTCATCTAACAACCGGCTGCTTTCCGCTCGTTTCCTCAAAGCGGGCGGCAATGATTTCATCTTGCGGCCATTCATCGATGAGGAGTTCTACTGCCGCGTGAATCAGAATCTCGACACGCTGTTGCAGATTCAGTCGGCTCAGCCGCCCGCCAGGGAGATACGGGCTGGATAAATCGGCTAAAATAATCCCAAGAAAAGTGAGGAAAAATCACTTTTATGTAAATCTCCGCAATCAACGGTTCCAAATTTTTCACGAATCCTGTTCAGGATACGTGCAAGACGGTTTGGCAGACCTGCAATTGACTGACTATTCATACACCTGACGGTGTGGGAGGAATTGACGGGAAATGGTACTGCATGCGGGAAACATTGGCGGCGGCATCGGTCACCGCGATGGCAGCCAGAAAATACTTCTGGTTGAGGATTCGCGCATGTTTTCCGCGGTGCTGTCGCATCGGTTCGAAACCGAACTCGGTCTTGCTGTCATCCATTGCTCTTCATTGAAAGTGCTGAACGAGGTGCTGGCAGAGGCGGATCGCAGCTTCACGATGGCGGTGATCGACCTGAACCTTCCGGACGCTGCCCATGGAGAAGCCCTGGACGTTGCCGTCGCCCATGACATTCCCACCATCGTCTTCACGGCGTCTTTCGACATGGCGACGCGCAATCGCATCATGGAGCGCAATGTCGTCGACTATGTGCTCAAAGATGGCGAGTTCGCCCTCGACAATCTCGTCTCCTCCGTCCGGCGCGCCATCGCTAATCGGTCTGTCCGCGTTATGGTTGTCGACGATGTGCCTTCGGCACGGAAAATGCTGACGGATTTGCTGCACGCTCAGCAATTCAAGGTCGCCGAAGCCGGCACGGGTGTCGAAGCCCTGGCAATGCTTGAGACATTTGACGACATCGAAATCGTCGTCACCGACTACAATATGCCCGACATGAACGGCCATGAACTGACCCGCCGCATCCGCCACCGCTATGGCTCGGATCGGATGCGGATCATCGGCATTTCGTCCTCGAACGATCGTTTGCTGTCTGCGACATTCCTGAAGGCGGGCGCCAGCGATTTCATCTACCGCCCCTTCGTTCAGGAGGAGCTGCAATGCCGTATCGCGTTGAATGTCGAGACACTGTCGCAGCTGAAGCAATTGCGAGCGGCAGCGGCGAGCGATTATCTGACCGGGCTCTATAACAGGCGCTATTTCTATGATCATGGTCCGCGTCTGGTCAATGAATGCCTGCGGCGCCAACGTCCAAGCTCCGTCGCCATTCTCGACATTGATCACTTCAAGAATCTGAACGACACCTATGGTCACGAGATCGGCGATCAGGTGCTGAAGGCCGTTGCCGCGAGGCTTCACGGGTTGCTGGAAGGCACCGACAATCTGCTCTCCCGCCTTGGCGGGGAAGAGTTTGCCATTCTGTTTGCGGAAATGAACTCGCGCGCGGCGACCGCGCTATGCGACGAGGTCCGCCTCAGCCTTGCCAGTCTGAAAGTTCATGCCGACGACGAAGAGCTTTCGGTGACTGTTTCCATCGGCGTAGCGGAGATTGCCGGCTACGAGTCTTTCGACAACTATCTCAACGCCGCGGACCAGTTTCTCTATATGGCGAAGCACAATGGCCGAAACCAGGTCTATTCCGATTTCAAGATGGCCCAAGAGGCGGCCCAGTAGGCCGCCTGCCTGATCGTTGCTTTGATTTCCACCGCCCTCAGACGACGATGCCGGTCCGGTTCGTCGACATGGTCAGCTTGCGCTCGGCGCGCTCCTGCTGTGGCGAGCGATTGTAGAGTTCGCGATAACACTTCGAGAAATGCGAGGCGGAGACGAAGCCGCAGGCGACCGCCACTTCGACAACCGGCATGGAGGACTGCACGAGCAGATGCCGGGCGCGATCCAGGCGGATCTCGAGATAATAGCGGGCCGGCGAGCGGCCCATTTCCTGGCGGAACAGGCGCTCGATCTGGCGGCGCGACAAGCCGGCATCGTCGGCGATTTCCAGAAGCGACAGCGGCTCGGCTAGGTTACTTTCCATCAGCTCTATGATCGACAGCACCTTCGAGTTCTGCACGCCGAGACGCGCACGCAGCGGCAGGCGCTGCCGGTCATGCGGGCTGCGCACCCGATCAGTAAGCTGCTGCTCGCAGACGCGGTTGACGAGGTTCTCGCCGAAATCCTGGCCGATGAGGTTCAGCATCATGTCGAGCGAGGCGGTGCCGCCGGCGCAGGTGTAGAGATTGCTGTCAACCTCATAGAGATCTGCATAGACTTCCGCCTGAGGGAAAGTTTCCGAAAAGCCCGGCAGGTTCTCCCAGTGGATCGCGCAGCGCTTGCCGTTCAACAGGCCCGCCTGGGCAAGCACATGGGCGCCCGTACAGAGGCTGCCGACGGCGACGCCACGATTGTACGTCTCGCGCAGCCAGGCATTGACCGACTTGTTATGGAATTCCTCGACATAGATGCCGGAGCAGACCAGCACCATGTTCGGGCGGTTCTCGCCGCCGAGATAGCGGCGCTCGTCGGTAAGGGAGGAATTGACCTCCAGCCCGATGCCGCTGGAGGAATAGACTTTCTGCCCGTCCGTCGAGGCAAGCCGCCATGTGTAAGCGGGATAGCCCAGCATGCGATTGGCAATCCGCAGCGTCTCGATCGCAGCGGAAAACGGCAGCATGGTGAAATGCGGAACAAGGAAGAAAACCAGGGAACGCGTCTTGATCGGGGTCTTGCTCATGTCGTGAAAATCCATGCTCCAGGGCCGTTACGTATTCCTTGCGTCAAATACGTCGGCCCGATGGTCTATAAGCGACATTGGCATGGATAATCGCGGCCGCAAAGGGATATTTGCGTCTACCATGAAAAATAGGGGAGCTGCAGGAGGGAAGCGAAGCGGAGCCGAGCGATATGCTCAAGGGGCAAAATATATTTGCGGGTAATTCTCAAGATTAAAGTGCAGTTCGCATCTGGATGTGCAAATGTTCAAAAGGCGACGCGTTCGGGTTAAGGGTCGCCTTTAGCTGTTATGCTCTTTCATTATCATCGGGTGGCTTTCGGCTTCTTGATTTCGTTTGCGGCCGGCCAGCCTAAGTCCTTGCGCATGTCATCGGATAGAGATTCGAGCTCGCGAAGGGAGCGCCACTGCTGCCAACGATTAGCGAGGCGCGAAAAGAAGGGCATATAACTTCCGCCTGACGGAAACGGGTTCCGCGCGCCGGTCTGTCTGTAACTGATGGTCGTCATTTTCAGGGTCCTTTCAGTGTCAACCGCTCAAAATGTCACGGGTTTAATATGGGCTCGGCAGATCCATCAATCAAACGAATAGATCTTATAGCTGCCATTAGTATTCTTGAACGAACGCAGCTTGCCGGGTTTGCGCTCCAGCACGGACAACGTACGATCCGGCGGGAGGCCGCGCGCATTGACGTCATCGATCAGATGAGCGGGAAAGCGGGCGGCAATCTCGTCGAGTGTGTGCTGTGCCATCCGCTGAATTTTGCGGAGGCGTATGAGAGAGAGAAGGCGAGAGGCCTCGTCCAATGCCGTGCCAGCCATGATTTTACTCCTTCGAGGCTGTCTGCGATGAATTTCCATTAGGTCTAATATGGTGCTTCGTTGACATTCAGACAAATGAAATGATATGGTGTTTATGATCAGAAAAATTGAAAGGTAATCGATATGACCGTACCGTTCCGCCGGCCCATACCGTTGCTTGACAATGAAGTTCTGCGTACCTTTGTCGCGATTGCCGAAACGGGTAATTTTTCGACTGCGGCCGATGCTGTCTTTCGCACGCCGTCAGCTGTTTCGATGCAGATCAAGAAGCTGGAAGAGCAGCTCGGCGTGACGCTGTTCCTGCGCGATGCGCGCTCGGTCAGTCTGACGCAGCACGGCGAGATGCTGCTTTCCTATGCGCGCAATATACTGGCACTCTCCAACGAGGCGGTTTCGCGCTTCATCATGCCCGAGCTCAGCGGTGTGGTGCGGCTTGGCGCACCTGACGATATTGGCGAGCGCTTGCTGCCGACTATCCTTAAGAGCTTTTCCGAGACTTATCCGGGCATCATGGTCGATGTCGTTGTCGATATGAGCATCCAGCTGAAGAAGCGCATCGAGGAGCAGCGGCTGGATCTCGCCCTTATCAATTGCGCCACGCGGCCTTTCCCAACGGAAGGGGAGGTTATCTTTACGGAGCGCCTCGTCTGGGCCGGCGCCAAGTGCGGCACCGCCTATCGCCGCGATCCGCTGCCGATTTCCATCTGGGAGGAAGGCTGTATCTGGCGGTCCGAAGCCATGGCGCAGCTGGAGCGGCAGAAGCGAGCCTATCGCGTTTCCTATCTCAGTGCCCATACGATGGCACAGCGTGCGGCAATCGTCTCCGATCTAGCCGTCGCGCCATTCCCGCGCTCCTACATCACGGATGATATGGAAATCCTCGGGCCGAACGAGGGCCTGCCGGAGCTCACTTCGTTCGATATCCGTCTGCTGACGGCTTCACAGATGACCGGGCCGATGAAGGCGGTGGCAGACAGCATTCGCCAGGCCTTTGTCGAGATCGGACGTAAAATGGCCGCGTGAACCGCGGCCAATCATCTTTTGGATAAATTGCTTTCTTACTCGCGGCTGCGGCGACGCCTGCGGCCGCCGCCTTCTCCGCTATCATCGGAAATCTGCTTGCGCTCCGGCAGGGTCACGACCTTGGACAGTTCCGGGAAGCTGTCGACCTTGTTCGGCAGGGCCATGGCGTAGACGAAATGCTCCTGAAACTTTGATTCAAGCGCCGTCTCTATCTTCTCGATTTTCCTGACGGTTTCTTCGATCTCGCGGCGGTGGCCGCGATTGAGCAGTGCCATGCGCGCGCCAGTGCCGGCGGCGTTGCCGACTGCCTTGACCTTGTCGAGTTCGCAATCGGGAATAAGCCCCAGCACCATCGCATATTTCGGATCGATGAAAGTGCCGAAGGCGCCGGCAAGGCCGATGCGGTCGACATGATCGATGCCTTGCTTGTCCATCAGCAGCTTGACGCCGGCATAAAGCGCTGCCTTGGCAAGCTGGATGGCGCGGATATCGTTCTGTGTCACCGTGATGCGCGGTTCGCCATCGCGCAGCAGATAGGAATAGGTGCGGCCGTTCTGCAGGATGCGCGGCGAGCGCGTTGCCATCGAGCCATCGACCACGCCATCTTCCGAGATGATGCCGGTGAGGAACATTTCGGCGACGACCTCGATGATCGCGGAGCCGCAGATGCCGGTGACCCCGACCTTGGCGGCGGCTTCTTCGAAGCCTGGCTCGTCCGACCAAGGTTCAATGCCGATGACGCGGTAGCGTGGCTCCAGCGTGACGGGATCGATGCGCACGCGTTCGATCGCGCCGGGAGCGGCTCGTTGGCCGCTGGAAATCTCGGCACCCTCGAAGGCCGGGCCGGTCGGCGAGGAGGCGGCGACGACGCGATGACGATTGCCGAGCACGATCTCAGCATTGGTGCCGATGTCGACCAGCAGCATCATCTCGTCCTGGCGATGCGGCCCTTCGGCAAGTGTCGCGGCGGCCGCATCGGCGCCGACATGGCCGGCGATGCAGGGCAGCATGTAGATGCGCGTGCCGGCATTCATCGGCAGGCCGATGTCTGCCGATTTCAGATGCACGGCCCCGGATACGGCAAGCGCAAAGGGCGCGCCACCAAGTTCAGTCGGGTCGATACCGAGGAAAAGGTGATGCATGATCGGGTTGCCGACGAAAACGGCGTTTAGAATATCCTGTCGCGAGACGCCGCCATCGGCGCAGACCTTGTCGATCAAGCCGTTCAAAGCTTCACGAACGGCATTGGTCATTGCCTCGCGGCCATCCGGGTTCATCATCACATAGGAAACGCGGCTCATCAGATCCTCTCCGAAGCGGATCTGCGGGTTGGAGGCGCCGGCCGAAGCGACGGTTCTGCCCGATAGCAGCGACGACAGATGCATGGCGATCGTCGTCGAGCCGATATCACAGGCAATGCCGTAGGCTTCGTTCTTCAAGCCGGGATAGAGCGCGATCAGGCGAGGGCGTTCGCTGTCCTGATCGCGATGAATGGCGGCCGTCACCTTCCATTCGCCCTTGCGGAGGATCGACTGCACTTGCGGGATGAGGTGAAAATCCACTTCGAGATTGTCGTATTTCCAATCCGCCGTGATTGCCGCCTTCAGGCGATCCAGATCGCCAAGCGGCTTGTGCATGTCGGGTTCCTCGACCTCGACGTAGCACATATGCACGGCCGCGTCGCGAGCAATGACGCGTTCGTCGGCCGCCTTGCGCACGACCTGTGCGTTGATGACGGTATCCTGCGGCACGTCGATGACCAGATCGCCCTGGATCAGCGCGGAGCAGGAGAGGCGGCGTCCTTCAGGCAGTTCGCGCACCTCGGCATAGCGCTTTTCCTTCGGCCCGATCGGCGAAAGATGGTCGTTGGAGGAGACGATCTTGTGCTTGGCGAAATTGCCTTCCTGCACGGAGACCTGGCAACGCCCGCAGGTCGCACGGCCGCCACAGACGCTCTCGACATAGACGCCGAGCTGACGGGCTGCCTCCAGCACGGGCGTTCCCACGGGGAAGTGGCCGCGCTTGCCGGATGGCATGAAAAGGACAAGTGGTTTGGCGCTGTCGCTGGCTTCGGCCACGGATCAGCCTTTCTATTTGCTAAGGCGGCGCACGTTCGAGCGAACGCGCCTGCTATAGGGTTTTATCGCGGCGTGAGCGACCGCATCGGCGATGCTGCGCTGGCTTGTCGCGCCTGCGGCCGTCAGAGCCGCGAAACCCTGTTGCACCATTGCTGCGTTTACGGCAACGGCGCTTTCCGCCGCTGCCATCATCTTCTCCGAGATCATCCGGTTCATTTCGGCCGCGTTCACGCTGCCGGCCAGCGCGTCCATCCACATCTGCTGCAGCCGTATGGCGATCACGACGGGCGCCTGCAGCCAGAGCGTGGCAAGATCATTGGAGAGGCCGCGACCGGATGCCATCTTATTCCCTCGCTGCTCCTGCACCGGCGCGCGCAGCACGGCCACCGCGACGTCCGCCGCCGGCTGGGGCAGCCGTTGCTGCGGCGGCTGCGACGCCGCCTTCTGCAGGCTTGTAGTCACGATAGGTCATGATCCAGTTGGTGCAATTGGCATCCGTGCCGTTCAGCACGTTGGCGGCGCGCACGGCTTCCATTTCCTGCGGGCGGCAGGGGTTCATGATGGCGGAGGTCATGCCTGCACCGATGACCATCGGGATGAAGCCGGCATTGATGCCATGGCGATGCGGCAGGCCGAAGGAGATATTGGAGAGGCCGCAGGTGGTGTTGACCTTCAGCTCGTTGCGCAGCCGGTGCAGCAGCGCGAAAACCTGACGGCCAGCATCGCCAAGCGCGCCGATCGGCATGACGAGCGGGTCGACGACGATGTCCTCAGGCTTGATGCCGTGATCCATGGCGCGCTCAACAATCTTCTTTGCAACAGCGAAGCGCACGTCCGGATCCATCGAAATCCCGGTCTCGTCGTTCGAGATGGCGACGACGGGAACGTCGTATTTCTTGACCAGCGGTAGGATGGCTTCGAGCTTTTCCTCTTCGCCCGTCACCGAATTGACCAGCGGGCGGCCCTTGGCAACCTTGAGGGCCGCTTCGATTGCCGCCGTGACCGAGCTGTCGATCGAAAGCGGTACGTCGACCAGACCCTGCACGATTTCAAGCGTCTGTACCAGCAGGCCGGGTTCGGTCTCGTTCGGGTTGACCGAAGTAACGCCCGCGTTGACGTCGAGCATGGTTGCGCCGGCAGCGACCTGCTCCAGAGCATCCTTGATGACGGTGTCGAAATTGCCTTCGATCATCTCGGCGGCGAGCTTCTTGCGCCCCGTCGGATTGATGCGTTCGCCGATCACGCAGAAGGGCTGGTCGAAGCCTATGATGATCTCGCGGGTGGCGGAGGCAACGATGGTACGCGTCATGTCTGATCCTCTGGTCAGTTGGCCCGATAGCTGGTCTATCGTGCGGTGATCTGGGTTACAAGCCGACCGGTTCCTCTCCCGGCCTGCTGCTATCGTCTCGAATTCAATGTGCCTGCGGCGGCGTATGGTGGGCTGCAATCTCCGCCATCGCCTGCTGGTTTTCTTCCCTGCCTTCGCTGATCTGGTGCAGCCGCTCGGCGACCAGCGCATCGGTGCGGCTTGCCTCGCGCTTCCAGGGCTGGCGGCCCTTCAGCACGCCGGAGTCATGCACCATTTCCGCGACATATTCCTCCTGGCGGTAGGCCATGACGTGAATACCGGAAACGCCCTCGATCTCCTTCACCTCGTTGATGATGTCGATGCAGAGCTGCTTGCCTTCCTTCTTCTGATCCTGAGCCCCCTCAATGCGCTTGATGACCTCATCGGGAATATGAACGCCCGGCACGTTGGAGCGCATCCAGCGGGCCGTCTTTGCCGAGGCAAGCGGGCCGACGCCGACGAGAATGAAGCATTTTTCGTGCAAGCCGAGATCACGCACCTTCTTCATGTATTCGCGGAACATCGGCACGTCGTAGCAATATTGGCTTTGGACGAACTGCGCGCCGGCCTCGATCTTCTTTGCCAGCCGATAGGGGCGGAAGTCGTAAGGCGGCGCGAAGGGATTGATGGCGGCGCCGAGAAAAACCTTCGGCGGCGACGTCAGCTTGCGGCCGGAGAGGAATTTGGCGTTGTCGCGCATGATGCGCACGGTTTCGAGCAGTGACATGCAATCGAGATCGAAGACCGGCTTGGCGCCCGGCTGATCGCCGGCCTGCACGCCGTCACCGGTCAGGCACATGATGTTGCAAACACCCATGGCAGCCGCACCCAGCACGTCGCCCTGGATGGCGATGCGGTTCTTGTCGCGGCAGGCGATCTGCATGATCGGCGCATAGCCCATCCGCGTCAGCAGCGCGCAGATGCCGACCGAGGACATGTGGCAGTTGGCGCCGGAGGCATCGACGGCGTTGATGCCATCGACCCAGCCTTCGAAGATGGCGGCGCGTTCATAGACGTCTTCGGCATTGGCGCTATCGGGCGGGTTCAGCTCGGCGGTGACGGCGAACTCGCCGCGGCGGAGCACGCGTTCCAGCCGTCCCAGCGAAGAATGGCCGGGCAGGGGATCGAGCGGCAGATGGACGCCAAGCGGATTTTCATCGATATGCGACATCGCTCAGGCTTCCTTTTTCGCCGCTTCGCGCGCTGCTGCCGCTTCCGCCGTGACACGAAGCCATGAAGACGTCTCGCGCAGCGACTGATTGACGGGCTTCTGGACGTTAAGGATCGCGTCTCCGTGGGTCATATTCCTCGAGCCGTTCCAGGCCTGTACCCAGACACAGGGCATATCAGGCTCTACCTCGCAATTGCCGTTGGCGCGCACACCGCCACAGGGACCGTTGCGCAGCTGCTTGGGACAGTTCATCGGGCAGGACATGCCTGTCGACGACAGCGCGCATTGGCCGCACATGCGGCAATCGAACAGGAAGCCCTTCACATTGCGTTCAATGAAGGTGATCGGTCGCTCCACGCGCTCATAGCCGAACGCTTTCCACAGCGGATGAAGCAGCAGGAATGTGTCGGCGAAACGACGGTAGAACCATTCGAGAAAACGCGAATGACGCACGGCCCAGAGACGGACCGTATATTTGCGTCGGGCACGGCGATTGGGAGAGACGCCGGCCGGCGTGTAGGCGCCGCTGGCCGCCTTTGCGCCCGCGGCGGCATTGCCAGGCTTCTGGACGGCATCAGCCATTGTCGCGGCCTCCGGCCTTCACCAGCGCCACCAGCCGCTCGCGATCATAGGCAGCCTCGATCTCGCCGGCTGCCTTGTCTGCTTCGGCCTCGAGATCGTCGGAGACCGGTACGGGATCCGCCTTGCGCCATTCAGCCAGATAGTCGTCGGTTTCGGCCGCGCCGGTGCGCATGGCGCACATGTCGATCGCTTCGGTAAAGCGCAGCGAAAGCTCGCGTTTTGCCGTCTGCCTGCCCTTCTTGATGATGACCTGGGCCGGAATGTCCCGCCAGTAAACGACAATGCGATCTGCCATGCGCAAAATCTCCTCTTCACGCCAGAATGCACGCCGGCAGACCTCGGGACTGCGCTCGCCACGACGCGGCACATGCCGAAAAGCGACGCGATATCGAAACCTCGCCTGCAAGCATCCCCAAAGCTTATTATCCTTTGAAACGGACGGGTTCGAACTGTGATTGAATGTCTTTGCCTCGTCCAGCATGTCGGTCCCGGCAAAGAAGAGGAAGATCGAAAACCGACGCAGATGTCGTAATCAGACGGTCAATAATTCGCGGGCAAGATCGCCGTAGCCGGTATAGCGATATTCGTATTCCAGGCCGAGAAAGGCGGCGGCGTCCCTTGCCTTTGCCTGCAGCGCCGGATCTTCTTCCTGCGAGAGATAGACGACCTTGCGGTAGTTGCCGAAATACATGTCCCGCAGCTCCAGATGGCGGTCGAGGCCGAGCGGAACCACGACAAAGGCTTCGAACTGGCGGGCCAGGAAATCTGTCAGGAAAAACGATGTGATGTCATCGTCGCGTGCGGCGAAAGCCTCGTTGCCGGTGAAGAAGGAATAACAGTGCGGACCGGAAAGGCGCTCTATTCCTTCACGCTGGCAGATCCTGTCGATATCGCCGCCTGTGCCGCAATCGGCATAGCCGATAAAGATCTTTTCGAAGCCGCGCGCGCGCGCATCGGCAATAGCCTCTTCCAGGGCTGGTGCGATCTTCTGCGGATAGGAATGATAGATTGCGGGAAGACAGTGAAGGTCGATGTGATCGAGCCCGTTTATTCTGGTGACCGCTAGTATTTCGCGCGCGATTGCCCCGCACGCAATCACATGAACTTTTTGGGTTTGTGCGCGTTTATCGCGCGGAGGGTTCTTCTCCGTATTTTTTTGATCGATATCCACTCAGAGGGGGTTCCCAATCATGACTGCACCGACACTCACGAAAATTGCCACCGCCTGCGTCGTTCTCATGGTGCTTGCCTCTTGCGCCAATACTATACGTGGCATGGGCAGAGATACCGCAAATGCGGTGAACGCAACCGAGGACGCCGGTCATACCGTCAAGAAGGCGGCTCAATAGCTAATTTGGGATACCAATGTGCCGGCGGCAACCCGTTGATTGTCGCCGGCACTCAGTTTCTTGCAATCAGGCGCCCGCAGCCAGGCTGTTGTGCTTGCGCTTCATGAATTCCTTGGCAGTCTCCACCGCCACGGCAGCGTCACGGCAATAGGCGTCAGCACCCACGGCCTTGCCGAATTCCTCGTTCAGTGGCGCGCCGCCGACCAGTACGACATAGTCGTCACGCAGGCCCTTTTCCTTCAGCGTATCGATAACGACCTTCATGTAGGGCATGGTCGTGGTTAGCAGTGCCGACATGCCAAGAATATCGGGCTGCTCGCGCTCGATGGCGTCGAGGTAGTTTTCGACCGGATTGTTGATCCCGAGGTCGATGACGTCGAAACCGGCGCCCTCCATCATCATGCCGACGAGGTTCTTGCCGATGTCGTGAATGTCGCCCTTGACGGTGCCGATCACCATCTTGCCGAGCTTGGGTGCACCGGTCTGTGCCAGCAGCGGCCGCAGGATCGCCATGCCGGCCTTCATCGCATTGGCCGAAAGCAGCACCTCCGGAACGAAGAGAATGCCGTCGCGGAAGTCGATGCCGACAATACGCATGCCCTCGACCAGCGCCTGGGTCAGAACATCGTAAGGAGCCCAGCCGCGCTCCAAGAGGATATTGGTCGCTTCCTCGATTTCTTCCTTCAAGCCGTCATACAGGTCGTCATGCATCTGCTGCACGAGCTCTTCATCAGAAAGTTCCGAGAGAATGATTTCGTCGTCAGACATGCGCTCCATCCCATTTTCGTGCAGCATCAGAGACTTGTATAAAACACTGCCGCCATTACGGATAGACCGGAAGGCCGCCAAAACTCTTTTTGAATGCGACGTCGCACGGAACAATCGCGACGGACGAGGAACAGTTGATATTGTCAGCCGATGTCTGTCCTATGCTAATTGCTGGCGCATTAAGGAACGTCCGCTTGTCGGAATCAGGTAGCATGGAGCGTGATAGACGCATCCATGCGCAGGAGTGAGGAAACATCATGGACGATATGATTGAGCAACCGGCTGCAGGCAATGATGGCGGCGGACGGCGTTCGCGCAGTGAGGGCAGGGGTGCGGCAGCGCGGCGCGCTTCGCGCAGCGGCGGCGGGCCGGGTCCTTCACTCCCCTATATCACCCGTAAGATCGGCGTCTATGAAGTGCTTGACGAAGAGGGCCTGCAGCTCATCGAACGCAATGCCGATACGGTTTTGGAGGAAATCGGCATCGAATTTCGCGACGATGCGGAAGCTCTGGCGCTCTGGAAGGAAGCCGGTGCCGACGTACGCGGTCAGCGCGTGCATTTTCCGAAGGGACTTTGCCGCGAACTTCTGAAGACCGCGCCGAAGGAATTCACCTGGCATGCGCGCAACAGCGCCCGCAATGCCCATGTCGGCGGCAAGGCGACGATCTTCGCGCCAGTCTACGGCCCGCCTTTCGTGCGCGATCTTGAGGGCAACCGCCGTTATGCGACGATCGAGGATTTCCGCAATTTCGTGAAGCTCGCCTATATGGCGCCGTCGATGCATTCGTCCGGCGGCACGGTCTGCGAGCCTGTCGATATCCCGGTCAACAAGCGCCATCTCGATATGGTCTATAGCCATATCAAATATTCTGATAAGCCGTTCATGGGTTCGGTCACGGCGCCGGAAAGGGCTGAGGACACCGTCGCGATGGCGAAGATCGTGTTCGGTGACGAGTTCGTCGAGAATAATTGTGTGACGCTGAACCTCATCAATGCCAATTCGCCGATGGTGTTCGACGAAACGATGCTCGGCGCCTTGAAGGTCTATGCGCGGCACAATCAGGCTTCGGTGGTTTCTCCCTTCATTCTGTCGGGCGCGATGAGCCCCGTGACGGTCGCAGGCACGCTGACGCAGATTCTGGCCGAGGTGCTGGCCGGCGCTTCCTTCACGCAGCTGATCCGCAAGGGCTCGCCTGTTCTGTTCGGCACCTTCGCCGCATCCATTTCGATGCAGTCGGGCGCCCCGACCTTCGGCACGCCGGAGCCATCGCTTGTCTCCTATGGCGCAGCACAGCTCGCGCGTCGCCTCGGTCTGCCGTTCCGTACCGGCGGTTCGCTTTGCGCTTCCAAGATGCCGGATGCGCAGGCGGCGCATGAATCGGCCAACACTTTGAACATGACGCTGCTGGCCGGCACGAATTTCGTGTTGCATGCGGCGGGCTGGCTCGAGGGCGGTCTCGTCTCCTCCTACGAAAAGTTCATGATCGACCAGGACCAGCTCGGCATGATGCAGAAGATGGCGGAAGGTATCGATCTCTCCGACAATGGCCAGGCGCTCGATGCCATCCGCGAAGTCGGCCCCGGTAGCCATTATCTGGGTTGCGGCCATACGCAGGCGAATTTCCAGTCCGCCTTCTATCGCTCGCCGCTCGCCGACAACAACTCCTTCGAGCAGTGGGAGATCGAAGGTCAGAAACGCATCGAGCAGCGCGCCAACGCGCTTTGCCGTTCCTGGCTCGATCATTACGAAGCGCCGCCGCTCGATCCGGCCATCGACGAGGCTCTTCTCGCCTATATCCAGAAGCGCAAGGACTCGATGCCGGACGCTTTCACCTGAAGAGAGCCCGAGGCCGCCAGGGAGCAAGGCGGTGCGACACGCGTTGCCGATCTCATCCAGAAGGAAGTCTGGCGGCCGCACTATGAATATAAAGGGCCACGGTGAGCCGCGGCCCTGCCATCTTCGAACAGCTCCGTGCGGCGCTCGGCGTTCACGGAGTTTTCGTTCGTGGCAGCTTGTCCTTCCATGAAGGCGAGGGGCCGTTGCTGACGGATGGCACGCCTGCACGCGGTGTCGTGCTGCTGGGCAATATCGGCGGCTCGATCTGGCCGGCGTTTTCGAAATGGCTGGATATGCCCGTCAACAGGACGCGCAAAAATCCCCTTGATGACTGGTCGAAGGCGATTATCCGGCCGGTCGCAAGCGGGCTAGCGGCCACTGCCTATTTTCCTTCGGATCCTCCCTGGCAACCGTTCCAGCGATGGGCCATGCAGGCCGAGCGCTTGAAAGCGTCGCCGCTCGGCATCTTGATCCATCCGGACTATGGTTTGTGGCACGGATATCGCGGCGCATTGGGATTTGCCGATGCGCTGGAAGGAATGGAGGTGTCGCCGTTTTCTCCGCATCCATGCGATCTATGCGTTGAGAAACCTTGTCTTGCCGCCTGTCCCGTTGGGGCGATAGCGGCAGCCGGCTTTGATCTTTCAGGCTGCCGGTCGCACTTGCGCACACCGCAAGGGCAGGTCGGCTGCATGGCCGGCGGCTGCCTTGCACGCAATGCCTGCCCGGTCGGAGCCAACTATCGTTATCCGGCCGAACAGCTTGCATTCCATATGGCTGCACTCCAGCTCTAGGTCTCACGCCTTCCTTGTTTCGCCGCATTGCGATGCGTTCTGAAGCCTGTTTATTGATACGGGGCTATGCGCTTGATTCGATTGATGGTCATTCTTGCCGTTCTTGCCTTTGCCGCCACCGCGTCGGCCGGCGAAGCCTGCCGCAAGGTCCAGCATCTCGGGGACGGCTATACGGTCTGCACTTTCGATGCGGTCAGCGACGACATTCAGATTTTTCAGAACGATCGCAACGGCAAACCTTATGGCTCTTTCCGTGCCCTGGAAAATGATCTGCGTCAGGATCGCATCTATGTGCGCTTCGCCATGAATGGCGGCATGTATCTCGACGACCAGTCTCCCGTGGGTCTCTTCGTCGAGAATGGACGTGAGGTGAAGGCGATCAACACCAACAAGGGCTGGGGTAACTTTCATCTCCTGCCGAACGGGGTCTTCTATCTCGGGGCGGGCAAGGCCGGGATCATGGAAAGCAAGGCCTTCGCAGCTTCCGGCATCAAACCTTTTTATGCGACGCAGTCCGGCCCGATGCTGGTCATCAGCGGCAGGCTTCATCCGTCATTTCTGGCGGATAGTCCGAGCTTGAAGACACGAAACGGCGTGGGCGTCACCTCTGACGGCAAGGTCGTCTTCGCCATTTCCGATGGCGCGGTGCGTTTCCACGACTTTGCGACGCTATTTCGCGACGAGTTGAAATGTCCGAATGCGCTGTTTCTCGATGGCAGCATCTCCAGCCTCGATATCCCGGAATGGCAAAGGCGCGATAGCCTGTTTCCGCTCGGGCCAATCATTGCAGTGACGGAAATGCTGCCGGGCTAAGGCGCGCCGGAAATGCCAAGAGCTCCGCAGTGCGTTGCGGAGCCCTTGGCCATAGCTATCAAATCTCAGACGAACTGATCGATATAGGTCATGATGCTGAACAGGCCGTCCTTCGGACCCGGATTGGCCGGGAAATCCTCGGTGAAGCGGAGATAGGCCCTTGGCTTACCGCCATAGCTGCCGGTCTGCGGCGCTTCCCTTGAGAGATGCTGCCGGATCGACTGCGGGAGAAGATTGATCGTGGCGTCGTCGATGATCGGTTCGATGATGACGGGTTCTCCATTGAAAGCAATCGCTTCCGTCGCGGCGGTGGAGATGCCTGCCAGCTTGCGGATCTGATCATAGGATTCCGGCGGCAATGGCGTCGGCAGGTAGGCCGCCATGCGGTGATACATGATATAGGCTTCGACCCAGTTCTGCGCGTTGACATGCAGGCGCATGGCGACCGCCTGACGCTGCAGCATGAATTCGGTGATGCGAGGCATCAGCGAGCCGCGATAATCAGGCGGATAGCGGTTATCGCGCAGCGCCTGCGAGGCGAGGTATTCGAGGCCGCCTCTGTAGGTATCCCACTGGAACATGCATTCCTTGTTGCCCTGCTGCAGGCGCGGATCGTCTGAAACGGCGGTCACGCGCGCGAAAGGCTCCGGCATAAACAGCACGTCGGCCTTGTCCAATGCGCGGGTCGTATAGAGGAATGCCCAAAAGATGAACGGCGTCGGGCTGGAAATTGATTTCAACAGAACGTCGCGCCGGATGATCATGAATTCGGGGAAGATGTGACGGTCGAGAATGAATTCCAGCATCGAGCGGAAATCACCCTTGGCGTGACGCGTCGGATAGGAGAGGTGATAGAAGGGTTCCATATCGCCGCCGCCAGGCCGGCCATCGACGAGGAGCCACGGCGCCTGGATCATGCCGATATTCTTGTCGTCCACCATGATGCGAAGATATTCGACGACTTTTTCCGGGATCAGCAAATCGTCGTCGCCGAGGAAAACCGCGTAATGGCCGCGGGCTCTCTGCATCGCAAAAGCGTAGTTGCTGATGAAACCGGAATTGCGCGCCCTGCGATAGGCGCTGATTTCCGGATGATGCGAGATCGACTGAATGTAGGCTGCGGTCTCATCCGTCGAACAATCGTCGACAATGACGATTTCGAAAGGGAGGCCCAGTCGGCGAAACTCTTCCAGGTGGAAATTGACGTTCCGCTCGAGCATGAACTGACGGTTATAGGTCGGAACGCAGACCGAAAGGACGGGGACTTGGGCAGAAGACATCGATATTCTCCACGAGGCATCAGCGCGATTCTATGCGCGGACTTTGATCCATGAATAAGCGGGATTGCTTTCGCGGGGCTGGAGAGTTTTGAGCGATCCGATTGTGGGAATTGCCCATGCTCCAGTTCAGTGCAAGTTCCGCTCTTTATGTTCCGGCCAGCGCATCCTGCAATCCCGGCGGGAAGCGATTGCCGTTTTCGAGGTTGCCTCTTCCTCGAAGATGGCCGGATAGCCCGAGGCACATGGATCACCGATACCTCCAGGGTTTGGCGTCCATGTCAGTATCAGGAGACCCTGTGAGCAAAGTCAGCGTCATCATTCCCGCCTATAAGGCGCAGGAATCCATCGGTGAAACGATTGCCGCGGTTCTGGAAAATCGTGACGTCCTGGAGGTGATCGTCATCGACGACATGTCTCCCGATGCCACCGCGATGATTGTCGAGCGACATGCTCAGCGCGATCAGCGGGTGCGCCTGCTGCGCAATCCACAAAATGGCGGGGCGGGATACAGCCGGAATGCCGGCATGGCCGCCGCCTGCGGCGACTATTATTACTTTCTCGACGCCGACGACATGGTAGCGCATCGCTCGATCGATGAAGTCGTGTATCACATGGAAGCCAATGCCTGCGATGTGATGGTGTTTCGCTATCGCTACGTCACCGAGAGGAACGGTCGTCTCGATCCGATGCTGCCGATCGACAATGATGCCTGGCGGGAGCTGGTCGGCGATACCGACATAGGCGTTTTTACGCTCGATCAGTGCGGGCGATTGCTGTTCACCGTGAATTTCCCCTGGAACAAGATCGTGAGCGCCAGGCTATGTCGGGAAACGGGTCTCCGCTTCTCGGAGACCCGCGTCCATAACGATATCTATGCTCACTGGCATATCTATCTGCACGCCCGGAAGATCGGCATGATGAATCGCTATCTCATCGGCCACCGCGTCTATCAGGACAGGGCGCAGCTGACCAATGTCTTCACCGAAAAGCGGTTCGAGGTCTTCAAGGCCTTTGCGGAGGTGGAAGCGCTGTTTGCGCGCCTGCCGCGGATGAAAGAGGCCCATTACCAGTGGTTCCTTCGCAGCAAGTTCGATTTGCTCGATTGGATCTACCCGCAATTGCCGATCGATCTCAGGGAGCGCTTTTTCGCGCTGGTTCGGCAATGCTATGAAGACTATGGCCAGGCTGACTATGAGAACGTGCGCAGGCAGTCGTTCGAGACTGCGGATATCGCGCTCAGGCTGAAACAGGCCCCTCATTTGATACTCGGCAAGACGCCGAGATAGCCGGCTAAGACAACACTCTTCGCCCGCTGTATTCGCAATAAAATAGAGGCGCCGCGGTATGACCGCGGCGCCTCTCTTCCATTTCAGGCTGGTTCATCTGATGGCGTCGAGTTCGTTCAGATCCAGCGCATTCTCGAATTCGTCGCGACTGTAGATTGCAAAATCCGCTTCAGTCGATTCCTTGAACTTGTATGGGTTCTCCACCAGCTTCAGCAGGCTCCATTGCGGGAACCGGTTTGCGATGTCCGTCGTGAATTTGCGGTGCCGGACATGCGACGCACCGCGAATATCCGGGCCGTCGAAATTGGAGGCGTAGATAATCACATAGCGCTGCGGCAGAGAGAAGAGCTGGTCGAGGTAATTGACGTAAATATTGTCGTCAACCAAATGGTAGAGGACGTCGAGCGACAAGGCGCAGTCATAGGCGTCCTCGTGCATTTCCCAGTCAAGCGACTGATCGCCCAGCCAGACGAAATTGTAGTTCGGCTTATCCCTGTACATCATCATCGTGCGTTCGATGACCGTCTTGGAGACATCGAAGCCGGTATAGCGGTCGAACGAGAAGTATTTCAGCTGATTGCCGTCGCCGGAGCCCATCTCCGCGAAGGATTTCAGCCCTTTCTTCCGGGCGAAGCTATTCAGAAACTGTCCCTTGTATTTGGCGAGCACATCATAAGAGCCGGCACCCGAATTGCCGCCACTGCGGTAACGGCCTTCCCAATAGCCGGTGGAGTCAAAGGAAGGCGCAGCTTCCGATCGACGCATCGGCTGTTCCAGCGGTGTAACGGGAGCAAGTCGCTCCACAGATGGCGTCGGGATGGGCTGCGGCTGTGTCGGATAGGGCTGCTGCATCGGCTGCATCGCCACCTCGGCAACCGGGACGGCTTCGCGAACCTGCTGCACCGATATGGCCTGCGGAATAGGTGCGGGTTGCTGGGCCTGATGTGTGGCAGCCGGCCGCTGCGCCAGCCAGAGTGGAACGGGCCGCTTCATAGGCGAGCCGGCCTGCTGTTCCAGGGATGCCCAATTCAAGGTTTTGGGTGCTTCGGCCACCCGGTCGCCCATGACGATATCGAGTTCGCGCAGCTGCTTGGCGAGCGGGAATTTGTCGTGGACATATTGCGTCCATTGATGGGTCTGACCGGCAATGATCTTTTCGACGGCTTCATCCACCGACGAGAAGCGGATTTCGTCGGGCCAGAATTCTTCCGCACCGGGATAGTCATGGATCACCGGCAGGGCGCCGACAGCCATGGCTTCGGCGATGTTATAACCAAAGCTCTCGTGCACCGAGGTCGACAGTATCACGCCCTTGTCGGCGAGGAACGCCGGCATGTTGCGCTGCCAGCCATGGAAGAAGACGTTGCGGGTAAGGCCGAGCTTTTCCGTCGTGCGCTTCAGGTACGGCATCATGACGTACTCCTCCTGTTCGCCGGCCACATGCAGCGTGTAGGAAGGATCGCGCTTCACCAGCGAGTGCATGATTTGCAGGAACAGCGGCTGGTTCTTGCGCATGAAGGGCTTGGCAGCCCAGGCGATCTTCTTCTTGTCGAGCGAAGGGATCGGCTTGAACTTGTCGAGATTGAGGCCGTTCCACACGACGTGGGTGCGGGTTTTCTGGGTGACCTGAGGTGCCCTGAGTTTCAGGACACGCAGCATGTCATGGGACACCAGAATCAGATCATCGATGGCGCCGAAATCGATACGATCGGGAAAATTCGATTCGACGATCTCGAAGCGATGCCAGCGCGCGATGACACGCTTGCCGCGCCGCTTGATGTTCTGGTTGATCGCGTGGACGAAGAGCTCGTTGCAGAATTCGAACCAGACGATGTCGGCCCATTCCACAGCCGTCTCGATCTCCTTGAAAGTCTTCGGCTGTATGGCCATGACTTCGTAGGTCTTCGACAGATGTTGGAATATGTCGCCGATGAAGCTATCGACTTCGATGATTATGGCCAGCTTTTTCTTCTGATGCATCTTCTGCTACCGTAAAAGAGACGAGTGGTTCTTAGTCTCGACCTGACGGACGACACGACCGACCTTCGTGTCCGCCGAGCACCGACGTTCTTGGCAATATTCTGAACGCGCGATTGTCCCCCGCACAGAAATCCCAGCCCCGAGATTATGCCGACCAACTTTCGCGAGGCTGGATTGCTCGAAATGCGTTCTGGGCGACGGTGTTCCGGGCGGCAGGCGGCCTTTGATTTCCTGCACAAGCTTCGCAAAAGGAATGGTGGCCAAAGTGCCGATCAAACGAGCTCGATCGCGAGCGAATCTCCGGGAGCCATGTCGTCTGACTGCTTTCCTCGGATCGGGCCGTTACTTGGGGTTCGGAATTAGGGAACAGTCCACATGTCATTGGCAGCGAACAGCTTGCATAAGCCCGCCTACGAAGTGCATCCGGCGAGCCAGATACAATGGTCCGATGCGCCGCCGCTGACCCAGGACATGTTGAACGGCACATTTTGGAGCCTTGGCGACGTCAACCGCGGGATGTTCTCTCGCTTCATGGTTTTGGCGCCTGAGGGCATGATCGGCAATTATTTCGATCCCGCCGTCGATTTCTGGCATGTGATGGCCGGTCGGCTTTGCCTGATCGACAGAGATGGGCTGCCGTCGGTCATTTTCGATTCTGCCCATATCGAGGACGGCAATCTCATGGCATTGGCGGGCCGGGGCGTTATTGGAGGTGTCGATAGCACCTATCTGCTGGTGCCGGCCGATCACCCACCGCATCCGCTGTTTTCAACGCCCGTAGGTGTCGAGCGCAAGGCCAAGTTTCTCGTGCAGCCGCAGGAAGGGCTAAGGCGTCCCAATCTCGTTGTCGTGCCCGCCGGTTCGAAGTCGCTCCATCCGCGCTGGTTCGAGAAGATCGATGATGCCTCGCGCAACTGGGATCTCTGCATCGGCTATTATGGTGCCGAGACTCCGGAAGTTTCCAATAGCCCCTACGAATATCTGGCGCATCTGCCGAAGACCAAGAAGTTCAAGATCATCTACGACCTCTTCCATCAAGGCAGCCCGCTTTGGAATTATGAGCGAATCTGGCTGCCGGATGACGATCTGCTGTGCGACGGCGAGGACATCAACAGGATGTTCCACCTGTCGCACAAGCATGGTCTGGATCTCGCCCAGCCGTCCCTCAAAAAAGGACCAGGCTCTTATCCCAATCATCCTTTGACGGTTCAGCGACCCAACAGCGTCGTGCGTTTCGAGGGTTTCGTCGAAATCATGTGCCCGGTCTTCTCGCGGCGTGCGCTGCAAATCTGCATCGAGTCCATGAAGGATGTCGAATCCGGATACGGTCTCGACCATCTTTGGCCGTCATTCCTCGGGCGGCCGGCGGCGCGCATGGCGATTATCGATGCCATTTCCGTCGCTCACACGCGGCCGCTAGGCGCGACCTACAACGTCAATGCAGCGGTGGAAGAACAGGCTGCACTCTTCAGGACGTATCAATATACGCCGCTGAAATATGCTGGCGTCTGGTAGCGTGCCTGGATTTTTCCAAGCGCCGCCGACAGATCCGCGCCGCCGTCACCCGCATATATCCAATTCCGTTTGGCACCTTCGATTGCAGCCGCGACCGAGATTTGGTGGTAGCGAGAGTTTTAGAGCATGATTGATTTTTCCAAGGTAGATTTATTGATCGTCGGTGCCGGCTTCTACGGCGCGACGATCGCGGAGCGGGTCGCGAACGAACTCCAGAAGAACGTGCTTCTGATCGACCGGCGCAGCCATATCGGCGGCAATGCCTATAGCGAGTTCGACGGCGAGACCGGGATCGAGGTTCACCGCTATGGTGCGCATCTCTTCCATACACCGAACGAAGTGGTCTGGACCTATCTCAACAGATTTACCGCTTTCACCGACTATAAGCATCGCGTCTATTCGACCTACCGCGATCAGGTCTATTCAATGCCGATCAATCTCGGAACGATCTCGCAGTTCTTTAACCGGCGCCTTTCGCCCGACCAGGCGAAGGCCCTGATTGCGAATCAGGCGGCAGAAATGGCGGGCCGTCATCCGGCCAATCTGGAAGAGAAGGCGATTTCGCTGATCGGCCGGCCCTTGTACGAGGCGTTCATCCGTGGCTATACGGCCAAGCAGTGGCAGACGGATCCGCGCGACCTGCCCGAACATATCATCACGCGCCTGCCGGTCCGCTACACTTTCGACAACCGTTACTTTAACGACAGATATGAAGGCCTGCCGGTCGACGGTTATACCGCGATCTTCGAGAGGATGCTGAAGCATCCGAAAATCCAGATCGCCCTCGATGTCGATTTCTTTTCGTTGAAATCCTCGCTGCCGGCCGATCTGCCGATCGTCTATACCGGCCCGATCGATCGCTACTTCGATTATTCCGAGGGTGAGCTGGGCTGGCGTACCATCGACTTCGAGAGGGAGACGCTGAATACCGGCGATTTCCAGGGGATGGCGGTCATGAATTATGCCGACGAGACGATCCCTTACACCCGTATCCTGGAATTTCGCCACTTCAATCCAGAGCGCAGCTATCAGAATGAGAAGACGGTCGTCGTGCGCGAATATTCACGCTCGGCCAAGCGCGCCGACGAGCCTTACTATCCGATCGATACGCGTCAGGACAAGGAGGTCTTCCTGCGCTATCGCGACCGCGCCGAGGCAGAGACCAATGTCCATTTCGGCGGGCGGCTCGGCACCTACCGTTATCTAGACATGCACCAGGCGATCGGCGCGGCCTTGAAGGCGTTCGAAAGCCGCATCGTCCCGCATTTCACCGAGGGGCGTGCTATCGGTGGTGAGAAATAGAGGGCTGCAGGCGCCGGCTCACTTTCGGCATGCTTTGAAGACGCGGCCGAGGGAAGATCCCTGTGGAAGCACTTGAATGATAAAAGAAAGCCCGGCAACCGGGCTTTCTTTTTCCTTAGGATCGTCGACGACGTTCGCGAGCCGGGGCCGCGCCGCCTTCGTTGGCGGTCTTGTTGCGCAGGGGACCGATCCGTTCGATGATCGTCTCCAGCGTCGGGCGAGGCCCGGCTACGTAGCTGTCCAGCGCCTCCCGCATGGCGGCGAGATGGCCGCAGGAGGTGCCGCAGCAGCCGCCGATGATCTTGGCGCCGGCATCGCGGGCAAGGCGGGCATAATCGGCCATCAGCGGCGGCGTGCCGGAATAATGGATTTCGGCACCACGATATTCGGGAATGCCGCAATTGCCCTTGACGATGACGATCGCGGAAGCATCCGCTTCGGTCATGTCGAGAAGGCTGGAGAGGATGTCGGAAGCGCCGACGCCGCAATTGGCGCCGACCGCGAGCGGGCCTGCGCCGATATCGGTCGCGACAGCGTGAATGTCCTTGGGATGCAGACCCATCATCGTTTTGCCGGCAGTGTCGAACGAGCCTGTATAGGTGTAAGATAGGCCGACCTTGGCTGCGGCTTCGGCTGCGGCTCGGATTTCTTCCGGCGACGACATGGTTTCGATCCAGGCGATATCGGCGCCGCCGGCCTGCAGGCCCTCGATCTGCTCGACGAAGGCGGCGACGGCATCTTCATAGGTCAGGGCGCCGAGCGGCATGAGCAACTCGCCGGTCGGCCCGACGGAGCCGCCGACGATGACCTTACGGCCGGCCTTGTCGGCAACGGCCCGGGCGATCTCGGCTGCCGTCTTGTTGAGACTATGCACCCGATCTTGCGCATGGTGAAGCTTGAGGCGATGACGGGTGCCGCCGAAGGTATTGGTGAGGATGATATCGGCGCCGGCATCGACGAAATCCTGATGCAGCTTCGTGATCCTGTCCGGATGCTGTTCGTTCCAGAGCTCGGGCGCTTCACCCGCCTCCAAGCCCATGGCAAAGAGGTTGGTGCCGGTTGCGCCGTCGGCAAGCAGTACGCCCTTTTCGGCGAGAAGATCGGTCAGCGGATTGGTGGCGACGGTCATAGTGCGTCCTCGGATACGTCGGATGTTCGGATATCAAATGCAGATATAAACATTTCTTTATGTGAACACAACGACAAGATGGCTACCCATATGTCGACACGGCCATGGCGGCAGAAAAAAGCGCCCCGGTGAGGGCGCTCTATCGTTTGGGATGAAGATCAGCCGCTAGGCTGCCGCCATCTCTGCCGTCTCGTGCGATGTCGGCGTGACCATGGCGGCGATGATGCTTTGCAGATCGATCGTGCCGATAGGCTTGCCGCCCGCATCCATGACGATGGCCCCGGTTTGGCCCGCCTCGGTGATCTGCTTGGCGGCGACTTCCAGTGTCATGTCGCCGGGTACACGTGCGCCGCCCGGCTCGCCGGCAAGCGGCTTCATGATGGTCTGGGCTTGGATGACGCGACCGCGGTTCACCTCCTTCACGAAGGCTGTGATATAGTCGTCGGCCGGCTGCAGCACGATCTCCTGACCAGTGCCCTGCTGCACGACCTTGCCGTCGCGCAGGATCGCGATCTTGTCGCCAAGGCGCAGCGCCTCATCGAGATCGTGGGTAATGAAGACGACGGTCTTCTTCAGCTCCTTCTGCAGATCGAGGAGGACGGTCTGCATATCCACGCGGATCAACGGATCGAGCGCCGAATAAGCTTCGTCCATCAGAAGGATATCGGCATCGTTCGTCAGTGCGCGGGCAAGTCCGACGCGCTGCTGCATGCCGCCGGAAAGCTGGTTCGGAAAGTGCCTTTCGAAGCCCTTGAGCCCGACGCGCTCGATCCAGTACTGGCCTTTCTTCTCGCTCTCGGAGCGCGGCACGCCCTGAATGTCCAGGCCGTAGACCGTGTTCTCGATGACGGTGCGGTGCGGCAGCAGCGCGAATTTCTGGAACACCATCGCCGTTTTGTGGCGGCGGAATTCGCGCAGGTCGTTTTCGCTCATCTTGCAGACGTCAACGCCGTCATAGAGCACTTCGCCGACCGTCGGCTCGATCAGCCGGTTGATATGGCGGATCAGCGTCGACTTGCCCGAGCCGGACAGGCCCATGACGACGGTGATGGCGCCGGCCGGCATGTCGATGTTGATATCCTGCAGGCCGAGCACATGGCCATGCGTTTCATTGAGCTCGGCCTTGCCCAAGCCGTTCTTGACCTGATCGATATAATCGCGTCCGCGAGGACCGAAAATCTTATAGAGGCTTTTGATCTGGATCGCGTGACTAGCCATGAATGACCTCCGAGTGCTTCTGGAGCCTTCTGCCATAGGCCTGGCTCGTACGGTCGAAAATGATGGCAATGGCGACCAGCGCGAAACCGTTGAGGAAGCCGACGGTGAAGAACTGATTGTTGATCGCCTGCAGCGTGTTCTTGCCGAGACCGCCGACCCCAACCATGGAGGCGACGACGACCATGGCCAGCGACATCATGATGGTCTGGTTGATACCGGCCATGATGGTGGGCAGCGCGAGTGGGATCTGCACGTTGAACAGCTTCTGGCGATGCGACGACCCGAAGGCGTCGGCGGCTTCCAGCACCTCCTTGTCCACGAGGCGGATGCCGAGATTGGTCAGGCGGATCATGGGCGGCACGGCATAGATGACGACGGCGATGAGGCCCGGCACCTTGCCGATGCCGAAGATGACGACGACAGGAATGAGATAGACGAAGCTCGGCATGGTCTGCATGACGTCGAGGATTGGATTGACGATCGACTGCAGGCGATCCGAACGCGCCATCAGGATGCCGATCGGCAGGCCGATGACTATGGCGATGAGCGTACAGACGGTGACCATGGCAAGCGTGACCATCGTGTCGGTCCAGAGGCCGAAGACACCGATGAGGATCATGGAGATCGCTGTGCCGGCAACGATTCTAAGGTTGCGGCTTGCCGCATAGACCACGAGCATCATCACGATGAGCACGATGAACCAGGGCGTGTTGGTGAAAGCCCATTCGAGATAGTTCAGAAACCATTGCAGCGGCTGCACGATGGCGTCGATGAGCGTGCCGTAGGCGCGTACGGACGCCCTGAAGCCGTCATCGATATTCTTGCGTGCGAGACGGATGATTGACTCGTCTATTGCCGGAAAGTTGCAGAGCACATTCGGCAGGATCGTACACTGGATAGCCATGTATTTCCCCTTCTTAGTCCGGTTTTGTCCCGCTCCACGCGTGTGGCCTTCACGCGTGGATGGCTTGCAGCGCTGCGACCGGTTCTTCAGGCTGCCCCTGCATTCTTACTATATTCGCCACCATCAATCTGCACTCGTTGCGACCTTGCGCCATGTCACTCTGTCGGTATGAGGGTCATTCGGGTTGCACTGTGCGAATGTAAAATCGGCGGCAGGCACAAGGCCGCCGCCGATTCCGCAGCATGGATTAGAGCGAAGCCTTGATCTTGGTGGCAACGTCCGGGGCAACCCACTTGGTCCACATATCGGGGTAGGTCTTGAGGAAGTACTTGGCGCCGTCCTCGTTCGTGCCCTGATTGTCGGTCATCCAGGCGAGAACCTTGCCAACCGTGGCATTATCCCATTTGCGGGTCTTCATATAGTCCATGGCAATGCCGGCCTTGGCCGCAAAGTCCTTGGTGACGACGGTGTAGACATCCGAAACCGGATAGGAGTTCACCTTCGGATTGGCGCAGTCCTGTTGCGACGTGCAGGCATCCCATTCCTTCTTGTCATGCGGCACGTTGAAGCTCAGACGAACCATGTCGTACTTGCCGAGGATCGCGGTCGGCGCCCAGTAGTAACCGAGCCAGCCGGTCTTCTTTTCGAAGGCGTTGGCGATCGAACCGTCCAAACCTGCGGCCGAGCCGGTGTCGACGAGAGTAAAGCCAAGCTTGTCGGCGCCGAGAGCCTTGTAAAGGTTGGTCGTGGAGATCTGGCAGTTCCAGCCTGCCGGGCAGTCATAGACGGCGCCCTTGGATGGATCTTCCGGGGCCGGGAAAAGTTCAGGATGCTTCAGCGCGTCCTGAACGGTCTTAATGTCGGGATGCGCGTCGGCGACGAACTTCGGAATCCACCAGCCTTCGACGCCGCCATCGCTCAAAAGCGGTGCAGCCACGATCAGACGGCCTTCCGATACGGCCTTGTCGAGCGCGGTGCGCACGGCATTCACCCAAAGCTCGGGTGCGACGTCAGGCTGACCTTTTTCGTTCATGGAGGTAAAGGTCGGCTGTGTATCGCCGGTTACCAGGGTGACATTGCAGCCGTAACCGTTCTGCAGGATGATCTTGTCGACCTGCGCGGCAACGCCTGCGGATGCCCAGTTCATTTCAGCGATGGATACGCTGCCGCAATCTGCGGCCTGCGCCGAGCCAGCCAAAGCATAGGCGCCGAATGCAAAAATGGCTGAAGCGAGAAGCTTCTTCATTGATATCGTCTCCCAATTTTTCGTTACGTTGCGGAAATCGACTCCAACGCGTTCGATTTCTGTCGATCCCCTGTCAGCGCGGTCTGATTGCAACCGTTCATACGCCGCTGACGACGCCCGTACGGTCCCCTTTGCTGCTGTCGTGCATTTGGTCTTTTTGCGACCGCCGAATTCTGTCGCGGCCGGGCATTCTTTGCATCGACATCAATCAGCGTAAGGATTTGGATGAAGAAATCAACAGCCCATCGGGTAATGGACGTTATCGTGCCTCTTAAATAAGCGCCTGAATTAGCCTGTTTTCTGCCATTCGTGGCTGCAAAACGTCCATTACATGGCTTCCTCAAAGCTCTGTTGCTCAGACGGATTTGAATGGCGCTTAAATCTCGCGTCCCTGGAAGACGTTTTATATCTTATTTGCGCCGTTTACGCTTTCTCAACGCAAAGAGGAAAATTTTCAAAAAATTTTCAGATTCACTCTAATTTAAGCACTTAATAACCCTCCAGTAACGATGTCCGTTTATCAATCGATGCGTGGCGGGGGACATACCGCTGCTTCCCTGGATCAGGTATTGCGTACCGGGGAAAGCGAACCTTGCGGTGTATGTGCAGGGAAGCCGGCGTTTTTTGGCAAACCGCGTCGATCTCCGGATCGCGCGGTTTTCGCGCTTGAGAGGGTGCCTTTACGAGGCAGTTTGATCTGCCCGAAGCGGCACCCGTTCCATCTCGATAACGATCAAAAATAAAGCCGCCGATGCTATCGCATGGCGGCTTCTCATGTGTCGGCTAGCGGCTTGACGCGCTATTAGCCAACATTATAGGTGCGGATGAAGCCAACCGTACCGAAGCGCGTATCGAGCTGCTGCAGGCGGCTCTCCGGGCGGCGAACCGGAAGCTTGCCATTCCAGGCGATCTGGATGGAATTCTGTCTGTTGAAGATGAAGAGCATTGGGGTATCCTCCGACCCGGACCGGCCGGTTTCGTTGTTTGTTTTCGCGATGGAGATAATCCTCTTCCGCGTAACTCACAATGGATGAAATCGTCATCCAATGTCGCAAACAGAGCATGTTTGAGGGTGGTGCATTTTTGTATCGTGCTCGCTCTTTCCGGAGGCCCGGGATCACGGCAGAATCAAGGCGGAATCTAGCGTTTTCAGTGGCTGTGGCGCATCGAGGTGGTGGGGAATGACAAGAGCGATCATGCTGCAGGGAACCGGCTCCGATGTCGGAAAAACGGTATTAGTCGCAGGACTATGCCGGCTGTTCGCAAACAGAGGCGTGAGGGTGCGCCCGTTCAAGCCGCAGAATATGTCCAACAATGCCGCCGTTGCGGAGGATGGCGGCGAGATCGGGCGCGCCCAATGGCTGCAGTCGCTTGCGGCGCGGGTGCCATCATCGGTTCACATGAATCCGGTGCTGTTGAAGCCGCAATCGGAAACCGGCAGCCAGATCATCGTACAGGGCAAGGTCTGGGGCCATGCCAAGGGCAGGGACTATCAGGCGCTGAAGCCGCAGCTGCTTGGTGCCGTACTCGAAAGCTTCGCCACGATGCGGGCAGGAACCGATCTCGTTGTCGTCGAGGGAGCTGGTTCGCCTGCCGAGATCAATCTTCGACGCGGCGATATCGCCAATATGGGCTTTGCGACACGCGCCAATGTCCCCGTCGTGCTGGTCGGTGACATAGACCGCGGCGGCGTAATCGCGTCACTGGTCGGCACGTATCATATATTGCCGGAGGAAGACCGGCGAATGATCCGTGGCTATCTGATCAACAAGTTCCGTGGCGATGTCTCCTTGTTCGGTGAGGGCATAGAGGCCATCGGCGGCTTCACTGGCTGGCAATGCCATGGCGTCGTGCCGTGGCTGAAGGCGGCGGCGCGTCTGCCGGCGGAGGATTCCGTTGTGCTGGAGCGGCTTGCTCGTGGCTCGTCCGGCGCGCTCAAGGTCGCCGTGCCGGTGCTGTCGCGGATTGCCAATTTCGACGATCTTGACCCGCTGCGAGCCGAGCCCGATGTCGATCTGGTTTTCGTTCGCGCTGGAGAGCGTTTGCCCGCCGATGCAGGGCTTGTGGTGCTACCTGGCTCGAAGTCTACGATCGGTGACCTTCTCGATCTGCGTGAGCATGGGTGGGATCGCGATATTGCTGCCCATGTGCGCCGCGGCGGTCGCGTCATCGGCATTTGCGGCGGCTATCAGATGCTCGGCCATACCGTTTACGATCCGCTCGGTATCGAGGGATCGGTGACCGAGACGCCCGGATTGGGTCTTTTGGATATCGAGACGGAAATGGCTCCGGAAAAGACGGTACGGAATAGCACTGCCGTTTCCAAGGAATATGATGTGCCGCTATCGGGCTATGAAATCCATCTTGGCGTCACGCGGGGTCCGGACTGCGAGCGGCCATCGACCATGATCGATGGGCGGCCCGATGGAGCCATATCGCCGGATGGCCGTGTTATGGGCACATATCTGCATGGGCTCTTCGGCAGCGATGCTTACCGGGCGAAGCTGCTGGCAAGCTTCGGCCTTTCCGGCGAGCGCATGAACTATCGTGCCAGCGTCGATGCGGCGCTGGACGAGGTTGCGGCAGAGCTGGAAAGTGTACTCGATCCCGCCTGGCTCGACGGTCTGGTCGCCTAAAGTTCCCCCGACACTTCCCGCCGCCGGCGGTCGAGTTCTTCGCTGTAGCGGCGCAGCGTATAGCTCTCCGTCAGCAGACCGATGACCTTGCGCTCGATCAGGTCGTTGACCACGACGAGCGCTTCGCTCTTCGTCTGCTCGAACATGGCGGCTGCCTGCTTGGCGTTCATCTGCGGCTGCAGGAATTCGTTACGCAGCCGGATGAAATCGGAAAGGCCGTGCTCCTCGTCGTCTTTTTCGATCGGGCTCGCATAGACGTCGGGCACGAGAACCATTCCGGAATATTTCTCGTTCTTGTCGATCAGGATGACGCGCTGCGCCGAGCCGATCGGAAAATTCTTGCGGAATTCCTCGATGCTCATGTCGATGCTGCCCGTGTGCACGTCGGGGCGCATCATGCGGGCGACAGTGAGATTGCGGATCCAGCCGACATCGTGGGCGCTGCGGATGCTCTCGCCGCGCAAATGGAAGCGCCATGTGGCGAAGGAGTAGCCGAAGGTCGTGCGCACCACCAGCGATGAGGTGATGACGGCGGCCAGCACCAGGGCAGTGATCGGAAAGTCCCCGGTGATTTCAAGCGCCAGGAAGGTCATGGTCAGCGGGCCGCCGATGATGGCAACGGCCAGCGAGCTCATGCCGACGACGGCATAGACGACCGGCGTCAGCGTGGCATGATCGAAATAGGGTGCACAATAGGCGAAGATCTTGCCGAGCAGCGCGCCCATGAACAGCGAAGCGAAGAAGAGGCCGCCTCTGAAGCCGGAGCCGATCGATATTGCGGAGGCGAGCGATTTCAGCAGGAATAGACCCAGCAAGGCGCCCAGCGTCACGTCCGTAGACAGATTGAGATGCAGCGCGCCATGGCCGGCAGACAGGACCTGCGGCGAAATCAGCGCCAGTGTTCCGACGACCAGCCCGCCGAGCGCGGGCCGGAAAGGCGGCGCGATGGAACTTTTGCGCGCCAGTTCCTCGACCCATGCGACGCCTTGCATGATCAGGATGCCGATACCGGCGCAGAAGGCACCAAGCAGGATAGCTGGAAGATAATCTGCCGGAACGATCGCCCCGAAATGATCGATATCGATGGCGAAGTCATCGCCGGCAAGCAGTCTTGCAATCATCGTCGATATCAGTGCCGAGACGACGACAGGGGTTAGCGTCAGGATCGAATAGCTGCCGATGATGAGCTCAAAGGCATAGAAGGCACCGGTGAGCGGCGCATTGAATGCTGCGGCAATAGCACCCGCAGCACCGCAGCCGACGAGCATGCGCAGGTCCGCGCGGCGCATCTGCATCTTATAGCCGAATTTGGACGCAATGCCCGCGGCGAGCTGCGTGTAACCTGCTTCAAGCCCGACAGACGCGCCGAATCCATTCGAGATCAGGTTCTGCACGGCGACGATGATGCTGTCGGTCAGCGACATGCGGCCGCCATGCAGCGCATTGGCTTCGATCGGGTCGACCATCGGCTTCTTGCGCGTGCGCGACAATATGTAGAGCAATATGCCGAGAATGATGCCGCCGGCGATCGGCGCGATGAACAACACCGATTTGTCGGGAATCGCCATTGCCGCCGAACTCAAGCGTTCGTAGTCGGTTATACCGTAGATGACGCTGTGAAGCTTGCGCGAGATATAGCTCATCGCGGTGACGGCACAGCCGGACGCTATTCCCACCAGCGCGCCGGCAAAAACAAGTCCCAGCTCGCCACGGCGCAGCAATGCCCTGAAGCGACCGAGATCGAATAGGACCGAGAAGACGCCGAGACGTCGCGGTTGGAATTTCTGCAGCATTGGAAGCGGACGATACGTTTTGCTCGAATGTGAGGGCTTACCCTCTATAAACTCCTAACATCAAAGAAATACGGCAAAAAAGCCGCTGGTTTTATGGGAATTTTCAACCGAATTCGCAATCAGGATGGCGCAGGTCGCATCCATGCCCTTGATTGACTTGAACTCAGTGAAAGCCTAATCATTGCGGCATAACGAATGGTTCCTGAGCGGCGATCTGCCGCATGGGATGAAAAGGGAATGTGAAGGGGCGGACCCAATCCGGGCGTTCTCATCACAGCCGACCCCGCGACTGTAGAGCGGTCAGGGTCTTTCGTTCGGTTTGAAGTCTATTTCGTCGATGGTTCGCATGGGGCGAACGGGGCGGGGCAGGCGCAAATCGAAAAAGCCACTGGTGTGGCATCATGATTAACCGGGGCTGGACGCCTCTTATTCTACGAATCGTCCGCCTTTTCATGATGCATTGCCGGGAAGGTGAGAAAGATCCGCTGGTGCACGATCGGGGGCGACCGGTTTCGGTCCGCCCCCGTCGCGGCGCCTCATCCGCGAGCCAGGAGACCTGCCATGCGTGCCGGGCGCAGAGCCTGTTTTGGGACGCGAGTTCCGCTGCCAGCACGGAGGTTGTCATGGCGCAAGACGAGTTTTCGGCGTGTAGGCGCCTGTTTCCCGGTTCCAGCGACGTGCTGCCGACCCTCGCTTTTGCTCGAGAGCGGGCATAACGCATGTCGTCTTCGATTTCCCAAGCGATCTTCGTCCTTGGCGGCGCGCGTTCCGGCAAATCCAGGTTTGCCGAATCTCTGGTTTCGGACACTGGTCTTGAACGTCACTATGTGGCGACAGGGCAGGCGTGGGATGACGAGATGCGCGAGCGCATCGCCAAGCATCGTGCCGATCGCGGCGATCTATGGCAGACGCATGAGGAGCCGATGGATCTCGTCGGACAGCTTGCCGCTATCGACGCGGAGGGGCGGGCGGTGCTTATCGACTGCCTGACGCTCTGGGTGACCAATCTGATGATGGCCGAGCGGGATATGGCGGCAGAATTTGCCGCTCTCACTGCATTTCTGTCGACTGCACGATCGAGACTCGTTCTCGTTTCCAACGAGGTGGGCCTGGGAATCGTGCCGGAAAATCGCATGGCGCGCGAATTTCGCGATCATGCCGGCCGCCTGCACCAGATGGTCGCGGCGGCAAGTGCCGAAGTTTATTTTATCGCAGCGGGCCTGCCGCTGAAAATGAAGGGCTGATCTATATGAACCAGGAAAAGATTCCCGCCACCGTCATCACCGGCTTCCTGGGAGCCGGCAAGACGACGATGATCCGCAACCTCCTGCAGAATGCCGGCGGCAAGAAGATCGCGCTGATCATCAACGAATTCGGCGATCTTGGCGTCGATGGCGATGTGCTGAAGGGCTGCGGAGCGGAGAACTGCACGGAAGATGACATCATCGAGCTGACCAATGGCTGCATCTGCTGCACTGTCGCCGATGATTTCATTCCCACCATGACGAAGCTTCTGGAGCGCGATGCGCGCCCGGATCATATCGTTATCGAGACCTCGGGCCTCGCGCTGCCGCAGCCGCTGGTCGCTGCCTTCAACTGGCCTGATATTCGTACGCACGTTACCGTCGACGGCGTCATCACGGTGGTCGACAGCGCGGCTGTTGCGGCCGGCCGTTTCGCCGACGATCACGACGCCGTAGAGGCTGCTCGCGTCGAGGATGACTCGCTCGATCACGAAAGCCCGATCGAAGAGCTGTTTGAGGATCAGCTGACCTGCGCCGATCTGATCGTGCTCAACAAGACCGATCTGATCGACACCGACGGACTCGGCCGCGTGCGCGCCGAGGTTGCCTCGCGCACCGCCCGCAAGCCGACGATCATCGAGGCGAAGAACGGCGATGTACCGGCCGCTGTCCTGCTCGGCCTCGGGATCGGCACGGAAGACGATATCGTCAACCGCAAATCTCATCACGAGCTGGAGCACGAGGATGGCACGCCGCACGACCATGACGAGTTCGACAGCTTCGTCGTCGAACTCGGCCCGATTGCCGATCCGGCCGCCTTCGTCGATGCGCTGAAGGGCGTGATTGCGGAGCATGATGTGCTGCGCCTCAAGGGCTTCGTCGATGTCCCCGGCAAGCCCATGCGCCTGCAGCTTCAGGCCGTCGGCAGCCGCATCGACACCTATTTCGATCGCGCCTGGACGCCGGGTGAAGCCCGCGCGACCCGGCTTGTCGTGATCGGCCTGCACGAGATGGACGAGACGATCGTTCGCAAGGCGATCGAAGCATTGGTCTAAGGGAAATCCATGCACCTTCTCCTGGCTCAAAAGGGAACCATCAGCGACGGAGAGGAGGCGATCGATCTCGGGCAGTCGCCCGGCGATATCCTCTTTCTGTCGGCTGCCGATACCGAGCTTGCGGCTATTGCCGCGGCCCACGGAGAGGGCGGCCGTTCCCTTCGGCTTGCAAGCCTGATGAGCCTCAAGCATCCGATGTCCGTCGATACCTATATCGAGAGAACGGCGCGGCATGCGAAGCTCATCATCGTGCGGGCGCTCGGAGGAGCAAGCTACTTCCACTATGCGCTGGAAGCGTTGCATGCCTGTGCAGCGCGCCAGGGTGCCTTGATCGCGGTGCTGCCGGGAGATTCGAAACCCGATCCCGGGCTAACGCCATTTTCCAACGTCGCACTCGATGATCTCAATGCGCTCTGGTCCTATCTGATCGAGGGCGGCGAGGCGAATTCGCGGGTGTTTCTCGCCTATGCCGAGGCGATGCTCTCAGGCGCCGAGAAGCCGATGCCCGCCGTACCCTTGATGAAGGCCGGGATCTGGTGGCCGGGGCGGGGCGTGATCGGCGTCGAAGAGTGGCGGAGAGTCTCCAAAGCGGAGATGGTGATCCCTGCAGGATTCGAACCTCCGACCGTCGCGATTTCCTTCTATCGGGCGTTGGTTCAGAGCGGTGAAACCAGACCTGTCGAAGCCATGATGGAGGCGCTTATCGCTGAGGGCATGCGGCCGTTGCCGGTCTTTGCCTATAGCCTCAAGGACGCCGTGTCGGTCGGTATTCTCGAAAGTGTCTTTACCGAGCTGAAACCGGGCGTGGTCATCAATGCCACGGGCTTTGCCGTTTCAGCTCCGGGCGCGGATCGGCAGCCAACAGTGCTGGAGACTGGTGACGCCATTGTTCTGCAAGCCATCTTCTCGGCTTCATCGAAGGAGGCGTGGGAGGAATCTTCGCAGGGGCTTTCGGCGCGCGATCTCGGCATGAATGTGGCGCTCCCCGAGGTCGACGGGCGCGTTCTCGCCCGCGCCGTGTCCTTCAAGGCTGCGGCCCGCTATGATGAAAGGGTCGAGGCCAATATCGTTGCCAGCGAGCCACTTCAGGATCGCATGCGCTATACGGCGCGGCTTGCGGCCAATTGGGCGCGGCTGCGCAATACGCCGCCCGGCGATCGCCGTGTTGCGCTTGTCATGGCGAACTATCCCAATCGTGATGGACGTCTCGGCAATGGTGTCGGGCTCGATACGCCGGCCGGCACGATCGAAGTGCTGAAGGCGATGCGGGCGGCCGGTTACGGCGTTGCCGATCTGCCTGCCGACGGTGATGCGCTGATGCGGCACTTGGCGGAAGGGCCGACAAATTCGGGGTACGATGGCCGCGTGGTCGGCGAGACGCTTTCCTTCAGCGACTACAAGCATTTTTTCTCGTCGCTTCCCAAACCGATTCAAGATGAGATTACCGCGCGCTGGGGGGAGCCTGAGGCCGATCCCTATGCGTTGGATGACGGCTTTGCCCTGCCGTTCTCCCGCTTCGGGGATGTGCTCGTTGGTATCCAGCCGGCGCGCGGCTACAATATCGATCCGAAGGAGAGCTACCATTCTCCCGATCTCGTGCCGCCGCACGGCTATCTTGCCTTCTATGCCTTCCTGCGCCGCTCTTTCGATGCGCATGCGGTCATTCACATGGGCAAGCACGGCAATCTCGAATGGCTGCCGGGCAAGGCACTGGCGCTGTCGGAAAATTGCTATCCGGAAGCAATCCTCGGACCACTGCCGAACCTCTATCCCTTCATCGTCAACGATCCTGGTGAGGGCACGCAGGCCAAGCGCCGCACGAGCGCCGTCATCATCGATCACCTGACGCCGCCGCTGACGCGTGCCGAAAGCTATGGCCCGCTGAAGGATCTGGAAGCGCTGGTCGACGAATATTACGAGGCTTCCGGCGGCGATCCCCGCCGCATCCGTCTGCTGCGTAAACAGATCCTCGATCTCGTCGCCGATATCGGGCTAGATCAGGATGCCGGCATCGCCAAGGGCGAGGGCGAAGACGAGGCCTTGCGCAAGCTCGATGCCTATCTCTGCGACCTCAAGGAAATGCAGATCCGCGATGGGTTGCACATTTTCGGCGTCTCGCCCGCTGGGCGGTTGTTGACGGATTTGACGGTGGCGCTGGCAAGGGTGCCGCGCGGGCTGGGCGAGGGTGGCGATCAGAGTCTGCAGCGGGCGATTGCTCGGGATGCGTTCGAGGATGTGGGGAGTGCGATACCCCCCTCTGTCGCCTTCGCGACATCTCCCCCACAAGGGGGGAGATTGGTTGCTCGTGCTGCCCCATCGCCTCAAGTGACTGTCGAATCCGCAGATGCTGTTGGTAATAAATCGGGAGAACGAAGCGGCACACTCCAATCAATCTCCCCCCTTGTGGGGGAGATGTCAGCGAAGCTGACAGAGGGGGGTATCCCTCCGAACAAGCCATTCGACCCGCTAGACTGTGACATGGCCGCCGAATGGACCGGCCCGCGCCCCACAATTCTCCAAGACATCTCCGACGCCTCCTGGCGCACACAGGGCGATACCGTCGAGCGCATCGAACTCCTGGCCGCAGAACTCGTGAATGGCGAAACGGCCTGCCCGGAGAACTGGCCCAACACTCGCATGGTTCTCGGCGAGATTGGCTCGAAGCTCCAGCCGTCCATCCTTGCCTGCGGCGACGCGGAAATCGCGGCTCTGCTCAAAGGTCTCGACGGTCGTTTCGTACCTCCCGGCCCATCCGGCGCACCGACTCGTGGCCGGCCGGATGTTCTGCCGACGGGGCGCAATTTCTATTCGGTCGATAGCCGTGCGGTTCCGACGCCGGCGGCCTACGAGCTTGGCAAGAAATCGGCCGAATTGCTCATCCGCCGCTATGTACAGGATCATGGCGAATGGCCCGTTTCCTTCGGCCTGACAGCCTGGGGCACATCGAACATGCGCACGGGTGGCGACGATATCGCGCAGGCGCTGGCGTTGATTGGCGTCAAGCCGGTCTGGGACATGACCTCGCGCCGCGTCACCGGCTATGAGATCATCCCGCCGGCCATGCTCCGGCGGCCGCGTGTCGATGTCACGCTGCGCATCTCCGGCTTCTTCCGCGATGCCTTTCCCGAGCAGATCGCCTTGTTCGATAGGGCAATCCGCGCGGTCGGCATGCTCGATGAGGATGCAACGGACAATCCGATTGCGGCGCGCATGCGCGGCGAGATCGCGCGGCTTGAGGTGGCCGGGCTGGACACCGCGTCTGCCAGTCGTCGGGCGGGCTATCGCATCTTCGGGTCGAAACCCGGCGCTTATGGAGCTGGTCTGCAGGCGCTGATCGATGAGAAAGGCTGGGAGCGGCGCGCGGATCTGGCGGAGGCCTATCTCGTCTGGGGCAGCTATGCCTATGGCGCCGGCGAGGAGGGCAGGGCGGAGCGGGGCGTCTTCGAAGAGCGTTTGCGTTCGATCCAGGCGGTCGTGCAGAACCAGGACAATCGCGAGCACGATCTGCTCGACAGCGACGATTACTATCAGTTCGAGGGCGGTATGGCGGCAGCGGCCGAGCAGCTTGGCGGCGCGCGTCCCTCGATCTATCATAACGACCATTCGAGGCCGGAAAAGCCTGTAATCCGCTCGCTTGAAGAGGAGATCGGTCGGGTCGTGCGCGGGCGCGTCGTCAACCCCAAGTGGATCGAGGGCATCATGCGCCATGGCTACAAGGGCGCCTTCGAAATTGCGGCAACGGTAGATTATCTCTTTGCCTTCGCAGCGACGACCGGTGCGGTCCGCAATCATCATTTCGAGGCCGTCTATCAGGCCTTCGTTATCGATCAGCGCGTGCGTGATTTCATGGCAGAGAAAAATCCGGCTGCACTCAGGGAGATGCGAGAACGTCTGCTTGAGGCGATCGATCGCCAACTCTGGACGCCGAGGAGCAATTCTGCGCGGTTCGACCTGGAAAGCCTGAAGGAGGGCGAGGAGGCGGCGGCATGAGTACGGTCGACGAGCTTCTGGCCGCCTTTCGGGATTATCTGCAATCGCGCAGTGATCCAGTGCTACGGCATTTCATTGAAGGCTTCGACTGGTCGATGAAGAAGCGCTTGCTCGTGCCGCAGGACTTGCCCGTCGTCGATTATCTTCGAAAACATGATCGGTCTCGCGATGGGGCGGAAGGTGTGCTGCTCGGCAGGCTCCTTCAAGCCGTGGACGAACTGCATTGGGCGCAGACCTACAGCATCACCGATTTCGGCGCGGATTTCCTCGAGAGATACGGCTGGGTCGAGCTTTTTGGCACGCGCGGGCATTTCACAACCAAAGAGATGGCCGGCGGTTTTCTCTTGCTTGGTCCCGGCGTGCACTATCCGGATCATCATCACGAGGCGGAGGAAATCTATATTCCTCTGACCGACGGCTCGCTATGGAGCAAGGATGCCCAACTGTTCCTGCCGCGCTGGTCGGGTGAGATCATCCATCACCCCTCGAATATCCGCCACGCGATGCGCACGGAAGATCAGCCGCTTGTCGCGCTCTACATCTGGCGTGGCGGGCCGCTGGCACAGAAATCGATAATATCAGGGAGAATGCAATGAGCGACGAATTGGCCGAAACCGGTGCGGGCGTGCCGAAGAACGACGATGCCCGTCACGCCGACAAGATGGCCAAGAAGAAGGCCGCGCGCGACAAAATCATGGCGACCAAGACCGACGAGAAGGGCTTGATCATTGTCCATACAGGTAAGGGCAAGGGAAAATCCTCCTCCGCCTTCGGTATGATCTTCCGCCACATCGCCCATGGAAAGCCGAGCGCGGTGGTGCAGTTCATCAAGGGCGCCATGTGGACCGGCGAGCGCGACCTGATCGAAAAGCATTTCTCCGACCTCTGCCAGTTCCATACGATGGGTGAAGGCTTTACCTGGGAGACGCAGGATCGCGCCCGCGACGTTGCGGCGGCCACGGCTGCCTGGGAAAAGGCCAAGGAACTGATCCGCGATGAGCGCAACTCCATGGTGCTGCTGGATGAGATCAATATTGCGCTTCGTTACGATTACCTCGACATCAACGAGGTGCTGGAGTTCCTCAAGAACGAAAAGCCTTACATGACCCATGTCGTCTTGACGGGCCGCAACGCCAAGGAAGAGCTGATCGAGATTGCCGATCTCGTGACCGAGATGGAATTGATCAAGCATCCTTTCCGCTCGGGTATCAAAGGGCAGCCGGGCGTCGAGTTCTGATCGCGGGCGGCTGTCAACCGCCCGGCAGCATCGTCTTCAGTTTTTCCGCCGTCTGCGGGTTTGCGGGAAAGAAGGATTCGATCGCCAGCTCCGACAGGGTGACATCGACAGGCGTTCCGAAGACGGTCGTTGTGGACAGAAACGAGAGATGTCCCGTATCGGTGACAAGCTCCAGCGGCACGGCAATGCCGGCGAAATCCCGTTCCGGAGCCGTCGATTTTGGCGCAGCCGGTGCGGGATAGGCGGATAATTCCGCCAGCAGTTTTGTCAACACGGGATCGCCGGTTGCCGATATCTGCCGGCGCAGGCGCTCCAGCAGATGCGCACGCCATTCGGAGAGATTAGCGATCCGGGGCGCCAGGCCATGCGGATGCAGGCTCAGACGCAGGACATTGATTGGTCCTTCGATCAGCGAGGTATCGGTCACGCCGGCAAGCAATGGTGCGACGGCGGCATTGGCAGCGATCAACGTCCAGTGACGGTCAACAGCCAGGGCTGGGAAGGGCTCGTGTCCTTTCAACAGCATGTCGATGGCGCGCCGCGCGGGGGCAAGTGCCGGGTCGTCCAGTTTGCGCTCTGGAAAGACCGGCGCAAATCCAGCCGCCAGGAGCATCGGATTGCGTTCGCGCAAGGGAACGCCGAGCCGTTCGGCGAGATGCATCAGCATCTCGCGGCTTGGAAGCGCCCGCCCGCTCTCGATGAAGCTCAGATGTCGCTGCGATATATCGGCTTCAAGGGCGAATTCGAGCTGGCTCAGGTGGCGGCGCTGCCGCCATTCGCGCAGATGGTCGCCGAGAGAGCGGGCCGGGTTCATCATGCGGCAACCGGCAGCTGATCGATGAAGCCGTGAACGGACTTCAGTCGCTCGCCTTCGAGGATGGCGAAATCCGTGCCCTTAATGAGCGGTTCCGCATCGGCCGGGCCGAAACCCCAGGAGAAGCGGAGATTATCGCCGTGGCGCTCGCCTTCGCCGATGAGGGTGAAACGGAAGCCGGGGAAGCGCTCGTGCGCCGCGGTGACGAGTGCGTGGATCTGTTCGCGGTTATCGGCACGCATTATTGGGTCGACATAGCTGCAGTCTTCCGTCCATGCCTCGGCGATGAGCGCACGGCGACGTTCGGCATCGGCCTCGTTCCAGATGGCGATATAGCGGTCTGCAATGGTGTTCGCATCAGTCATCGGTCAACTCCTTTGGATCGCCTGAACCGTTCAGGCAGGGCGATCATCGGCGCGGACCGAAGTACTATCAATTACGTCGGAGGTAATCAAAGGCCCGTTTTTAGAGGCCGAGCCAGATCCTGACGGGATGGGTGGGGTCCGCCAGCAGCTTAATCGCGAAGGCGATGCAGACGATGACGAGCAGCGGCTTGATCAATTTCGCACCAATGCGCATGGCGAGTCGCGAACCGAGCTGGGCGCCGAGGAATTGGCCGAGCCCCATCGTCAGACCGACTTTCCAAAGGATGGCGCCGGAGGAGATGAAGACGATCAGGCCGCCGAGATTCGAGCCGAAATTGAGCAGCTTCGTATGCGCCGTCGCCTTCAAGAGGCCGAAGCCGGCGAGGGTCACGAAGGCGAGCATCAGGAACGAGCCGGTTCCGGGGCCGAAGGCGCCGTCATAGAAGCCGATCAGCGGCACGAACGTTACGCCGAAAAGCCCGGCGCTCATGCGCCGATGCTTTTCGATATCGCCGAGATTGGGTTTCAGGGCGAAATAGAGCGCAATCGCGATCAGAAGGAAGGGCAGGATGATGCGCAGAACCTGGCTTGGCATGATGGTCGCCAGCAATGCACCGAGCATGCCTCCGATCACAGCCATCGCCGCCATCGGAAGCTGTTCGCGAAGTTGCACGTGTCCTTGCCGGGCATAGGCGATCGTTGCGGAGGCTGCGCCGCAGATGGACTGCACCTTGTTCGTGCCGAGGGTCTGCAGCGGCGGAATACCGGCCAGCAGCATGGCAGGCACGGTAATCAGCCCACCGCCGCCGGCGATCGAATCGACGAAACCAGCGAAGAACGCGGCGGCAAAGAGCAAAAGCAGCAGTTGAAATGTGATATCTGGCAAGGTGGGGAACTCTGAGGCGGGAATTAAACGGCCTTCTGGCACTTCGATCGCCGCAAGGCAATTGCTATCAGGGCACATCAGGCGAAATTGACGCGTCGAAACGTGCCCGCTACAGCTGTCATCTCGGTCGATGCTGTTGGGAGCGACTATGACGATCTACGCCAATTCCACCCGCCGCTATCTTCTGGGTCTTGGCTGTGAGTGCGGCACGGACTGGAATGAGGTGCGGATGCTTGCAGAAAGAGCCTTTCAGGAGGCCGGGATCGGGACGGATCAGGTTCTGGCCGTCGTGTCGATCGACACGCGCATGGATGAACCGGCGATCCTGGAGACCGCCACGCATTTTCGCCTCCCGGCGCGCTTCTTCAAGGCAGCTGCACTGGAGCGGGAGACACCGAGGCTGAAGAACCCGTCCGAGATTGTTTTTGCGCATGTCGGTTGCCACGGTGTTGCCGAGGCTGCTGCGCTTGCGGCAGCTGGCCCGGATTCGGAGCTGGTGCTGCCCAAGATCAAGTCCAGCTTCGCCACAGCAGCGATCGCCAGGATCGCTTGAAGAGCGAATTCGCCACGCAAATCTCACAAATGCTCCATAGGGACATCGTCATGGCATTCCGCCACCGGCGGTTCTCGTGTATGCCGATGGGTCAAGCATGATCCGCGACGGGAAGAAATTTCCGGAAGATCAAGCTTATTCAGTATGTTGATAAGGAAAAATCATGCAAAAGGTCATTTATGATACGGATCCGGGCGTTGACGACGCCATGGCGCTTCTCTTCCTGCATCGTCACCCGAATATCGACCTTCTTGGCGTGACGACGGTTTTCGGCAATGCTTCGGTCGACACGACGACCCGCAACGCGCTGTTCCTGAAGCGCGAGTGGAATATTCCGTGCCCGGTTGCGCGGGGCGCCAGCGTCACTTTCGATCCTTCGCGGCATGAGCGGCCATGGCCGACAATGGTTCACGGTCATAACGGTCTCGGCGACATCGACGTGCCTGACACGATCGATCTGCCGACCGATCCCCGGCCAGCCTATCAGTTCATCATCGACACGGTTCGCGCGCATCCGGGGGAGGTTACCCTAGTTGCCGTCGGCCGCATGACCAATCTGGCTCTGGCGCTGAAGCATGATCCAGATATCGCCAAGCTCGTGAAAGGTGTCGTCATCATGGGCGGCAATTTTTACGTACCAGGCAATGTCTCTCCGGTCGCGGAGGCCAATATTCACGGCGATCCGGAAGCGGCCGATTTCGTCATGACAGCAGCCTGGAACGTCGTCGTGGTCGGTCTGGACGTGACCTCGGTGACGACTATGAGCCGCGGCTATCTGGCAGACATGGCCAAGGCAGGCGGCCCTTCGGTGCAGCTTTTGGCCGACCTCTCGCAGTCCTACATCGATTTCTACAAGCATGCGGTCGAAGACGGCATGATGGTCCATGATAGCTGCGCTTGCGTCTACGTCGTGGCACCAGAGCTGTTCGACACGATCGAGGGATCGATCCGCGTCGTCTGCGGCGGTATTGCCGACGGCCAGACGATTATCAAGCAGGACGGCCGCCGCTTCCCGCCCGGCGATTGGGACAATCTGCCGAGCCAGATCGCCTGCACCGGCATCCGCTCGCAGCAGGTTCTCGACCTGATCCGCGACGTGATTCTGGGCAAGGTGAAGCATTAAACCCCGTGAAGGGGGCATGGCGCCCCCTTCACAATTCGCTGAAGACCATTCTCCAGTTCTATTAAGAGGCTATCTGAGTGCCCGGATATATCGAGTCCGGGACGCAGTGATCGATCGACGTGTTTTCTGTGCTCTGTCGCCGTTGGAAAAGCTCATAGCGTGCTGTCGCTCATGTCGAAGAGATGCATGACGTAATGTCCGCAATGGGAGCGATGTCGAACGGAGATCGCCTTATCCCGTTCTCAACATTGCAATTTCGCCCATCCGGGCATAGGACACATGGGATGAACGATACCGCCTTTTCCAATCTGCCGGCCCTGGAGCCGGGTTCCGTCTGGCTCGTCGGTGCCGGGCCGGGCGATCCGGGGCTTTTGACCCTGCTGGCCGCCAAGGGATTGGCCGAGGCGGATGTCATTGTGCACGATGCGCTTGTCAATGAAGATTGCCTCAAACTCGCCCGCTCTGGCGCGGTGCTGGAATATGCCGGCAAGCGCGGCGGCAAGCCTTCCGCCAAGCAGCGGGATATCTCGCTGCGCCTGGTGGAACTGGCGCGGGCCGGCAAGCGCGTTCTGCGTTTGAAGGGCGGCGATCCCTTCGTTTTCGGGCGCGGCGGCGAGGAAGCGCTGACGCTTGTCCAGCACGGCATTCCCTTCCGCATCGTGCCCGGCATCACGGCTGGGATCGGTGGTCTGGCCTATGCCGGCATTCCCGTTACCCATCGCGACGTCAACCATGCCGTCACCTTCCTGACTGGTCATGACTCCTCCGGCGTCGTACCGGACGCGATCGATTGGGACGCGATCGGCAAGGGATCGCCCGTTATCGTCATGTATATGGCGATGAAGCACATTGCTCAGATCAGCGCGAATCTTATTGCCGCCGGCCGATCGGCGGATGAACCTGTTGCCTTCGTCTGCAATGCCGCGACATCCTCGCAGCAGGTTTTGGAGACGACGCTGGGGCGCGCGCCCGACGATGTCGAAGCCTCGGGCCTCGAACCGCCCGCCATAGTCGTCGTCGGCGAGGTGGTGAAATTGCGGCCGTCGCTCGATTGGCTGGGCGCGCTTTCCGGCCGCATATTACTGCCGGCGACTGAAAGCCCGGGGGAAAGCGGACGCAAGGTGTCGGCATGAGCGGGCTTCTGATCGCGGCACCCTCATCAGGCTCCGGCAAGACCACATTCACGCTCGGTCTCCTGCGGGCACTGCGAAACAGGGGCGTTGCGGTCGCGTCCGGCAAGGCCGGGCCGGATTATATCGATCCTGCCTTTCACGCTGCAGCGCTCGGATCCTCCTGTCTCAACTTCGATCCCTGGGCCATGCGCGCCGAACTGATTTCCGCCAATGCCGCGCTTCATCGTGCCGGCGGACGGATGCTCGTGATCGAGGGGATGATGGGCCTGTTCGACGGTGCTGCCGATGGCACTGGAACTCCGGCCGATCTTGCCGCCCTGCTTGGCCTTTCCGTCGTGCTCGTCGTCGACTGCTCTCGCATGTCGCAATCGGTTGCAGCGGTCGTCAGCGGCTTTGCCAATTTCCGGGCCGATATCCGCATTGCCGGCGTCGTGCTGAATCGCGTCGCCAGTGACAGGCATGAGACCATGTTGCGCCAGGCGCTGAATGCGGTGCGCATGCCCGTCGTCGCCGTTATCCGCAGTGACGCAAGTCTGGCCTTGCCGGAGCGGCATCTCGGTCTGGTGCAGGCGGGCGAGCATGGGGCACTCGAGCAATTTATCGAGGCGGCTGCCGAGGTCATTTCGAAAGCCTGCGATTTCGATCTGCTCCTGCGGGCAGCGCAGCAGCATCTCGTTCGCACCTCGGCGGCCAATATTGCGCGGCTTATGCCGTTCGGTCAGCGCATTGCGGTGGCGCGGGATATCGCATTCGCCTTCTGCTATGAGCATATGCTGCTCGGCTGGAAGCGTCGTGGCGCGGAAATATCCTTCTTTTCTCCGCTCGCGGATGAAGCTCCATCAGCTGATGCCGATGCCATCTATCTGCCGGGCGGCTATCCGGAGTTGCACGCCGGAAAGCTTTCCGCTGCCCAGCATTTCTGGGGTGGCATGAACGCGGCGGCCTCGCGCGGGGTGCGCATCTATGGCGAGTGCGGCGGCTATATGGTGCTCGGTGAGGGGCTTGTCGACGCGGCAGGTGCGCGCCATGAAATGCTAGGCCTCTTGCCCGTTGTTACCAGCTACGAGAAACGACAGCGCCATCTTGGCTATCGGCGGGTGGTGCCGCTTGCCGGCTCCTTCTTCGACAAGCCGATGACGGCGCATGAGTTTCATTATTCGACCATCGTATCGGAAGGTGAGGCGGACCGTCTGTTTGCGGTGAGGGATGCGCTCAATAACGATCTTGGTGCCGCTGGCTTGCAGCGTGCCAATGTTGCCGGCTCCTACATGCATTTGATCGATCTCGCCGGTGACGCCATATGACCAGCAGGATTGTCCATGGAGGCGGCATCACGGCTGCGGCACGCCAATATGGCGGGCGTCCGGAGGAATGGCTGGATCTGTCGACCGGCATCAATCCCAATCCGGTGACGCTGCCGGAAATCCCCGTTGCGGCATGGCATAGGCTGCCTGACCAGCATTTGCAGGAGCGGGCGCGGGAAGCGGCGAGGAACTATTACCGGAGCGGCGATATTCTGCCCTTGCCGGTTCCCGGCACGCAGTCCGTCATTCAATTGCTTCCGAGGCTGGTGCCCGGTGGCAGCGCCGCAATCCTCTCGCCGACCTATGGCGAATATGCAAGAGCCTTCACGCTGGCGGGGCTGCAGGTCCGCCAGGTTTCGACGCCTGCCGAACTTACCGCCGACGACAGGCTCGTGGTTGCCGTCAATCCCAACAATCCTGATGGGCGGAGGTTACCCATTGAGCAGTTGCGGGACTTGCACGACAGGTTACGGAGCCAAGGTGGGATCCTTCTTGTCGACGAGGCCTTCGGCGATATGGAGCCGGCAGCGAGCGTGGCGCCCTTTGCCGCCGCGATGCCCAACCTCGTCATCTTCCGTTCGTTCGGAAAGTTTTTCGGACTGGCCGGCCTTCGGCTTGGGTTCGTGATTGCTGAGGCCGCGATCCTAACCCGTTTCGAGGATTGGCTCGGTCCATGGGCGGTTTCCGGACCGGCTCTCTCGATTGCCGCGTCGCTCATGGAAGGCGACACAAGCGCCATCCGAAACCGCATTCTTCAACGACATTCGGCGCTGCAGACGGTTCTTCGCCGATCGAGGCTGCATGTTGCGGGAGGTACGCCCCTGTTTGCGCTGGTTGCGGACGACCGCGCCGAGGGCATATATACGCATCTCTGCCGTCATCATATTCTGGTCCGCAAGTTCGATTACGCCCGCAATTGGCTGCGCTTCGGGCTCGCTCCAGATGAAGAAGCGGATCAAAGACTCGCCGGGGTATTAGAGGATTATTCGACATGACCGCCGACGAACATTTGCTCATTCTGGTCCTGGCCTTGTTGCTTGACCGCCTCGTCGGCGATCCCGACTGGCTGTGGCAGCGCTTTCCGCATCCGGTCGTGCTGTTCGGCAAGGCGATTTCATCCTTTGATCGCCGTTTCAACGCAAAACACTTGCCGGGCGCCCTTCGCCGCCGCAACGGGGTGATGTCGATCGTCGCGCTGCTCATGGGCGCCGTTATCGCCGGCTGGGCCATTCATGGATTTCTCGCCTTCTTCGGCTGGCTCGGCATCCTGGTCGAGGCGGGGCTTGTGGCGGTTTTCATGGCGCAGAAGAGCCTGGCCGATCATGTCGAGCAAGTTTCGCGGGCATTGCGAGCCGATGGTCTGGAAGGCGGGCGTCTCGCCGTGTCGCGCATCGTCGGCCGGGATCCCGAGACGCTGGATGAGCCGGGTATCTGCCGTGCGGCCATCGAAAGCCTTGCCGAGAATTTTTCCGACGGTGTCGTCGCACCGGCGCTGTGGTACGGCGTTTTCGGCCTGCCGGGCCTCTTCTTCTACAAGATGCTCAACACTGCCGATTCGATGATCGGCCACAAATCCGAGACCTATGTCGATTTCGGCCGCGCTGCTGCGCGCCTCGACGACATCGCCAACTGGCCAGCCGCGCGCCTCTCCATCCTGTTGATTGCTGCCGGCGCTCTGATCAAACGTGGCATCTCCGCGCTTGGAAATGCGATCCGCATCGCCGTCCGCGATGGCGGGCTGCATCGTTCACCCAACTCCGGCCGGCCCGAGGCGGCTATGGCCGGCGCGCTCGATATCCAGCTTGCAGGTCCGCGAATCTATGGTGGTGAGCTCGTGCGCGAGCCGATGATCAACGGCTCCGGCCGCGACACTGCTACGGTCAACGACATCGAAGCCGGCATTTCCATATTCTATTCCGCCTGCACGATGCTGACGCTTCTCGCTTTCCTGGGTTTTCTGCTGCTCTTGTGAGCGTTCCGAAATTAAGCAATCGCTCACTATATGTATTAATTTGGTATAATCAGCATAGCGATAGACTCTCCCATCGTCTGAATTGCTTCATAAGGAAGCAAACAGTCGGAGGGGCAAGATGAGGCGTATCGCGTTCGCAGTAACGGCATGCCTGTGCATGCAATTCCACACCGTTTCGGCCCATGCCGGGACTGTTCTTGCAGTGGTCGATCTTCGATCGCAAACAATGACCGTTTCGGAGGATGGAGCTCTGAAGTATCGCTGGCGAGTGTCGACGGCGCGCAGGGGGTATGTGACGCCGACCGGCTCCTACACGGCCAAATGGCTGTCCAGGGATCACCGCTCGAAAAAATATGACGATGCGCCGATGCCTTACGCCGTGTTCTTCAACGGCGGCTATGCCATTCACGGCACCTATGAGGTGCGGCGGCTCGGCCGGCCGGCGTCGCATGGCTGCGTGCGGCTCGATACCCGCAATGCTGCCACTTTCTTTGCGATGACATCGGATGCCGGGCTCCACAACACCCGCATCGTGATCAGCGAGTGATCTTTCGCCAACAAGCGCTTTGCCATGCGGTTCGGCCGCAATGCTGCCGCATCTCGCGTCCATGTCGCGCGTGATTTCACAGATATGACGCGGCAGTCATTTTGCTGTTTGCGCAACACTGTCTTGCCAAATTGCCGGGGTTTCTGGTGGAAACCATTGGCTTTTGGAATGGATTTCCCTATGAGGGGGATGAATTATTATTTCAAGAGGTATGGGCAGTGACTGCTACATTTGACAAAGTTGCCGACATCATCGCTGAAACCAGCGAAATCGACCGTGACACCATCACCCCGGATAGCCACACGATCGACGACCTCGGCATCGACAGCCTGGACTTCCTGGATATCGTTTTCGCGATCGACAAGGAATTCGGCATCAAGATCCCGCTCGAGCAGTGGACGCAGGAAGTTAACGAAGGCAAGGTCTCGACCGAGGAATACTTCGTCCTGAAGAATCTCTGTGCCAAGATCGATGAGTTGCGCGCTGCCAAGGGCTGAGCGACATTCTTGCATTTTTTGACGCCCAGCCGCCTTTGAATATGGCGGCCGGGCGGTTTCATTCTTAAATAGCGTATCCCGCCCGGCGCGTCCTGCATTGCCGGGTTGGATCGGAGGCGTTGATGCTGCTGGAATATTTCCAGATGATCGACAGGGTCGAGTTTGTCGATCTGTCCAAGGGCCAGTTGAAGGCTCATTCCGTCGTTCCGGCGAAAAGCCCTGTTTTCGAAGGCCATTTCCCGGGCATGCCCCTGGTGCCCGGCGTTCTTCTTATCGAAACGATGGCGCAGGCCTCGGGCATGCTGGTGCTTGCCGCGACGAAATTTGCCTACATGCCGTTCCTGATGTCGGTCGATGGCGCGAAGATGCGAACCTTTGTCGAGCCGGAAGCCGAACTCGATATCGAAGCAGATTTGGAACACGAGGGTTCGGGCTTCGCCGTCACCAAGGCGCGTATTACCATTGCCGGAAAGAAGGTTTGCGATGCGCAGTTGAAGCTGCGCACCATGCCGTTTAATGAGGTGCCGCTCGGCGATATCGTGCGCAAGCGGGCAGGCGAGGTCGGGCTTCTCGACGCCATCGCCGCCAACGGTTGATGCTGCCGGCTTGTTCGGCGCCGCATTCGAAGAGGATTGATGAATGAGCAAGGCTCAGAATGATGTGGTGATCACAGGTATCGGCATCGTTACCTGCCAGGGCGTTGGCAAGGACGCGCATGTCGCCTTGCTGACCGCGGACAAGGCGCCGGCGACCATCGTCGAAACCGAGAAGTTCAAGCCCTATCCCGTGCATCCACTGCCCGAAATAGACTGGTCGCAACAGATCCCGAAGCGTGGTGATCAGCGCCAGATGGAAAACTGGCAGCGCATCGGCGTGTTCACCGCCGGCTTGGCGCTCGACGATGCCGGCTTCAAGGATGATCTGGAAGCCTGCGGCACCATGGACATGATCGTGGCGGCCGGCGGCGGCGAGCGCGACATCAATGTCGATACGCTGATTGTCAATGAGGGTCTGAAGCGCAACGACCGCGAGCTGCTGCTGAACGAGAAGCTGACGACCGAATTGCGGCCGACGCTGTTCCTGGCGCAGCTTTCGAACCTGCTCGCCGGCAATATCTCGATCGTGCATAAGGTCACGGGCTCGTCGCGCACTTTCATGGGCGAAGAGGCCTCCGGCATTTCGGCAGTGGAGACCGCGTTCCACCGTATCAAGTCCGGTGAATCGAGCCATGCTCTCGTAGGCGGCGCATTTTCCGCCGAGCGGCTCGACATGATCCTGCTGATCGAATCGATTAACGCGCATGCCACTGGTGACTGGCATCCCATCTGGTCGCGCAAGCCGGAAGATGGCGGCGGCATGATCATGGGTTCGCTCAGCGCCTTCCTCGTTCTTGAATCGCGTGCGCATGCCGAAGGTCGCGGCGCCCGTATCTATGCGACCATCGATGCCGTCGAGGGCGATCGGGGCCGGCGCGACGAGGGCAAGTTCGAGACGCGACTGGAGCGCATGCTCGCGCCAGCCAAGCAGACGTCCGGCGATGCGACCGTCGTCTTTTCCGGCACGACAGCGATCCCCGATCTTGCCCAGCGCGAAAAGGCAGTGCTCGATGCGCAGCTTCCGGGCTCGGCCATTCGCGCCTATTCCGGCGTTTCCGGCCATGGGCTGGAAAGCCAATTCCCGCTCGGGCTCGCCTTTGCGGCATTGGCTGTCGCAAGCCAGGCCAAGGTGCCGCCTTTCGATGCTGCGCATGAAAAGCCAATGACTAAGGGTGCCCGCAAAGCCGTGGTTACGACCGTCGGCCATGTGCGCGGCGAAGGCATTGCTGTATTGTCAGCTGAAGCGTGAGGAACAGGATATGACCGCTTACAAGGATCATCTCGGACGCCCGATCGTTGCCGTTACCGGCATGGGGATCATCACGTCGCTGGGGCAGGGCCTGCAGGACAATTGGAATGCATTATCGTCTGGCACTTCCGGCATTCACGGCATTACCCGCTTTCCGACGGACGGCCTTTCGACGCGCATTGCCGGCACCGTGGATTTCATCGATATTCCCGCTCCGAACGCGGTCGAACGCTCCTATGCTTTCGCCCGCGAAACAACCATTGAAGCTCTGGCTCAAGCCGGGATTTCTGGCGATTTCGACGCGCCGCTGTTCCTGGCTGCGCCGCCGATCGAACCCGAATGGAGCGCCCGTTTCGAACTGGCCGACCGCTCTCCTCCGGCAGATCATGAGGGCGATGCATATGAGCGCTTTCTCGCCGCCATGCGCCAGCGTCCCGATCCGGCCTTCCATGAAGCGGCTCTTTTCGGCGCCATTTCCGAGCGCCTTGCCGACCGTTTTGGCACGCGCGGCCTGCCGGTGACGCTGTCGACAGCCTGTGCATCAGGCGTGACCGCAATACAGCTCGGTATCGAGGCGATCCGTCAGGGACGCACCACTCGGGCACTGACTGTTGCTACCGACGGTTCGCTTAGCGCCGAGGCGCTGATCCGCTTCTCCCTGTTGTCGGCGCTGTCGACACAGAACGATCCGCCGACCAAGGCTTCCAAGCCCTTCAGCAAGGACCGTGACGGTTTCGTCATCGCGGAAGGCGCTGCGACGCTGGTGCTGGAATCGCTGGAGGCAGCGGTGGCACGCGGCGCCAAGATCCTCGGCATCATGAAGGGTGCGGGGGACAAGGCCGATTCCTTCCATCGCACCCGGTCTTCACCGGACGGCGGCCCGGCGATCGCGACGATCCGCGCGGCACTGGCCGATGCCGGCATGGCCGAAACCGATATCGGCTATATCAATGCGCACGGCACCTCGACGCCGGAAAACGACAAGATGGAATATGGCGCGATGTCGGCCGTCTTCGGCGAGCGGCTTCCGACCATTCCGGTTTCCTCGAACAAGTCGATGATCGGCCATACGCTGACGGCTGCGGGTGCGGTCGAAGCGGTGTTCTCGCTGCAGACGATGCTGACCGGCACGCTGCCGCCGACCATCAACTACAACAATCCCGATCCGTCGATCATCCTCGACGTGGTGCCGAACAAGAAGCGTGAAAAGCAGGTAAGTGCCGTTCTTTCGAACTCTTTCGGGTTTGGCGGCCAGAATGCCAGCCTTGTCATGGCGCTTGAACCGGCTTAATCGGACTTCTGAAAAACAGGATACAACTGCGCCCGAGAGGCGAGGGACTTTGCCATGCGTGCTTTGCAACTGATCGACGACCGCAAACTTGAGATCACCGATCTGCCGGAGCCGGATGCGCCGGGCGCGGGTGAGGTGACCTTGCGCGTCAAGGCCGTCGCTCTCAATCACATCGATGTGTGGGGCTGGCGCGGCATGGCCTTTGCCAAGCGCAAGATGCCGCTGGTCATCGGTGCTGAGGCTGCCGGCGTGGTCGAAGCGATCGGCCCGGGTGTTGCCAATGTCCTGCCGGGTCAGCTCGTATCGATCTACGGCGCGCGCACCTGCGGTCTTTGTCGCCATTGCCGCGAAGGACGTGACAATCTGTGCGAACATGTCGGTGGTGTCCACGGTTTCCATCTCGATGGTTTCGCGCAGGAGAAGGTCAATCTTCCGGCTCGCCTGCTCGTTCCGGCGCCTCCCGGCGTCGATGCGGTGGGTGCCGCGCTTGCTCCGGTGACTTTCGGTACCGTCGAGCACATGCTGTTCGACAATGCCAAGCTTGAACCGGGCGAAACGATCCTCGTTCACGCGGGCGGCTCGGGTATCGGTACCGCCGCGATCCAGCTCGCCAAGAAGATCGGCTGCACCGTGATCACGACGGTCGGTTCCGACGACAAGATCGAGAAGGCCAAAGCGCTCGGCGCCGATCACGTCATCAATTATCGCACCGACCGCTTCGAGGGCGTTGTGCGCAAGCTGACGAAAAAAAAGGGTGTCGATGTGGTCTTCGAACATGTCGGCAAGGACACCTGGGCCGGCTCCATGCTCTGCATGAAGCGCGGCGGCCGTCTCGTCACCTGCGGTTCGACTTCGGGCGTTTCGACCGAAATGAACCTGATGATGCTGTTCCAGCAGCAGTTGAAGCTGCTTGGCTCCTTCGGCTGCCGCATGGAGAACATGGCCAATGCGATGCAGAAGATGGCGCGCGGACTGGTTCATCCCGTGATCGATACCGAAGTCGGCTTCAATGACATCGACCGGGCGCTGGAGCGGATGGAATCGCGCCAGATCTTCGGCAAGATCATCCTGAAGATGGACTGAGCAGCGTGAAGCTCTTCATCACCCGGATCGTCCTTGCGCTCAGAAATTTCCGGCAGTGGCTGGTGGCGCAGGTCATTTTCGGCTTCCTGAATTTCCTGAAGCTGTTTCCGGCGGATGCAGGCATCAACTTCGCCGATTGGCTAACCCGCAAGATCGGTCCGCGCATGCGCCGGCATCAATTGATGCTGACCAATCTGCGCAATGCCTTTCCCGAAAAGAGGGAGGCGGAGATCGAGGAAATTGCGCGTGCAAGCTGGGGCAATATGGGGCGCCTGGCAGCAGAATATGTGTTTCTCGACCGGCTTTTCGATTTCGATCCCTTCAGCGACAAGCCTGGCCGCATCGAAGTTTCCGGTATTCCGATCTTTCTCGATCTGAGGGACAATCCGCGCCCGTTCATCGTTTTTACCGGACATACCGGCAATTTCGAACTACTGCCGGTCGCGGGAGCGGCCTTTGGCCTGACCGTGACCGTACTCTTCCGACCGCCGAACAATCCCTATGTCGCTCAGAAGGTTTTCGACTTCCGGGCTAAACGTATGGGCAACCTCGTTCCCTCCCACGCCGGCTCCTCGTTCAGCCTTGCGCGGGAGCTGGAAGCGGGTCGCGGCGTCGGCGTGCTGGTCGACCAGAAATTCCGCAAGGGTTTGAAGACGTCGTTCTTCGGCAGGGACGTAAAGACGAATCCGCTGTTGCCGAAGCTGGTGCGTCAGTTCAATTGCGAGGTCTATCCGGCCCGCTGCATCCGCCTGCCCGGCAATCGCTACCGGCTGGAGATCGAGCCGAAGCTCGAGATGCCGCGCAACGAAGCCGGCGGTCTCGATCTGACCGCAACGGCGCAGATGCTGAACGACAAGGTTGAGAGCTGGGTGCGGGAAAACCCTGAGCAATGGCTCTGGTATCATGATCGCTGGAATATCAAGAAGAGCGTTTTCTAGGCATCCATTGCGGCCCGTTAGCGACAGTTTTGCATTGTATATTTGCATCCGGTCTTCATGCAGTCATTACGCCAGGTAAGCCTTGCATTTCAGAAAGTTCTCCTTTCCCGAGAACTTCCGCTCATCCGGATTGAAAGTAGGGATAAGTCATGTTAATTCACAATGCAGAAAGTTTGGTGAGAATGCGGACACCAAGCTGAATATCCTTGGGCATGGTAACGCCGGGAAACGAGGCCCCTGCGTCCTGCTGTGTGCGGGGACAGGAGGGCAATTTTGCTGGCACTCTTTCATGCCTTCTCCACGAAATGTAACCAGATTCAGCGTGCGATAAAACTTGGCGATGATGAGCTTGTAGCGTCACTGGATCGCGAATTGGAGCCACTTATCGCGGCTATCCTGGCCTATAAGGCTACGAGTCTGCTTGAAATTTACATGCAGCTCCAGTTTATGAACAATCTCATCCGAGAAGAATCGGACGATCGCTCGCGCGTCATGCGCAACTCCGCATCGCTGTCGGTATTGATCGATCGCTACTTCGGCGGTGCAAGCGAAGCAGCAGGCGAAGTTCTTCGGGCGTTTTCAAGCGAGAAGATCGATCGGGACGATGCGTTCGGCTTCGAAGAAAGCAGCGTTCTCAATGATGTCATTCTGGACAGCCTGCCGGATCGCGTAGCCGTCGTGACGCGGGACTATCGCTACCTCTACAGCAACGCCGCCAATTCGGAGTTTCTGAAGTCGAAGCCGATGGAACTCGTGGGACGTCATATCTCGGAATTTGTCGGTGCGGAAGATTTCGAAAACAGCCTCAAGGCGAAGCTTGATGCCTGCTTTACCGGGGAGAAGGTGGAGTGCCTTTATCCCTCCTATCGCCAGATCGAACCCGGCAAGGTATTCCACTGCACGATGACGCCGTTGCGGGCAAAGGCGGAAGTGATCGGCGCATTGCTCGTCGTGCACGAGATCATCGCCGTTCCTGCAGGCATGCTGGTGGCTTGAACTCGCGTTCAGGCCCCAAACAGCGGTTTTCCAATCACGTCCGGTATCAGGCGAAGATTGTGTTCGCTTGATCTGGTGCTGTCTCGATCCGCTTCGACCGTATCGGACCGCGATCGATCGCTCGTCTCTTCGTTATCGCCGCTGCATTCGAAGCAGTAGCAGCGGAACCGGATCACTTTCGGCTGTTTCATGCCGGTAACCCGTTCCAGCTTGCAAAGGGATCGGGCAGATTGCGCCAACGCTCGGGCGTGAAGCGGTCCGCCTTGACGAGGCAGGCATCCAGTTCGGCGGTAATCTGTTTTTCGCTCATCGGGTCGGCGCCGATGAACACCAGCTCCTGGCGGCGGTCCCCCCAGATCGGATCGAGATAGGGTGCCAGCGCTCGCTGGAAGCCGGGATCGCGCGGCCATTGGTCCTGCGGCACGGCAGCCCACCAGAGGCCCATCTTGCCCGTGCGGACGAGCGCACCCGCCTGGCTCATTTCGCCGACATAATAGGGCCGCGTCGCCAGCCAGAAGAAGCCCTTGGCTCTGACAACGCCCGGCCACGAGCGGTTGAGGAAGGCTTGGAATTTCGCGGGGTCGAATGGTTTCTTCGCGCGGTAGACGAAGGAGCGAATGCCATATTCTTCCGTTTCGGGAACATGATCCTTGAAACCGTGCAATTCCTTGTACCAGAGCGGATGCGTTTCGGCGCGATCGATATCGAAGCGTCCGGTGCCGAGAACCTCCGCCGGTTCGACCGCACCGAAATCCGCTTCGATGAGACGCGCATCGGGGTTGAGGCCGACGATGATCTTGCGGGCGGCGTCGCGTTGTTCAACCGTTGCCGAACCGACCTTGTTGAGAATGACGACATCGGCAAATTCGATCTGCTCGACCAGCAGGTCGACAATGGTCCGGTTGTCGCCTTCACCTGCGGTTTCGCCGCGATCGGCCAGGAAATCGGTCGACCCGTAGTCGGCGAGAAGATTGGCCGCATCGACGACCGTCACCATCGTATCGAGCCGGGCAACGTCGGAAAGACTGCTGCCGTCCTCGTCGCGAAACTCGAAGGTGGTGGCGACGGGCAGGGGTTCGGCAATGCCCGTGGATTCGATCAGCAGATAATCGAAGCGGTCCTGCTCCGCGAGTTGGCGGACTTCCTTCAGCAGGTCGTCGCGCAGCGTGCAACAGATGCAGCCGTTGGTCATCTCGACGAGCTGTTCCTCCGTGCGGGAGAGATTGGCGCCGCCATCGCGCACCAGCGCCGCATCGATATTCACCTCGCTCATGTCGTTGACGATAACGGCAACGCGCAGGCCCTCGCGGTTGTTGAGAATATGGTTGAGCAGCGTCGTCTTGCCGGCGCCGAGAAAACCGGAGAGGACGGTGACCGGGAGCTTCTTATTCATGGCAATCCCTTCTGTAATGTAATATCATTACATTTATGATGATGAAAAAAAGCGAGCCATTTGCTCGCTTCCTTCGGCGATGTTCAGCCTTGTGCTGAAAGGCAGGTTTTCAGGGAGCTTGCGATGCCGCGCATCAGGTCGAAATAGAGATCCGGTCCTTGCGGCAGCGTTGCGGCTTCTGGGTCCAGGACGCCAGATTTTGCCGCCGTGCCTTCCAGCACCACATTGACCAGCTTCGGTTCGAATTGCGGCTCGGCAAAGACGCAGGTCGCGCCGAGATCGGCGACCTTGCTGTGGATCTCGGCGACGCGCTGTGCGCCGGGAATGGTTTCCGGGCTGACCGTGATGGAGCCGGAGACATGCACGCCATAGCGATGCTCGAAATACTGGTAGGCATCATGGAAGACGATGAAGGGCTTATCTTTTACGGGGGCGAGCGTCGAAGCGATTTCCGTATCGAGCGCATCGAGCTTGTCGTCCAAGGTCTTCTGATTTGCCTCGTAGGTGAGGGCGTTGGCGGGATCGGCCGCGACCAGTGACGTCGTGATTTCGGCGACCATCGCCTTGGCATTGTGCGGATCGAGCCAAAGGTGAGTGTCGAACTCGCCATGATCGTGGTCGTGATCATGTGCATGATCATCGCTGGCTTCGTGTTCGTCGCCATCGTCATGCGGTTCGAAGGCGCCGCCTTCGCGGAACTTCAGTTTGGCGATGCCGGGTGCGTCGTCAAGCTCAACGACGGTGGCATTGGTACCAAGTGCGGCAAGCGGCTTCTGCAGAAAGGCTTCCATGCCCGGCCCAACCCAGAAGACTACTTTCGCCTCCTGAAGGCTGCGCGCATTCGACGGCTTGAGCGCATAGGTATGCGGCGAAGCAGCACCATCGACGATCAGATCCGGGGTGCCGACGCCCTGCATGACAGCTGCGACCAGCGAGTGGATCGGCTTGATGGAGACGACGACTTTCGGCGCATCGGCTGCAGTTGCGGTTGTGCTGACGAGCAGGCCGGAAAGGAGAAGGGAGGCGGCGAGGGGAAGAAGAGTTTTTGCTGCGTTCATGCCAGAAATGCCCTTGAATGGGTCTGTTATGTTATTACATCAATTGCGTTATGCTATAACGTGTGCGATAGCATGGCGCAATAGTGCAATTGGAAATTTCATGCTTTCTTCCATCGACAGCAAGAGCCGTCCGCTGGTGTCGCTTCATGATGTCGGCGTCCGCCGCGACGGACGCTGGCTGGTGCGTGGCGTCGATTTCTCCGTGAGCCGCGGCGAGATCGTTACCCTGATCGGCCCGAACGGTTCCGGTAAATCGACCAGCGCCAAGACGGCGATCGGCGTGCTGAAGCCGGACGAAGGACGTGTCGACCGCATAGCCAATCTGAAGGTCGGCTACGTGCCGCAGAAGCTTGCCATCGACTGGACCTTGCCGCTCAGCGTGCAACGGTTGATGACGCTAACGGGGCCTTTGCCGGAGCGCGAGCTGGTTGCTGCTCTTGAGGCCGTCGGCATCGCGCATCTCGCGAAAGCCGAGGTGCAGCATCTTTCCGGCGGCGAATTCCAGCGGGCGCTGCTTGCGCGCGCCATCGCCCGCAAGCCCGATCTGCTTGTGCTGGACGAGCCCGTGCAGGGGGTCGATTTCAGCGGTGAGATCGCGCTTTACGATCTCATCAAGTCGATCCGCAATTCGCAGGGCTGTGGTATTCTGCTGATCTCGCATGATCTGCATGTCGTGATGGCGGCGACGGATACTGTGGTCTGCCTGAATGGCCACGTCTGCTGCCGCGGCACGCCACAGACCGTCAGCCAGAGCCCGGAATATGTGAAGCTGTTCGGTACGCGGGCGGCACAATCCCTGGCGATCTACAGCCACCATCACGATCATACGCATCTGCCTGACGGTCGCGTGCAGCATGCGGACGGTTCGATTACGGACCATTGCCATGCCGATGATGGCCATCATCATGGCCACGATCACGATGATCATCATCACGGCCATGACCATGCCGAGGGGGAGCGCCATGTTTGACGATTTCTTCCTGCGCGCCGTCGTTGCCGGCGTTGGACTGGCGCTGACGACCGGGCCGCTCGGCTGCTTCATCATCTGGCGACGTATGGCCTATTTCGGCGACACGATCTCGCATTCGGCATTGCTCGGCGTGGCCCTCTCGCTACTTTTTCAGCTCAATCTAACACTCTCTGTCTTCGCGGTTGCGGCTCTCGTATCGATCCTGCTTCTGTTCCTGCAGCGGCGGCAGGCGCTGTCGGCGGATGCGCTGCTCGGCATTCTCTCGCATGCGACACTGGCCATCGGCCTTGTCATCGTCGCCTTCATGAGCTGGGTGCGGATCGATCTCATCGCCTTCCTCTTCGGCGACATACTGGCCGTCAGCCAGTCCGATATCGCGGTGATCTGGGGCGGCGGCATCCTCGTTCTGGCGGCGATTGCCTGGCTCTGGCGGCCGCTTTTGGCCTCGACAGTCAATCCCGAGCTTGCCGAGGCTGAAGGATTGCGGCCGGAGCGCGCGCGGCTTCTCTTCATGCTGCTGATGGCTGTGGTGATCGCGATCGCTATGAAAATCGTCGGTATCCTGCTTATCACCGCGTTGCTGATCATTCCCGCGGCCACCGCACGCCGCTTTGCCTCGACGCCGGAAACAATGGCGATCTTTGCTTCGCTGCTTGGCGCCATCGCCGTTGTCGGCGGGCTTTTCGGATCGCTGCGCTATGATACGCCGTCCGGCCCGTCGATCGTGGTTGCGGCGCTCGTTCTATTTATCATCAGTCTGCTGCCCCTCGTTCGCAGGAGCGGCACGCCAGCGGCGCAACAGAGAGGACAGTCATCATGACCACTCCGATGCTCACCAAGAACCAGTCCCTCGTTTTCGATATCCTGACCAAGGCGGAGGCGCCGCTCAGCGCTTATACCATCCTGGACAAGCTGCGCGATCAGGGTTTTCGGGCGCCGCTGCAGGTTTACCGGGCGCTCGACAAGCTGCTGGAATATGGCGTCGTGCATAGGCTCGAGAGCATCAACTCCTTCGTCGCTTGCGCGCATCCGCACGAAGATTGCCATAGCCATGGCCTCGTTGCCTTTGCCATCTGCGAAAGCTGCGGCCAGGTGATCGAGTTCCACGATCACGAAGTGGATCATCGGCTGATGGACTGGCTGAAATCGCAGAAGTTCAAGGCGGAGAAGTCGACCATCGAAATTCGCGGTCATTGCGCCAATTGCGCGGCTTGAGCTACGGGCCGCAACGTATTCAGCGTTCCATCAATTGCTTATAAGAAAATTCTAATCCAATCTTTTAAGATCACGCGCGAAGCGCTGCCAGTTGGCGATGTAATGCTGAGCTGAGCGGCGCAGGCCTTCGATCGCAGCTTCGTCCAGGGTGCGGATGGCTCTTGCCGGTGCGCCGACGATCAGCGAGCCATCCGGAAATTCCTTGCCTTCCGTGACGAGCGCATTGGCGCCGACGAGGCAATTATTGCCGATCTTCGCACCGTTCAGCACGGTGGCGCCCATGCCGATCAGCGAATTGTTGCCGATGGTGCAGCCATGGATGATGGCGTGATGGCCAATGGTGCAGCCTTCGCCGATCGAAACCGGAAAGGCCGGATCGGTATGGATCATCGTGCCTTCTTGAATATTCGTCGCCTTGCCTATGGCGATCAGCTCATTGTCGCCGCGCAGGACCGAGCCGAACCAGATGCCGACATCCTCGCCGATCTCGACCTTGCCGATGACGCTTGCATCCGGCGCGATCCAGTATCGGTCGGGGCCTGGCGTTTTCGGTGTGAGGCCGGCAAGGGCGTAGAGTGGCATGGTCGATCCTCCTCGATCAGACGACGTTCAGTACCAGGTTTGCGACGCCATCGACGGCGCAGCTGATCCGGTCGCCGCGGACAACGGGGCCGACGCCGGCGGGCGTACCTGTCATGATGATATCGCCCGGGGCCAGCGTGAACAGCTTAGAGAGTTCGGCGATGATTTCCGGCACCTTCCAGATCATCTGAGAGAGATCGCCTCTCTGGGCGGACTCGCCATTGCGCATCAGCCAGATGCCGCCCTTGTCGGGATGGCCGACGCGGGTGGCTGGAACCAATGCGGAAACCGGAGCCGAGTGATCGAAGGCCTTGCCGATTTCCCAAGGGCGGCCGAGCTTCTTGGCTTCACCCTGCAGGTCACGGCGGGTGAAATCGATGCCGACGCCGTAACCATAGACGCAATCCAGTGCCTGTTCGACCGGGATGTCCGCGCCGCCGCCGCGCAGCGCCACGACTAGCTCCACTTCGTGATGCACGTCCGCTGACAGCGAAGGATAGGGGAAATCGCTCGAGACTAGCAGATTGTCCGGGTTCTTCTGGAAGAAGAAAGGCGGTTCGCGGGTGGGGTCATGACCCATCTCTATGGCGTGGTCGGCATAGTTGCGGCCGACGCAATAGACGCGACGCACAGGAAAAAACTCGGTCTCACCTTCGATCGGCAGAAGGACAGGGGCAGGTAGTGGAATGACTGTCGTTAGTGGGGCGTTCATATGCGCTTTCGAAACTCTCATCTTTTTCAGAGGGCTGCTGCCGTCCGACTCCTTCGGGCAAGCTAGCATTATTGTTACAGCCGCGAAAACTGGCGTTTTTGAGGGATTTGGTGTAGAGCGCGGATCAGAAAGGTTTCCCATGTATAGCGACGCACTGAAAACTGGCCGCAAGATCTTTGCGGTTGCCCCCATGATCGACTGGACTGACCGCCATTGCAGATACCTGCATCGGCAGATCAGCCGGCATGCGCTTCTCTATACCGAGATGGTGGTGGCGGATGCGATCATTCATGGGCCGCGTGACCGGCTGCTGGGGCATGATGCTGCCGAACATCCCGTCGCGCTGCAGCTTGGCGGCTCCGATCCGGCCAAGCTTGCCGAGGCGCTGCGGATTGCCGAAGCGTATCATTATGACGAGATCAATCTCAATGTCGGCTGCCCCTCGGATCGCGTGCAGTCCGGCACCTTCGGCGCCTGCCTGATGCTGACGCCGGAGACGGTCGCATCCTGCATTGCGGCGATGAAGGCGATCTCGAAGGCACCCGTCACGGTGAAATGCCGCATCGGCGTCGATGAGCAGGAACCCGAAGAGGCGCTGCCCGAACTGATGACGCGCGTGCTCGATGCCGGCGCCGATGCGATCTGGATCCATGCCCGCAAGGCCTGGTTGAAGGGCCTGTCACCGAAGGAGAACCGCGAGATCCCGCCGCTGGATTATGACATCGTCTATCGCATGAAGCAGCGTTGGCCAGAGGTTTTCATCGGCATCAATGGCGGCATCCAGACGCTGGATCAGGCTGAGGCGCATTTGGCCCACGTCGATGGCGTGATGCTCGGCCGCGCCGCCTATCAGAATGCCGCCATTCTCGCCGACGTTGACCATCGCTTCTTTGGCGAACCGGCCGCCGAGGCTGACTGGAACGGGCTGCGCGACCGGATGATGGATTATGCGGAGCGCCACATCGAAAATGGCGGCCGCCTGCAGCATGTCGCGCGCCACATGGTCGGCCTCTTCACCGGCTTGCCGGGCTCGCGCCGTTACCGCCAGATCCTTTCGACCGACGCCAACAAGCCGGGGGCGGGGCCGGAGGTGATTGCCGCCGCCTTCGCGGCGGTGGACTTTGCGGGTGAACGTGAGCGGGTGAGTGCTTGAGGCAGCGGTGCCTTATCTCGCCCGCCAAGGGCGAGATGGGGCCTGAGTTTGCCGCAAACTTCATCGAGCAAATGAAAACGGCGCGGTTTTCACCGCGCCGTTCGAAACCTTGTTCAGGCAGTCACAATAGGCTTAGGCAGCCTGGATGTTGACAGCCTTCGGGCCCTTGCCCATGCGATCCGGCTCGGTGTCGAAGGTGACCTGCTGGCCTTCGCGCAGCGACTGGATGCCGGAAGCCTGAAGAGCGGAGATGTGGACGAAAACGTCCTTTGCGCCGCCGTCAGGAGTGATGAAACCAAAACCCTTGTCCTGGTTGAAGAATTTTACAGTGCCCTTGGTGGCCATGGGGGATAGTCCTTTACCCATCAGTCTTAATTAATCCGGGGAAACCCGGACGGCTTTGCCTCCGCGCCATGCGAAAGCCAGTCGAGAAGTCACGTACGGGGAAAGAACGTCTGCGCGGGTCAGAAGACCCAACCGCTGCCTGCCGCAAGCGGATCACCAAATCAGTCCAGTCACCGGCATGCAAATGCCCGAGCATGCATATGGGTGACAGGGTTTGTGGAAAAAGGCAAGGGGTGTTTTAGTTGGCAGCCGTAATGAAAGACAAATCAATAGGTTGAAAGGCGATCACCTCGATTGCCCAACGAATCCACTATTTTCAGCCCATATAATAAGGATGCTGCCTATTCCTGAAACTCAGGTCAAAATTGATTTTGTAAAAGAGGCAGTCGTTGCAGGTCTTGTAAAAGTCGGTACTTTCCGAGGTCACAACCCTTGATAACGGACGCTTAGGTGGGCGCATGGCAGAATTGAGCGATGTTGATGTGATGGGGCTGGCTTTGGAAGAGGCAGAAGCCGCTCTAGAGAAAGGCGTCTTTCCCGTTGGCGCCGTCCTAGTGGCGGGAAGCCGGATTTTGGGGCGGGCGCATAAAACCATGATATCGAATCACCTGAATCATGCGGAAATGAACCTGTTTCATCAGGTATTTACTGGTGATTACACCTTGTCGCGAAGCGATAAGCTGACACTTTATACAACGCTGGAACCTTGCATCATGTGCTTCGGCACCATGCTCCATTTACCTATAAGCCGCCTCGTCTTTGCCATGTCCGATGCATATGGTGGCTGCGCGCATACGAAACTGGAGAATTCTCCCCCGAGGCATATTTCAAGAGCGGTAGAAGTCGTCGGAGGCGTTCGCCGCCAGGAAGCGTGCGAACTGTTTGCGAAGTTTCTTGAGACGACGACCGAGGAATTCTGGCTGACGGGCGGTGCTTCGTATTTTCAGGCAGCCGTGAGAGCCGATCCTCCCGCATTACAAGGCTGAGCGCATGCTCCTGGACCGGCGTGCGGGATACCAACTCTAGCTCGGCGTAAACACAGCACAAGCCTCCGCAATCCCCCGCAGCTCATGACTCCCTAAGGGCAGAAGCGACATCGTTGTCTCGGCTGCGACCGACCCCGAAACGAGGATATTGTGTCCGAGCGGCTTGCAGAGGCCCTCCAGCCGGCTGACGAGGTTTACGGCGGGACCGATGGCGGTGAAGTCCAGCCGGTCGGCGGCGCCGATGTTGCCCCAGAGCATGTCGCCGAAATGCAGCGCGACACCAAACGGAAGTGGCGGCAGGCCCTGGCTCGCCCGCGTCGCGTCGAGATGGGCCATGCCGGCGCGTATGGCGGTGGCGGCGCGCAAGGCGGCTTCGCAGGCTTCCTTCGGGGTCCCGCTCACGGGGAAGATCGCCAGTACGCCATCGCCCATGAATTTCAGCACTTCGCCGCCGAAGGCATGCACGGCACCGGCGACGCGGTCGAACCAGGCATCGAGTCCCGCGATCATGACGGTCGGTTCCGTCGCTTCGGAAAGGGCGGTGAAATCCCGCAGATCGGCGCAGAGCAGGGCGGCGCGGATGGTCTCGCCGCTATTGCGGCTGAGTGCACCGGCCTGCACCCGCGCCGCACTTCGGCGGCCAAGATAGGCTTCGAGCAGGGTCGATAAAGTGGCGCGAGCGGCCAACCCCGCCAAGGGCGCAGCGGCAAAGCGGCCGATCTCGCGCAGGTTTTCCGCCTCGAAGGCGGTGAAGGGCCGGGTGCCGGCCCAGGCAAGCACGGAATTGCCGGGCGCAATCCCGATCGTTTCCTCGCATATCGGGCCGAGATCGCCCAGCCAATCGCGGCCGGCCTGTCCGAGCGTCGTGCCAGCGAAGCCGAGAGCTTCGGTCACCGCGCCGGTTTCGGCGCGCCAGAGCCATGTATGCTGCGTGATGATCGGATGCGGTGCGGCAAGCGTCAGGGCACTGCCGGCAAGCGGGAGACCGGCAGCCAACAGGTGTCCACCCAGATCGGCCAGGAAGCGTTCGGGGCTGGGCGAGGTGCCGGCTTCGTCGACCAGCCAGGCAAGGGGGGCGGGCAAATCCATGCGCCGATCATGCCATGGCGCTTGCCGGCTGTCATCCGTGCCGGTGAGGCCATGCCGACCGCGTTGAAAAGCAAAACGACACAGGCAATCGCTGTCGCCGGTCGGCGATATTGCTGCCATCGAGCATCTAGCCCGATGACGCCGCGTCCAAAGTCGCGTCAGCTCCTGCCATCATGACCGCGCATGACATCGGGGCCGGGATCGCGCCCTGCGGCTACCGTGGCCATGCGGTCAAGATAATGCGCCCAACCCTTTGCGTGCGCTTCGCATTGTTCAACGGTTGGCAGGCCGGTATGGGTGAGACGCACCAGCGTTCCATCCGGCTGCTCTATCAGGTCGATCTCCACGAGGGTCGATTCGGGAGGCACTTCCTCGCTGCCTTCCCAACCGAAGCTATAGGCGAGGCGGTGCACCGGCACGACCTCGCGGAAGGAGCCGCGCGCGACGCGGGCGCCGGTGACGTTGACGAGATAGATGCCGCCGAGCTGCGGCTCCGTCCGCGCTTCCGTCCCCATCCAGCGCAGGATCTTCTCTGGATCGGTCAGCAGCGCGAATACGGCCGCGGGTGGCGCCGAGACATGGGTCTCGCGACGGACGATCAAAGGCTCGGACATCAGTCTTTCTCCCCAGGTTTGCTATCGCTTACCACCGGCCCGGTATGCGCTCAAGCGCCTTCCGTCTCCCCCGTGGGTCTCTTCAGATGATGGCATGTAGCGGCTGCGGCCCCGTCAGCAAGGCATTGCCATGTTCGCAGACCTCTCGGCCTTCGTAAATCGGCAGCGTCGGGCGCAGATATCCGATAATCTAGGTCGCTTTATCGCCCCGGTCGCCCCGTCTTGCCTTTTGTCCGTCCTTTGCGCTGCTTCTCGTCCACCGGGTCCTCATAGGAGCCGACCCCCGGCTTTGCCCGGGTGATCGGCTTGTCCGGTACCTTGCCCGTGACGGGCTTTTCGGTGCGGCCGACGGTCATTTCGTCCAGCGTATTCTTGCGGAAGAGCGGCGTGCCGGCATCGCTGCCCGGACCCATTTCGTCGAGGTTAGGCTTGGCGAAATAGGATCGGGAATCCGGCGCCGGCGGCGCACGCTTGCCCGTTGCGGAACCGCGGCTTTCGAGGCTCTTCGCCTCCTCGCGTGCGAGCGGATCGTCCATGGCGGCGAGTTCGACGGCCTTGAGGCGCTTGATCTCGTCGCGCAGCCGTGCCGCCTTTTCGAAGTCCAGGTCGGCGGCGGCATCGCGCATGGATTTTTCCAGCGCGTTGAGATGGGCCTGCAGATTGTTGCCGACGAGATGGCCGCCATCGGCAAAGCCCTTGCCGGAGGCGCCGCCGATATCGGCGCGAACGTGGTCCTTCTCGTAGACGCTGTCGAGGATGTCGGAAATCTTCGCCTTGACCGATTCCGGCGTGATGCCGTGTTCCTTGTTGTAGGCCATCTGCTTTTCGCGCCGGCGATTGGTCTCGTCCATCGCCCGCTGCATCGAGCCGGTGATGGTATCGGCATAGAGGATGACCTTGCCGTCGACGTTGCGCGCGGCACGGCCGATCGTCTGGATCAGCGACGTCTCCGAGCGCAGGAAGCCTTCCTTGTCGGCATCGAGAATGGCGACGAAGCCGCATTCGGGAATGTCCAGACCCTCGCGCAGCAGGTTAATGCCGACGAGCACGTCGAAGGCGCCGAGGCGAAGATCGCGGATGATCTCGATGCGCTCCAGTGTGTCGATGTCGGAGTGCATGTAGCGCACGCGCACGCCCTGTTCGTGCAGATATTCTGTCAAATCCTCGGCCATGCGCTTGGTCAGCACGGTGCAGAGCGTGCGGTAGCCCTTGGCGGCGGTTTCGCGGATTTCGCCAAGCACGTCGTCAACCTGCGTGCGGGCCGAACGGACCTCCACCGGAGGATCGATGAGGCCGGTCGGGCGGATGACCTGTTCGGCGAAGACACCGCCGGATTGCTCCATCTCCCAGCCGCCGGGTGTTGCCGATACCGCGATCGTGTCCGGGCGCATGGCGTCCCACTCCTCGAAACGCAGCGGACGGTTGTCCATGCAGGAGGGCAGGCGGAAGCCGTATTCGGCCAGCGTCGCCTTGCGGCGGAAGTCGCCTCGGTACATGCCGCCGATCTGCGGCACGGTGACATGGCTCTCGTCGATGAAGATGATGGCGTTGTCGGGAATGTATTCGAACAGCGTCGGCGGCGGCTCGCCGGGATTGCGACCGGTCAGATAGCGCGAATAGTTTTCGATGCCCTGGCAGGAGCCGGTGGCCTCCAGCATCTCGACGTCATAGCGGGTACGCTGCTCCAGGCGCTGTGCTTCCAGCAGGCGGCCAGCCTTTTCCAGCTCGGCAAGGCGCAGCTTCAACTCTTCCTTGATCGCCTTGATGGCGCCGTTCAGCGTCGGGCGTGGTGTGACATAGTGCGAATTGGCGTAGATCTTCACCGATTTCAGGTCGCCGGTCTTCTGGCCGGTGAGCGGATCGAATTCGGTGATGGCGTCGATCTCGTCGCCGAACATGGAAATGCGCCAGGCGGCATCCTCCAGGTGGGCAGGAAAGATTTCGATCGTGTCGCCGCGTACACGGAAGGAGCCGCGCGTGAAGTCGATATCGCGGCGCTTGTACTGCTGCGCCACCAGATCGGCCAGCAATTGCCGCTGATCGAGGCGATCGCCGACATTCATCTGGAAGGTCATGGCCGTATAGGTTTCGACCGAGCCGATACCGTAGATGCACGAGACCGAGGCGACGATGATACAGTCGTCACGTTCCAGCAGCGAACGCGTCGCCGAGTGGCGCATGCGGTCGATCTGCTCGTTGATCGAGCTCTCCTTCTCGATATAGGTGTCCGAGCGCGGCACATAGGCTTCCGGCTGGTAGTAATCGTAGTAGGAGACGAAATATTCGACCGCGTTATCTGGGAAGAAGTTCTTGAATTCGGAATAGAGCTGGGCCGCCAGCGTCTTGTTCGGCGCGAGGATGACGGCCGGGCGCTGCGTCGCCTCGATCACTTTGGCCATGGTGAAGGTCTTGCCGGAACCGGTGACGCCGAGCAGCACCTGGTTGCGGTCACCGTTTTGCAGCCCTTCGACGAGATCGCGGATCGCCGTCGGCTGGTCGCCAGCCGGCTGGTATTCCGAGGCCATGCGGATCTCGATGCCGCCTTCGGATTTTTCCGGGCGGGCAGGGCGGTGCGGAGTCCAGATCTTGCCGTTCTTATGCAGCGGGTTGCCGCTCTCGATCAGCTTCGACAGGGCTTCTACCGTCGCCGTTACGCCGCCGGTCGAAATCTTGTCGGCATCCTCAAGTGCGATATCGAGGCCGGAGACCGGATTGAGGCCGGCGGCGGCACGCGTCTTGGGGTCGGTCGAGCCGCCCATGGAGACGCCGCGCGCGGTCTTTCCGGCGGTGATTTCCACCTTCTTGCGGTGCTTGCCTGCCTTCGAAGCGATCTCGCGCTGGGTTTCGACGCTGGATGCTTCCGCATCGGCTTCGAGCTGCTTCACCCAATCGGCAACGCTGCCGCTGAGCGGCGCACCTTCGAATGGTGCCTGCGGCGCCTCTTCGAAACCGGTCGGGGCGGGGGATTTTTTCGATGATTTGGCCATGCGGCGAATATGGCGACAGATCGCGCGGATGTGAAGGGGTAAAGAGTACAAAAGGGAAACAAAATAGCGGATTTTTCCATTCGCCGGCGATGTCAAATATGTTACAACCCAAGGGCGGCCGATGCGTTATCGCTGATCCAAAGTCCGCATAGCGCGATCCTCGCAGGCGCCAAGGGAGGAGCCAGCCGCAACGTCGACATGCCCGGCCGTGCCGGGTTCCCCCAGCTTCGACGGCATCCGGTATTGCCCGCCTCGCCGCCGCCATCCGGTCGGAGGATAATGATGACCGCATTGGATAGCTTACGTTCCCTATCCCCCCAGCAACGAAACACCGTGATCGCGGCCTATCTGGGCTGGACATTGGACGCTTTCGATTTCTTCATTTTGGTTTTCGTTCTCAAGCATATAGCCGAGGAATTTCACACAGATGTCCCCGCGGTTGCCGTGGCGATCTTCCTCACCCTTGCCATGCGGCCGGTGGGCGCCCTGATCTTCGGGCTCGCAGCGGACCGCTTCGGGCGGCGCACGACCCTGATGGTCGACGTGCTGCTTTATTCCGTCTTCGAATTCCTGACCGGCTTTTCGACCGGCTTGACGATGTTCCTCGTGCTGCGCGCGCTCTTCGGCGTCGCCATGGGCGGGGAGTGGGGTGTCGGCGCGTCGCTCGTGATGGAAACCATACCCGAGGACTCGCGCGGCCTTGTGTCCGGTATCCTGCAGGCTGGTTATCCCTCGGGCTATCTGCTCGCCTCGATCGTCTTCTTTCTGCTGTTCCCGATCATCGGCTGGCGCGGCATGTTCTTCGTCGGCGCGGTGCCGGCGCTGCTGGTGCTCTATATCAGGCGCAATGTGGAAGAATCTCCGGCTTTCCTTCAGCGGCAGGCCAAGCCGCAACGGCCGTTCCTCACCGTCCTGCGCGAGAATATTCCGCTGTTCATCTGGGCAGTGCTTTTGATGACTGCGTTCAATTTCTTCAGCCACGGCACCCAGGACCTCTATCCGACCTTCCTGGAAACCCAGCGGCAATATGACTCTTATACAGTGGGCGCCATTGCCATCGTCTACAATATCGGCGCGATCGTCGGCGGCCTGACCTTCGGTTCCCTGTCGCAGCGTTGGGGCAGGCGGCGGACCATCGTCATCGCCGCACTGCTGGCCATTCCCGTCGCCCCGCTCTGGGTCTGGGGCCAGGGGCCTGTCATGCTCGCGATCGGCGCCTTCCTGATGCAGCTGTTCGTGCAAGGCGCCTGGGGCATCATTCCGGTGCATCTCAACGAATTGTCGCCGGACGAGGTGCGCGGCACCTTTCCCGGCTTTGCCTATCAGCTCGGCAATCTGCTTGCTTCGGGCAATGCCTCGATCCAGGCGGGATTGGCAAAACAGTGGAACGGCGACTATGCGCTGGCATTGTTGATCGTTGCCTGCATCGTCGCCGTGGTCGTTGCTGTTTTCGCCGGCTTTGGCTTCGAGAAGAAGGGTGTTCGGTTTGGCGGGAAGGATGCGGGCCAAGCGGATAGCGCCGTGCGGGCCTGAACAGACTCGCCATCAAGGTCACGAGGGCCGGCTGATATCGCCGGCCCTTTCGTTTATTTTCCGCAAATTTCCGAGATCTTGGCCTGGGCGAAGCCGCGGGCGAGCTCCTGCAGCCCGCCGACCGAGGATATCAGTTCGCCGATCGGGCCGTTGATGCCGAGATGCAGGTCGGTGATGTGGCATGCGCCGACATCGACCGTCATGGAGGCATCGAGTTCACCCTTGATCGTCGTCTTCAATACGCCATGCGATTTGCAGGCCATCTCGGCATGGGCATTGATCTGGACGCCACCGTTCGAGCCGTCGCAGACATCGAGCGACTTCACCTCGAACTTGTCCTTGTGATCGACGCCGGGCAGTTTCTTGCAGGGATCGGCCTCGTTCACCGACTTCTCGATCTGCGGCCCAAATTTGCTCTGCAGCAGCGACCAGCACGAGCCTGGCGCGGCCTCTGCCGGTGTCGCCGCTATCGGAAGCGGAGAGAGCGGCAACACGACCGCCGAGGCCAGCAAAACCATGCGAAGCGGCGGCAGAAGCGAGAAGGGGGGCATGAGATATTTCAGGTTCACGGCGATCTATCCTCTGAAAAGAAGAAGCAGCAAATCAGGCCTGGCGCAGCGACAGTCTTCCATCTCTTCGTCCGTCAAGGCAATCCCCCCGATTTTGATGGTTACGCCTTGACGACCATGGTGTCGCAGAAGCGGTCGTAGAAAGTCTGGCCGCGCCACACGATGAATGGAAAGGCCCACCAGATGAGCGCGAATACGAACAGAAGCGGCGCCAACGCTCCCGTCAAGGCGAAAAAGCCGATGGCACTGAGAAGGTTGGTATCGCGCGCCTGCTGAATCAGCTGATCGATCGGAGGCTGATATGAGGGCAGCAGAAACAGGCCGACCAGATTGACTGTGGCGACCAGCATCAATGGCAGAAACTTGAATATTTCCCGTTTGGCGGCAAGCCCGAAGGGCAGGGTGTCGCCTTCCACCGTTGTCACGCGCAGCGAGGTCAATCGCTTGCCTGGCGTCCGCTTGCCGCCGATGGAGCAAAGGGCGAAGGCGAAGGGAAGGAACAGCAGAACGACGCTCGAGGTCGGCCTTGCGGCGATATTCGGATCGACCGGATTGCCGTTGCCGTCGACGGGTATGGAAAAGGCGCGCTTCAATGTGGCCGATCCCTGCTGCGATGCGACGATTGAAAGGAAGACCGTGTATCCATCGCTGCCCAGCCAGGAGATGCGGCAAAGCTGGTTGCTCCTCACTTCGCCTGGCTGCAGCGGCCATTCGGCCTCCACTTTCGCAACGAGAGGCGCCGAAGTTGCTTCTTCGCATTGTTGCTTCTGAAGAAGCGGCAAGGTCAAGTCCCACGGCGTGGCCGCCGACAGCACGAGAAACAGCAGGGTAAAAGCGACCTGGAAAATGACGATATCGACCGTGTAGGCGCCGAGCCGCCGCCAAAAATGGCGACGCGGCGGAGAGCTCATTTGATGATCGGAAGCAGCAAAACTCATGGTTCCCCCCGGCTTAGCGCGTGTCACGACGCCCACCACGTCGCATCACTCACTTCAAGTTGAGCGCATTAGCATGTTTTGCTGCGATTCGCTGGGAGCGAAGGCAGGCGACGGATAGGCCCCCGCGATACCGATCGTCCCTTGCATTCATTCATATCGGAATGGTCTGTCCGCCGGATGGCTCATCTTGTTCGCCGTCCGGGTTGCCGTCATAGCCCAGGCGCTTTGCCTTGCGGAACCATTCGGCCGCCTTGCCCGCATCCGCAGCGACGCCATCGCCGTCACGGTACATCATGGCTAGATTGTAGGCGGCATCGGCATAGCGATGTTCGGCTGCCCGCTCGAACCAGTAGATCGCCTTCGGACCGTTCTTGGTGACGCCTTCACCATCGCGGAACATGACGCCGAGATTGTATTCGGCTTCGACATCATTCTGCGCCGCCGCTTTCAGGAACCACACGATTGCCTGGGCATCATCCTGCCTGATCCCGTCGCCATCGGCATACATGGCACCGATATTGAACTGCGCGCTCGCATCGCCCTGTTCGGCGGCCTTCTTGAACCAGGAGAAGGCCGCAGCGCCATCCTTGGCGACGCCTTCGCCGTCGCGATACATGATGCCCAGATTGTATTGCGCCTCGACTTTTCCCTGCTCGGCCGCCTTGCGATACCAGATGACGGCCTTGCTCTTGTCCTTGTCCGTGCCGTCGCCCTGGTCGTACATGGTGCCGACATTGAACTGCGCATCGGCATCGCCCTGTTCAGCGGCCTTGCTGTACCAGGCAAAGGCTTGCGGCTTGTCCTGCGCTACGCCTTGGCCCGTGTCGTAGACGACACCGAGATTATATTGTGCATTAAGGTATCCCTGTGCGGCAGCCTTCTTGTACCAGACAACGGCTTGGCTCTTGTCGGCGGTGACGCCTTCGCCCTGGTCGTACATGGTGCCGACGTTGAACTGCGCTTCGGCATTGCCCTGATCGGCGGCCTTCTTGTACCAGCTGAGGGCGAGCGTAAGATTCTTTTCGACGCCGTTGCCGTCCTCGTACATTTGTCCGAGCTTCAGCTGTGCGGCAACGTTGCCCTTGTTTGCCAGGGGGCGCCAGTAATCCAAGCCCGATTTGATATCGCCGCGATCGTAGCTGTTTCGTCCGACATCGGCTTGTGCCGTTCCCATGGACGCCAGCGCGAAGAGCAAACCGGCTGCCCCCTTCTTCCAATTCACGATTTACCCCTCAATCGAAATTCGTTGAATAAGATGCCGAGCTCTAAGGCACGAGCACCATCAGCAAATGAAACAAGAGCCAGCCCGTGCTGACGCCCGAGTCCTTTTTGCCGGCGCCCCCTTGTCCAAGCGGTCCAAGATCCTTGATCGGACCGTCGCCATTGGCTTCCATGTAGCTGAGTCCATGCTGCGCTTCCGGCAATCCCTTAGCCGCCGCCTTGTTGAACCAGTCCGCACCAGTCTTAGAGTCCTTAGGCACGCCATAGCCGTTATAATACAGATATCCAAGACCGTATTCCGCCCGGGCGTCGCCGTGATCGGCTGCTTTGCGAAAGAGAGCGGCCGTTTGGCCATAGTCCTTGGGAACGCCAGCGCCCTGATAATAGAGGTAGGCAAGGGCATATTCGCCCTGTGAATTGTTCTGGTCGGCCGCCTTGCGGTACCAGCTTGCGGCGGCCGATTTGTCAGCTGTCGTCCCCTGACCGTTTTCGTACATGTAGCCGAGTGCGTATTGGGCGTCAGCATGACCCTGGCTGGCGGCTTTCTGGAACCAGTCAAAGGCCTTGCCGTAGTCCCTGCCAATGCCGCGGCCGGCCGCATACATGTAGGCGAGGGCATATTGACCCTGTGCGTCGCCTTGTTCGGCGGCCTTGCGATACCATCTCGCCGCGCTGTCATCGTCGGTCTTCACGCCCTGGCCGTTGGCATAGAGGTAGCCGATGGCATATTGGGCGTCGGGGCGGCCCTGATCGGCAGCTTTGCGATACCATTGCAGTGCCTGCCTGTAGTCCCTGGCGACGCCTATCCCGTTTGCAAGACTGTAGCCGACGGCGTATTGCGCGTCAGCGCGTCCTTTTATCGCTGCCTTCATATACCAAGAATAGGCTTCGGCATCGTTCCGTTCGACACCCTTGCCATTGGCATAGGCGTAGCCGACCGCATACAGGCCTTGCGCGCTTCCTTGATCGCCGGCCTTTTTATACCAGGCGACGGCCTGCTTCTGGTTTTCTTCAGTGCCTTGGCCGTTATCGTACATATAGCCGATGGCGTACTGGGCATCGGGCCGGCCCTGGTCGGCCGCTTTGCGATACCAACCGAGTGCGATCGCCTCATCCTGATGCACGCCGAGGCCATTGGCATACATGTAGCCGAGCGCATATTGCGCCTGCGCCTGTCCCTGAGCGGCGGATTTCTGGTACCAGGTGACGGCGTTTTCATTACTGACAGCCATACCGCGGCCGTTGGCATAGGAATAGCCGATGGCATATTGAGCATCGGCATTGCCGTTTTGCGCCGCCTTCAAATACCAGTCATTTGCCTGTTTCAGATCGGTGTCGACGCCCCGGCCGCTAGCATACATGTAGGCCAATGCATATTGGGCCTGCGCATTGCCTTGGTCCGCTGATTTTCGATACCAATCGACGGCCTCAGCATCATCCTGCTCTACGCCCTCACCATTGGCGTAGCGATAGCCGAGACCATATTGGGCCGCCGCGTTGCCCTGTTTTGCGAATTCCACCCAGTATTTCAGGTCGATCTTCGTATTGGCGGGGCCAGGGGCGGGATCCTCGGCGTGAGCAAGCCAGGGTAGCGAAAGAGCGAGCGCCAACCCCAATGCGTAGCTCTTTGTCTTCAAGGCTTCAGTCTCCCACCTGCGTCCCAGACCGTAATCGATCTGAACAATATGGCGATGTCTTGGTCAAGGGATCGCAGGAACCCAAATAGCAGTGGATTTAATGCCCCCGGACGATGGGATCGCTATACCGGAAGCACGTCGTAGAGGCGGAAGATCCATGTGATCTGATAGATCAGCCCGACGATCACGAATGCCGCCTGGAAGCGCCGGTTGGCGGTGATCGAGGCAATGATGCACAGGATGACATAAACGACATTGCGTATTGGATATTCCCAGCCGAGAGAACGAAAATAGGCCTCTCCCTTCAGCAATGTGTCGATGAGATCGACGGCGTAGGTGACGGCGAGCAGGCCGAAGAACCAATGGCGGCGGGAGATGAAATATTCCTCGAAGCCGCCATAGTCCTCGACCGAGGGCGGATTGAGCAATACGCAGAGGAAATAGAAGAGGCAGCAGAAGCAGATGAGAAAGAGGTAGACGCCGAAATTGATCTGCGCGACGGATTGCAGCCGATACTCCCACCACCAGAAATGGATGATGAAGAGGAACATGGACAATACCCAGCCGATATGGACGAGATAGATCTTGTTCTTGCCCGGCGCCTGCACGAATCCGGCAAGCCGGGTCAGAAGCTGGGCGAGCGAAAGGCCGATCACCATGCTCATGACCGTCCTGATATAGACATAGACTTCTGGTGTGTGCGCGGAATCCATCGCGTCAGCTCTCCTCTGGTACAGCCTTCGGCAAGCCGCTTTCATCGAGCGCGACCATGATGAAGGTCGCAGCCGTGACTTTCTCCAGGCTGTTATAACGGGCGCGGTGTGCCCATGCTTCGACGCTCAGCGTGATCGAGGTACGGCCGACGCGTTCGATATCGGTGAAGACGCTCAACGTATCGCCGATCTTGACCGGCAGTTCGAAGGCCATCTCCTTGACCGCTGCCGTGACCACGCGTCCACGCGCCCGCTCGGCTGCGCGGATGCCGCTTGCCAAGTCCATCTGCGCCATGACCCAGCCGCCGAAAATATCGCCGGCAGGATTGGCGTCGGCGGGCATGGCGAGCGTGCGCAATGTCAGCTCGCCTCTCGGTTTGACGCTGTCATTCATTCTTCTGCTCCTGTTCACGGTCGATTCCGGCAATCAGCCTATGCAATCCTGCCGCGATGGAAAAGCCATGCTGGCATTTCCATGGAGGACTCATGTGGGTCACGCGCTTTGCTTCAGGCGATTCCATACTCACGCGGTACCGTTGTAAAACAGCGGGACCCCTGCGGTAAGCTTTCGTTCACCCTTCCCATTTAGGATTTGTAATCGTTACCGACCGTGGCTGGGGCAGCGGATCAGGACTATGGCCATTTTACCCATTCTACGGCGGGTCGCGCTGCCATTGCTGTTGTCGTCGGCGCTGGTCGCCTGTACGGCAGACAGCCTCGTGCCGCCTTCTGGCATCGACAGCTCCTCGCGCGTCGGCTCGATCAAGCCGCATCGCAGCTTGCCGCAAAGGCAATTCGCCTACCAAGGGGTACAGGATCCCGTCGTTTCCGCGTCGAGCAATTACAAAAGTGGCGGTCCCGTTCGTTCCAGCGGAACGGGTGAGGCGGTGACCACGACGGATGTCGAAGCCGGCTTAGCGCAGCAGTCGGATATTCCCTCCCAGGGCGTCAACATGGACGCCGAGCTTGGCGTCGGTCCAAGTGAGGAGGCGCAATCCGCCTCGGTGGTCGGATTGGCGCAGGAGGAGCAGCAGAACATTGCCGAAGGTCAGTCCGACCAGCCCGTGGTCGACGGCATCGGCACCGATGCGCCGGTACAGACCAACCGCTCGGTCGTGCAGCGCCCGGCCGCGCAGGCCGAGCTCAATCAGTCGCGGATACCGAGGCAGTTGCCGGGAACGCAGGTTGCGATGCTGCCCCGTGTCGAAAATCCGATACCGCGCCTCGATCAGCAGTTCGAAGCGCCGCAATCAACACCGGGGATGATGCCGCCTTCGGAAATCGCCTGCCGCCAGGAATTGCAGCGCATGGGCGTCGTCTATACCGACAAGCCGGCGATCTCGAACGGTCCTGCATGTCAGGTTCCCTATCCGGTTTCGCTGAGCGGCCTTTCCGGCAATATCGCCGTCCGACCGGCGGTAACTTTGAATTGCCAGGTGACGCTCGCCTTCGCCAAATGGGTGAAGAACGAACTCGCTCCAGCCGCACGCACGCGCTACTGGACCGGCATCGGCACGATCGTACCGCTCGGCGGCTATTCCTGCCGGCGGATGAACAATAGCCGGCAACGCTATAATCCGATGTCGGAACATGCGCATGGCAATGCGATCGATGTCGGCACCTTCATCCTGAAGAATGGCCATGTGATCGACGTGCGGAAGAAGGGTTTGTTTTCCTTCCGGGAAGGGCGGTTGCTCAAGGCGGTACGCAGCGACAGTTGCCGCTATTTCGATACCGTGCTTGGTCCGGGCAGCAATCCGGAGCACTGGAACCACTTTCATTTCGACCTCAGGGACCGAAAGGGCGGCCGGCGCTATTGCAGCCTTTGATTGGCCCTTTGCCGGAACAGCATCTACACTTGTCAAACGGGAAAGCTGATTTACCTTTCGACGGAATCGCGCTCAACTGCGCGCATTGGGTGCCAGAGAGGGGTTCATGGAAGACGTACCAAGACGAAAGAAAAGCCTGGGAAGGGCGCTCCTTGCTGCACTGATTGCCATCATTATCGTCATCGGCGGCCGCTGGTACGTTTATGTCGCCTATGCCGACGATCCGTTCGATGAAGTCGGCATCGGTCTCAACTCCATGATGCCCGGACCCATTCGCGACAAGGGTTGTGCGATGCTGAAGGCACGCTTCGAGCACAAGACGCTGCCGCCGGCGGGCTGCGGCGTCAACGGCAACTGGTAGCGGTCGTTTTCCAGGTCGTAAGCTGGCAAAAAGAAAAAAGCCGGCTGAGCCGGCTTGAGCGGAGCATGGCAACGACGGGGAATCCTCGCCGGCTCCAGAAAAGAACTTCATGTTGCAATGATGATGCATGCAATATGAATGCGAAGGCAATAAATCGGCCAATACAACAGGCGCTGACGGTGTCGCCAAGAGGCGTTGGGCGGAGTTGCGACAAACGTTGCTCACCTAAGGAGCTATATGCCCGACGAAGGTCACGATTTGATGACAGCTTATTCCGCTTAGACGAACGCTGTGTTTCACTACCGTGGGGTGGTAAAAGCCCAAGACCGGCTATATAGCGGGCAAACGCCGCGAAATTCATCACAAAAGCCGGACTTTGCCTGACTATGGCTGCGATCATTTCCATACGCAATCTTACGAAAACCTATGCCAACGGATTCCAGGCGCTGAAGGGCATTGATCTCGATATCGAGCGGGGCGAAATCCTGGCGCTGCTGGGGCCGAATGGCGCGGGCAAGACGACGCTGATTTCCATCGTCTGCGGGATTGCCAATCCAAGCGGTGGGTCCGTGACCGTGGGCGGTTATGACGTCGTGCGCGATTTCCGCGCCACGCGCAGCCTTATCGGTCTCGTGCCGCAGGAGTTGACCACCGATCAGTTCGAAACCGTCTGGAATACGGTAAGTTTCTCGCGCGGGCTTCACGGCAAGAAGCCGAACCCCGAATATATCGAGAAGATCTTGCGCGATCTCTCGCTCTGGGAGAAGAAAGACAACATGCTTCGCCAGCTTTCCGGCGGCATGAAGCGGCGCGTGCTCATCGCTAAGGCGCTGTCGCATGAGCCGGAGATCCTCTTCCTCGACGAGCCGACGGCCGGTGTTGACGTGACGTTGCGCAAGGACATGTGGCATGTGGTCGAGCGCCTGCGCGCATCCGGCGTGACCATCATTTTGACGACGCATTACATCGAAGAGGCCGAGGAGGCTGCCGATCGCGTCGGCGTCATCAATGGCGGCGAGCTGCTGCTTGTGGAGGAGAAGAAGGCACTGATGGCCAAGCTGGGCCGCAAGCAGCTCATTCTCGATCTGAACGAGCCGCTCCACGCCGTACCGCAGTCCCTCGACGGCAACGGGCTTTCGCTAGGGCCGAACGGCCTGACGCTCATTTATGATTTCGATGCACAGCACGAGCAGTCGAGCATCGCGGCTCTGCTGTCGAAACTCGCTGCCGAGGGAATTCACTTCAAGGATCTTTCGACGCGCCAGAGTTCGCTCGAGGATATTTTCGTATCGCTGGTGGAGGCAGGCAAATGAACTTCGAAGCGATCAAGTCTATCTATTCGTTCGAAATGGCCCGCACGCGCCGCACTCTGCTGCAGAGCGTCGTCTCACCAGTCATTTCCACATCGCTCTATTTCATCGTCTTCGGTGCCGCGATCGGTTCGCGCATCAACCTGGTCGAGGGCGTTTCCTATGGGGCGTTCATCACGCCCGGCCTGATCATGCTGACCTTGCTCGGCCAGTGCATCAGCAACGGCTCCTTCGGCATCTACTTCCCCAAATTCACCGGTACCATTTACGAGGTACTGTCGGCGCCTGTCGCCATGACCGAGATCGTGCTCGGTTACGTGGGCGCGGCGGCGACCAAGGGGATGCTGATTGGCCTGATCATTCTCGCCACGGCAAGTTTCTTCGTCGAGATCAGGATTGAGCATCCGTTCATGATGATCCTGTTCTTCGTGCTGACGGCAGTCACCTTCAGCCTGTTCGGCTTCATGATCGGCATCTGGGCCGGAAATTTCGAGCAGCTGAACCTCATCCCGATGCTGGTCGTGCCGCCGCTGACCTTCCTCGGCGGCAGCTTCTATTCGATCAACATGCTGCCGCCCTTCTGGCAGGCGGTCAGCCACCTCAATCCGGTCCTATATCTGGTCAGTGGTTTCCGCTGGAGCTTCTACGGCATCGCAGATGTCAATCCTGGCTTGAGCCTTGCCATGATCACGCTTTTCCTCGTCGTCTGTCTGGTCATCCTGGGATGGATTTTCCGCACAGGATATCGTTTGAGAAATTGATGGCGGTGCTAGCCTGGCGAGCTTAAGAAGGCCCGTGGCTTTTGCAGCCGCAACAAAATGGTCCAGGAAAGCATCCAATGTCGCAGGCTCATCTCAATCCCTCGCTGCCCCAAGCACTCTCCCGGCTCGACCAGCTGACCAACTGGGAGCGCAAGCCGCGCGGGGAGATGCGGGTCGGTCTTGAGCCGATGCTCGACCTCATGCAGCGCCTGGGCAATCCGCATCGCAGCTTTCGCGCCATCCACGTTGCCGGCACCAAGGGCAAGGGATCGGTTTCAGCGCTCCTCGAAGCGGGATTACTGCGGGCCGGCTGGCGCGTCGGTCGCTACGCATCGCCGCATGTCGACCGGGTGAACGAGCGTGTCAGTATTCTTGGCCAGGAAGTCGAGGATGATGCGCTGGCGACGGCGATCATGCAGGTTCTGGATGGCTACGAGGGCGCAAAGCAGGCCGCGACGGCGGGTGAAGATGCGACCTGGTTCGATGTGATTACGGCCGCTGCATTCCTCGTGTTCAAAGAGGTCGGCTTGGACTGGGCCGTCATCGAGGTCGGCCTTGGCGGCAGGTTGGATTCCACCAATGTCGCCTTCGGCGAAGTTGCCATCGTCACGAATATCGGGCTGGAGCACACGGAAATTCTTGGGGTCACGCGCGAGGCGATCGCGGGTGAGAAGGTCGGCATATTGAAGTCCGGCGCCACGCTTGCCACCACGCTTGCTATCGACGATGCCGCGGGAAAGGTCTTGCAGCAGCGTGCCGATGAGCTTGGCTGCCAGGTACTGCGAACCGATCTTCCCGAAGACGCGACGATTGCGGAGACGAATATCTCGCTGGTCGGCCTTGTGTTCGATCATCTGGGACGACAAGGCGAGAGCGTGCAGACGGCGGGCAAAAAGGGGCAGCCGGTCGGCGCGTGGCTGCTCGAACCGGCCGTCATCGACAAGGCGCGGCTGCCGGGACGGATGGAGCGCTTCGACCTTGCCCTACCACCCACGCTTCGAAGCGGGCGACAGAGCTTGCCCGTCATCATGGATGGCGCGCATGTGCCATTCAATATCGAAGCAGTCCTGCGCGATATCACGCGCTCGTCCAGCATCAGCGGCGATTGCATCGCGGTTGTCGCACTTGCATCCGACAAGGATGCTCCCGGCTTCTTGAACGTGCTCTCGCGATATGTGGCCCATGCGGTCTTTACGGAAGCGTCCGGATCGGGCCGCGCCCATGCGGCGAGCGAGCTGGAGGCATTGGCGATCTCGATGGGTATGGCCTGCGAAGCCGAGCCCAACCCGCAGAAAGCGCTTCATCATGCCGTCGCGAAAGCTGCGGAGGTGGGCGGCTGGATCCTGGTGACGGGCTCGCTCTATCTTGTCGGCGCTCTGCGCGGCACTGTCCAGGGGAGCGTAGGGTGACGATGGAAATTACGATCAGGCCTGCTCTTGCCAGCGATGTCGCCGAGATGGCGAGACTGCATCGCGCGATCTGGTGCGACGCCTATCGCGACCTGGTGTCTGCTGAGATTTATCAGGCTCTCGACGAGGATTTCCGCCGTCTGCGGTGGGCGGATATACTCGCAAATCCCCGCAGGGATCAGCGCGTGCTTCTTGCCGAGCAGGGCGGGCGGCTTGTCGGTATCGGCGCGATCAACGCGCCGTCCGATGCCATATTCGAGGGGCGAGGCGAGATTAAGTCGCTCTATATCGATGCTTCCATCAAACGCCAGGGACTTGGCCGTCGTCTGATGCGAGAATTGGCGCGGGAACTTGTATCCATGGGCTATTCGGGTGCGGCGCTTGGTGTGGTCGTCGGCAATGAATCGGCGATTGCCTTTTATCGTGCACTCGGAGGGCAATTGATCGGTCGGTACACGGACCCGGGTCCGGTCTGGCGTTCCGACAATTTCATTTTTGCATGGGACGACTTGTCCGTTCTGATCTGATTGTCCCATGCAAGCCGATGAATGGCGATTTCATCCGGCTGCGATCCGCTTGCGTGGGGCGATGGTCATGGCCATGACGCCAGCCACGACACAGACAAGACCTATGGCTGCGGTCGGAGACAGAGGTTCGCCAAGGAAGACGACGCCGATGGTGACGCCGATCGGGACGCGCAGATAGGCTTGTGCCGTCGTGCCGACCGAGCCGAGGGTCTGGATAAGCCGGAAATAGATGCTGAAGGCAAGCGCGGTGGAGACGACCGACAGGCCGAGCAGTGCCAGGATTGAGGCTGTCGACGGCGCAATCTGCCAGGGATGTTCGACAATCAGGCTTGCCGGGATCAGGAGAGCGGCACCGCAAAGCAACGAGCCGGCTGCCGGCATCATCGGGTCCAGCCCCTTGAAGTTTCGGCCGAAAAGCGCGGCGCAGGCATAGCAGATCGATGCCGCGACGACGGCGAGCTGCGGCAGCAGCTGGCGGCCCATTCCATGCAGCGCATCGAGGCCGATGATCAGGCAGATACCGGCCATGCCAGCAATCACGCCGAAAAGCTTGCGGCCGGTCAACGGTTCGCTGCGCAACACGAAGGCGGCAATCAGAAAGGCGAAAATCGGCGTCGTGGAATTCAATATGGTCGCAAGGCCGGCATCGACAGTCTGTTCCGCCCAGGCGATCAGCGTGAAAGGGATGGCGCTGTTGAGGCAGGATTGAATGAGGAAGCGCTTCCAGGTGGCGGCGTCGCGCGGCAGATTCAGACCACGCCAGCGAATGATCGCAAGCAGAACAAGGCCGGCGATCAAGGTGCGGGCGGCGATCAGCGTGATCGGCGGGATGGTTGCTACGCCGATGCGGATGAAGGTGTAGGAGGCACCCCAGCAGGTGGCGAGGGCGAGGAGGAGAAGCAGTTCGGTCGTCAGGTTAGGTCTTGCCGGCGTCATCGTATTCACTCTTATAAGGTTTGGACATGCCGTCTTTTAGAGCGAAGAGACCGGCGAATGCTTCGCTCCCAACCGAACTATCGCGTTCGGTTCATCAATCACGCAGCCGAAGCTCGTCGGTTTGCATCTGCATCGACCCCAGGGTTTCGAGAAAGCTCATCCCGAGCAGGCTCTGATCGAGCTTGCCCGCTTCGGCCACGCTCGCCTCGACATCCCTGCGCTTGATCGGGCCGATTGCCACGGAGCCGAGTTCCACGGGAGCCGCCCTGGCGCGGCCGTTGGCGGTCAACACTGTCTGCGAATAGGTGAGGTTTTCCGGGATGATGCCGACGCGCTCGGCGTCCTCCTGCGATAAGGCGATGGTGCTGGCGCCGGTGTCGATCAGCATGTCGATCGGCTGGCCATTGATCATGACCCGTGCTTCGAAATGCCCGTTCGAGCGCTTGTGAAGGATGACTTCCTGACCGCCTTCGCTCGTCGTGACGACAACGGCGTGGCCGGGCATAAGGCCGGCGAAGACGCGATTGCCGACCTGTTGGGCATCGTAGCGATAGATATAGGCGGTCGCGAGCGCCATGATGATGACGAACCAGATCAGCAGATTGCGGATCGACTGGCTGACCGTATGCCGGCTCGCCCACACCGCGGCGCTCATCATCAGAGCGATCGGCAGGAGATAGACGACACGGGCGAAGTCGTCGTTGCGCATGCCGAAGGTGGAGCCGGTGTTATTGTTGAAGATGAGCAGTGCGAGGCCGATGCCGAGAATGGCGAGAACGATGTTCAGGCGGTTCATACGGCGCTGCGCTCCCGTGCCATCCTTTGGCGGCGAGTCTCCCGGCGCGGCTTGCGCTCGACCTTGGTCAGACGCTCCGGAAGCACTTCCATGATCTGACGGCGCTCGTCGTCGCTATAGCTCATCCACGCGCCGATTTCGGCCGATGTGCGGCCGCAGCCGAAGCAATAGCCGGTATTCTGGTCGATGGAACAGACGAGGATGCAAGGTGTCAGCATGGGATCATATATCGATGCTTCAAATGCACATGGCAAGGGTACAGAGGGAAGCGATCTCGCAAATCTGCTGCGTCGCGCCGATCGTATCGCCCGTATGGCCGGTCACTTTCTGACGGACATATCTTGTGGCAAGAAATGTCGCGACGCTCGTCGTGAGAAGGCAGCCAACCAACGCCGGAACGCCCATGGCGGGACCGACGAGCAGTATCGCGAGGCCCAATGTCGCAATCAGCGCCAGCTGCATGGCATCGCCATCCGGCTTGCCTGCCGATGCCGCGATCCCATCCGGTTTCGCGGATGGCAGGGCGTACCAATGCCAGACCATGGCACCGCGGCTCAAGGTGGCCGCGGCGAGAATTGCGACAGCGGCGTCCTCAGGCGGCAGATGCCGGGCGATGGCTGCAAGTGCCGCCGCCCGCAATCCGAACGACAATATCAACGCTGCCGCCCCAAACGTGCCGATGCGGCTATCCTTCATGATTTCGAGCGCGCGCTCGCGGTCCTTGCCGCCGCCCAATCCGTCCGCCGTGTCGCTGAGCCCGTCTTCATGGAGGGCGCCGGTCAGGATCGTCTGCACGGCGAGCGCCAGCAATGCGGCCATCAACGGATCGGCGCTGAGGGCGAGTAGCACGCTGAACGTCAGCGCCGAGGGCAGGGCAATCAGCAAGCCAGCAACGGGAAAAGCGCGTGAAACGCGCGAGAGCTTGCCGTCATGGCCTTCGAAGAAGGACGACGGCACGGGAAGGCGGCTCAAGAAAGCGACGGCGCGCGCGATGTCACGCATATATTCCCGCATTTCTTCCTCTCCCCGCCATACGCGCGACAGCATCGGGCGCTTTTGGAGTTGTTCGCACCGATTCCCAGGACTAATAGAGTCGCACGCAAAGAACCCGATTTGAGACCAAAAGACAAGGAACGCATTCATGAGCGTCAGCGGCCTCCCATTCGACGATTTCCGCGCATTGCTGCGCGACCTTCCAGGCCCGGATGCCCGGGCGCTCGTGGCCGCGCGCGAACGTGATGCGCAGCTCACCAAGCCGCCGGGCGCGCTTGGAAGACTGGAGGAAATCGCTTTCTGGCTGGCCGCCTGGACCGGTCGTGCGCCGGCCGTGACCCGGCCGCTGGTGGCGATCTTTGCCGGCACTCACGGCGTCACCAAGCAGGAAATTACGCCGTTTCCACCTTCCGTAACCCAGCAGATGGTGGAAAACTTCGCAGCCGGCGGAGCCGCGATCAACCAGATCTGCGTTGCCTACGATCTCGGCCTTAAGGTCTTCGACCTCGCCCTCGATTTCCCGACGGGCGATATCACCGAAGAACCGGCATTGAGCGAGCGCGACTGTGCCGCGACCATGGCCTTTGGCATGGAGGCGATTGCTGGCGGTACAGATTTGCTCTGCATCGGCGAAATGGGCATCGGCAACACCACGATCGCCGCGGCCATTCATTACGCGCTCTATGGCGGCAAGGCCGAAGACTGGGTTGGCCCAGGCACCGGCTCGGAAGGTGAGATGCTGAAGCGCAAGATCGCTGCCGTCGAGAAGGCGGTGGCGCTGCATCGCGATCATCTCAACGATCCGCTGGAAATCCTGCGCCGCCTCGGCGGCCGCGAGATCGCGGCGATGGCCGGCGCCATTCTCGCCGCACGCATGGAACGGATCCCTGTTGTCATCGACGGTTATGTCGCGACGGCTGCCGCTTCTATTCTCAAGGCCGCCAATCCCTCTGCGCTCGACCATTGCCTGATCGGGCACGTCTCGGCCGAGCCGGGTCATCTCCGCGCCATCGAGAAGCTCGGAAAGACACCGCTTCTGGCGCTCGGCATGCGGCTTGGTGAGGGTACGGGGGCCGCACTGGCCGCCGGCATCGTCAAGGCTGCAGCCGCCTGCCATTCGGGCATGGCGACGTTCGAAAGCGCCGGGGTTACGAACAAGCACTGAAAACTTGGCGGCGAGACGTTGAAATAAGCGTTTCGCCGCTCAATTTCCTGTAGATGATCGGTTTCTCGTCATAAATCTGCAATGAATTTTGAAGGCGGCGAGCGGCGTCGCCTTGCTTCGCCCACGGTGAGGCGGTATTCGCAAGGCATCCAGATTGCAACCGGGACACTACGGGCGGAGCGCGAATGGCTGAGTTTTCAAAATCTGCGGTCAACAAGGAGACCGGAATTCGGCATTTTTTCGCCGCTGCAGGCTACTCCTGGGGCGGATTTCAGCGGCTGTTGCAGGAATCGGCCTTTCGCCAGGAACTGCTTTTTGCCGGGGTGGGACTGATCCTGTTGATTGCGGTCGGTGCGACCATCGGCGAGATCGTCATCGCCATGGTGCTGTTCCTCGCCGTCTTCGCAGTTGAGGCCATGAATACGGCGGTGGAAGAGGTGATCGACCGGATCTCGCCGGAGATTTCCAACGTCGGCAAACATGCCAAGGACCTCGGCTCGTTTGCCGTTCTCTGCATGCTGGTCGCCTCCGGCATCTACCTTCTTTATGTTATCGGCAGCCATCTGCTGTTTCGCTAAAGCAATTCCAGGAAAAGTGCGTAGCGGTCTTCCGTCCGGAATTGCGAGACAACAAAGAGATAGTGCGGTTCAGAGATTCCGTGAAAAGCTGGCGCGTCTAGCGATCAGCACCCGAGCTGCGTTTAAGCGAAGCTCTTCTTGCGCCGTTCGGCGAGCGGCGCGTCCTCGACCGCCGGCAGACTTTGCAGCACGCGCTTGGGCGGCAATATGGCAATGACCTCCGTGCCTTCCCGTAGCTTTGATTTCAGCATGAACTGACCGTCATGCTTGGCAAGAATGGCCTGTACGATCGGCAGACCAAGGCCAGTGCCCTGTTCGGCGCTCTTGATGGCGATGGAGCCCTGACCAAAGGCGGACAGGACAATCGGGATCTCCTCTTCGGGAATGCCCGGACCGTTATCCTTGATCGCGACATATTCGCCGCCGCCGGCCGTCCAGCCAACCTTGACGCTGATCTCGCCGCCTTGCGGCGTGAATTTCACCGCATTCGACAGGAGATTAAGGATCACCTGGCGCATCGATTTCTCATCGGCCCAGACGGAAGGCAGCTGCGCTTCGAATTGCGATGAGATCGAAATGTTCTTGGCGCGGGCACGCAGCTGCACCATGCCGATGCAATCCTCAGCAATATCGAGGAGGGAAATCGCTTCCTCGTTCAGCTCGTATTTGCCGGCCTCGATGCGCGAGAGATCGAGGATTTCGTTGATCAGGTTGAGCAGGTGCTGGCCGGATCGATGAATATCACTGGTGTATTCGCGATAGGTCGGATTGTTGAGCGGCCCCATGACCTCCGCCGACATGACCTCGGAAAAGCCGAGGATCGCATTCAGCGGCGTTCTAAGCTCATGCGACATGGAAGCAAGAAAGCGCGATTTGGCAAGGTTTGCTTCCTCGGCACGCCGGCGCGCTTCATCCGACATCGACTTCGCGACTTCCAGCTCGGCAATCAGATCGTCCTTCTCCGATTGGAAGGAGAGGATCTTCAGGTTCGATTGATACATGCGGTTGGTGATGAAGCTGAAGAATATCACGGCAACCGAAACGGCCGCAGTGAGGGCGATATCGGAGGGTCTTCGCGTGAGGATCGCGGCCACGGCCAGTGCGACGGTCGCCGGTGCGAAGGAAAATGGAACAGCCCGCGGCAACATGAAGCTGGACATGGCCGTGATGCAGATCGCCGCAAGCAGCGTCGTCCCTTTGTAGAAGGCGAAACTGTCGCCACCGCAGGTCGCACAATTTTGCATCGTGAAGAGCGCCCAGCAGAAGCCGACGAGCAATTGCCCCAGCAAGAGCAGCTGTCGCCACTTTCTGGCGCTTTCGGCCGACATTTCCTGCTTCTTGGCGCGCCGTCCGATCAGCATGTTGATGGCATGGGCCGTCAGGATTGGAATGGTCCAGAAGAGAATGCCGGCATCATGTGTGAGGTAGACGCCGAGAACGGCGACCACGATAACGAAGATCGGCACGACGGCAGCACTCTGCCGTAAGGTGTCGATGTGCATCATCATCAGTTCGCGGTCGAAATTGCGGCTATGGCCGCTTTGCAGGCGTTCGCGCGTTTGCCGCACGGCCTTCGACACAGCCCGGTTACGGTGACTGCGCGATCGGTCGACAATGTTTTTATCTGTCGATGTGCTGACGCCGGTGCTCATGGTTACATTGAAACTTGGCCTGCCTGAGGCTACACACTAGCCTTCAAATCTTAAGAAGATGCTGCGCCGAAATGATTTGTTTGCCATCTTCGCCAAGGATTTGTTCTTAAAGGAGGCAACAACGTGATGCGGTCGCGCCGCCTGTTTCGTGACGGCGTGGTCACTTTCGCGCTGCTTGTCATTCTTGCATTATTCGCGTTGAAGATGAACAATCGACCGGAAATCGTTCAAAACGGCAAGTTTTATGTCGTCGATGGCGACACGCTTTCCGCCAACGGCGAACGCTTGAGGCTGAAAGGCATCGATGCTCCCGAATATCGGCAGCACTGCCAGCGCAGTGGCGCGGATTGGGCCTGCGGCGAAGAAGCACGCAAGGCGCTTGCCACAATGATTAAGACCGGAGCGCCCGAATGCCGGGGATGGGAGAGGGATCGCTATGGTCGCCTGCTGGTGACATGCGTCACCGGCGATCTCGATATCAACGCCGCGATGGTTCGCAACGGCATGGCGGTTTCCTATGGTGCCTATGCGAGCGAGGAACGGAGCGCACGGCAGGCGAAAGCCGGGCTTTGGGCCAGTGATTTCGAGAGGCCGAGCGACTATCGGCGCGAGGAGCGTATGGCTGATGGCAATGATCCGATTGCCGGATTGTTCGGCTATTTACGCCAGCTTGTCGGATGGAGCGCCCCATGAAGCAGGAGAGCGAATTGCAGATCCTGCGTTCCGCGATTGCGGCCTGCCGTCTCTGTCGGGACGCACCGGCCAAGGGCGAGGCGGATCGCCTGCCACATGAGCCGCGTCCGGTTGCGACACTATCGTCGACTGCGCGGATACTCATCGCAGGGCAGGCGCCGGGATTGCGCGTTCACGAGAGCGGCCTGCCATTCAACGATGCCTCGGGTGACCGTTTGCGTCAGTGGCTCGCCGTGGATCGCGAGAGTTTCTACAATCCGGACCACTTCGCCATAATGGGCATGGGCTTCTGCTTTCCGGGCTATGACAAGGCGGGAAGCGATCTGCCGCCGCGCAAGGAGTGTGCGCCGTTGTGGCGGCAGCGGGCAATGGATGCGATGCCGCAGATCGAATTGATCCTGACGATCGGTCAATATGCTCAGGCCTGGCATCTTGGGGCAGAGCGTATGAGGTCGATGACCGAGACGGTCGCGCAGTGGCGGCGTTACCTTCTAACCAACCGGTCGCCGTCCGTCCTGCCATTGCCGCATCCAAGTTGGCGCAACAGCGGCTGGCTGAAACGAAACCCATGGTTCGAGGCCGAGTTGCTTCCCGTTTTGCAACAACGTGTGAAAAGCCTGCTTCCTTGAGAAAAAGTTTCTTTTCTATCGCTAAAAATAAGCTATAGAGAGAATATAATTCGAAGGGATGCTTTAAATGGACCGTCTTGACCGCAAAATCCTGCGCCTGCTGCAGGAGGATTCCACTCTGGCCGTAGCCGATCTTGCCAAGAAGGTCGGTCTCTCGACGACGCCCTGCTGGCGCCGCATCCAGAAGATGGAAGAGGATGGCGTCATTCGGCGCCGCGTGGCCTTGCTCGATCCGGAAAAGGTCAACACGAAGGTCACGGTTTTCGTGTCCATCCGCACCAACAGCCACTCCATCGAATGGCTGAAGCGCTTTTCGGAAGTGATCGCTGATTTCCCGGAAGTGGTGGAATTCTATCGCATGAGCGGCGATGTCGACTATCTTCTGCGCGTCGTCGTTCCGGATATCGCTGCCTATGACGCTTTCTACAAGCGCATGATCGCCAAGATCGAAATCCGAGACGTCTCTTCGGCTTTCGCGATGGAGCAGATCAAGTACTCGACGGAACTGCCGCTCGATTACATGCTGCTGGAAAATGCCAAGTCCAACGAGGATTGACATGAACTGAGCGCCGTTTTGAAGAGGCGCTCAGCAGAAGCCGCTGATTTCGCTGCGGCCCTTTACTTCTTGTCCAGGCGCGCGAGCAGCGAGGAGGTATCCCAGCGATTGCCTCCCATCGCCTGGACGTCGCCGTAGAACTGATCGACGAGGGCCGTGAGCGGCAGCTTGGCTTTGTTGCGGCGGGCTTCCTCGAGCACGATGCTGAGATCCTTGCGCATCCAGTCCACTGCGAAGCCGAAATCATATTTGCCTGAAATCATGGTCTTGTGGCGGTTCTCCATCTGCCAGGAGCCGGCGGCACCCTTGGAAATGACCTCAACGACCTTCTCGATATCGAGGCCGGCCTGCTTGCCGAAGTGAATGCCTTCTGCCAGACCCTGAACGATGCCTGCGATGCAGATCTGGTTAATCATCTTGGTCAGTTGTCCCGCGCCGACAGGTCCCATCAGGCCGACCATGCGCGCATAGGCGTCGATGACGGGGCGGGCCTTTTCGAACACGGCTTCATCACCGCCGCACATGACGGTTAGCACGCCGTTTTCCGCGCCTGCCTGTCCGCCGGAAACCGGGGCGTCGATGAAGTCGACGTCTTTTTCCTTTGCGGCGGCGTAGAGTTCGCGGGCGACTTCAGCGCTCGCCGTCGTGTTGTCAATGAGCACCGAGCCCGCCTTCATGGTTGAAAGGACGCCGTTCTCGCCTGTCGTCACCGAGCGCAGGTCGTCGTCATTGCCGACGCAAGTGAAGACGAAATCGGCACCTTCAGCGGCCTGAGCTGGGGTAGGGGCGAACTTGCCGTCATATTGCTTGGCCCATTCCTCGGCCTTGGCGGTGGTGCGGTTATAGACGGTGACGTCATGCCCACCCTTGACCTTCAAATGTCCGGCCATGGGATAGCCCATGACGCCCATGCCGATGAACGAGACCTTTGCCATTTCATAACTCCCTGGCCGAATTTGTTTCGAAGGCTTAGCCGAAAGGCCAGAGAGACGAAAGACCGATTTGTCGGGCAACTTGTCACCATGGCATATGATTTGAAATCTCGTTTCCAATTTTTGCGTTTATTGGAATTTAATTCGCTATCGTTGCGAATCTTCATAATTTCCTTTGTCGATATAATTTATGGATTTGCGATCTTAAGCCATCGACAACGAGCCGATGGCCGCGGAAGCGCCGAGGCCTCATGAAAAGGGATCTTCGATGATTTCGCGCAGACAGACACTCGGCCTTCTCGGTGCGACGGCGGCAGCTTTCGCTTTACCTTCCGTTCGACAGTCACGTGCGGCCGCAGCCACGACGCTTCGAATTGGCTGGCAGAAGAACAGCGTATTGGCATTGGCGAAGCGCGAAGGGGCGCTGGAAAAGCGACTTTCCGATCGCGGCATATCCGTGGAATGGTCGGAATTCACATCCGGTCCGCCGCTACTTGAAGCTCTCGGCGCCGGTGCTCTCGATTTCGGTGCCACGGGCGATGTGCCGCCGCTGTTTGCCCAGGCTGCCAATGGTAATCTGCTCTATGTCGGCATTTACACCGGCAGCCCCGAAAGCTCCGCCATTCTCGTGCGCAAGGATTCGCCGATCCAGACGCTTGCCGATCTCAAGGGAAAGAAGCTTGCCTTCAAGCGCGGCTCCAGCGCCCACAACGTCGCCGTTAAGGCGCTTCGCAAAGGTGGGCTTGGTATCAACGATGTCCAGCCGCTCGATCTCGCGCCGCCGGATGCGTCCGCTGCGTTCAAGACGGGCGCGATCGACGCCTGGTCGATCTGGGATCCCTATCTCGCCATTGCAGAGGCTGATCCGGATACACGCATCCTCGCGACTGCGCGGGGCATCGTCGATTCCTTCAGCTATTTCCTGGCGAACGGCGATTTCACCAAGAATAATCCGCAGGTGATTATCGACGTCATCGACGAACTGGCCAAGGTGGGGGCTGCGGCGCAATCGGATTTGGACAGCACCGTTAAGGCTATGTCCGAAATCACGGGCGTACCAGCCGAGGTGACGCGGGTGGTGCTGACGCGCCCGGGTGCGAATCTTGGCGGCGTCTCGACCATTACGGATGCGGCGATCGCCTATCAGCAGGGACTGGCTGACGAGTTCTATAATCTTGGCATTGTTCCGAAGAAGCTGAACGTTACGGACATTGTCTGGCGGCCGAAGGCGAGCTGAGGCTGACCAGATCCGCAGATATCGCCCGCGCCCGAAACACTACGGGCGTGGGCTTTATCAGGAAAAATATTTCGCCAGATACAGGCGATTAGAAAATCCATATTGTCGATATAATCCCTGGTCTATGCCACTATCCGGATCGAACATCGGGAGGTGGCTCCCGACCACGCGCATCCAGAAAGCAGGAAAGCTTCATGACCGCGACCGCAAAACCCATCGATTTCCTCTGGTTCATTCCGACCTCCGGTGACGGCACCTATCTCGGCACAACCGATCTCAATCGCGGGCCGGAGATTGGCTATCTTCAGCAGATCGCGCAGGCGGTCGACCGGCTGGGCTATACGGGCGTGCTTTTGCCGACTGGTGTTTCCTGCGAAGAGTCTTTCGTCACCGCTGCAGCGCTCTCGGCGCATACGCAGAAGCTCAAGTTCCTCGTCGCGATCCGCCCGGGTACGGCGTCACCGGCTTACTATGCGCGCCTTGCCTCGACGCTCGATCGTGTCTCGAATGGCCGCGTGCTGCTGAACATCGTCGTTGGCGGCAGCCCGGCAGAGCTCGCCGGTGATGGTATTCACCTCGAGCATGACGAACGCTATGCCCATGCTGATGAATTCTTCCACGTATGGGAAGAGCTTCTGGAGACGGGATCGTCCACTTTCGAGGGCAAGTATATCAAGGCCACCAATGCGAGGCTCGGCCTACCGCCGGTGCAGGCACCGCGCCCGCCGCTCTATTTCGGTGGTTCTTCCGATGCCGGCATCGAATTCTCAGTCGGTCGCGTCGACAAGTACCTGACCTGGGGCGAGCCGCCGGCACAGGTCGCCGAGAAAATTGCAAAGGTGCGGGCGGCCGCTGCCAAACGGGGACGCGAAGTCAGCTTCGGCATCCGTCTGCATTTCATTGTTCGCGAGACGGACGAAGAAGCATGGGCTGCGGCCGACAAGCTGATTTCCAAGCTTGACGACGAGACGATCCGCGAAGCGCAGGAGCAATTCGTCAACCAGTCCGATTCCGTTGGCCAGAAGCGCATGGCCGCGCTGCATGGCGGCCGCCGCGACAAGCTCGAAGTTTCGCCGAACCTCTGGGCTGGCGTCGGGCTGGTTCGCGCCGGTGCGGGTACGGCGCTTGTCGGCTCGCCGAAAACGGTTGCCGCGAGGCTGCGGGAATATCAGGAGCTCGGTATCGAAACCGTGATCGGCTCGGGCTATCCGCATTTGGAGGAAGCCTATCGCGTTGCAGAGCTTCTCTTCCCTGAACTGGGATTGAAGCGTGACGAGCAGCGTGCCGGGTTCCGCAACGAATTCGGCGCCAAGCAGATTTTCGCCGGCGGCAGCCATGGCGGCAATCTCAAGGTCGTTTCCGGCTCGTAACGCCAGTTTAAAAGGGAGATTCCCATGTCGGCATTCGACACGTCCTTCGTCCGCGTGGCCTCGGAACGGCGCGCGCGCCAGGCCAGGGTCGCGCGGCAAGGCATCTCGTTCCAGAGATTTCTGCCGTTCCTGCTGCCGATCGTCGTCATCGCGGGATGGCAGCTGGGCTCGTCGCTTGGATGGATCTCCACCCGTATCATGCCGTCGCCGGCGGCGGTTGTGATCGCCTTCTGGCAAACCACGATCTCCGGGCAGCTGCCGAACAATATCCTCGTCAGCGCCGGCCGCGCTTTCGCCGGCCTGCTGGTCGGCGGCTCGATAGGCTTTCTGCTCGGTATCGCCAATGGTGTCTCGCGGCTGTCTGAACAGCTGACGGATACGACGCTGCAGATGCTGCGCACCATTCCGCACCTTGCCATGGTGCCGCTCGTCATCCTCTGGTTCGGGATCGGCGAAGAATCCAAGCTCTTCCTGACGGCGCTCGGCGTGCTGTTCCCGATCTACCTCAACACCTATCACGGCGTGCGCAATGTCGATCGCGGGCTGATCGAGATGGGACGGGTCTATGGCATGAGCAGCTGGACGTTGTTCCGGAAGGTCATCTTTCCCGGCGCGCTTCCGTCCATTCTCGTCGGCTTGCGTTTCGCCCTCGGCATCATGTGGCTGACGCTGATTGTGGCTGAATCGATCGCGGCATCGTCGGGCATCGGCTACATGGCCAACAATGCCCGCGAGTTCGGCATGACAGATGTCGTGGTGCTGACGCTGGTCATCTACGCCATCCTCGGCAAGCTCGCCGATGTCGTCGCCCGGACGATCGAGCGCAGGGCCTTGCGCTGGAACCCGGCCTACCAGAATTGAGGAGCTTCCCATGAGCGTCAACACACTCGATCGCCCGCGGGCGGAAGCCAAAAATGTCGCCTCCCAAGTTACGGGCGCCGCAGCCATCCATATCAAGGGTCTGGAGAAGAGTTTCGGCAACAACCGCGTCCTGCGTGGCATCGATCTCGATATTCCCGCCGGCCAGTTCGTCGCCGTCATCGGCAAGAGCGGCTGCGGCAAGAGCACGCTGCTGCGCATCCTTATGGGGCTGGAAGAGCCGAGTGCGGGCCATTTGCGCTTTGAGGCAGCCGACCGCAGTGACGCGCAACCGAATACGCGCATCGTGTTTCAGGAGCCGCGTTTGCTGCCTTGGCTTTCTGTCGCCGACAATGTTGCGGTAGGTCTGGGCGAGGGCGTCCCGCAGGATATTTCACGCAAGGAAACGGCCGCCGTTCTTTCCGAGGTGCAGCTGGCCGAGAAGGCCGGCGAATGGCCGTCCAGCCTTTCCGGCGGACAGAAGCAGCGCGTGGCGCTGGCCCGTGCGCTTGTCAGCAAGCCCGGTATCCTCGCGCTCGATGAACCGCTCGGTGCGCTGGATGCTTTGACCCGCATCAGCATGCAGGAATTGCTGAACCGCGTCTGGCGTGAATTGGGCTTTACCGCCGTGCTTGTTACCCACGACGTCAGCGAAGCCGTGCATCTGGCCGATCGCGTCGTGGTGCTGGACGAGGGCAGGATCGTGCTCGATCTTGCCATTCCCTATCCGCATCCGCGCCGCCATGGCAATCCGGCGCTGGCAGAGCTCGAAGGGCAGCTGCTGGCGGCAATCCTCGGTGACGCACGGGGTTAATTCGGCCTGCTATCGTTCCCCTCGACGTAGAGCCTGAGATTGTCAAAGCCGATTTCCGTGCCCATGAGGCGCGAGCCATTGTCGCTATAGCCGTCGAGGAAAACGACCTGCTCGACGAAGGTCATTTTCGTGCCGCCGGGTTCTGAGGCAAAATTGACCGTTGCGAGCGACACCGAAATCCTGACGTCGTCGAGCATCATGTCAAAGGCATAGATGAAGCGCTCGTTCTGGACGACGTCGATATAGCGCGCCTGATAGGCATGCACGACGCCATCCGTGGAGGCAGTACGGTTGCTTTCGCTGCCGCCAGTGCGGAAATCGAGCTGGAAATCCAGCTGCTTCCATTCGCCGTGGCAGGCAAACCATCGCTGCTTCTGTTCGGGGATTGCCCAGGCATTGAAAACCTTCGGCAGGGGCGCCTTGAAATAACGCTCTATGGTGATGGTCGTATGGTCTGTCGATCTGATGCTCATTCGTCTGTCGTCTCCGTCGATGTATCAGCGAGAAAGAGGTCGAGCCGGTCGAAGGTCCTGTTCCAGGATGCCTTGCGTTCGGCAATCCAGCGCTCGACGGCTGCCAGCGCTTCCTTGCGCAGGTGATAGGTGCGCACCCGACCGGTCTTTTCAGATAGTACCAGTCCGCTCGTCTCCAGCACCTGCAGATGTTTCATCACGGTCGGCAGCGCCATGTCGAGCGGCTGTGCCAGTTCCGTGACCGAGGCCGGTCCACGTCCGAGCCTGTCGATCATGCCGCGCCGGCTCTGGTCGGACAGGGCTTGGAACATCCGGTCGAGTACCTGTGTTTCCTCAAGCATTCGGCTTTTCCGGCCGGAACTGCGCCGGCAGCTTGTCACTATAAGGGTACATATGGAAATAAGGCATTGCTTCCTGCAATACGCGCGCGAAGGACGGGCGCTCGATAAGGCGTTGATAATAAGCTCTCAGCCGACCATGCTCTTTGGCGAAGGGGACAAGGGTTTCAGCGTAGAACAGAGCTGGCGCGGCGGCGCAATCCGCCATGGTCAGGCTGTCGCCGGTGATCCAAATCTTTCCGTCCAGCTGCTTTTCGATCATGCCGTAGGCGGTGCGCAGTAAGGTCTCGGCGTCGGCGACGCTTTGCGGGCTGCGATTCTCGTCTGTGCGGCGGACGTCCGCGACGATCGCTTGCATCGGCTCCTGCACATAGAGATCGAAGAAGCGATCCCAGAGCCTGACGCACAGGGCATCCGAAAGTTCGGTCGGCAACAGCTGCGTTGCGCCGGGATAATGCCGGTCGAGATATTCGATGATGATACTGGTCTCCGGAACGGTGCTGTCGAGTGCTTCATCGCGCAGGACTGGAAACTTGGCGAGAGGCCAGAGGCGCACCAGCGAGGCACGCGATTCCGCATTGCCGAGATCGATGATGCGGCTTTCGAAGGGTGTTCCGTTCTCATAAAGCGCCATCAAGACCTTGTGGCAGAACGAGGCGAGCGGATGCTGATAGAGAATAAGGGACATGCGACAACCTTCCGAGCTGATACTTATCTGAATGGCTAAGTATCAGGTTGCTGGTCGCTGCGCAAGGAAATAGTTATCCAAATGGATAACTATTTTCGGCGTGATGTATTTCGCTTCAATCGGCGAGACGACGGGCAATGACCAGATGGCCGGGCGTTGGCTGGCCATCTTCCATGCGGACGTTGATGTCGGTGATTTCGACGAGTTCGAAACCCGTCGCAGTCAGCCGCTCGCGTACATAGGCTTCCGAATGGGCGAAGCGCTGATGCGGGCCGACCATATAGGGACGTCCAGCCATGGTCGCCTCAGGCAGGGTCTCCGAAGAGAAGATGAAGAGGCCGCCTGGCGTCATGTTTTCGGCTGCGCCAAAAAAGAGCGGTTCCAGGGCGCCGAGATAGGGTAGGACATCCGTCGCGGTGATGAGATCGAAGGCATCCTCATCGTTGTCGTCAAGGAAATCCTCGACCTCAGCGACGAAGAGCGTCTCGTAGATGTCCTTCTCATGGGCGACTTCGACCATGTTCTCGGAAATGTCGATGCCGGTGATATCCTCGACGATATCGCGCAACGTGCCACCCGTCAGGCCCGTGCCGCAGCCGAGATCGAGCATGCGCTTGAAGGGGCCGAGACCAAGCGCCTGCAGGCGCTGGCGCACGAGAACCGGGACGTGGTAGCCGAGCTGCTCCACCAGCACATCCTCGAAAACCTCAGCATGCTGATCGAAGAGCGTCTCCACATAGGCATCAGGCGCCTTGACCGGCGTTTCGCCGCGTCCCATCGAGGCGATGCGCACGGCTGCGCCGCCATGATCCTCCGGGTCGAGAGCCAGAACATGCTCGTAGGCCTGCACCGCAGCGTCGATATCGCCGGCCTTCTCCAGCGCCAATGCCCGGTTATAGGCTTCCGCCAGAGCGTCTTCGTCGATCTTCTTCTTTGCCATGGTTACAGGCCCTTCCTTTTGTCACGCAGGCATTAAGATGCCTGATCGGCTTTTGCAATGCTTGCCGTGCAGGCGCAGAATATGACCTTCGGCATAGGCGGCTTGGGGAGGGCGCTATCCGGACAAAAAATAAGGGAGGAACCACCATGGACAATGAACTCACCGCACCCAACCCGACAAGCGGCCCGGCGGAGCGCGGCCGCCCCTCCTTGCCGTCGACGTCGGCTGAAGTCACCAATACGCTGACCCATTATTATCGGGGTGAATTGGGGAGGATGACGAGTTGGCGCGATCGCATCGACCGGACATCGAACTGGGCGATCACGGTGGTTGCGGCTCTACTGTCCGTGTCGCTGTCGACACCGACATCGCATCACGGTGTTTTGCTGTTCGGCATGATGCTGATCACCCTGCTGCTGATGATCGAGGCGCGGCGATATCGCTTCTTCGATGTCTACCGCTCGCGGGTGCGGCAATTGGAGCGGCACTATTTCGCCCAGATTCTGGCGCCGCAGGCCGAACTCAGTTCCGATTGGGCGCTGCCGATCGCGGCCAGCCTTCGGTCTCCGCGGCTTTTACTCAGCTATGCAGAGGCGGCGCAGCGGCGGTTAAGGCGCAATTACTGCTGGATGTATGGAATCCTGCTCCTTGCTTGGATATTGAAGATTTCAACACCGAGACTCCAGACGAATGGTGGCGTGCAAGAGATGCCGCACTCGTGGAGCTATATTATCGAGAATGCGGCACTCGGACCGATGCCCGGCGAAGCGGTCATCATCCTCGTCGTGGTATTTTATGCCTTTGTCCTCTACGGCGCGCTCCGTCGCGGGCCGGACGACGGGGATTTCATCCATGGCGAGGCGCATGTCTGACGGCGGCACAGCCGATCGCGACGTCGTCCAGGCGATCCGGCTGCTTAGTGCAGGATGAATTCTCCTTTTAGCGCCCGCCATTCGGTTGCTGAAATCAGCTTGCGATGGACATAGCGCACGGAATGCAGCGGGCCATCCAGCGTTTCCTGCCAGAATTTCAGGAAGCCGTGCATTTCCGGGAAGTTCGGGGCGAGATCATAGTCCTGCCAGATATAGGTCTGCAGGAATTGCGGATGATCGGGTAGGCGGTAGAAGATCTGCGCCGTGGTCAACCCATAACCCTGCAACTGCTTTTGCATGTCGTCGTGCATGAGCTTTCTCTTTCCGTTCCCATTTTTTCGTGACTCATGGTCACTCAAATATGGAAACAGCAGATGATAAACTCAAGCTTTACAAAAATGTCATGAACCAAATTTATTCACAGAAATCAATGTGTTAGCAGCATCTATGTGGGAGTGCTGCCAAGGTTGCGCCTGGGCGCAGCCTTGGCGAGATCAGCGCTTGAGATGCCGCGTCAGCCGGCCTTCCATCCGTGCCCAGCCATTCCGCATGAGTTCCACGATCACGAGGTAGAAAATCGCTGCCCAGAGATAGATCTGGTAATCATAGGTGCGTGAGAAGGCATAGCGGGTCTCGCCCATCAGGTCGTAGACGGTGATGATGGAGACGGTGGCCGAGCTCTTGATCAGCAGGATGATCTCATTGCCGTAAGGGCGGAGCGCCACGATGAGCGCCTGGGGAATGATAATCTTGCGGAAGGCGATCCAGGTATGGATACCAAGCGCGCTGGCGGCTTCCCGCTGGCCCCTCGGCACGCTCTGAATGGCGCCTCGGACGATTTCCGTCTGATAGGCGGCCGTGTTCAGTGTCATGGCGAAGACGCCGCAATAGAAGGGATCCTTGAAGAACCACCAGAGACCTATGTCTTCGAGCAACCAGCGGAAGCTCGGGAAACCGTAATAGACCATGAAAATCTGGGCCAGCAGCGGCGTGCCGCGAAACAGATAGACATAGCAATAGGTCAGCGTGCTTAGAAATTTATTGCTCGACATACGGGCGAAAGCGAGCGGTATCGAGAGGATGGCGCCGAGGATGAAGGATGTGGCGACCAGTTTGATCGTAATGCCCAGGCCATGCAGAAGCCTCGGGCCGTAGGTTTCGAGCTTGTCGACGTCCCAGCCGAAGACGATCATCGCCAGCAGCGAAATACCGAGAATGGCCCAGAGGGTCAGAAAGAAGTAACCGGCAATGCGCGCCTTGGACAGTTTCCTGACCGTCTCCGGCGGTGCCGGTCGCGCGGCGATCAGAACTTCGGCATGGCTCATCGATGGACCTCCGCGCGTTTAGCCCATCGATCGAGATAGAAGAGGCCGACGGAAGAGATGACGGCCAGTGTCAGATAAAACAGGCAAGCGATGGAATAGAAGGTGAAAGGTGCCTTGGTGGCACGAACGGCAATCCCCGTCTGCCTGATGATGTCGGCAAGACCGATGATGGACACGTAGGACGTATCCTTCAGCAGGTTCATCCAGAGGTTCCCGAGATTTGGCAAGGAAATACGTACGAGTTGCGGCACGATGATAAGCCGCATGGTTCGCGCCCGATGAAATCCAAGGGCATCACCCGCCTCATACTGACCTTTGGGAATGGCTTTGAAGGCAGAGAGGAGGACTTCCGAGCAATAGGCGGAAAAGACGATCGCCAGGGCTACCATGCCGGCCGCGAATGCATTGATCTCGACGGGGCCATTGTAGCCGAACTTGGCAAGCAGCGATTGCAGAAGGATCTGCATGCCGTAGTAGATGATGAAAAGCGTCAACAGTTCCGGCAGGCCGCGGAAAATCGTCGTGAAGACACCTGCCGCAAGCCGCAGCGGCCTTTCCTCGGATTGTTGCGCGAGCGCCACGAAGAAGCCGATGACGATGCCGAGCGGCAGCGTCAGCACCGAGACGGCGATGGTTATCTTCAAACCGCCGGCCAGTTCGTCGCCCCAGCCCGTGTCGCCGCAAGCAAGCATGGTGTCCGGGCGGAACATGCTGAACACGGTGAACAGTCCCGCAGGACCGCACAATGGGTCAAAAATCGTAGTCAACCAGGTCCACAAGGAACCAAGGGCGGAAAACAATCCGCTCATGCTGTATTTCCCCTAGCGGCTTTTGCCGCGTTTCTGCTTATATTCTTCTCGTTGTCAAACAAAAACGGCGGAAGGGCAAGCTTCCGCCGTCGTCTTTTCCCAGGGAATCGACGGGCGATCAGTCGCCGTAGACGTCGAAATCGAAATACTTGTCCTGGATCTTCTTGTAGGTGCCGTCAGCGCGGATCGCGACGATCGCGGCGTTCAGCTTGTCCTTGAGGGCCGTATCGCCCTTGCGCACGGCAATGCCAGCACCGACGCCGTTGATGACCGGATCGCTTTTCAGCGTGCCGAGCATCTTGCAGCAATTGCCCGCATCGGACTTCACCCATTCGGACAGCACGACGACGTCATCGATGGCTGCATCGATGCGGCCATTGCTGAGGTCGAGCTTATATTCGTCAGCCGACGGATAGAGCTTGAGCTCGGCATCCTTCAGGTGCGCAGAGGCATAGTTTGCATGCGTCGTGGACGACTGCGCACCAATCGTCTTGCCCTTCAGGGCCTCATCGGTCGCTTCCTTGAGAGCGGAGTCCTTCGGAACGGCGATTGCCGGCGGCGTGTTGTAGATCTTGTTGGTGAAGTCGACGATCTTCTCGCGCTCGGGCGTGATCGACATGGACGAGATGATCGCGTCGAACTTCTTGGCCTGCAGGGCTGGAATGATACCGTCGAAATCCTGGTTCACGAAGGTGCACTTAACCTTCATGTGATCGCAAAGCGCATTGGTTATATCGATGTCGAAGCCGACGAACTTGCCGCCGGCGTCAAGCGATTCGAAAGGCGGGTAGGTCGCGTCCGTGCCGAAGACGATCGTGTCGCCGTCGGCAAGCGCCGCACCGGCGACGAGCGACATTGCGGCGAAGGACGCGGCGGCAAGAAGACGAGTGGAGATGCGCATATTGACCCTCTCTGTTGGTGGCCGGCAGCCCATTATTGTTTTTGGCAGACGGCTCGAGTGGAGCGGACCGGTGGCCCGCCTTGCGGCGATATTCGTACTTTTTTTCTGGAAAATGCAACTGGAATTACGAAGGCAACCTGCCTTTGCGCAATGCCGCCGCAATGCAAGCCCGTCACAGGGAAATCTGAACGAAACCCATCCGCTGCGTTCAGCCAGGGTTAATTGCGGCAACCTAATAGTGCGGGGAACATATAGCGGCTTGCCGCGATTCAGCCTCACGAGAACCGAAAATTGGCCGGGATCTTGAGGCAATCGCCTTGCCGCTGAGATTCGCAATTCGGCGGACAAAGATCATAAGAGGAGACCCCTATGGGAAAGCGATCCAGACTATTTGCCAGCGCCGCGTTTCCGCTGCTTTCGCTATCGCTCGCCTTCGAGCCGGCAGCAGCGGCGGCACTTCGTGAACAGCCCATAGCACCGCTGAACAATGGCATCGGTGATGTGGCCGCGATGGCCCTCGACACCAGTTTCGAGGTGGCGCAGCAGGAAGCGCCGGCAGCTCAGCCCGATGAGGAGCAGCTCAAGCACAAGAAGCCTGCCGAAGGCGGAGAGGGGCAGAAACATCAGGGTGGCGGCGAACAGCAGCACCAGATGAAGCAGGCTGAGCCCGAGGGTGAGCCGCAACAGAAGGCGCCGAAGCAGCAGCAGCCGGAAGCCCAGCCACCGAAGGCCGAACATCAGCAGCCTGCTGAACAGGAGCAGCCGAAGCCGCAGAAGCAGCAACCGGCCGCGGAAGCCCCGCCCGAACCGAAAAAGCAGCGCCAGCAACCGGCTGAAGAGCAGCCTCAGGCACAGCCCGAAGCCAAACCGCAGCCCAAGGCTGTCGCTCCCGAGGCAGAGCCACAAGCCCCGCAGCCGAAGCAGAAGGCCAAGCAGCCGGAAGCAAAACAGCCTGCGGAGCAAGAGCAACCGAAGCCGCAAAAGCAGCAGCCGGCCGAAGCGCCGCAGCCGAAGGTAGAGCAGCAGCCTGCTACGGAAGCGCAGCCGGAAGCCCAGCCGCCGAAGGCCAAGCCTGGTGCGAAGGCACAGCAGCCGGCTCCGACCGAGAAGCAGGCTCCCGCCGCCAGCGAACAGCCGAATCAGGAGGCTCAGCCTGGAAAGCGGGCGCAGCCCGAACAGAACGCCCATCCCAAGCCGCAAGGTCAGACCGAGGCTCCGGCAAAGCAGCCTGCCGAGCAGCAGCCGGCACCGGCCGGCGAGCCTACCCAGGGACATAAGGCACAGCCGGGAACGCAGGCTCAGCCCCAGACGCAGGCGCAACCTGAGGCCCAGCCCGGGACACAAGCGACACCTGGCGCCCAGCAGGGCCAGAAGCAGGGTAGCGATAAAACTCACGGCAAGCAGCCGCAGAACCAGCAGGGCGAGCAGCCCGCAGCCAATCCGCAGCAGCCGGCCCAGCAGGGCACGCCGCAAGGACAACCCGCTCAGGCTGGCAACCCGGCGACGCCGCAGCCCGGCAGGCAGCAGCCCGCCAATGGCGCCGCGACGCCGGCCCAAGGTAGTGCAACGGCTCCCGCCGCAAACGGCAATGGCCAGCAAGCTGGCGAAATCCAGGTGCCTCCGGCCGAGCAGGTCTCGCCGCAGGAACTGGAGCGCCGCAAGAAGATCGCGGAAAACCCAGCCTCTGCCAATGGTCCCGTCATCCTGCCGGTCGAAAACGGAAGCGCGGTTCTGGACAGCCAGAAGGATGCGGTTCGTCGAGGCGAGCATCGGAACAACGGACAGAACCCCGCTGCTCCGGGCGCCCAGGGTGGTGGTGGACAGGCGGGTCAGGCTCAGCAGAGCGGACAGGCTCAGAATGCTCCGACCCAGCAGCCACCACCGGCCTACACCAAGCCGCCGACCTCCGATGCCGAGGCGCAGCGCGCGGCAGCCGGCGCCCAGCCGCAACCGCCGGTCAAGATGGAAGCCGTGACCAGCGAGCAGGGCCGCCGCATCGATCGCCGGCCGGACTTTGCCCCACCGCAGGGAACGACGGTCCAGACCATCATCAATCAGGACAACCGGACCATCGTGAATGTCGACAACACCTATGTCGTTCGTCACGACGACAGCGAGCGCTTCATCCGAGGCGGCGAGCGGCCGGTCTACGAACAATTGCCGCGCGACCGCTATCGCGAAACGATCGATCAGCCCGATGGTGATCGCGTCGTGACGATCCGCAACCGGTATGGCGACATCATCCAGCGCTCGCGCATCGACGCCAGCGGCCGTGAATATGTGCTGTTCTATTCGCCGGAACTGGAAGATCGTCCAGACAATGACGACTACTTCCGCGATCCGGGCGACAGCCTGCCGCCGATGCGACTGCTCATTCCGCTGAGCCAGTACATCATCGACACGGCATCGAACCGCAACGCCGACTATTACGACTTCCTGCGTGAGCCTCCGGTCGAGCCGGTCGAGCGCATCTATTCGGTCAATGAAGTCCGCTATTCGGCTCGTATCCGAGACAAGATCCGCCGCATCGACCTCGACACGATCACCTTCGCAACGGGCAGCGCCGAGATTCCGATGTCGCAGGCGAGCACCCTTCGCGGTGTCGCCGATGGCATGTTGAAGATCATCAAGCGCGATCCGACAGAAACCTTCCTGATCGAGGGCCATACGGATGCGGTGGGTTCGGCCCAGAGCAATCTGATCCTGTCGGACCAACGTGCGGAATCGGTTGCCAACGTACTGACGGATGTCTACGGCATTCCTGCCGAAAACCTGGTTACTCAGGGCTATGGCGAGCAGTATCTCAAGGTGAATACGCTCGGTCCGTCGCAGGAAAACCGCCGCGTCACCATCCGCCGCATTACGCCGCTGGTGCGTCCGGTCGCATCGAACCGGTAAGGATCAGCTTACAGCCTGATAGATGGCAGGGCCGCCGGGAAACCGGCGGCCTTTCTCATTTCGGCTGGTTGCCGAGGCCCACTTTTGCAGCGATGAAATCGGCGATTGCGATCGTGTCGTCGAGGTCGAAAACGACGAGCGAACCGGCGTCTTCAACCGGGTGGTCCGCGGCGATGGCCACGATGTGAGGGTCTTGCGGGGCGAGCGGTTCGCGCTTTGCCGCTTCCAGCCGGCGCGCCTCGATCTTCGGAATCGGTTCGCGCTTGTAACCTTCGATCAAAACGAGGTCGCAAGGGGCGAGACGCGCCAGTATTTCTTCGAAGGTCGGTTCGGGCGCGCCGCGCAATTCGTGCATGATGGCATAGCGCGTGCCTGAAACGATGGTGACTTCATGCGCGCCCGCCTCGCGATGACGAAAGCTGTCGGCGCCGACCTTGTCGATATCGAAATCATGATGCGCATGCTTGATGGTCGAGATGTGATAGCCACGCCGGGTGAACTCGGTGACCAGCCGTACGGCAAGCCCCGTCTTGCCGGAATTCTTCCAGCCGGCGATGCCGAAGATTTTGGGCCGAGATTTCGTCATGACGTGCGTTCCAAAGCTGCCAGCCATGCCTCCGCTTCGGCGAGATCGGCTGGTGTATTGATGTTGAAGAAGGGGTCGAGAGGCCCGATTGCCGTTTGGATAGCGGGAAACTCCACCCGCCGCACTTTATGCCGGGCGAGGAAATCTCTCACGCGCCGCTTTGCGTCCGTGGCGATCCATCGCTCCAGATCGTCGGCTGCGGAGACGGGCCAGAGACCGAAAACAGGATGATCCTGACCAAGAGATGCGGCAATGGCAATCTCGTCAGGGCCGTGAATGACCTCGGCGAGGCGGGCGATAAGATCGGCTGGAAAAAAGGGGCTGTCTATGGGGAGAGTGGCGATATGCGAGACTTCAGAGTAACGCGACCGCGCGTCCTGCAACGCAGCGAGCACACCTGTGAGCGGCCCCAATTTACCGGGAATTGTGTCCGGTATGAGCAGCATCCCCATAGCGTCTGGCCAATCGGCATCCGCATTCAGTGCGATTGGCTTGCTTTGCCGTTGCTCAATCTTGGAGACGATGCGGGCGAGCAGGCTTTCGCCGGCGAGCGGTGCGAAGGCCTTGTTTGCGCCCATGCGACTGGAACGGCCGCCCGCAAGCAGAACGACGGGAATATCTTCGGGATTGGCGATGAAATCGGACATGGTTGCGACCTCAGGCGGGAACGCGGGGTTCTGATTCTTGCGCGACGGCCTCGGCCGCCCGCCGTTTGCTTTCGCGATAGAAAGTATAGATGCCGGAGGCGATGACAACGGCAGCGCCGAAAACAGACCATCCGTCCGGCACCTCGCCAAAGGCGATCAAGCCGAGCAGGGCCGACCAGATGAGACTGAGATAGCGGAAGGGCGCGACGAAAGAGATTTCGCCCGTGCGCATGGCCAAGATGACGCTCTGGTAGCCGATCAGCACCAGCACGGAGGCCAGCAGGATCTGCAGGAGCGATGTCGTGCTCACTGGCTGCCAGCCGCCGAAGGGGACGATGCACAATGCTCCGAAGATCGATATGGAAATTGCAGTGCAGAGCGTGACCATTAGCGACGGCACGGACTTGTCGATGCAGCGTGTTGCCAGATCGCGGGCGGCGGTCGCAAACATGCAGGCGATGGCAAGGAGGGCTGCTGTTGTGAACCCGTCTCGGCCGGGCCTGATGATGATCAGCACGCCGACGAAGCCGACGGCAATGGCCGTCCATCGCCTCCATCCCACAGGCTCCTTCAGGAAAATCATCGCGCCGAGCGTCACGGCAAGCGGGACGGCCTGCTGGATAGCGGAGGCATTGGCGATCGGCATCATTCCAAGAGCGGTGATGTAGGTTGCTGCCGCTAGAGCTTCGCAGGCGATGCGCAGCGCAATCATCGGCTGCAGGATGACGCGCCAATTGCGCAGGGCGCCCATTCTGCGGGCGAGCAGATAGACGAAAAAACTCGTGAACAGGCCGCGGATGAAGATGATTTCGCCTGCATTCATCGTTGCTATGACCGTCTTGGACAAAGCATCGCTGCAGGAGAAGCCGGCCATGGCAGCCGCCATGAAGAGCGCACCCTGCGTATTCTTGGTCAGTCGCATAAGAGATGAGTCCCCGATATACCCATCTGGATTAGCGCCGTTTTCGGCAAATTGGAATCGGCTGTGCTTTGGGTGCAGTTGAATTCGATTGTGCAGTGCGGCGAAATTGCTGCGAAAGAAAGGTTGGTTTTTCGCGTAATGGTCGCGAAATGATACGGCGGTTGTAATTTTTTTGCCAATGCGAAGAGTTTCGGGCAGGCGATTAATCCTTATTCAATCTTATTTCCCGAGGCTCACAGCGGTTTTGCATGAGGCAGAAGCACCTACCGCAGCGCAGCAGGAATGACGATCCCGCCTCCGCTGGAGATTTTTAATAATCCAGTTGAGGCGCCGCATGTTTTTCATTGATCGTCTTTTGCAAGGTCGCAGGATTGTCACCAAGGTTCTAATTTTCGTGGTGCCGCTGGTGGTTCTCATCGCCGGTGTCGGCCTCGTCGGTTATCACACCGCCAATATTCTGAATGGTCACATGACCGTGACGCGCGCCACGATCGAAAATATCAGCGATTTCGAGAACCTGCAGGCCGCCCTGCAGGAATTCACCGGATCGCCTTCGGAAGAGACGCGCCAGGCACTGGCCGACAAGATCGATGCGCAGGAACAGGGTGTCCGTCGATTGAGCGGGCTGCTCAGCGACGATCAGCGCGCCAAAATCGTTCCGGTCACCGAGCTCGCCGCCAAGATGCGCACGCAGGAAGCCACGCTCTGGTCTATCAAACAGAAGCAGGACAGCGACGTCGAAGCCATCCGGAAGGCGGTGCAAAATGTCGAGGCGACCGCCAAGGCGGCCGGCAAGCAAATCGACATCATCCGCAAGGATTTCAGCGACAAGGAGACCTTTGCCAAGGAACTGCTTTACGATGCTGCGGCCTATAAGGGCCTTTCGGAGAAGATGAGCAATCTGCGCATTCAAGTCCAAATGGCAGCCGACTCCACGGAAGAAATTTCCGATGCACGCACCTACGCCGATGCCATCTTGAAGCAGGTGACGGTTTCAAAGGCGCTGGTTTCAAAGCGCGGTGCGGGCCTGGTCGCGAATGCCTCCGATGCTGCCGACAAGCTCGACGCGGTACTGAAGGGTTCCGGCACGCCCGATCAGAAGGTCGAGGCCATGGGGCCGATCCTGCAGAGCTTCGTGAAGATCGAAGGCGAGATGACGCTGCAATCGGCCAAGAACAGCGATACCGCCGCCGATCGTTTCGTCAGCCTCGACAAGATCATCGATGGCCAGAAAGAGCTTCTGGATCACGTGGATCAGGCACTCGGTCTCGTCGATCGCCTGACCCTGCATGCCTCGCGTATGGAAAATGTCCGCGATGCTGCATCGCGCGAGCCAGTGCTTACGGACCTCAAGGATCTGCAGAGCGTTGCTGCCAGGATCTCGGAACTTGGCCAGACCAACGCCACCATGCGTGATTTTTCCGCTCACATGAAGCCGCTGATCGACGGCCTGACCAGTGGATCGGCCGATCTGCTTCAGACGGCCGCCGACTGGAAGACGACGCGCGTTCAGTCCAATACCCTACTGGCCGATGCGATGACCTCGCTGCGTGGCTTTGTCGCCCAGGCGCAGGAACTCGGCAAGGAAGACAGCGAGCGCTCGGCCAATGTCTCGGTCATCGCCATGATCGTCGGCACGCTGCTTGCCATCATCGGCGGCCTCATGCTGGTGGAAACCCTGCGCGGTCCGCTGAAGCGTGTCACCGATGTCATGACGCGCCTTGCCAGCGGCGACTTGGAAGTCGCGATCGACGGCCGCAATCGCGGAGACGAGATCGGCGACATGGTGCGCTCCGTCAGCGTCTTCCGCGATGCCGCGCTCGAAAATGTCCGGCTGGAGCGGGAGGCTGAAAGCGCCCGTGCGCTCTCCGCCGAAGAGGCTGCCCGCCGCGCCGCCGAGCGCGCTCGCATCGAAGCCGAGCAGAAGCAGGCGCTCAATGCGCTGGCCGATGTTCTCGCCAAGCTTGCCGACGGCAATCTGGAGGAGGGCATGCGTGAGGATCTTTCCGCCGATTTCGTGGAAATGGCCTTCACCTACAATCATGCGGTCGAAGCTCTGCGCGAAACCCTGACGGACGTTCGCTATACGGCCGAGGAAATCAAGGGCGGCACCGGCAACCTTGCCATGTCGGCTGACGATCTGGCGCGGCGCACCGAACAGCAGGCGGCCGCTCTTGAGGAAAGCTCGCGGGCGCTGCATCGCCTCAGCGACGTCGTGCGCTCGACCGCTGATCGTGCACGGCAGACGGCGACCTCCGTCAACGAGACGCAGGCTTATGCGACGCAATCGGGCGAAGTGGTTGCCAAGGCTGTGGGCGCCATGAGCGAGATCAACCGTTCCTCCGAGAAGATTGCCACGATCATCGGCGTCATCGACGAGATCGCCTTCCAGACCAACCTCTTGGCGCTAAATGCCGGCGTCGAGGCTGCCCGCGCCGGCGAAGCGGGCCGCGGCTTTGCCGTCGTCGCGCAGGAGGTGCGCGAACTGGCGCAGCGCTGTGCCAATGCGGCGAAGGAGATCAAGGGCCTGATTTCGGCAAGTTCTGCCCAAGTGCAGAATGGCGTACATCTGGTCGAGCAGACCGGCGCGGCACTGGCTGAGATCATCAACCATGTCACCGGCGTCCAGCGGCTGGTTGCCGATATTTCCTCTGCCACCACCGAGCAGTCGACCGGTATCGAGGAAGTGACCCGCGCCGTCTCTGAAGTCGAGCTGATCACGCAGCGCAACGCGGCCATGGTCGAGGAGAACAATGCGGAGATCCACGGCCTTCGCCAACGGGTCGACATGCTGTCGGAAAAGATTGACCGCTTCCGCACCGGCGATGGCGAGGTGGAATATGCGAGCTACAGCACTCCGGATGCGCGGTATCGCGCCGCATAAAGCAGTGCTTTAGATAAGACTAATAACCGATTGATACGCCGGCTAATGGTCCGGCGCATTTTGGTTGAAGTTTACTGTCGCGATCACGGCGCCGTGGACGAATTACCGGCCGAGATTCAGCGTTTCACCGTCGGCGGGGATTAACAGGCGCGACGGATCGAGGCCGCTGGCCTCTGCGGTTTGGCGAAGATCCTGGCGTGTGACGGTCGCGTGATCGAGTGCTTCCATATGGGTTGCGACGATAGTCGCTTGCGGGGCGAGGCGGCTGACTTCGAGCGTCTGTTTGTCGTCCATGACGATCAGGTCGCCGTCCCAACGGGCGCCGCAGGAATGGGTGACGATAATATCGGGCGAGAATTCACGGATCGTTTCGGCGACTGGAGGGTAAAGCACGGTATCGCCAGCCCAATAGACGGTGGGTTCGCCATCGGCCTCCAGCGTGAATCCGATGACCGGGCCCATCTTTTCCACTACCGGTCCGACACCGTGGCTGCCCTGCCGCGGCGTGATTGTCAGCTCTTGCCAAGTCATCGATTGCGCAAGCGGGGTGACATTTGTGAAGCCGGCGTCGCGGATACGTCCTTCGTCACCGGGTTGGCAAAGGATCGGCAATGTTTTCGGCACGCGCTCCTTGGCCACAGCATCGAAATGATCGGTATGCAGATGCGATACAATCACCAGCTCGACGCCCTGGAGAATATCGTCGATCGAACGTGGCAGTTCCGTCATCGGATTGGGAGAGCGGCCAGTGAAGGACGGAAGACTATGGCGCGGTGCAAAGTAAGGGTCGATCAGCAGCACATGGCCGCCATAGCTGATCTTCAGCGTCGCGTTGCGAATAAGCTCAAGCTGCATGTAGATTGTCTCGATTTAATTTAACCGCCGGTAACGCTCATGTGGCGCGCGACCGCCGGGCGGTTGTGCGTGCGGTCGATGATGAAGTCATGACCTTTGGGCTTGCGGGTAATGGCTTCATCGATTGCGGCGTGGAGCAGGGCGTCATCCTCGCTTGCGCGCAGCGCTGTGCGCAGGTCGGCCGCATCGTTCTGCCCCAGGCACATGTAAAGCGTGCCCGTGCAGGTGAGCCGCACGCGATTGCAGCTCTCGCAGAAATTATGGGTCATCGGCGTGATGAAGCCGAGGCGGCCGCCGGTCTCTGTGACTTCGACATAGCGGGCAGGGCCGCCTGTCTGGTAGGGAATATCCGTCAGCGTGAACTGATGCTCGAGATCGGCGCGCAACTGGGAGAGAGGGAGATATTGATCGGTGCGATCCTCGTCGATCTCGCCCATGGGCATGGTCTCGATGACGGTCAGGTCCATGCCGCGACCATGCGCGAACCGCAGCAGGTCGGGAATTTCGGTATCGTTGAAGCCTTTGAGCGCGACGGCATTCAGCTTGATCTTCAGGCCGGCCTTCTGCGCCGCGTCGATGCCTTCCATCACCTTGGAGAAATCTCCCCAGCGGGTGATCGTACGGAATTTATCAGGATCCAAAGTATCGAGCGACACATTGATGCGCCGGACGCCGCTATCGTAAAGTTCTTCGGCATGGCGGGCGAGCTGAGAACCGTTGCTCGTCAGGGTCAATTCGTCGAGTGCGCCATTTTTCACGCTCTCGCCGAGTTTGCGGACCAGAAACATGATATTCTTGCGCACCAGAGGTTCGCCGCCGGTAAGCCTGATCTTGCGCACGCCCTTGGTGATGAAGGCGAAACAGAGCCGGTCGAGTTCTTCCAGCGTCAGCAGATCCTTCTTGGGCAGGAAGGTCATGTGTTCGGCCATGCAGTAGGTGCAGCGGAAATCGCAGCGATCGGTGACGGAAACGCGCAAATAGGTGACCGCGCGCCCGAAAGGGTCAATCATCGGGCTTCTATCCGCTGCCAGCGGCGAGGCGCCGCCTATCGTACCGACAATGCTATTCACTCAAATCTCCATCACACTGCTAATGTGTGCATAGGCGATTGTTGCGTCAAGGAAAATGACTTTCAATTATACTTGCGTGTGGAGCTGTGGCGGCATAATTCTCGGAAAGACGCTGAAAGACATGGGAAAATCGATGAGTGACGTTTGGCCGACCGAATTGCGGGTTTCGAAGGATCGCCGTCACCTCATGGTGACGTTCGATAACGGCACGAGCTTCGACTTGCCGGCCGAGATGCTGCGGGTGCTGTCTCCCTCCGCGGAGGTCCAGGGACATGGACCGGGACAGAAGGTTACCGTGCCGGGCAAACGTAATGTCGGCATCATGTCGATGACGCGGACCGGCAACTATGCTGTTCGCATCGGGTTCGACGACATGCACGACACGGGAATTTTCACATGGGCCTATCTGCGCGAGCTCGGAGAAAAGGGTCAGGAGCTTTTCGCGGCCTACGAGGCTGAGCTGAAGGAAAAGGGTCTCAGCCGCGACCCGGTCAGAAAGCCGCACTAGAAAATCTCCAGTAACGGACAGGGGGCGTAAGCATGATCCTTGGGGGTAGGGAAAACTGGCTTCGCGCCAAGGGCAGCAAGAACGAGAGCAAGGTTTCCTTCGTCGAGCTGTTTTTCGATCTGGTCTTCGTTTTCTCGATCTCGCAGCTTGCGCATGCGCTGGCTGAGCATTTCACCCCATTGGGGGCGCTCGAAGCCATCATGCTGATCTTTGCGGTGTGGTGGGTCTGGGTTTTCACGGCGTGGGTGACGAACTGGCTCGATCCCGACCGCATGCCGGTGCGTATCATGCTGTTTACGCTGATGTTTGCGGGACTTATCCTCTCCGCTGCAATCCCCGAGGCTTTTGGCGAGAAGGCGATTTTCTTTGCCGGCGCCTACGTCTTTATGCAGGTCGGGCGCTCGCTGTTCACAGTCTATGCCCTGAAGAATGTCAGCGCCGCTAACCATCGCAACTTCCTGCGGATCACTTGCTGGCTTGTCTTGTCCGGCATTTTCTGGATTTCAGGGGCGCTGGTGGAAGGCGAGGCTCGTATCGTGCTTTGGCTGATCGCACTCGTTATCGAATATTCGGCTCCGGCACTCGGCTTCCGGGTTCCCGGCCTCGGCAAATCGACGACGGCGGACTGGGATGTATCGGGCGCCCATCTGGCCGAGCGTTGTGCGCTGTTCATCATCATTTGTCTCGGCGAGGCCGTTCTGCAGGCGGGCAAGACCTTTGCAGAGCAGCCGGTGACGCCGTTGATCGTAGCAGTATTCATTACCGCTTTCGTCGGCACGGTTGCTCTGTGGTGGATTTATTTTCAATTCGGTCATGAAAGGGCGGCCCATCGCATCGAGCATGACGACACGCCCGGCAGCCTCGCGCGGCAGGCGTTTACCTATGCGCATATTCCGATCCTCGCCGGCATTATCCTAAGCGTCGTTGGAGATGAATTTCTCTTTGCTCATCCACATGATGCCGCCGACATGCACGCTGCAGCTGCGCTACTCGGCGGACCGGCGGTCTTTCTCCTTGGAAATCTCTGGTTCAAAGGGGTAACCACCGGCCGGCCGCCGCTATCGCATATGGCGGGGCTTGTCGGGCTGGCGCTGTTGCTGCTTACCTTGCCGATGGTTGTGGTCTATCAGCTCGGCATCCTCGCCACGGCCGTACTCGTCGTCGTTGCGATCTGGGAATTCGCCTCGCTGAACCGGGTCGTTCCTTCGGCGCGCTCAGCCGGCGATCATTGATCGCCAGCAAGCTCCAGCGGTTCACGTTCTTCCTGTAGCAGGAGACTGACGACGCGTTCCATGTGCACGGTGATCGCTTCACACTCTTCGATCGGCGCATCCGAGAGCATCCGGTCGATGAGCGCGGTCTGGACGATCATGGCTTCCTCGGTTACACGGCGCCCTTCCTCCGTCAGGTAGAGGCGAAGCACGCGTTTGTCCTGCTTGTCGCCGCGCCGTTCGATCAGCCCCCGCTTTTCCATCTGCGGCAGCAACATGCTCATGTTGGAGCGGCCGACCAATAGCTTGCGGGCGAGTTCCTGCTGGGAAATGCCTTCAAAGCGAAACAGGTTGACGAGAATGTCGAGGTGCGGCGGCTTAATGTCGAGATGCGCCAATGCCCGTCCGAGTGATTGTTGCATCAGCTGGCAGGCGCGCGCCACCGCGATCCAGCTTCGAAAACGCGGATGGTCCCAGGGAAGGGGTTGATTTTTGTTCATCGTTGTACTTTATTGTTCATAGTTGAACATTATCGGATTCCCACTATGCCATCCTTTGCGCTCAAGGTCACCCGGTCGAGTCTCGCCGGTCTCGAAAGGCTGTCTCCGCGGCTCGCCGGCAAGGCGGCTTTCTGGCTTTTCTGTCTGACGCCTTCGCGTCGCCCACGCGGCTCGAAGGCCAAGGCGGCGCATATGGAAGGCAGGCAGCGTCTTCTCGCAGCAGAGCAGGTGATGCTGCCGCTTCCGGGCGGCCGTGCCATGGCCTACCGCTTCAACGGCGGAGCCAAGGGAACGCGCAAGCGCTATCTCGTGGTCCATGGCTGGGGTTCCAGCAGTGAATACATGTCTGAACTGGCCGCATTCCTTGCCGACGATGGAGCGGAGGTGATCTCGCTCGATCTTCCCGGGCATGGTCGCTCAGGCGGGCGGTTCTTGAATGTGCGTTTGGCCGTCTCCGCCATTGCCGCGGCGTCGGCCCGTTTCGGAGCCTTCGATGCCGCGATCGGACATTCTTTCGGCGGCGCATCGCTGACGCTGGCATCTGCAGGCTTTCTGCCTGGCATCGAACCGATTCGGCCAGGCAAACTGGTGTTGATCGGCGCGCCGAGCGCCATGGGCTGGCTGTTTAAGGATTTCGGCCGCCTGATGCGACTTGGACCAGCGACGCAGGCGGCCCTGGAAGACGAGGTTCGCCTGGTAACGGGCAGGACGCTCGCTTCCTATGACCAGAAGCGCGACCGCCTCGATCCGAGCCGGCCAGTTCTTGTCATCCATGCCGAGGATGACAAGGAAGTGAGCGCCGATCACGCGCACGGCTATGCTGCTGAGGGCGCGCATGTCCGTATCTTCTGGGCCAACGGTTTCGGGCACCGGCGCATTGTGAGTGCTGCACCCGTGCTTGACGCCATCCAGAGCTTCCTTGCCGAAGATATCGAGGAGGAAAATCCGCTCGAAAATCATGACGGGACGGTGCTATCGTTCTACCGAACTCCGCTGCGTCGCTCGTCATAACGATGTCTGCGCCGCCTCGGATCTGAGTGGATTGCCACAGAGAAGCGTGAGGCCGCATGCACATCGTCACATCCGTCGAGGAACTGAAGCAGCTCTATGGCGACGCCGGTGAAGCGTCGATCACGAAGGTAACGAGCGTCCTGACACCACTTTATCGCCGGATGATCGAAGCGTCGCCCTTCATGGCTCTGGCAACGGTCGGGCCTGAAGGGCTTGATTGTTCACCGCGCGGCGACTTGGGTGGAGTCGTTCGTGTGGAGGATGAGAAGACCCTGCATCTGCCGGATTGGCGCGGCAACAATCGCGTCGACTCTCTTGCGAATATCGTGCGCGATCCGCGCATAGCGCTGATGTTTCTGATCCCGGGATCGAATACGACGATGCGGCTCAATGGTCGGGCTGTCGTCTCGATCGAGCCAGCATTGCTCGACAGTTTCGAGATGGATGGGAAGCATCCGCGCTGCGTTGTCGTCATCACGATTGAGGAAGTCTATTTCCAGTGCGCGCGAGCGGTGATGCGGGCCGAGCTGTGGAATGCGGAGCGGTTCGCCGATCCGGCAAGTCTGCCGAGCCCAGGCATGATGCTTAAGGCTGCAAAGGCCGATTTCGACCAGGAAACCTATGACCGCGAGGCACCGGCGCGGGCCGCCAAGACACTCTGGTAAACAAGCCGCCGGCATGCCTGGGAAAGCAGCGCCGGCGGTTGGTTGGCTTCGCTTCTAATTCTTGTAGATGAGCCAACTTTTGGTGAAATCCTTCTGCATGCCGTCCTGATAGACGCTGCTGCAATTGCGGCCGGCATTCTTGGCGCAGTAGAGCGCCAGATCGGCCTTGTTATACAGCTCTCCCGAATCGGCTGCTTCCGAAGCCATGCAGATGCCGAGGGAGAGGGTGATCGGACCATAATCGACCCTGGTGCGCGAATTCTTGAACGGCGTCGCTTCCAAGGTGCGACGTACCCGTTCGCAGACCGTCGTAACGTCTTCGATGCTGGTGGCTTCCAGAATGAGAGCGAATTCCTCGCCGCCGACGCGGGCGACAAAAACATCGCGCCGGACATTGGTGCGGATGATGGAGGCGACGGTGGCGAGAATCTTGTCGCCGACCGGATGGCCAAAAGTGTCGTTGATCCGCTTGAAATGATCGATATCGGCAAGCACCAGAGCGGTCGTCGGCCTGGTCAGCTGATTGTCGAAGATCGAGACCAGCCGGTCCTCGAAGGCGCGACGATTGGAAAGCCGGGTCAGTGCGTCGGTATTGGCGATGCGCTTATATTCGTCCAGTTCCTTGCGAACCAGCTCCATTTCCTGGCTCCGCTGGACGACGTTCTCGACCGTCTTTTCACCATGAGCCATGGTGTCGCCTGTCGCTGCGGCGAGCATGTCGATGGCGCCGCGCAGCAGTTCGGCGCTGTTGTGGCTCCTCGAACTTATGCTCTCACAGGTCTCGCCAAGCAGGCGATTGTAGCTTTGGAGCGTCGTCTGTTCCTGGCGCAGGGCGCGCAGGACGGCATCGAGTTCGGTGGTCAGACGGGTATGCGCATCGTCGAAGACACGACCCGCGTGATGCGGAAAATATTTGGCTCCGATGTCGTCCAGCTCTTCCTGGGTGGCGCTCTTGCCGAGGGCTGCCAGTTCACGGGTGAGAGCGAGATTGGAGCCTATATAAGCTTCGTAGAAAAGTTCGTAATTGCGCGGAATAGGTGCGATCCCCATGGATCGCATGGCGTATGTAATCTGCCCTGCCACGTCGGGAATTTGCGCCTTGGGCGCAATCGCCGTACTCATCGTGAGCTCCGTAACATGTATTGGTTAAATCCCTTCTTTATCTATGCAAAGATTCTTTGAGAAAATATTAAGGACGTGATTGTGAAAAATCCTCTGTGATTACGGTTTTATTCGGAAATAATTACAATTGAAGGATGGTTTTACAGAAGGGGCGCTGATGCGCCCCTTTCGATATGTTCGATCGCAAGTGGTTTTTCTATCCAAGATTGAGTTCCTGGAAGAAATCGTTGCCCTTGTCGTCAATGACGATGAAGGCGGGAAAATCCTCTACTTCGATCTTCCAGACGGCTTCCATGCCGAGTTCCGGATATTCGAGAACCTCTACCTTCTTGATGCAATCCTGAGCAAGGCGCGCTGCCGGACCGCCGATGGAGCCCAAGTAGAAGCCGCCGTATGTCTTGCAGGCTTCGCGCACGGCGCGCGAACGATTGCCCTTGGCGAGCATGACCATGGAGCCGCCGAAGGACTGGAACTGGTCGACGTAGCTGTCCATGCGGCCCGCGGTTGTCGGGCCGAAGGAACCGGAAGCATAGCCAGCCGGTGTCTTTGCCGGGCCGGCGTAATAAACCGGATGGTTTTTCAGGTATTCCGGCATGCCTTCGCCTTTTTCCAGGCGCTCGCGGATTTTGGCATGCGCCAGGTCGCGTGCCACGATGATCGTGCCGGTGAGCGACAGCCGTGTCTTGACGGGATGTGCGGATAGTTCTGCCAGGATATCCGCCATAGGCCGGTTGAGATCGATGCGGACCATGGACTCCGAGAGCTTGGCTTCATCGATCTCGGGCATGTACTTGGACGGATCGGTTTCGAGCTGCTCGATGAAGATGCCGTCGCGCGTAATCTTGCCTTTGGCCTGGCGGTCGGCGGAGCAGGAGACGCCGAGGCCGATCGGCAGCGATGCGCCGTGGCGGGGCAGGCGGATGACGCGGACGTCATGGCAGAAATACTTGCCGCCGAACTGGGCACCGACGCCGAGGCTCTGCGTGAGCTTGTGGATTTCCTTCTCCATTTCGATATCCCGGAAGGCGTGTCCGCTTTCGGAGCCTTCCGTGGGAAGACAGTCGAGATACCGTGTCGAGGCGAGCTTGACCGTCTTCAGGTTCATCTCCGCAGACGTGCCGCCGATAACGATGGCGAGATGATAGGGTGGGCAGGCCGCCGTACCAAGCGTCAGGATCTTCTCTTTCAGGAAGTCCAGCATGCGATCGTGGGTCAGCAGGGAGGGTGTGCCCTGATAGAGGAAGGTCTTGTTTGCCGAGCCGCCGCCTTTGGCGACGAAGAGGAATTCGTAGGCGTCGGTGCCTTCCTCATAGATATCGATCTGCGCTGGCAGATTGTTTTTGGTGTTCTTTTCCTCGAACATCTTGATCGGTGCGAGCTGCGAGTAGCGCAGGTTCTTCTTTTCATAGGCATCGAGTACGCCCTTTGCCAGCGCGCTGCTGTCGCCGCCCTCGGTCCAGACGCGGCGGCCTTTCTTGGCCATGATGATGGCTGTGCCGGTGTCCTGGCACATCGGAAGCACGCCGCCAGCGGCTATATTAGCATTCTTCAACAGATCGTAGGCGACGAAGCGGTCGTTATCGGTGGCTTCAGGATCTTCGAGGATTGAGGTGAGCTGTTTCAGGTGGCCGGGGCGCAGCAGGTGGTTGATATCGGCGAAAGCCGTCTCGGCGAGCAGGCGGATGCCCTCGGGTTCGACGGTCAGGATTTCCTGGCCCTTGAAGGTGTCAACGGAGACGTAATCGCTGGAAATCTTGCGATAGGGAGTGGCGTCATCGCCGAGAGGAAAGAGATCGTCAGCCATTTGGGAAACCTTTCAAGCCGGATGGCGGGGAAGATGTTTGGAAACGATCTAAATCCGGCTTGAGGCAAAAGCAATTGTTTGGCTGTCGGTCGACATTTCAAAATGGGAGATTGTCGACGGGTATGCGCAGGACGGGGTGAGTCTTTTTTGATGCTGAGGCCCTGTGCCCGGCCCCTCACCCTAACCCTCTCCCGCTTGCGGGGAGAGGGACTTGTTCCGCATTTGCAGCACCGACTGAAGCTGCTGATCTTGCACGATAAACTCGCTCTCCCCGCAGGAGCGGGGAGAGGAGCCATGCACACGGCTTTGGCATTGGAGGACTATGCCTGGCAATCGCTGAAGGAGGAACTTACTTCGGACCGATCATCGTTTCCGGCCGGACGATGGCATCGTATTCTTCCGATGATACCAATCCACTCGCCAGAGCTTCTTCCTTCAGGGTCGTGCCGTTCTTGTGAGCGGTCTTAGCGATCTTGGCGGCATTGTCGTAGCCGATCTTCGGCGCGAGTGCCGTCACCAGCATCAGTGACCGTTCCAGACCGGCCTTGATATTGTCCTCGCGCGCCGCGATGCCGACGACGCAATTATCGGTGAAGGAGACGGCGGCGTCGCCGAGCAACTGCACCGACTGCAGGAAGTTGTAGGCCATCATCGGATTGTAGACGTTGAGCTCGAAATGGCCCTGGCTGCCGGCAAAGGTGAGGGCTGCATTGTTGCCGAAGATGTGAATGCAGACCTGCGTCAGCGCTTCGCATTGCGTCGGATTGACCTTGCCCGGCATGATCGACGAGCCCGGCTCGTTTTCCGGCAGTGCCAGTTCGCCGAGACCGGATCGCGGGCCGGAGCCGAGCAGGCGGATGTCGTTGGCGATCTTGAAGAGTGCGGCTGCCGCGGCATTGATGGCGCCATGGCTGAAGACCATCGAATCATGGGCGGCCAGCGCCTCAAACTTGTTCGGCGCGGTAACAAAGGGCAGGCCGGTGATCTTGGCGATTTCGTCGGCGACCTTTTCGGCAAAACCGATCGGCGCGTTGAGCCCGGTTCCGACCGCGGTACCGCCCTGGGCGAGTTCACAAAGGCCCGGCAAGGTCAGCTCGATGCGTTTGATGGAAGAGGCGACCTGGGCGGCATAGCCTGAGAATTCCTGGCCGAGCGTCAGTGGCGTTGCATCCTGCGTGTGAGTGCGGCCGATCTTGATGATATGGGCGAAGTCGGCGACCTTCTTTTCCAGGGCCGCATGCAGGTGCCTGAGCGCCGGCAGCAAGTGATGGACGATCTGCTCGGCGCAGGCGATATGCATGGCAGTCGGATAGGTGTCGTTCGACGACTGGCTCATGTTGACGTGGTCGTTCGGATGCACGGGCTTTTTCGAACCCATGACGCCGCCGAGCATCTCGATTGCGCGATTGGAGATCACTTCGTTGGCATTCATGTTCGACTGCGTGCCCGAGCCGGTCTGCCAGACGACAAGCGGGAAATGATCGTTAAGCTTGCCATCTATGACTTCCTGTGACGCATCGACGATTGCCTTGCCGAGCGCCGGATCCAACTGGCCGAGTTCCACATTGGCGCGCGCAGCCGCCTGTTTGACGATGCCGAGGGCGCGGACGACCGAGAGCGGCTGCTTTTCCCAGCCGATCTTGAAATTGCCGAACGAGCGCTGGGCCTGCGCGCCCCAATAGCGGTCGCTGGCGACTTCGATCGGGCCGAAGGTATCGGTTTCGGTGCGGGTGGACGTCATCTTCGTGGTCCTGCTTTCCATTGAGACAGATAGCAGTCATATAGGTGCGAACCGTGCTCATGAAAACATCAAAGCGCCATTCATGATTATAAAAATCATGTTTTCAATGCGGTCGTCGGGCGTGCCCTTTTTAACACGCCTGGCATATATTCGCGGAGGCGCATTTTCCGCCCCTCAAAAAGCCCGGCAAATTTCAATAAAAGATTAACCAATAATTTCATAATTCGGTGTGGACTAAGCGCGGAAGACGCCACTGCTTCGTCACGTGAAGTTGAGGCATTGAACGAAAGGCGGGGTCTCGTCGTTTTCAGTGTAGTGGGTGTATGATGTCGGAGACATCGCGGCCGAGTTGAAAACAGCACCGTCGAGCTCGAAGTTACCGTACGATACAGGGACTGATTAGAGAATGAAACTTGCCATCAAAGCCACAGCATCCGTCCTGGCTCTTTCCTGCTGCCTTTCCTCGATTGGCGCAACCTCCGCAAGTGCTATGACCCTCATGGATTTTATCCGTGGCGGTCAGGGCCGTCAGCAGAGCACGCAGGTTTCGGCTCCGGTTCCCGTCAACCCGGCGCAGACGCTGAACTCCGTTGAGCCTCCGCGGGCAAAGCAGCCGCTGCCGACCGTCGATGCGCCGAAATACTATACTTACAAGGCCGACCAGATGCGGTTGGTGTCGACGGTGCATTTCGCCGATCCGGTTGTGACCGGCGCCGTTGCAGACGCCTCTCCCACGCCGGTCGCTATCGATGCCGAAGTCTCGCAGCGCCGCTATCTGGCGGATGCCCGCGTCATGGCGACCAACGATATCGCCAAGGCGATCGAAACCTATTATGCCGATCAGAGCAAGCCGCTTCTCTGGGTTGCGGATCATGCCGTTAGCGACAAGGCGAAGGCCGCGATGGCGGTCCTTGCCGATGCTGGTTCCGTCGGCCTCGATCCTGCCGACTATGCGGTAACACTGCCCGGCGACAATGCCGCAAATGCCGACCCGGTGCTGCGTGATCGGGCTCTCATGCAATTTGAGCTCACGCTCTCCAGCAAGGTGCTGATGTTCGTCCAGGATACGGTTCGCGGTCGTCTCGACCCGAACAAGATCTCCGGCTATCACGACTTCAAGCGCAAGGACGTCAATCTGACGGCTATGCTCGATGTATTGCGCGCCAGCCCCGATGCTGCCGCCTATCTCAACAGCCGCAGCCCGTCCAACCCGCAATTCATGGAATTGAAGGCGGAGCTTGCGAAGCTGCGTTCCGAGGCCGGAACGGACGGCAGTCACATTTCCATTTCGCTCGCGGGTACGCTGAAGCCGGGTGATAGCTCGCCGGAAATGGCCAATATCGTCAAGGCGATAGAGCATCGCGGCTCGAATGCACTGAAAACGGCTCACGCCGATCTTTTCTCCGCTTATCTGGGCACGCCGAGCTACACGCCCGAGCTCGTGTCGCTGGTCGAGGACTTTCAGCGCGAAAAGGGTCTGACGGCCGACGGCGTGATCGGCCCGTCCTCCGTTCGCGCGATGGTCGGCGAGAATAACGATGTGAAGATCCAGAAGCTGGTCATCGCCATGGAGCAGCTGCGCTGGCTGCCGGACGAACTAGGCCCGCGTTACGTCTTCATCAATCAGCCGGCCTTCATGGTCTATTACTACAATGACAATCAGGAGCAGCTGTCGATGCGCGTCGTCGTCGGCAGCAAGCAGCACCAGACCTTTTTCTTCGAAAATCAGGTGCAGACGGTCGAATTCAACCCATTCTGGGGCGTTCCGCAGTCGATCATCATCAACGAGATGCTGCCGAAGCTGCGTTCCGATCCGAACTATCTCGATCGCATGGGCTATCAGGTCGAAGTGGGCGGCCGCGCCGTCGCTTCGTCCAGCGTCGACTGGTATGGCTCGACGAAGAGCATTTCGGTTCGCCAGCCGCCGAGCAGCGACAACGCACTCGGTGAACTGAAGATCCTCTTCCCGAACTCGCACGCCATCTACATGCACGACACGCCGCAGAAGAGCTTCTTCAAGAAGGATATGCGCGCACTCAGCCACGGCTGCGTCCGTCTTGCCGATCCGCGCGCGATGGCCGCCGCCGTACTGAACACCACGGTCGATGACGTCGCCAAGCAGATCGCTACCGGCCAGAACAAGGCTGTGGCCGTACCGCAGAAGTTCCCGATCTACATCGCCTATTTCACCGCCTGGCCGAACAAGGACGGCGTAATCCAGTATTTCAACGATGTCTACGATCGCGATGCTGCCACACAGAAGGCGCTCGATGCGACCTCAAAGGCGCGGACTGCTCAGATCTAAAGTCTGTTCAGTGGCGAAAACAAAAATGGCGGCCATGTGCCGCCGTTTTTTATTGAAGAACTGATGTGTCTCAGGCCGCCAGCAGTCCCTCGACCAGTTCAGGCGTCAGCTCGTCATAGTGATAGATGATGCGGTTCGGTCCAAGCGTTTCGATGCCGACATCGGAGTAGCCGAAGGGGACCGCGATGGAGGGGACGCCGGCATTGCGGGCGACAAGGATGTCGTTGATGCTGTCACCGATCATGATCGTCCGGGCGATGTCGCCGCCTGCGCGCTCGACGGTGCCGATCAGGTGTTCGGCATTCGGCTTGCGGACAGTGAAGGTGTCGCCGCCGGTAATGGCCTCGAAATATTGGGTCAGTTCGAGCCGGTCGAGAAGTGTGCGCGCAAGCGATTCCATCTTGTTGGTGCAGACGGCCAGCTTGTAGCCTTTGTTCCGCAGTGTTGTAAGCGCGGCCAGGAGCCCGGGGTAGGGCTGCGTGACGCCGGGCATCGCCTCGGAATAATGGGTTATGAAGCGCTGTAGCAGAGCCGGTAATTCTTCCGATGTCAGCATATAGCCATGCAGCTTGCAGGCCCGCTCGATCATCACCTGCGCGCCGTTGCCAACGAGATGCGTCACGTCGTCGTAAGTGACCGGCGGAAGCTTGAGTGCGGCGATCGTATGGTTCAGGCTGACGATCAGGTCCGCATGCGTGTCCAGCAGCGTGCCGTCGAGATCGAATACGACAAGGGGAGATTTCACGAGGAATCGGCCTTTGCATAGAAAAGAGTGCGTCTTCCGGAGTTAAAAGATCGCGCGGGCAATTGCAACCGAAGCGCCGGAAAGCCTAGGCGGGAAGGCCTCGGGGATTTCTATATCATGCCGTTATTTTGGCTTTCGTTTGGCTGGAGAGCCGTGTAAACAGCAGACCAACGTAACAATGGGAGCAGGTGGCGCATGGACGCCCGCCAGATGAAAATCGAGGCTGCGAGAGCCGCGCTCGCTCACGTCGAAAGCGGCATGCGGCTCGGGATCGGCACCGGCAGCACGGCGGAGGAATTCGTTCGCCTGCTCGCCGAAAAGGTCGCCGCCGGCCTCTCGATTGAGGGCGTTCCCACATCTGAAAGAACGGCCAAGCTCTGCAACGAACTCGGCGTGCCGTTGAAGTCGCTCGACGATCTTCCGGAACTTGACCTGACCATCGACGGAGCCGACGAGCTGGATGGTGCGCTGACGTTGATCAAGGGCGGCGGCGGCGCGCTGCTGCGCGAGAAGATCGTTGCTGCTTCCTCAGCCCGCATGATCGTGATCGCGGATCAGAGCAAGGTCGTTGAGACCCTCGGAGCCTTTCCGCTACCGATCGAGGTCAATCCCTTCGGTCTCGTTTCCACTCGCATCCTCATCGAGAAGGCGGCCTCGCGTCTTGGGCTTTCCGGCGCGCTCAACATGCGCCGCGCGAGCGACAGCCTCTTTGTCACCGATGGGGGGCATTACATCGTCGATGCATCTTTCGGCCGTATTCCTGATGCAGAGGCGCTGTCGAGCGAGCTCTATTCGATTCCCGGCGTTGTCGAACACGGGCTCTTTATCCATATGGCGACACAAGCGATCATTGCCGGCCCCGCCGGTGCGCGCACGTTGCAGGCGAACAATACATAGGAGCACTCATCTCATGATCAAATTTGCGGGTCTTGGCCGTCTTGCCGCTGCAACCATCCTTCTTTCCGGCATTGCTTTCGGTTCCGTAAGCGCTCAAGAGGTTTCCGAGGATCAGATCAAGGCTGCCCGCGCCGCGATCAATGCTCTCGGCATCACCAACCAGTTCGACAACATCTTGCCGAACCTCGCCGAGCAGCTGAAGAGCACGATGATCCAGGCAAACCCGAATTTCGGCGATGCGATCAACTCGACCGTCGACGCCACCGCGCTCGCGCTCGCACCGCGCCGTGCCGATCTGGAGCGTGAAGCGGCCATCACCTATGCCAAGGCCTTCTCTGCCGACGAACTGAAGGCGATTGCAGATTTCTACAATTCGGCGGCAGGCAAGAAGCTTCTCAAGGACGGTCCGCTCGCCACCCGCGAACTCTACAAGGCGGCCGATATCTGGAGCCAGGGCATTTCGCGCGATCTCGCAAAGCAGAGCAACGATGCCCTGCAGAAGGTCGTCAAGCAGCCGGTCGTTACGCCGGATGCCGGTGCGGCCGCTCAGCCGGCGCCGAAGCAGTAATCAACGGCTCGCCGCCGCAGCGGTTTCGAAAGCTAGGTTTGTAGTTTTCGGTATCTGCGGCAAGCAGTTACAAATTCGAAGCCCGGATCGATTCCGGGCTTTTCTTTTTGGGTCTCGGCTCCCTATATGAGTGCCGACCCCCAATGGCGCTTCGCGCGCAACTTGATGTCTACAGGAGCGATCCATGCCTTCGTTTGATTTCGACCTTTTCGTGATTGGCGGCGGCTCGGGCGGTGTGCGCAGCGCGCGCGTGGCCGCATCGCTTGGCAAGAAGGTCGGGATCGCCGAGGAATATCGCTATGGCGGCACCTGCGTCATTCGCGGCTGCGTGCCGAAAAAATTGTTCGTCTACGCTTCGCAATATAGCGAGCATTTCGAGGATGCGGCCGGTTTCGGCTGGACGGTTGGCGAAAGCAGCTTCGACTGGAAGAAACTGATCGAGGCGAAAGACAAGGAAATCGCCCGGTTGGAGGGCCTCTATCGCAAGGGGCTCGACAATGCCAAGGCGGAGATCTTCGATACCCGCGCCGAGCTGGTCGATGCCCACACGATCAAGCTGCTGAAGACCGGCCAGACCGTGACCGCCGAGACCATCGTCATTGCGACTGGCGGTCGGCCGAATCTGCACACGGCACTGCCGGGTCACGAGCTTTGCATCTCCTCGAACGAAGCGTTCCATCTGAAGGAACTGCCGAAATCGATCCTCATTGCCGGCGGCGGCTACATCGCCGTCGAGTTCGCCAACATCTTTCATGGTCTGGGCGTCGAGACGACGCTGATCTATCGCGGCGCCGAGATACTCTCGCGCTTCGATCAGGACCTGCGCAAAGGCCTTCACGAGGCCATGGAGGAGAAGGGCATCCGTATTCTCTGCCATGACATCATTGAGAATGTCGAGAAGGTAGAGGGCAGGCTCAGTGCTCGGACGAAGAACGATAAGCTCCTGACGGTCGATACCGTCATGCTGGCGCTCGGCCGTACGCCGAATACCGAAAATCTCGGGCTTGAGGCTGCCGGGGTCGCAATCAACGAGCAGGGCGCCATTATCGTCGACGAATATTCGCGCACTTCCGTTGCGAACATCTACGCACTCGGCGACGTCACCGACCGGGTACAACTGACGCCCGTGGCGATCCACGAGGCCATGTGTTTCATCGAGACGGTCTACAAGGACAATCCGACCCGGCCGGATCACGAACTCATCCCGACGGCCGTTTTCTCGCAGCCGGAGATCGGTACGGTCGGCCTGACCGAGGAAGACGCTGCCAAGCGTTATCCGGAGCTCGAAGTTTACCGGGCGCAGTTCCGGCCGATGAAGGCGACGCTTTCGGGCCGAGCCGAGAAGATGATCATGAAGCTGATCGTCAACGCCGCGGACCGCAAGGTCATCGGCGCGCATATTCTCGGCCACGATGCCGGCGAGATGGCGCAGCTTCTCGGCATCACACTGAAGGCCGGTTGCACCAAGGACGATTTCGACCGCACCATGGCGGTGCATCCGACGGCGGCGGAAGAATTGGTGACGATGTATTCGCCGAGCTATCGCATTCGCAACGGCGAGCGCGTGTAACGCGCTCGTTTTGGCTCTGAGATCGACTGCACCATAAAAGATTCGCACAGTAGTTTGCCCGCCTTTGCAAGCGGGCGGCAAAGGTTTATAAGCGCGCGTTATTTACGACGACGGGCCGCCCGACCAAGATCGGGCGTACAAGCAGGTGAGTGAGATGGCACAGAATTGGACCCCGAGCAGTTGGCGGCAGAAACCGATCCAACAGGTGCCGGATTTTCCGGACAAGGCAGCGCTGGCAGAGACCGAAGCGCAGCTTGCAAGCTATCCGCCACTCGTTTTTGCCGGTGAAGCCCGTCGCCTGAAGGCGCATCTCGCCAATGTCGCAGAGGGCAACGGTTTCCTGCTTCAGGGCGGCGATTGCGCCGAAAGCTTTGCAGAACACGGTGCCGACACGATCCGTGACTTCTTCCGCGCCTTCCTGCAGATGGCCGTCGTGCTGACCTTCGGTGCGCAGCTGCCGGTCGTCAAGGTTGGCCGCATTGCCGGTCAGTTCGCCAAGCCGCGCTCGTCGAACATCGAAACGCAGAATGGCATCTCGCTGCCGAGCTATCGCGGCGACATCATCAACGGCATCGAGTTTACCGAGGAAGCACGCATTCCCAATCCCGACCGTCAGATGATGGCCTACCGTCAGTCTGCCGCGACGCTGAACCTGCTGCGCGCCTTCGCCATGGGCGGCTATGCCAACCTGGAAAACGTCCAGAAGTGGATGCTCGGCTTCGTCAAGGACAGCCCGCAGGGCGAGCGCTACCGCAAGCTTGCCGATCGTATCGGCGAGACCATGGATTTCATGCGTGCGATCGGCATCACCGCCGAGAGCAACGCAAGCCTGCGCGAAACCGATTTCTTCACCAGCCACGAAGCGCTGCTGCTTGGCTATGAAGAAGCCTTTACCCGCGTCGATTCCACGACCGGCGACTGGTACGCCACCTCCGGCCACATGCTCTGGATCGGCGACCGTACGCGCCAGGCCGACCACGCCCATGTCGAATATTTCCGCGGCATCAAGAACCCGATTGGTCTGAAGTGCGGTCCTTCGCTGCAGGCGGACGATCTGCTGAATCTGATCGACATCCTGAACCCGCAGAACGAAGCTGGCCGCCTGACGCTGATCTGCCGTTTCGGTCACGACAAGGTTGCCGACAACCTGCCGCGCCTCATTCGCGCCGTTGAGAAGGAAGGCCGCAAGGTCGTCTGGTCTTGCGACCCGATGCACGGCAATACGATCACGCTCAACAACTACAAGACGCGTCCGTTCGAACGCATCCTGTCGGAAGTGGAAAGCTTCTTCCAGATCCATCGCGCCGAGGGCACGCATCCGGGCGGCATCCATATCGAGATGACCGGCAAGGATGTGACCGAATGCACGGGCGGCGCCCGCGCGGTCGGCGCCGAGGATCTCCAGGATCGCTATCACACACATTGCGACCCGCGTCTCAATGCCGACCAGGCGCTGGAACTTGCCTTCCTGCTCGCTGAGCGGATGAAGGGCGGTCGGGACGAGAAGCGTATGCGCGCACACGGCTGAGCGAAGCCGCATTCATGATCTCTCGAACGGGCCGGCGAAAACCGGCCCGTTCGCTTTTGGGCTAGGAGCGATCAGCTTGGCTGAAAGACGCTTCAGTTCTTTGAAATTGACCCAACTTCCGTTCTCGGCAAGGCTGCCTCAAAATAAGGGGAGCGATGATGAGCCACGAACACACGGGAGCCTGCCTCTGCGGTAGTGTAAGTTTCAGGACGCACGGAAAACTGCGCGAAGTGGTCGCCTGCCATTGTTCGCAGTGCCGCAAACAGACCGGGCTCTATTATGCCGCGACCAATGTCGCACGCGAAAATCTTGTCATCGAGGGAGAAGAGGCGATCACCTGGTATCGTGCCAGCACATTCGCTCACCGCGGCTTTTGCAGGATCTGCGGCTCGGCTCTGTTTTGGGTGGCCGATGGCGCCGATGAAATATCGATCATGGCCGGTCTGTTCGATCAGCCGAGCGGCCTTGAGATGGGCTATCATATCTATTGCGCCGACAAGGGCGATTATTACGAGATCAGCGACGGACTGCCGCAATATCGGCAGGGGCGACCGGGGCTGTTGACGGCGGGCCCCTCCGATTGACCTTTAGATGGTGCCTTTTTCGGCAACGAGCTTGCTCAGTTTGGCGAGTTCTTCACGCACCACCGCAAGCTCGGTCAACACCTGCATATCGATCTTCTGATGCAGGGACAGCACTTCCAGCTCGGACTTGAGATTGACTTCATAATCCTTGGCCGCCTCGAAACGATCCCGCTCGGCCTGCCGGTTCTGTGACATCATGATGATCGGCGCCTGAATCGCGGCGAGCATGGAGAGAACGAGATTCAGGAAGATGAAGGGGTAGGGGTCGAAGGCGTTCGTGGTGAGGAGGATCGTGTTGATGACGCACCAGAAGGCCAGAAACAGCAGGAAGGCGATAATGAAGGACCATGAGCCGCCGACACGGGCGATGCTGTCTGCGAGACGCTGCCCCCGGGGAGGATTCCGCCGAGATGGCGGCGTTGATATCGGTGGAGATGATTTTCCGCTCGTGCGCCTTTTTAAGAACGCGCTTTTCGATATCGCCGAGCTGATCGGCTGTCTTGTCAAAATGCAGATGAACGAAGTTGGGAAGATTATGCATTGGGAGGGCTCCAAGGTCCTTGTGGCATTGAATGCAACTATTCGACCAATAGGGAAAAATGCAACGAGGGAAGGGTTTCAAACTCGATTGCGCATGGAGCTGCTGCGCGTACTGTTATCGCAAAAAAACACCCGCACTAACTCATGTTTATAATGGGCTAGCTGTCTTCCTGGCCCATTAGCTCCGCATGAGACGGGAAGAAGCGCTCCAAACCATATTGGTGGCCGAACATCATGTCGTGCTGCAGATAGCGATAGTCGCGCACGGTCGGGTCAAGCTCCGGCTCCTTGCGGCCCCAATCGGGGAAGGTCTGGCTGTCGCGGGTTGCCAGCTGATAGCGGTCGACGATGTTGTATTTCTTCTGCACGCGGCCGAGAAAGCCCGTATAGAAAGGATGCTCATAGCCTGCCGTTTTCAGCAGGTGATAAGGCAGCTGCGAGGGGCTGATGGTACCGATGTCCTTGCGAACGCCCTTCTTGCTCGACCAGACGACGAGCGGCGTTTCGTGCTCCTTCTTCATGACGTCGAGCGGCGCCTTGCGGGTTGCCACCTGCTGCGGCATGTAGCCGGTGTTCGGATAGACGCTGCCGAGCGGCGGCAGATGATCGCCCCAGAGGACGATAATGGTTTCCCGGTCGCGCTTTTCGGCCCAATCCATCAGCATCTTCAGGCTGTCATCGGCTTCGCGAACGCCCTGTGCATAGGTAGCGAGCGCCGCACGGTCATCGTCGTTCAAATTGCCCGCGATATCGACGGTATTCTCAGAATAGCGGTCGGCTTCGTAAGGCCCATGTCCCTGAAGAGTGACCGCGAAGAAGAAGAAGGGACGCTCGGCGGCGTCTCCTTCGCTCATGATTTCCTTCATAAGGGAGTCGTCGGCTGCGAACATGCCGCGTTTATCCATGGGCGGCAAAGTCTCCTGGGTATGAAATTCTTCGAAGCCGAAAGCCCTGTAGACCTCGTTACGGTTCCAGAACCAGCCGCTGAAGGGATGCAGTGCGCGCGCCGTATAGCCTTCGCCGCGGAAGAAAGTGGCAAGCGACGGCAGCGGGCGGCGCACATATTGCTGATAGGGAATGCTGCCATAAGGGAGAAAGGCGTTGGAAAAGCCCGTCAGTGCCTCGAACTCGACATTGGCGGTCATGCCGCCGAATTCCGGCGAGAAGACATTGCCCGATTGTCTGGCGCGGATCGTCGGCATCGGATCCGGTGTGAAGGCGATGCTGGAAAGCCGCGTCGGATCCCAGAGGGATTCGCTCATCAGCATGATAATGTCGGGCTTTTGGCGCGGACCGGAGAGATCGCCATAATTTCTTGCGGGCATGGCGTCGATGGCGCCAGGGCCGTATCCGGCCGGTGACTTGATGTCGGCCATGGGCAGGTTCAGCGCGAAGGCGACGATGAAGCCGTTGTGGTTGTAATTTTCCGTCTGGTCCCAGACGATCGGTATGATCCCCAGCTTCTCGCGAACATAGGAATATTGTGTGGGGTCCATCTGTGAGGCGAAAAGTGCTGCCAGCGGCAGGCAGATCGAAAGCCGGGCAAGGCGCTCGTTTCGCGAAAGCGCGACCGTGTGGCTCCGGATATAGCGCCAGAACAGGATCATGGCGCCGGTGCCGGCGATAATGCCGATTGCCAGGGCAATCGCCGTCCAAGGGCGATCACGTACCATGACCGGCATCAGCTCCATGATCTGCCGCCCAAACAGGAAGTCCGAAGGGTAGAGCGGATCGGAGAGAAAATTCTGCTTCTGGCCGGAAATGAAAGCCGGTATGAGCAGCACCGGAGCAACGATCAAAGCGGATAGATGCGCGCGACCGATCAAGGCATCCAGCGTCAGCATGGTCAGCATGACAACGCCGATGGTGGCAAGGCCCGGACGGGACGGGGAAAGGAGATAGGTCCAACCGGAGGCGAATTCGCCGCGTGCAACCCATTCGACCGTCACAACGATGGACAGGGAGAAAAGGAGGGTCAGCGTGAGGCTCAGAAGCAGGCGCAGAGCGGCAGACTTCTGTTTTGCCGCGCCGATCTTCTGGAAAAGGGCAAGCTTGCCCGCCAAGGCGGACTCGATGACCGATGCGACCAATGCTTTCTCCAAAAGCTACAAAATATTCATATAAGTGTCACGCTTCTGTCATGAATTCTTCATGAACCGCAAGGCTGGCCTGGTATTTTTTGGGGCAAAAATACCTCCTCTGCGCGTAGTGCGATCTTTGATGCGTGTGCGGGAAGGAAGGCGGTTGCGGAAGAAAGATGGCATCGCTAAATGTATGCCATGACAGAGCAAAGCCAGATTACCCACACCATCCGCATCGCCGTTGCGCAGCTCAATCCAACGGTCGGCGACGTCTCCGGCAATCTCGCCAAGGCGCGTGAGGCCCGGGCCGAAGCGGCGCGCGAAGGCGCGCAGATCGTCCTGCTGACGGAGTTGTTCATTTCCGGCTATCCGCCGGAAGATCTCGTGCTGAAGCCGGCATTCATCCGCGCCTGCTGGAAAGCGGTCGAGGCTCTGGCTGCCGATACGGCCGATGGCGGCCCTGGTGTGATCATCGGCTTTCCCCGGCAGGACGAGACGGGCCGCTACAATTCGATTGCCGTGCTCGATGGCGGCAAGGTGATTGCGGTCCGTGACAAGGTAGACCTACCGAACTACGGCGAGTTCGACGAGAAGCGCGTGTTCGATCAGGGCGCCATGCCCGGTCCGGTCAATTTCCGCGGCGTGCGACTGGGTATCCCGATCTGCGAGGACATCTGGGGTGAGCTCGGCGTCTGCGAGACGCTGGCTGAGAGCGGTGCGGAAATCCTTCTGTCGCCGAACGGTTCGCCCTATTATCGCGGCAAGGTCGACGTGCGCCATCAGGTCGTGCTGAAGCAGGTCATCGAGACAGGGCTGCCGATGATCTATGCCGCCCAGCTCGGCGGCCAGGACGAACTGGTTTTCGATGGCGCCAGCTTCGGTTTCAATGCAGACAAGACCCTGGCCTTCCAGATGAGCCAGTTCGAGACCGCGCTTGCAGTGACGACCTGGAAGAAGAACGGCGACGGCTGGCACTGCGCTGAAGGTCCGATGGCTCACATTCCGGAAGGCGAGGAGGCAGATTATCGCGCCTGCCTGCTGGGCTTCCGCGACTATGTCAACAAGAACGGCTTCAAGTCGGTCGTGCTTGGCCTCTCCGGCGGCATCGACTCGGCGATCTGCGCAGCGATTGCGGTCGACGCGCTCGGCGAAGAGCGCGTGCGCACCGTCATGTTGCCATATCGCTATACGTCGCAGGATTCGTTGAAGGATGCGGCCGATTGCGCCAAGGCGCTCGGCTGCCGTTATGACATCGTGCCGATCGAGGATCCGGTGACGGGCTTCAGCTCGGCCCTGTCGGATCTCTTCGAAGGGACCGAGAGCGGCATCACCGAGGAAAACCTGCAGAGCCGCGCCCGTGGCACCATCCTGATGGCGATCTCCAACAAGTTCGGTTCGATGGTGGTGACGACGGGCAACAAGTCGGAAATGTCTGTCGGATACGCCACGCTTTATGGCGACATGAACGGCGGCTTCAACCCGATCAAGGATCTCTACAAGATGCAGGTCTATGCGCTGTCGCGCTGGCGCAACCTGCACGTGCCGCCGGGCGCGCTCGGCCCTTCGGGCGAGGTCATTCCCCATAATATCATCGACAAGGCGCCTTCGGCGGAACTAAGGCCGAACCAGACGGACCAGGATTCGCTGCCGCCCTATCCGGTGCTCGACGATATCCTTGAATGCCTGGTGGAAAAGGAAATGTCGGTCGAGGAGATCGTGGCCCGAGGCCATGATGTTGCGACCGTGCATCGCGTTGAACATCTGCTCTATCTCGCCGAGTACAAGCGCCGCCAGTCGGCGCCGGGTGTGAAGATCACTAAGAAGAATTTCGGTCGCGACCGTCGCTATCCGATCACCAACCGGTTCCGCGATCGCTGATCGCGGTATCCAGCGGCAAGGGAGAGGAAGAATGCGCAGCTCGGTCGAGATTTATAATATCCGCACGGGTGCGAACCGGATCGTCTGGCAAACGGACCAGCTGATCGAGGCGCCGAACTATTCGCCTGACGGGCGCTATCTGCTGCTGAATGGCGACGGGCTGCTCTATCGGCTGCCGCTGGATGGCAGTGGGATCGTCCAGGTCGATACCGGCTTTGCGACCCTGTGCAACAACGATCACGGCATCTCGCCGGACGGTTCGCTGATTGCCATTTCCGACAAGACGCAGCACGGTAAATCCTGCATCTATGTTCTGCCGGCCGAGGGCGGCACGCCAAGGCAGGTGACGACCAATCTGCCCTCCTACTGGCATGGCTGGTCGCCGGACGGAAAGCGCTTCTCCTACTGCGGCATCCGCAACGACGTTTTCGATATCTATACGATCTCGATCGATGGCGGCGAAGAGACCCGCCTGACGCATGGCGAGGGCCGCAATGACGGACCTGATTATTCGGCCGACGGGCAATGGATCTATTTCAATTCGAGCCGCACCGGCCTGATGCAGATCTGGCGCATCCATCCTGACGGCACTGGCCTCGAGCAACTGACCGACGACAATTACGGCAATTGGTTCGCGCATCCATCTCCGAAGAACGACAAGGTGGTGCTGATCTCCTACGATCCCGATGTCTTCGATCATCCGCGCGATCTGAATGTCCGCATGCGGCTGATGGATATGGATGGTGGCAATATCACGACGCTGTTCGAGCTCTTCGGCGGGCAGGGATCGATCAACGTGCCGAACTGGTCACCGGATGGGGACGAGTTCGCCTATGTCCGCTATGAGCCTGCCTGAGCTCTGGACAGAGCGCAACCGGCGCGATAGATCTGGATGTGTTCTCAGGGCGCATCCGATCCGCGGGAAGGGCCAGGCCCACCTGATGCATATAACGTGAGACTGCCACACCTCTTTTCAGTCTGTGGGCGCGGATACCGGACGTAAATGGAAGGAGGTCTATCGTGACCACGCGCTCTTTGGCTGTCGACGCCACTCTTGATTCCCTGAAAAAGCAGGCCAAGTCTTTCCTCAAGGCCGTCCAAGCCGGTGATGCTTCGGCGTGCAGCCGCGTTGCGCCCTATTTTGCCGATGTCGCCGATGTGGGATTGCAGGACATTCAGCTCGTTCTTGCCCGCGAATTCGGTTTCTCCAGCTGGACGAAGCTCAAGGCGCATCTGGAAAGCGGCGATCGCAAGCATATCCCACGGGATCAGCTCGCCAACCGTTTCCTCTCGCTGGCGACGGTTTCGTATTTTGCCAATATTCCCGCCGATCCCGCGCGCTTCGATGAGGCGCTGCGACTGCTGGACTCCCATCCGGAGATTGCTGACGAAAGCATTCACGTCGCTGCTGCGCTCGGCGATGCCGACCGTATAGCTCGCTGGCTCGATCGCCAGCCACAGCTTATCGATCGCAGGGGCGGGCCGCATGATCTCACTCCGCTGATGTACGCGGCCTATGCTCGCGTGCCGGGTCGATCCAGCCTGCCGGCAGCCCGTGAGCTGGTTCGGCGCGGGGCCGATGTCAACGCCTTCTTTCTCGATGCCGGTCAGTATCGCTTCACCGTTTTGACCGGCGTCTTCGGCGAAGGCGAGGCGGGAAAGAATCGCCAGCCTCCGCATCCGGAATGCGAGGCATTCGCGCGGCTGCTGCTCGATGCGGGCGCTGAAGCCAATGATAGTCAGGCGCTCTACAACCGCATGTTCGAACGGGACGATACATGCCTGAAATTGCTGATTGAATATGGCTTGTCCGCTAAGGATAAGAACAATTGGCTCGTGCGCGAAGACGGGAAGTTTGTCGAGAACACGCAGACTGTGTTCGACTATCAGCTTGCCTGGGCGCTGGAACATCGCATGGGCGAGCGAGTGCGCCTGCTGGTGGAGCATGGGGCGGATGTTCACAAGGTCGTCAATGGCAGAACGCCGTATGAGTGGGCGCGGTTAGGGAACGACAAGGATCTGGCGTTGTATCTCGTTCAGCATGGAGCAGTGGCGGTTCGCCTTAAGCCCGAGGATTCGGTCTATATCCAGATTCAGCAAGGGGCCAGGAATGAGGCAGCGGGTCCGGCAATAGTCGTCGAACACATAAAGAGAATTGCGAGGGAATTCGATATTCCTGAGGCGATGCGCCAGGCTCATCCCGACATGCTGCACGAGGCTGCTGGCGAAAATGATCTGCGCGCCGTGGGTCTCATGTTGGCGCTGGATTTTGACGTCAATGCCATGACAAGCCGAACACCGCTGCATGAAGCCGCGCTGCATGGCCATATGGAGATGGCGAAGCTGCTGATCGAGCATGGAGCGGACACCACCGTTCGTGATCCCAATTTTCATGCGCCGCCGATCGGTTGGGCCGAATATAACGGCAAGGATGAGATGGTCGAGTTTCTGAAGGCCTATCCGCTCGATATTTTCGCGGCGGCCACTTTCGGTCAGGTCGATCAGCTGGCTGCTATTCTCGATAAGCATCCGGAACAGGTGAATATCCGCTTCGGAGACTTCCGCCCTCATGGGCAGGCCACCGATCGCGATTGGATGACGCCGCTTGGCTTTGCCATTGTCAATCGCCGCGGCGAGGCGGTGCGCCTCCTGCTGGCGAAGGGTGCGGATCGCTCGGTCAGGGATGTTTCCGGACAGTCCTATCGCGATCTCGCGAGAGAGACAGGCGATGAGGCCATCATCTCCTTGTTGCGCCAGCCTTGAACGACATGAAATCAACGCAGTCGGGCGGAGATGGGCAACATCCGCTCACGCATTATTGCGTCGGCTGCGGCCCGGCCTCTTTCGGATGTTTGAGGTCGATGCTGCCCTGGTCGGTCGCGAGGAATTGCGGGCCGACCTGGCGCACCTTATGGGCCGAGGGATCGTAGGGACGATCCGGCGGAAACTGCTGCGGCTGCGTCTGTGTTACCTTGGGCGCCGCCGTCGGTGGTGCCTGCTTTTGTTCGAGGCTGGAATTCTTCTGGAGCCTTGGCGTCTCGATGACGGTAATGGAGCTTTCGGGCTTGGCCAGGGACTGCTCCTGCGGCGCATAGGCATCCATCTTCGTATGGGTATCGATCACGATATCCGGGGTTGCCGAAGCCGGCAGGCTGCAGCCGTTGCGCTGCATCGTATCCAGCAACTGCCGGCGCTGCATGGCAACGGCATCGACGCGACCGACGCTCTGCTCGCGTTGATCCATCAGCAGGGAGAGATCCTGCCGCATCTGATCGATCGACTGCCTGATGTCATCGCAGACGCCCTGACTGTCCCGGCCGCCAAATACGCCATCGTCGCCTTCGACGCAGCCCTGGTTGCGCAGATCGCTCATCGTCCGGCGGATCATCAGGTTCTGTTGCACGATGGCGCGCGAGAGCTGGCGTGTTTCCTGGCTGGCGCCGATCACTTCGCTGATGTCGACATAGCGGCCGCGCAGTTCGTCGCAGAGATCGACCTGTGCGAGGGCCGCGGGTGTGGCCGTCAGCAGGGAAAAAAGGGCAATGGAAGCTTGTTTTATGCCGCGGTTCACGGTTCTGCTCTCGAAAGCGGTTTTAAGTCGCTGAAGATTACACGCTGTAGCTTAACAACGTATCCATGAAAAAGCACGGATTTCGAGAGGATTTTCGTGAAATTGCAGGTCGCAGCCGCCGATAGCCAGGGGATAGGCGACACCGCGAATGCATGAAACGCGGTGTCATTCTGGCTGTGGCTGCTAGACGTGATATCAGGCGATCTGCGAGGCTTCGACGACGGCGAGCGCCGCCATGTTGACCACGCCACGGGAAGTGACCGACGGCGAGAGAATGTGGGCCGGGAGCGCCGTCCCGAGCAGGATCGGGCCGACATGCAGTCCATCGGTCATGGTCTTGACCACGCCGAGCGTGATATTGGCGGCATCGAGATTGGGGAAGACCAGTAGATTGGCTTCGCCGGAGAGCGCGCTGTCCGGCATTACGTGCCGGCGCAGGCTCTCGGAAATGGCACTGTCGCCATGCATTTCGCCGTCGACCTCCAGATCCGGCGCTGCCTCGCGAATGAGAGCCAGCGCTTCGCGCATCTTGGTAGCGCTTTCCGACTCCCGGGAGCCGAAGTTGGAGTGCGAGACGAGGGCGGCGCGGGGCTCGATGCCGAAGCGCTTGATTTCCTCGGCAGCCAGCCAGGTGGATTCCGCGATTTCCTCGGCGGACGGATTAAACGTCACATAGGTATCGGTATAGAAGGTGGCGCCGCGCTGCGAAATGAGCAGGCTCAATGCCGAGAAATCCCGAACATCAGGCCGCTTGCCGATGACCTGGCGGACGATGCGCAAATGACGCTCATAACGGCCTTCGAGACCGCAGATGAGCGCATCAGCTTCGCCGCGCTTCAGGGCAAGCGCGCCGATAACGGTTGTGTTGGTACGGACGATCGTGCGGGCTGCTTCCGGGATAACGCCCGCGCGGCCGACCAGCGAGAAATAAAGTTCGACATACTCGCGGAAGCGCGGATCGTCTTCGGGATTGATGACAGCGAAATCCGTGTGCGGGCGAATCTTCAGGCCGTAGCGCTTGAGGCGCGTCTCGATGACGGAAGGACGACCGATTAGGATCGGGACGGCGGTGCCTTCCTCGAGCAGGACCTGGGCGGCGCGCAGCACGCGCTCATCTTCGCCTTCGGAGAAGACGACGCGTTTGCGCTCGGCAATCTTCGCAGCCGCAAAGATCGGCTTCATCACGAAGCCCGAGCGGAAGACGAAGCGGTTAAGCTCGTCCATATAGGCATCGAAATCCTTGATCGGGCGCAGAGCGACGCCGCTTTCCGCAGCTGCCTTCGCCACAGCCGGCGCAATACGCAGGATCAGGCGCGGGTCGAAGGGCGAGGGGATCAGGTAATTAGGCCCGAAGACCGGCGTTTCGCCGGTATAGGCGCGGGCGGCGACGTCGGAAGGCTCTTCGCGGGCAAGCGCGGCGATGGCGCGCACGGCGGCCATCTTCATCTCTTCGTTGATCGTCTTGGCACCGCAATCGAGCGCGCCGCGGAAGATATAGGGGAAGCAGAGGACGTTGTTGACCTGGTTCGGGAAGTCCGAGCGGCCGGTGCAGATCATCGCGTCCGGGCGGGCGGCACGGGCGAGATCCGGCATGATTTCCGGCGTCGGGTTGGCGAGCGCCATGATCAGCGGCTTTTCGGCCATCTGCGCCAGCAACTCGGGTTTCAGCACGCCGGCGGCGGAGAGGCCGAGGAAGACGTCGGCACCTGGGATGGATTCGGCCAGCACGCGCTTGTCGCTATCTTGAGCGTAGACGGATTTCCACTCGTCCATCAGGACGTTGCGATCCTTGTAGACTAGGCCCTCAATATCGTGGACCCAGATGTTTTCGCGCCTGGCGCCAAGGATGACGAGCAGGTTGAGGCAGGCCAGCGCAGCCGCACCGGCGCCGGAGGCAACGATCTTGACGTCTTCAATCTTTTTGCCGGCCAATTCCAGCCCGTTGAGGATGGCGGCGGCGACGATGATGGCGGTGCCGTGCTGATCGTCGTGAAAGACCGGAATTTCCATTTTCTCGCGCAGGCGGCGCTCGACCTCAAAGCATTCCGGCGCCTTGATGTCTTCGAGATTGATACCGCCGAAGGTCGGCTCGAGCGCCGAGACGGTATTGACCATCTCATCGACCGTCGGTGCTGCGATTTCGATATCGAAGACGTCGATGCCGGCGAATTTCTTGAAGAGAACGGCCTTGCCTTCCATGACTGGTTTCGAGGCCAGCGGGCCGATATTGCCAAGGCCGAGCACTGCCGAACCGTTCGAAATTACGGCAACGAGATTGGCGCGGGACGTATAGTCGGCTGCCGTTTCGGGGTTGTCGCGGATGGCGATGCAGGGCGCAGCGACGCCGGGGGAATAGGCAAGTGCCAGATCGCGCTGATTGCCCAGCGGCTTGGTCGCTTGAATTTCGAGCTTGCCGGGACGGGGATAACGATGGAAATAAAGCGCCTGCTCGTCGAAATTTCCGCTCGCCATGTTCTTGGCTGCTTTCGAAGTGTCGTTCGTATCCAACTTGCGTCTCCATTCCTGCCTGCGCTTTGAGTCTTCTGCATACATCAATCGCTTCGCCTTCACAGTATGGAATTGAGGTCACAAGGCGTTTTTGTCGTGGCAAAACTGAATTGCCTTTTCCGCAATGATCGCAGATCGCGCGATGTCCTTTCCGCAAGTCGAAGGCTGCGAACGCGTCATCTTGGAAAGAATGGCGTGAAAGTGCACAGATGGGCGGCTCATCCAAGCGAGGCGGCGCGGGCCATGTTTCGCCTTGGTATCGCCAGCTTTACAAGCGATCGTCCTGACCTCGCAGTTGCCGCGAAACTTGGTTGAACGTCGCCGCTGGGCCGCCAAGCACAGGGTTTGTCATCTTCCTGAAACACGAGTCTGGTTTTGGAATAGCCAACGTAGGATAGGGCACGGACATAAAGTTCGTGAATGAAAACATGGACCCCCGGCATTTCCGAACGCTATTCATTTCTGACGTGCATCTCGGCTCGAAGGCCGCCAAGGCGGATTACCTGCTCGATTTTCTCCGTTATCACGAGGCCGATACCATCTTCCTGGTTGGCGACATCGTTGATGGCTGGAGACTGAAGCGAAACTGGTACTGGCCCCAGGATTGCAACGACGTCGTACAGAAGCTCCTGCGCAAGGCGCGCAAGGGCACGCGCATCGTTTATATCCCCGGCAATCACGACGAATTCCTGCGTGACTTCCCCGGAATGCACTTCGGCGGTATCGAGGTGGCGCAGCGCGCCATGCATGAAACGGCCGACGGGAAGAAATATCTCATCCTGCACGGCGACGAATTCGATGTTGTCGTCCGCAATGCCCGCCTGCTCGCCTATCTCGGCGATTGGGCCTATGACATGGCCATCTTGATCAATATCGGGCTTGCGGCGGTGCGCCGACGCCTGAACATGCCCTATTGGTCCTTTTCGGCTTGGGCAAAGCTGCAGGTGAAGCACGCCGTCAATTTCATCGGCGAGTTTCAGCGTGTCGTGGCCGAAGAGGCCAAGCGCAATGATGCCGATGGCGTCATCTGCGGTCATATCCACCATGCCGTGATCGAGGATCTCGATGGGATCCGTTACATCAACACGGGCGACTGGGTGGAAAGCTGCACGGCGATTGCCGAACACGAAGACGGCACGTTCGAGCTGATCACGTGGCAGAATATTCTTGAAACGCAGCCAGTCGGCTCGCAGGTCGGAGAAATACCGCAGGCCCTCGGCGCACAGGCGGCCTGATTTCTGGATCTTCACAGGCTTGATAATGGCTTGTCATAATTATTGATCGCTGCAAGACAGCCCTGGCTTCGGATTTTTCCGAAACGTTACGGTTTTGGCCATTTCTCGCCATAGTCGTATTCTCGATAGCATGATAGGGACAAGTACGTTCCCCTTCAGGTCTGTCATGATTCCCGCGATCAAGTCCTTCCAGGGCGAGGGTGCGCCTCCATATTTCCGCTTGCGCGCCGCCTTGTCCTATTGCGCTCCGTTGTTCGTCAACGGCATTGCCGTACCCTTCTTTCCCGTCTGGTTGGCGGGGCTGAATTTCAATGATCACGAGATTGGCCTGGTGATCGCCATTCCCATGGTCGTGCGCGTCCTCGTGACACCCATCATCGCGGTACTCGCCGATCACATGAGAGAGCGGGCCGATGTATTGTTATGGTCGGGTGCCTTGTCGCTGCTGACGGCAATTGCGCTTTACTGGACCAGCGACTTCTGGCCTGTGCTTCTGGTCTACGGCATTCAGGGCGCTACTTACGCGCCTTACGTACCGGTGGTCGAATCGATTGCCATGTCGGGTGTGCGCCGCTGGGGTTTCGACTACGGTTCCATGCGGGTCTGGGGATCGATCACCTTTATCCTGTCGACCCTTCTCGGCGGCCAGCTGATCGGCATGTGGGGCGGCACGACAGTATTGCCCGTGATGGTGGCGGGGTTCATTCTGACGACGATGATGGGCTTTTTCGCGCCACGTATCGGGCCGACGCGCCGGCGCAACCAACCGATCAATCTGCAATCGCCGACCGGAAATCTGCGCTCGCCGCAATTGCTTATAACCATGATCGGCGTATCGATACAGCAATCGAGCCATGCGATGCTCTATACATTTGCGTCGATCTACTGGCATAAGCTCGGCTTTTCCGGCGCCGAGATAGCCGTGCTGTGGAGCATTGGCGTCACGGCCGAGGTGATGGTGTTTTTCCTGTCGAGAAAACTGAGCAGGAGGTTCAGCGCCTGGACGCTCATCTTCTTCGGTTCGACCATGTGCATTCTGCGCTGGGTCCTGTTTCCGAGCAATTTCGGCTTCATCGGCTATTTTGTGCTGCAATGTTTTCATTCATGCACCTATGCCTGCGTCCATACCGGCGTTCAGCGTCGTATCGTGGCGTCCGTCCATGAGACGCAGGAATCATCGGCTCAAGGCGCCTATTATTTCTACAATGGCATGTTCCTGGGATTGATGACGCTTGCATCCGGCTATCTCTACGCCTGGCTCGACCTGACGAGTTACTATGTCATGGCCGGCATCGCCGCCTTTGGGCTCGCCATGGTCGTTTTTGCCTATGGGCTGCAGGCGAGAAAGCCGGCAATCGGCGGAGGCGCTCACGGCGTATCCTGACGCGGTGCAACAAATTCATTTGGATATCAAAAAGCCGTGACATATGTTGGCGCCGGCGCGAGATGGAAATTCCATGCATAGTCGGTGTATTAAGCACTGACCATGCGGACTCACCGAGTCGGCGTATGTTGTGCCAGATTTGAAAGACGCATGAGTTTGAAAGCAGCCGAGCAAAGGTCCGATGCACCGAAGATCGATGATGCGCCCGAGGGCGCAGGCCATCGCTATCGGCTGCAAGGCAATTGGCGCAGCGCCAATGTGCACGGCGTGCTGCGCCAGATCGAGCAGCTGTCGAAGCGCAGCTCCGGCGGTGAGGTTGTGATCGATCTTTCCGGTCTTTCGGATGTGGATACGGCGGGTGCGCTGCTGATCCGCCGGCTGAAGGAAAGCCAGGAAGCACACAAGGCCCACGTTACGATCGAAGGCTCGAATCCTCATATTGACGAGTTGCTAACGACATTCGATACGCATCCCGAGGATGAGGCGGCAGCGGCAAAGCCGAGGAAATCATGGGCGGAGCGTGTCTTCGCGCCTATTGGCGAAAGTGTCTACGATATCTGGGGCAACCTCATCGCCGCCATGTATATCCTGGGCTCAGCCGTACGCGGCGGTCAGCTCAAGTTCGGCCGCGGTAGCGGGGTTTCGCCTGCCTCGATCATCAACCAGATCGATCACATGGCGGTACGCGCGGTTCCCATCATCCTGCTGATGTCGTCGCTGATCGGCGCGATCATCGCCCAACAGGGCGCTTTCCAGCTGCGTTATTTCGGTGCGGAAATCTTCGTGGTCGATCTGGTGGGCATCCTGCAATTGCGTGAAATCGGCGTGCTTTTGACCGCGATCATGATTGCGGGTCGGTCCGGCAGCGCGATTACCGCTGAAATTGGTTCCATGAAGATGCGCGAGGAAGTGGACGCGCTGAAGGTCATGGGCCTCAATCCCGTCGGCGTACTCATCTTTCCCCGGCTGGTGGCGCTGACGGTTGCCTTGCCGCTGCTAACGGTCATCGCCAATTTTGCTGCGCTTTTTGGTGCCGCCCTGGTGTCTTGGGCCTATTCCGGCATCACCTTTGCAACCTTCATCTCGCGACTGCATGAGGCCGTCAGCCTTTCGACGGTCATTTCAGGCATGATCAAGGCACCGTTCATGGCGCTGGTTATCGGCATCGTCGCGGCGGTCGAGGGATTGAAGGTGGGAGGCAGTGCCGAGTCTCTTGGTCAGCACGTGACGTCATCGGTGGTGAAGTCGATCTTCGTCGTTATCCTCATGGACGGGCTCTTCGCCATGTTCTACGCAGCAATCGATTTCTGAGGGACGATAACGATGAGCGCGCTTCACTCGGAAATCCCGTTGGAAAAGGATGAGCAGGGCAGGGACATCGTGCTGTCGGCACGGGATGTCACCGTTGGCTTCGGATCGAAAATCGTCCTCGACAAACTGAACCTCAACATCTATCGCGGCGAGATTCTCGGTTTCGTCGGCGCTTCCGGGGCGGGTAAGTCCGTGCTGTTGCGCACGGTGCTGCGGCTATTGCCGCGCCGCTCGGGCAAGATTGAGATTCTCGGCGAAGATTACGACAAGCTCGACGAGCAGGACCGCAACCGCCTCGACATGCGGCTCGGCGTTCTCTTCCAGCAAGGCGCGCTGTTTTCCTCACTGACGGTCAAGGAAAACATCCAGGTGCCGATGCGGGAATATCTGGACCTGCCCAAGGAGATGATGGACGAGTTGGCGCTGATGAAGATCCGCATGGTGGGTCTCGCCGCTGATGCCGCCGACAAATATCCTTCCGAACTTTCCGGCGGCATGATCAAGCGCGCGGCGCTTGCCAGAGCCCTGGCGCTCGACCCCGATCTCGTTTTCCTCGATGAGCCGACATCGGGTCTCGATCCGATTGGTGCGTCGGAATTCGATGAACTGATCGCCAAGCTGCGCGACACGCTCGGCCTGACTGTTTATATGGTGACTCACGACCTCGACAGCCTATTTTCCGTCTGTGACCGTATTGCTGTCCTCGGACAGAAGCGGGTATTGGTGGAAGGTACGGTTGAGGACATGCTCGCCTGTGATGATCCCTGGGTGCAATCCTACTTCAGGGGCAAACGCGCACGTTCGATCGTGCCGCGCGAGGACATCAAGGGGCACAACGACGACAAAGGCGCAAGCGCCCACAGCCGCGAGAAGTGACTGGAGACTATGGAAACCAAAGCCAATTATACGATCGTTGGGTTCTTCACGCTGCTCGTCATCGCGGCTGCCTTCGGTTTCGTCTACTGGATGGCCGAGTATGGCCGCGGCGGCCCGATGGTCGAGCTCGTCGTGCGCATTCCCGGCTCGGCAAACGGCTTGAGCGTCGGCTCGCCGGTTCGCTTCAACGGTATTCAGGTGGGCTCGGTGCAGGGACTGTCGATCGATGCCGACGATCCGAACTATTCGCTTGCCTTCACGCAGGTGCGTGCCGATGCGCCCGTCTATACCTCGACCAAGGCTATTCTTGAGATCCAGGGTCTGACGGGAGCGGCCTACATCGAGCTTTCCGGCGGACGCAATGGCGACGAGAATATTTTGAAGCGTTCGATCGATACGGGTAAGCGGGCGGTGTTGCTTGCGGATCAATCGAGCGTCACCAATCTCTTGACGACGGCCGATAAGATCCTGAACCGCGCCAATGATACGATTGGCGACATTCAGGGCTTCGTCTCGGATTCGCGTGGGCCGTTGACGGATACCGTGCGCAATGCGCAGAAATTCTCGAAGGCCATCGCCGACAATTCCGACAATATTGACAAGTTCCTGGCGAGCGTCGGGCAGCTTTCCGATACCTTCAAGACGGTTTCGGTCCGCGTGGATTCGACATTGGATGCGATCGAGAAGCTAGTGCGTGCAGTCGATGCCCAGAAGGTCAACGACGTCATCGCCAATGCCGACAAGATCACGGCCAATGTTGCCGACGCGACGACCGACTTGAAGGCGACGATTGCGAGCTTCAAGCAGACGGCCGACACCTATACGACGTTCGGTCAGAATGCACAAAAGACGCTGGACCGGGTCGATGCGATCGTCGCACAGATCGATCCGGCCAAGATCAAGGGATCGGTTGACGATATTGCCGACGTGACGAAACAGGCGCGCACGGCGGTCGCATCGATCCGCGACGTCGCCAATTCCGTTGCCGCGCATCAGCAGGATATCGACCAGACGATCGCCAATGCCCGCGACATCTCCACCAAACTCAACGCGGCTTCCGGCAAGGTCGACGGCATCCTGACCAAGGTCAATTCCCTGCTCGGCGACGACAGTACGAAATCGCTGTTCGCAGAAGCCAAGGACACGCTCGAATCCTTCAAGAAGATGGCGGACAATCTCAATTCCCGCATCGGCCCGATCGCCGACAATCTGCAGAAATTTTCGAGCGGCGGCTTGCGCGATGCCCAGACCCTCATCAACGACATGCGGGGCACGGTTGACAACCTGAATAGTACAATCACTAATTTCGACCGCAATCCGCAGCGACTGATTTTCGGTGGGGATACGGTCAAGACTTATGACGGCCGCGCGCGGCATTGATGAAGAGCGATATCTGGTCTCCAGGGGATAAGCGAAATATGGTCGGTTGCGTGTCGAGTGAGCGTCATCAGGTGTGGAAAGCTGTGATCGCGTTGCCGTTGCTTGCAGCTTTGCTGGGGGGCTGTGGAACCTCCTCCAACAACGATACCTACGATCTTTCCGCGTCGGCGAAGGCGAATGGACCTTCGGTCAAAAGCCGCCAGATCCTCATCCCGCCGCCAACCGCGCTCCAGGCGCTGGACAGCAATCAGATCGTCATTCGTGTCTCGCCCTCGGAAATTCAATACCTCGGCAAATCGCAATGGAGCGACAAGCTGAGCAAGATGGTGCAATCGAAACTGGTCGAGGCCTTCGAAAACACCGGCAAGCTCGGCGGCGTCGGCGTGCCAGGGCAGGGGCTTGCGATCGACTATCAGATCGTCACCGATATCCGCTCCTTCGAAATCAATGCGTCCGGCGGCCAGAAGACGGCAATCGTCGAGATCTCCGAAAAGATCCTGAACGATCGCACCGGCACGGTGAAGGCCCAGAACGTGTTCCGGAAGGTCGTGCCGGTCAGTGGTGGCAGCAATCCCGATTTCGTCCGTGCACTCGACGCTGCATTTGCCGGCGTGACCGGCGAACTCGTCGACTGGACATTGCGCTCGCTGTAAGGGCGATCAGCGCTCCATCAACTCTTTGAGTGTCTTCAGATCGCGCATGACATGCGCGGCATCGGCTGCGAATTTTGCTTCCTCCATGCCTGGTAGCTGGAGCACATTGAACATGACCTCGCAACCGTCGCCGTTCGGTACGACGCGCAAGGCATTGTAGACCTGCAAATCCGATTCCAGTGTTACCCAATGATCGATGACGCCGAAGTCATTGCGAGGCGCGAAGCGCACGCGTGCAGTCCCGAGCGTGCCTTCAGCGATCCAGTCGTCCCCATCCTGCGTCAGCCCCGATGCCAGGCCAGAGGCCCAGAAAGGCATGTTTTCCGGGCGGCTGGCGTAGTCGTAGACCTCCCTCCAGTCGCGAGCGATGGAGATATGTACGATCTTCGCGCTCATGGTCGACATGATGGTTTCCTCCTCTATATCACCCTCATAGGACTGCGATCGGCAGAAAAAACGTTAGTTCGGAAAGGGATGAATCGCGAATTCCGCAACATTGTTGCACAGTCCTGCAAAGAGAACGATTCACGGCTTTCGAAGACTTGCCGTTTTCCGTCCGGAGTGCAACAACAGCCCCCAACGCAGGGCTGTCGCCGGTCGCGTCGAGCGTCGGTGGCATTGCGTCATATCGGATGTTGCTGTGTCTTCCGGGTCTTCAGGGTGGGGCCGGGCGCAGTCAACGGCTCATTGGAGGATTGTCGTGGAAAAGGCAGAAATCGGGCTGATCGGTCTTGCTGTGATGGGATCGAATCTGGCGCTCAACATCGCCGAGAAAGGCAACAAGATCGCAGTGTTCAACCGTACACCTCAGGTAACGGATGAATTCTATGCGAATGCGGGCGCACTCAAGGACAAGATCATTCCCTGCAAGACGATCGAGGAATTCGTCGAGGCGATCCGTCCGCCGCGGCCGATCATCATCATGATCAAGGCCGGTGAGCCGGTCGACCAGCAGATGGCGGCGCTGCAGCCCTATCTCGACAAGGGCGACATCATGATCGATGCCGGCAATGCCAATTTCCGCGATACGATCGCTCGCTTCGATCGTCTGAAGGATACCGGCCTGACCTTCATCGGCATGGGCGTATCCGGTGGCGAGGAAGGGGCGCGTCATGGTCCGTCGATCATGGTCGGCGGCACGGAAGAGTCCTACAAGCGCGTCGAGAAGGTGCTGACCTCGATCGCTGCGAAATACAACAACGATCCATGCGTTGCCTGGCTCGGCAATGATGGCGCCGGTCACTTCGTCAAGACCATCCACAACGGCATCGAATATGCCGATATGCAGATGATCGCCGAAATCTACGGCATCCTGCGTGACGGTCTCGGCAAGACCGCGGCCGAGATCAGCTCGATCTTCGGCGACTGGAACAAGGGTCGCCTCAACTCCTACCTTATCGAGATCACCGAGAAGGTTCTGGCTGCGAAGGACCCGGCAACCGGCAGCGCCATGCCCGATATCATCCTCGACAAGGCCGGCCAAAAAGGTACCGGCAAGTGGTCTGCCATCGAAGCCCAGAACATGGGCATTCCCGCGACGGCGATCGAGGCTGCCGTTGCCGCCCGCAGCCTCTCGGCGATCAAGAGCCAGCGCGAAGCAGCCGAGAAGATTTTTGGCACGCCCGACTACAAGTTCCCGATCGCCTTCGGTCCCGATTTGCTGAAGGATCTGGAGCTGGCGCTCTTCGCCGCCAAGATCGGCGCCTATGCCCAGGGCTTTGCCGTCATGGCCGAGGCCTCGAAGGAGTTCAACTGGTCGCTGCCGATGCCTGTCATCGCCAAGATCTGGCGTGCCGGCTGCATCATCCGTTCGCAGTTCCTCGACGAGATCACCAGCGCTTTCACCAAGACCCCGGATGCGGCGAACTTGATCGTCACCCCCGCCTTTGCCGAGATGGTCAAGGAATCGATCCCGTCGCTGCGTCGCATCGTTTCGGCTGCGACCGCATCCGGCCTGCCGGTTCCAGCCCTTGCTTCGGCGCTGACCTATTTCGATGCCTATCGCCAGGCGCGCGGCACCGCCAACCTGATCCAGGCCCAGCGTGACTTTTTCGGCGCACACGGTTTCGACCGCGTCGACGGCAAGGACATTCACCACGGCCCATGGGGCAGCGGGGCTCAGGGCTGAGAAGCTCGTTTGCGCTTCAATAAGGAAGGCTCGCCGGACCCGTTCGGCGAGCTTTTTCCGTTGCCAGTTCTTCCGGCCAGACGGGCGAGCTGATGCTTTGCAGCAGTTCCGGTTCTACACCGTCGATACGGGCGATGACCGCCTTGGCGAGTTCGCGGCCGGCATGGCGGAAATCCTCCGATACCGTAATGATCTCGGGCCTGATCCAGCTCAGCACGTCTGTCGATTGCTTGGCGACCATGTCGATATCGCGGCCCAGGCGGAAGCCGGCCGCCTCGATGCCGGCATTGACGGCAATCGCGCCGCCGCTGCTGGAGCAGACGATCCCGTCAGGCGCATGCGGTGAGCGCATCAGCGCCTCGACAGCGTCCTTGATATCGGCCAGCGCGTTATCGGTCGTAATCCTCAAGGGGATTTCTTCGGCGCCATATTGGTGCAAGCCGGTTTGGAAACCGATGCGGGTGTGCGAATAATAGGTCAGCTTGCTGGAGGGCTGCAGCAGCGCCAGGCGGCGGCGCCCTCTTGCGACCAGTGCCCGCACGGCCTCACGCGCGAAGGCCTCGTTGTCGAAGTCATGGAAGGGGTGGATGATGCCCATATCCGTCCGTCCATGCGTTGAGAAAGGCATGCCGCGCTCATGCATGAGCTCGACGCGCGGATCATCCGGCTCCGTACGCGATATGATGACGCCATCGGCCGAGCCGGTGTCTAGAATGTAGCGCACCGGCACCAGTGGATCCTTGCTGTGCGAATGCGGCGTGATGACCAGGTGATATTGCGTGCCGGCGAGAACTTCGGAAATGCCGAAGACGATGTGGCTGGTGAAGCCCATGATTTCTTCATCGATGCTCAGCACCAGGGCAATCACATTGGTCTTGCCGGTTCTCAGGCGCACGCCCGCGCGGTTCGGTTGATAACCCAATTGTCGGGCGACCATGCGCACCCGCTCCTTGGTCTCGGCTCCGATATCAGGGGCATCCTTCAATGCGCGAGAAACGGTGGTGATCCCTAACCCCGTCATGAAGGCGATTGTTTTCAATGTCGGCCGTTCGGGAGTGGCTGGCGCGCCGCTCCCTGACATTTTTTTATTGTCCATTTCGCTCACGCTTGCCTCCCGGCCGCCTCCCGCAGCCAATCCGCTTATATTGCCTACATGGCCACCGCAAGCATAGACGCCATGCGGCTTCGCCAATGCAATGAGAAAAACTGTAACGATACAGTTGAAAAGTCGAGCCTTATTTTTATGCCGATTTTCATGCCTATTCTCATGGTTGTATTCGTGACTCCTGTCTCGAAAATTGAGCGGGCCAAGATTATGCAAGAGGGCCGCATGAGTGCGCCCCTGAAATAAAACATTCAATATCAGCTATTTGTAGAGAGTTTGCAGATTTTTTGACGACCGCTATCACGATGGAATGAAGTTATCTTCCACAGGTAAAATGTAATCAATGATTGTATATTCGCGCAGTCATGAAAAATTTGTGGTCAGGCGGTTGCGCGTTGAAAATGATTCGAATACGTTTTTCCGGCAACGTTTCAGTGAGGGAGGAGAACTCATGAATATTCGTTTGATGGCTGCCGCTTTGCTTGCATCTGTCGCGATTCCCGCTTTCTCAGCAAATGCGACCGATCTTGAGGTAACGCATTGGTGGACATCGGGCGGCGAAGCAGCTGCCGTGAAGGTTCTGGCTGAGCAATACAACGCCTTGGGCGACAATCACTGGGTCGACGGCGCGATCGCCGGATCCGGTTCGACCGCAACGCCCCTTATCGTCAGCCGTATCCTGGGCGGCAATCCCATGGGTGCAACGCAGCTCAACACGGGCCGCGATGCCGAAGAGTTGGTCAAGGCCGGCCTGATGACCGATCTGACCGACCTTGCCGAGAAGGAACATTGGAAGGACATCATTCGTCCGGCCAGCCTGCTCAACTCCTGCACCTATGAGGGTCGTGTCTATTGCGTGCCGCTCAACATCCACTCCTGGCAGTGGATGTGGGTCAATCGTCACGTCTTCGAAGACAACGGCATGAAGGTCCCGGCCAACTGGGATGAATTCGTCGCCGATGCGCCGAAGCTGCGCGAGAAGGGCATCACCCCACTTGCGACCGGCGCTCCCTGGCAGGTCGACGGTATCCGCAACGTCATGCAGATCGGCATCGGCGGCAAGGAGACCTATCTGGCGATCTACCAGAAGAAAGACGCAGACGCTGTGAAGAGCCCCGAAAACCGCAAGGTCTGGGACGCTTTCGCGCAGGCGCGCGATCTTGTTGATGAGAGCTATTCCGGCCGCGACTGGAATGTCGCCACCAATATGGTCATCACAGGCAAGGCTGCCGCGCAGATCATGGGCGACTGGGCGCAGGGCGAGTTTGGCGTTGCCAAGCAGGTTGCCGGCAAGGACTATGATTGCCTTCCGGGCCTCGGTTTCAACGGTTTGCTCGATACCGGCGGCGATAGCTTCTACTTCCCGAAGAACAGCAATCCCGACATCACCAAGGCGCAGCTCGAGCTTGCCAGCATGCTGGTTTCCAAGGAAACCCAGGTCAAGTTCAACCTCGCCAAGGGCTCCCTGCCGGTGCGCGGCGATATCGATCTGAGCGCGGCCAGCAGCTGCATGAAGAAGGGTCTGGAAATCCTGAAGAATCCGGACAACGTGGTGCCGGGTGTCACTCAGCTGATCGACCCGGATACGCGCGGTCAGATGACCGATCTCGGACTGCAATTCTTCTCGTCGAAGATGACCGTGGATGAGGCGATCGAAAAGCAGGCCGCCATCTTCAAGCAGGCGCAATAAGCAAGACGACCATCTATCAATCGCGATGGCCGGCATCGGGGCAGGCGAGGGATCTCGCCTGTCCTGAGGCAGGTCACCAACGGAGGTATCGATGGCTAACGCTGTCCGGCCACTGGGTCTGTTCCGTAACCTCAATGCGAAGATCGCCGCCATTCCAATGGTGCTGACGGTGATCGTCGTCTTCGTCGGTTGCACGCTCTGGACCGTCATCTATTCGTTCACAGATTCAAGGCTGCTGCCGAGCTCCAATTTTGTCGGTCTGGCGCAGTATCAGCGTCTGTGGGGTACCGATCGCTGGAACATCTCGATCGGCAATCTTGCGACATACGGCATTCTCAGCCTGGTTTTCGCTTTCGTCGTCGGCTTCTTTCTGGCCGTGCTGATGGATCAGAAAATCCGCTTCGAGAATACGTTCCGAACCATTTTCCTTTATCCTTTCGCTCTGTCCTTCATTGTGACCGGCCTCGTCTGGCAGTGGATCCTCGATCCTGCGCTCGGGCTGCCGAAGCTGATGCAGGATATGGGCTTTACGAGTTTCAACTTCGCTCTGCTCGGCAATCAGAAGACCGTGCTTTATGCGCTCGTCATTGCCGGTCTCTGGCAGGGCACCGGCCTTGTCATGGTGCTGATGCTGGCGGGCCTGAGGGGGATTGACGGCGAGATCTGGAAGGCGTCGCGCGTTGACGGCATTCCAGCCTGGCGGACCTACATCTTCGTCGTCATTCCAATGATGCGAGGCGTCTTCGTCACCACGCTCGTCATCGTCGCGTCAGGCATCGTGCGCGTCTATGATCTCGTCGTCGCCATGACATCAGGCGGGCCGGGCTTCGCATCCGAAATGCCGGCTAAATATGTCTATGACTTCATGTTCCAGCGCTCCAATCTCGGTCAGGCGCTTTCCGCCTCCACCGTCATGCTGGTGACCGTGTTCATCTTCGTCGTGCCGTGGGCTCTCATCGAGTTCCGCCAGAAGCGCCGGTAAGGGAGGAAACCATGGCACTTGCCGCTACCATCGAACCTTCGGGCACCAAGCCCAGGCGCCGCTTTGCCCCGCGCACGATCATGCTCTATGGCATACTCGGGCTGGCCGCGCTCTACTATCTCCTGCCGCTCTATGTGATGGTCGTCACTTCGCTCAAGGGCATGCCGGAAATCCGCATGGGTAATATCTTTGCTCCGCCCATGGAGATTACTTTCGAGCCCTGGGTGAAAGCCTGGTCGCAAGCCTGCACCGGCCTTTACTGCCACGGCATCCAGGTCGGCTTCTGGAATTCGGTGAAGATCCTCGTTCCGAGCGTCATCGTCTCGATCGCCATTGCGTCGGTCAACGGCTATGCGCTCGCCAACTGGCGGTTCAAGGGATCGGAAATCTTCTTCACGATCCTGCTGTTCGGCGCCTTCATTCCCTATCAGGTCATGCTCTATCCGCTCGTCATGGTGCTGCGTGAGCTTGGGCTGTTTTCGACGCTCGGCGGCATCGTCCTCGTGCACACCATCTTCGGCATGCCGATCAACACGCTGTTGTTCCGCAACTATTTCGCCTCGCTTCCGCCTGAACTCTTCAAGGCGGCACGCGTCGACGGTGCGGGCTTCTGGCAGATTTTCCTGCGCATCATGCTGCCCATGTCGCTGCCGATCTTCGTCGTCGGCATGATCATCCAGATCACCGGCATCTGGAACGACTTCCTGTTCGGCGTCATTTTCGCCGGCACGCAGAACTATCCGATGACCGTGCAGCTGAACAACGTCGTCAACGCCGTGCAGGGTGTCAAGGAATACAATGTTAACATGGCCGCAACGCTGCTGACGGGCGCGGTGCCGCTTATCGTCTATTTCGTGTCCGGGCGGCTCTTCGTCCGCGGCATCGCCGCCGGCGCAGTGAAGGGGTAATTCATGAACAGTAGCGTTTCCATCAAAGACCTTTCGCTGAATTTCGGTGCGGTCAACGTTCTGAAAAATCTCAATCTCGAGATCAATGACGGCGAGTTCCTGGTGCTTCTCGGCTCGTCGGGATGCGGCAAGTCGACCTTGCTCAACTGCATCGCCGGCCTGCTCGATATCAGCGAGGGACAGATCTTCATCAAGGGCAAGAATGTCACCTGGGAAGAGCCCAAGGATCGCGGCATCGGCATGGTGTTCCAGTCCTATGCGCTCTATCCGCAGATGTCGGTCGAGAAGAACCTCTCCTTCGGCCTGCGCGTTGCCAAGGTGCCGCAGGACGAGATCAACAAGCGTATCGCGCGCGCTGCCGAAATCCTGCAGATCGAGCCGCTGCTGAAGCGCAAGCCGGCCGAGCTTTCGGGCGGTCAGCGCCAGCGCGTTGCGATCGGCCGTGCCCTGGTGCGTGATGTCGACGTTTTCCTTTTCGATGAGCCGCTATCGAATCTCGACGCCAAGCTGCGTTCGGAGCTGCGCGTGGAAATCAAGCGGCTGCACCAGTCGCTGAAGAACACGATGATCTACGTCACCCACGATCAGATCGAGGCCCTGACGCTCGCCGACCGCATCGCGATCATGAAGAATGGCGTCATCATGCAGCTCGATGACCCGACAACGATCTATAACGCGCCGCGCAATCTCTTCGTCGCCGGTTTCATCGGTTCCCCCTCGATGAACTTTCTCAAGGGCGAGCTGGTCAACCGCGAAGGCAAGGTCGTGTTCGCGACCAACGACGTGCTGTTTTCGCTCGATGGCTACAAGGCTGGCGAGGCTCTTCAAGGCGGGCGCAAGGTCGTGCTCGGTGTTCGCCCGGAGCACATCAACGTCAATGAAGCGACCGCTCCCGGTGCGGAGGTTCACGATGCCATGGTGGATATCGAGGAGCCGATGGGTGCCGATAACTTGCTGTGGCTGAAGCATGCCGGACATACGATGTCGGTTCGCGTCAACGGTGCCCGGCGCTTTGGCCCCGGTTCAGCCGTAAAGCTTAGCTTTGATATGTCGCTCGCATCGCTCTTTGATGCGCAGACAGAACTCAGAATATGATCCCATGCCCGGAGGCGGTCTGACCGCCTCCTTCTCTACAGCGGTCCGGGGAGGTCCGATGTCGTCTTCGATCAATGATAATCTTGCCATCGATCTCGTCGGTTCGTGGAGGCTGACCTCTCCCGACAGCGATCATTCCCTCTCCATGTCGCTGCCCGGTGATATTCATTCCGCGCTACATGCGGAAGGGCTTATTCCCGATCCCTATTTCGCGCGCAACGAAGAAGTCGTGCAGTGGGTTGCCCAGCAGGATTGGGAGCTGACACGCAGCTTCACGCTCGATGATGCCGGCGGCGACTGGTATCTCGATATCGACTATCTCGACACCGTCGCAAGCGTCTATGTCAACGATACGCTCGTGCTGGAGGCTAACAACTGCTTCCAGCGCTATCGCCCCGATGTCTCGAAGGCGCTGAAGGCGGGCGAAAATACCATTCGCATCGTCCTGCATTCGAGCATTTCGGCTGGTGCTGCCCTTCAGGCGAAACAGCCTTTCTACATTCCCTATAGCACGGGCAATTCGCCGATCCCGAACGGCAACATGCTGCGCAAGCCGCAATGCCATTTCGGTTGGGACTGGAATATTGCGATCGCGCCGCTCGGTCTCTATGGCACCATCGCGCTGAAGAAGCTCGAGACCGCCCGTATCGAGAATGTCGTCACCCAGCAGGTTCACAATGATGACGGTTCGGTCGACCTCAAGGTGACGGTGGCGCTGTTTGCCAAGGGAACGGGGATTGCGCAGCTTTATTTCTCGCTCGACGACGAGCGCGTGCGCCTCGATGTCGGCGTCAATGCCGGCGAGACATCGATCATCCATTTCTTCCATATCGACAAGCCCAGGCTCTGGTGGCCGGCCGGCAATGGCGAGCAGGCGCTCTATGCGCTTTCAGTGGAAACCAATTTCGAAACCGTCACGCGGCAGATCGGCCTGCGCACGGTCGAGTTGATCACCACCGAGGATGAAGCTGGCAGCCGTTTTGCCTTGAAGGTCAATGGCCGCGAGATCTTTGCTCGTGGCGCGAACTGGATTCCCGCCGACGCGCTGTTTTCACGCTCCAACCTGGCCGCGACCGAGGATCTGCTGCAATCGGCCGTCAATGCCAATATGAATGTGATCCGCGTCTGGGGCGGTGGCTTTTACGAGCATGACTGGTTCTATGACACTTGCGATCGCTTGGGATTGATGGTGTGGCAGGACTTCATGTTCGCCTGCAATCTCTATCCCTCGACGGGTGATTTCCTCGAGAATGTCGAGGAGGAGGTTGGCTATCAGGTTCGCCGGCTTGCGACGCATCCCTCCATCGTTCTCTGGTGTGGTGATAATGAGCTGGTGGGCGCGCTTACCTGGTTCGAGGAGTCCCGCAAAGATCGGGATCGCTATCTCGTCTCCTACGATCGCCTGAACAGGACGATCGAGACGGCGATGAAGAAGGCTCTGCCGGATGCGATCTGGTGGCCGTCGAGCCCGGCTTCGGGTTATCTCAACTTCGGCGACGCCTGGCATGCCGATGGTTCCGGCGACATGCATTACTGGTCGGTCTGGCACGAGAACAAGTCCTTCGATAACTATCGGACCGTGCGTCCGCGCTTTTGCTCGGAGTTCGGCTTCCAGTCTTATACCTCACTGCCCGTCATCAAGACCTATGCCGAGGCGAAGGATATGAACATTGCTTCTCCGGTCATGGAGCTGCACCAGAAGAATGCCGGCGGCAACGAGCGCATCGCCGGCACGATGTTCCGCTATTTTCGCTTCCCGAAGGATTTCCCGAATTTCGTCTATCTGAGCCAGGTCCAGCAAGGCCTCGCCATCAAGACGGCGGTGGAATACTGGCGGTCGCTGAAGCCGCATTGCATGGGTACGATCTACTGGCAGCTCAACGACACCTGGCCGGTGGCCTCGTGGTCGAGCCTGGATTACGGCGGCCGGTGGAAAGTGATGCATTATCTGGTGCGGCGCTTCTTCCAGCCCGTATCGGTTGCGGCCATTCCCTCCGAAGACAACAAGACGATCCGCTTCTCCCTGGTCAACGATACGAACACCGACATCATGGCCGATATTTCGGTATCGCTGCTGAAGCTCGACGGTGAGCGCGTGCCGCTGACGACGGCGCACGCCGTCTGCACGCCGGATGCGGCTGTGACGGCATTGTCGATCGACGCGGATCAGGTGCCGGCCGATTGCCTGCTGGCGTGGCGCTTCACCGCATCGAACGGCATGGGCGGCGAGGGGCATTATGTTCACGGCACCTACAAGGCGCTCGAGCTTCAGCCCGCCGGCCTGACGGTGTTGAGGGAGGAGAAAGAGGAAGATGGGACGATCGAACTCATCGTCACCGCAAAGGGACTCGCGCTGTTCGTGATGATCGAGAGCGAGACGGACGGACGCTATTCCGACAACGCCTTCGATCTCGCTGCCGGTGAGAGCCGCCGCATTGTCTTCACGCCGGCCAAGCCGCTCACAAGCGGCGTGCCCGAATTCCGCATCTATGATCTGCAATCCAGCCAGTCGGTGCACAGCTAGCCGGTGGCCAGCAACCGACGGATTGAGCTATCGCGCCGTTAAGGCGGCGCTTTCGGGGCCACAAGCCCAAGACAGACGGCCGGGAGGCCATTGGAGGACTATCGATGACGAAACTTGGATTTCAGCTTTATAGCGCCCGCAATTTCCAGCCCTATTCAGAGATCTTCGTCAAGCTCGGCAAGGCCGGCTATGCCGAAGTCGAGGGCTTTGGCGGTATCTATGCCGATCTCGACGAGACCGGCCTCAAGAACCTGCGCGCCGAACTCGACAAGAACGGCCTGCGGATGGCAAGCGGCCATTTCAGCCCGGATTTCCTCGATGGCGAAGTGCAGAAGTCGCTCACCATTGCCAAGACCCTCGGCATGGATTCGATCTATGCGCCGCATATCGGCGCCGACCAGCGCCCGAAGGATGCGGCCGGCTGGCGCGCCTTCGGCAAGCGCCTGCATGAGATGAGCAAACCCTACAAGGATGCGGGCTTCGAATTCGGCTGGCACAACCACGACTTCGAATTCGTCAAGCAGGCCGACGGCTCGCTGCCGATCGAGCAGATCTTCGAAGGCGCTCCGGATATTTCCTGGGAAGCCGATATCGCCTGGGTCATCCGCGGCGGCGGCGATCCCTTTGCCTGGATCGAAAAGCTCGGTCCGCGCATCACGGCCGTTCACGTCAAGGACATCGCGCCGGCTGGCGAGAACAAGAATGAAGACGGCTGGGCCGATGTCGGTCATGGCACGGTTCCGTGGGCAAAGCTGCTCGAGGCGCTCGCCGGCACCAAGGCCAAGCACTTCGTCGTCGAACACGACAATCCGAGCGATGTCGATCGTCTGATCACCCGCTCCATCGCATCCTTCAAGAGCTTTTGAGGCATTTCCACATGGCTAAGGAACTTGGCGTCGGCATCATCGGATGCGGCAACATCTCAACCACCTATTTCTCGCTCGCGCCGCTCTTCAAAGGCCTGAAGGTGCTGGCCTGCGCAGATATCAACATGGAAGCGGCGCGGGCGCGCGCCGAAGAATACAAGGTCAAGGCCCAGACCATCGACGAACTGCTCGCCAATGACGAGCTCGATGTCATCGTCAACCTGACCATCCCGGACGCGCATTTCCCGGTTTCGAAGCGCATCCTAGAAGCCGGCAAACACGTGTACTCCGAAAAGCCGCTGGTGTTGACGCTGGAGCAGGGCGAAGAGCTGCGTCGCATCGCCAAGGAAAAGGGGTTGGCTGTCGGCTGCGCCCCGGACACCTTCCTCGGCGGCGCCCACCAGCTTGCCCGCAAATTCATCGATGACGGCGGTATCGGCCGCGTCACTTCGGGTGCATGCTATGTCATGAGCCCGGGCATGGAAATGTGGCATCCGAACCCGGACTTCTTCTTCCTGCCCGGCGGCGGTCCGATCCTCGATCTCGGCCCCTATTATGTCGCCAACCTCATCAACCTGATCGGTCCCGTGAAGCGTGTCGGTGCGATGACCTCGATGGCATCGCCGACCCGCACGATCACCAGCCAGCCGCGCAACGGCGAGATCATCCCGGTGAAGACGCCGACGACCATCCAGGCGCTGCTCGAATTCGTCAGCGGCGCGCGGATCACGCTGACGGCAAGCTGGGATGTCTGGTCACACCGCCATGCCAATATGGAGCTTTACGGCACCGAGGGCTCGCTCTATGTGCCCGATCCGAACTTCTTCGGCGGCACCGTCGAGGCGAGCGGCCGCGACAAGGACATCAAGCCGCTGGAAAACTGGGCGCATCCTTTCGGTATCGTCAATCAGGAAAGCCCGAACGGCTCCCGGGCCAACTATCGCACGGCCGGGCTTGCCGACATGGCGGCCTCACTGATCGACGGCCGCGATGCGCGTTGCTCGCTCGACCGCACGCTGCATGGCGTCGACGTCATGACTTCGATCCTGAAGTCTGGCGAGGAAGGCCGCTTCATCGATCTGACGACAACCTGCACGCAGCCGGCAGCCCTCGGCATCGAAGAGGCACAAGCGCTCTTGAAGTAAGCGCCGGAAGAGCTAGTTTGCGCGCGGGTGACCAACCCGCGCGCTTTTCATCTCGAAGGAATTCCATCATGGCCTGGCAACCGGCATCCGATCGTTATTCAAAAATGAAATACAACAGGACCGGTCGTTCCGGTCTGAAACTGCCGGCGGTCTCGCTGGGGCTCTGGCACAATTTCGGCGGCGATACGCCGCATGACCGCAAGGTCGACATGTGCCGCACGGCCTTCGACCTCGGCATTACCCATTTCGATCTCGCCAACAATTACGGACCGCCTCCCGGCAGCGCAGAAACCGCGTTCGGCGAGATCCTACGCACCGATTTTGCCGGCTTGCGCGACGAGCTCATCATCTCCTCCAAGGCAGGCTATGACATGTGGCCGGGTCCCTATGGTGAGTGGGGCAGCCGCAAGTATCTGATCGCCTCCTGCGACCAGAGCCTGAAGCGCATGGGCCTCGACTATGTCGACATCTTCTATTCCCACCGCTTCGATCCGGACACGCCGCTCGAAGAAACCTGCGGTGCGCTCGATCACATCGTCCGCTCGGGCAGGGCGCTCTATGTCGGCATTTCCTCCTACAACTCGCAGCGCACGCGCGAGGCTGCCGCCATCCTCAAGGACCTCGGCACGCCATGCCTGATCCATCAGCCGAGCTATTCCATGCTCAACCGCTGGATCGAGGACGACGGTCTGGTGGATACGCTCGAAGATCTCGGCATCGGCTCGATCGTCTTCTCGCCGTTGGCTCAGGGCATGCTCTCGACCAAGTATCTCGGCGGTATTCCGGAAGACAGCCGTGCCGCGCAAAACCACTTCCTGAAGCGCGACTTCATCCGTCCGTCGATTATCGACAATATCAGAAAGCTTAACGAGATCGCCGAGAAGCGCGGCCAGACGCTGGCGCAGATGGCGATCGCCTGGGTTCTGCGCGGCGGCCGTGTTACCTCTGCCTTGATCGGCGCGAGCCGTTCGTCGCAGATCGTCGATTGTGTCAAGGCGCTCGATAATCTCGACTTCACCGCCGAAGAGCTGAAGCAGATCGATGTCTACGCCAAGGAGGCCGACATCAATCTCTGGGCCAAATCCGCGGAACGCGATTGATCATCCCAAGGCGCCCGGAACTGGTTTCCGGGCGTTTTACCTTATTGCCGTTGCCATGGTCTCCGGAGGAGAGAGTTCATGATCCGCAATCCGATCCTGCCGGGGTTCAATCCGGATCCGTCCATCTGCCGCGTCGGCGAGGACTACTACATCGCGACCTCGACATTCGAATGGTATCCGGGCGTGCAGATCCATCATTCTCGCGACCTCGTGAACTGGACCCTGGTGAGGCGGCCGCTGGAGCGTGCATCGCAGCTCGACATGCGCGGCGAACCCGACAGCTGCGGCATCTGGGCACCTTGCCTCTCCTATGCGGATGGTCTGTTCTGGCTCGTCTATACCGACGTCAAGCGCTATGACGGCAACTTCAAGGATGCCCATAACTACGTCGTGACCTCGCCGGCGATTGAAGGCGAATGGTCCGAGCCGGCCTATGTCAACTCCTCCGGTTTCGATCCGTCTCTGTTCCATGACGATGACGGACGCAAGTGGTTCGTCAACATGCAATGGAACCACCGCACGGAGAGCTATGGCGGCTCACCGAAGACGCCGGCCTTCGACGGTATTCTGCTGCAGGAATGGGATCCGGCGACGAAATCCTTGAAGGGGTCGATCAGGAACATCTTTGCCGGCACGGAGCTGGGGCTGGTCGAAGGGCCGCATCTCTTTAAGCGTAACGGCTGGTACTATCTGACCACGGCAGAAGGCGGCACTGGTTACGATCATGCCGTGACCATGGCGCGCTCCCGCGACATTGCCGGGCCGTACGAACTGCATCCCAACAAATACCTGATCACCTCGAAGGACCATCCGGGAGCCGCATTACAGCGCGCCGGCCACGGACAATATGTCGAGACGCATGACGGACAGTTCTATCATACGCATCTTTGCGGGCGGCCTCTGCCGCCGCATCGCCGCTGCACGCTCGGCCGCGAGACCGCTCTGCAGAAATGCGTCTGGAAAGAGGATGGCTGGCTCTATCTCGAAAACGGCACCAGCGTTCCCGATGTCAATGTGGCCGGCCTGAACGGTGCGGTGCCGATCGAGAGGCCGCGCCGTAGCGGTTACAATTTCGATCAGGCCAGACTGCCAACGGATTTTCAGTGGCTGCGCACGCCGCAGCCGGAACGCATTTTCAGCCTGACGGACCGCCCCGGCCATTTGCGGCTTTTCGCACGCGAAAGCATCGGTTCCTGGTTCGAGCAGGCGCTCGTCGCCCGTCGCCAGGAGCATCACAGTTTCCGCGCCGAAACGGTCGTCGATTTCCAGCCCGACACCTACCAGCAGGTTGCCGGCCTGACCCATTACTACAATCGCTTCAAACTGCATGCCATCGCCGTGACCCTGCATGAGAAGCTCGGCCGCTGCATCACCATCATGACCTGCCCGGGCGATTATCCGAACGGCCGCCTGAGTTTTCCGATCGAGGGTGGCGTCGCAGTGCCCCATGGGCGGATCCAGCTTGCCATGGAGGTGCGGGACAACGATCTGCAGTTCTTCTGGCAGGCCGAGGGCATGGACGCATGGCAGGCGATCGGGCCTGTGCTCGACGCTGGTGTCATCTCGGATGAGGGCGGTCGTGGCGAGCATGGCTCCTTCACCGGTGCTTTCGTCGGCATGTTTGCCTTCGACACGTCCGGCCGGGCAAAGACGGCGGATTTCGACTGGTTCAACTATGATGAGCTATAAGACTTCCAGCGGAGCAGGCGCCTGGGCGAACCAATCGCGCCCATTACGGAATTGTAATTCGACTGTCAGACTCGTTTCATGTCTGTCACGATAAGTTCGCGTGCAGATTCTGAAATGAGGAAACAACCAATGAGAAAAATCTTCGCTGTTCTTCTTGCGGCGTCCATCATCGGAATGCCGCTGGCTGCGACTGCGCAGGTCAAGGCTGCGCCCGCCGGCAAGCAGGCTGTCGTCCAGAAGGAAGTGGTGAAGAAGAAGGTCGTCATCCGTAAGGGCGGTTGGGTCAAGGGACGCCGCCTGTCGGCCTCCGACCGCCGCCGCGCAACGGAAATCGACTATCGCGCCTATCAGTTGTCCGCACCCCCGCGCGGCTATCACTGGGTTCGCCTGAAGAACAACTTTCTCCTCGTCGGCATTACCAGCGGTTTGATTTCGAAGGTGCACGAGGCCCGTTGAAAGAGCGACGGCGCTCGTGGAGCTAAGACGAGTTCGGACTAGCCTTTTTAAATGATCGTGCTGCTTAACTTCGCGGCGTTGCCTTTTGTATTAATTTAATGAAATACTAATTTAGTGTTTCTTTTAATTGTGTGCCAAAGGAGATCCAATGCGCATAGTCTGCATCATTGTCTTAATGGCACTGATGACTGCTTGCACCGTAAACTCGTCAGCTAGTGGGTGGCATCGGGTTTCCTCTACCGAGCAAGGCCAGCTCGAGCGCGCAAAAGCCATATGCAACGGCCAAGCCTCAGAAACACAAGTGATCGCGGGCCGATATTGGATAGCTGGTGCGATGGCCTCAAACAGTACATTCAAAGCGTGCATGGCAGAGCAAGGCTATGTCCAATAGGCTGAATGGAAATCGATTATTCGTTCATGGTGACTAGCGCGTAGCGCTCTTGCCCTTATCTGTCACGCCTTTGAAGTTCACGCATCGGTACCGGTGAATCAAAAACCCCAGCACGATGGCCGGGGTTCTCATACATGGTGCCGGACCGATCAGCTCAGGCGACCCGCTGCGTGCGCCAGCATGGTGTAGACCTTGCCGGTATCCGATGTGAGATAGGATTGCGTGACCGTCTTGTCGCGATCGGTGCGAGCAACGTCGGTGAGCAGCTTTTCGAAATCGGCGATGTAGCGATCGACTGCGGTGCGGAATTCCGGCTCGCGGTCGTATTTGCGCTTGATCTCATCAAAGGTCTGCTGGCCCTTGAGCGTATAGAGGCGGCGTGTAAACACGTCGCGTTCGCCACGCTGGTAACGGCGCCACAGATCGACCGAGGCGTCATGATCGATCGCGCGAGCGATATCGACCGAAAGCGAGTTCAGCGATTCCACGACATGGCGCGGGTTGCGTGCGGCAGGAGCAGGAGCCTGTTCCGCCGGGGCTTTCGCAGTCGTCTGGCGTGCGGGCTGGAGACCGGCGTTTTCATCGCGCGATGCGCCACGCAGCAGATCGCTGATCCAGCCGCCGCCGGCTGCTTCCTGACGGACAGGAGCTGCTGTTTCCGCCGGACGCTGCGGCTGTGCCGCCGGGCGTTCGGCCGGGATCGACCCGCGCAAGCCGAGGGACTCGATCGAGGGCGGCTGCGGCTGCGGTGCCGGGCGCTGTGCGGGCTGCTGGGCGACCGGCGGCTGTTGCACCGGTTGCTGCGGAGCAGGTTGTTGCTGCCGCGGAGCTGCAGCTGCCGGGGCAGGTGCGGCGGGCCGTGGCGCGGGCTGCGCATCCGCCAGGGCACGGGCTGCAGGCTCGGAAATTTCCAGCTGCTGCGTCGAGCGGCCGACGATCTGCGAGATATCCTGCAGGGCCTTGATCTGTTCGGCAACCGCGCGACGCATGGCTGCGGCGCTTTCCTTTGCCTCTTCCGGAAGATCGAAGGCACCGCGCTTCAGTTCGCTGCGGGTGAGGTCAAGCTCGCGGCGAATATCGCCGGCCGAGCGGCGGATCTCATCCGTCGCACCGGCGAAGCGGCCGATCGCATCATCCACCGCAACGCGCAGGGTTTCACGCAGTTGCTGGGCTGCCGTCTCGGAGGTCTTGCCGGCGTCGGCGAGCATTTGCTCGACCTCTGACAGCGAGGCCGTGAGGCCGCCGCGCAGGCGATTGGTGAGATCGCTGGAGCGGCGCTCGGCATTGGCGAATGTGTTTTCGACAGCCTGGTTCGCTTCCTCGCCGGCCTTCTGCAAGGCGGCGCGCATGTTTTCCGCCGCATCTTCGGCGCGTTTCTCGGCGTCGGAAAGAACGCGGCCGATATCGCCGAAGGAAGACTGCACGCTCTGGCGAAGGTTGCCGGTCACCTGGTTCGACCGCTGCTCCGCCCGATCGAAAGCTGTTTCGACCATCGAGCCGAGGGCGCGCATGGTGTTTTCGATCTCCTCCGAGCGCTGAACGAGGCCGACGGCCAGATTCTGCAGTGCCGTTTCGCGCTCTTCCAGCGTCGATACGAGGTTTGACTGGGCGGCGCCCAGGAGCTGGGATGCCTGCGTCAGCACCTTGGAGTGATCGTCGAAACGACCGACGATGCTGCCGACCTGCGACAGGGTCTGGCCGGTGATCTCAGACAGCTTGTCGACCTTGCCTTCGAGGAGACGGCTGGACGCGGAAACCATCTCGCCGGCCTTCGCGGCAGATTCGGCGAAGCGCGACGAGGTTGCTGTGAGGCGATCGTCGACGTTTGCGAATTCGGTGGCCGCGTTGGACAACAGGCCGGCAATCGCCGAGTTGTTGTCCGCCAAGCGCGCAATGATGCCGTTGACGCTTGCAAGCAGGTTGTTTTCGAGCGCGCTGACCGTGTTGACCGCATGCTCTGTGCGCGATGAGATCGCGTTGATGAGAGCGGCGTTTTCAGCGCGCAGGCGCTCCGTGCTTTCCTGAGCTGCCGCCGAAATGAGGGCTGCAGCTTCCTGACCCGTTGCCGCGTAGCGATCAACGATCGGGCGAGCCTTTTCGTCGATGAGGCGCGACAGCTCGGTAGAGCGTCCGGCAAGCATCGAATTCAGCTCGCGGGTACGCTCGTCAAGCGAGGTGCGGATGGATGTGCCACGGGCTTCCAGCGCCTTGTCGACATCGGCAAGCGTCGAGCCGATTTCACGGGCTCGCTCTTCCAGAGAGCTGCGGATCGCCGTGCTGCGCTCGTCGAGTGCGCGCTCGACCTGGGCCATGGAGGCAGCAATCTGCTCGCTGCCGCCGGCAAGCGTGTTGCGAATAGCTGCGCCGCGGGCTTCCAGCGACTGTTCCGCGGAAGACAGGGCCTGCGAAATCGTATTGACCTGATTGCTGACGAGGCCCTCGGCTTCGGCAACCTTGTTGACGATCGCATTACCGGCTTCCGAGAAGGTCTGGGCGACGGCCGCAGCCTGGCTTGCCAACCGGTTCTGCGTTTCGGAGACACGGTTGACGAGGTCGTTGGAGCGCTCGGTCATGGCACGGGCGAAGGCATCGCTGTGGTTGCCGAGGTTTTCGGCGAATTGCTGGCCGGTGTTGGCGAGCAGCTCGGCCGTGCGCGTCGCCTCCGTGTCCATGCCTTGCGCGGCGTCGGCGACGGCCGTGCGCAGCGTGGTGGCCAGATTGGCGGCCTTGCCTTCGATCGTCCGATTGACGGCTTCGAGGCCGACATTGAGGGCACGGTCCATCGTTGAAAGGCGCTCTTCGATGCGGGCGGATGCCTGGCTGCCGCTGTCGTCGATCTTCGCCGCGCCACTCGCCAGCGTATCGGAGAGGCGGTTGCCGGCAGCGTCGACCTGGGCGGCAACGCCTGTAACACCTTCATTGATGCGGTTTTCAAGAGCCGACAGGCTAGCCTCGACCCGCGAGCCGGTCTCGGCAAAGCGGTTCGTCATGCCGTCGATCGACTGGTTGAGGTTGGACGAGAAGGTTTCGGCCGAGCGCGCGATGTCGCCTGCTGCCTGCTGGATACGGCCGGCAATGTCGCCCGCGCCGCTATTCAGCCGCTCTTCCAACATCCTTGCGCTCGCGTCGATCGTCTGGCGCAGAGAAGCCTCGCGATCTTCCAGCGACATTTCCAGCATGCTGGCGCTGGTAGCGATCGAGGTGCCGATAGCGGTCGTCTGCTCCATCAGCGTATTGTCGATCTGCGCATGGGCGTCACGCAGGGCGAGATTGATCGCATTGCTGCGATCTTCCAGCGTGGAGCGCATACGCTCGTAGGCCGAGGCCAGGTTCTGATCCATCTGCGACAGACCGGCACCGAGGGTGTTTTCGAGCTGACGGGTGGTGGTGCCGAGAACGGTCTCGACGCGATCGCTGTTGCTGCCAAGCATTTCGGAGAGGGCGCTCGTATGGGCAGCGAGCGAGCGGTCCAGGCGATCCTGGTTTTCGCTATAGGCGGCACGAATGGCATCCGCCTTGTCGCCAAAGGCGCCGGCGACGCGGGACTCTGCGCCGGAGACGCTGTCCAGAAGTGCGTTGGCGCGGTCTTCCAGGGCGCTTTCGAAACGGTTCTGGTTTTCGGCGAGCGAGATCGCGAAGGCCATGCTCTTGTCATCGAGCGTGTTGGTCAGTGCCTCATGACCGCTGGTGACGGTATGGGCAATGGCCTTGGCGCTGTTGGAAAGAGTGTCTTCGAGCTTCGCGTGGCCTTCCGAAAGGGCGATAGCCAGGGCCATCGTCCGGTCGTCGAGGCTGTTGACGATCCTGTCGTGTGTGCCGGCAACCGTTTCGGAAAGGGCGTCGAGACGGCTCGATACCGCATCCTCGAGGCGAGACTGGGTGTCGGAGAGCGAAATGGCCAGCGCCATCGCCTTGTCGTCCAGTGCGTCGGCCAGCGCGTTGTGGTTGCTGCTGAATGCGTTGGTGATCGCCTCGGCGCGGTTGGCAAGCGTTGCTTCAAGGCGCGACTGGCCGGAGGTCAGCGCATCGGAGAGTGCCCGTGTCTTGCCTTCGAGCGTATCGGCAACGCGTTCGGCGTGGCCTGAGACGGTGTCTTCGAGACGGACCTGAGCCTCCGACAGCGCGATGGCGAGTGCCATCGTCTTGTCGTCCAGCGTGGCGCCGACGCTTTCCGCATGGCCGGAAACGGCGTTTTCAAGGCGGGCCTGGCTTTCGGAGAGGGCAACGGCCAATGCCATCGTCTTGTCATCCAAAGTGCTTGCAACGCTTTCCGCGTGTCCGGCTATGGTGCTTTCCAGGCGGGATTGGCTTTCACTCAGTGCGATGGCGAGTGCCATCGTTCTGTCGTCCAGCGCCTCGGTCAAAGCATTGTGGTTGCCTGCAAATGCCTTGATGATCGCCTCGGCGCGGTTGGCGAGGGTTTCTTCGAGACGAGATTGGCCGGACGTCAGGGCGGCCGCGAGCGCACTGGTCTTGCCTTCGAACGTGTCGGCGACGCGATCGGCGTGACCGGCAACGGTTTCCTCCAGCCGGGCCTGGCTCTCGGAAAGCGCGATAGCGAGCGCCATCGTCCTGTCGTCGAGGGCATTGGTGACGCTTTCGGCGTGACCGGAGACCGTGCTTTCGAGACGAGCCTGACCCTCGGCGAGCGCACGCGCAAGGTCCTTGGTCTTCGCATCCAGGGTGCCGGCAACGTGTTCCGCATGACCGGAAACGGTGTCTTCCAGGCGGGATTGGCCCTCGGAAAGCGCAATAGCAAGCGCCATCGTCTTGTCGTCGAGCGTGTCGGCCAGCTTGCTATGGGTGTCGGCCATGGCACTGTTGATGGCATCGGCGCGGCTCGCCAGCGTGTTTTCGAGGCGCAACTGGCTTTCGGCCAGCGAAATGGCCAGCATCGAGGTGCGTTCGTCGAGCGCGGCGGTCAGATGCTCGTGGGAACCGCTGACGGCATTGGTGATCGCTTCCGAACGTTCGGCAAGCGTCTGCTCGAAACGAGACTGGTTGTCTGCCAGGGCGCCGAAAAGCGCGTTGCTGCGAGCGGCCATCACGGCATCGACGCGCTCATGGGCGGAACTCAAAGCCTGCGTGATCTCGCTGGTGCGGGCAGAGAGGGTATTGTTGATGTCATTGGCGCGGCCGGTGAAGGCCGAGGTCAGTTCTTCCGTGCCACTTTGCAGGGCGGCGGAGACGTCGCGCGTAACACCCTGCACGGCGGAGGTGAAGGCGCCGGCATGCGACGCGAGCGTGGTGTTGAGTTCGCTCGTGCCCGAGGTGAGGGCCGAGGAAATGCCAGTCGTGGCGTTCTGCAGCGCCGACGTGATCTCGTTCGCCTTGGAACCGATGGCGCTTTCGAGCACTTCCTGTCCGGTTGCCAGCGTCGTTGCCAGTGCGAGGGACTGATCGGTGAGATGCGAACCCAGGCGCTCGATGCTGGAGGTCAGGATGCCTTCCAGCGCATCGGAATTGCTGCCGAGCGACTGATTGATGCGGGCGAGGCTTTCCGTGAGCTTGGTGTCCAGGGTGCCGGCGCGCTTGTCGAAGGCCGAGGTGAATTCCGATACACGCTCGTCGAACGCCGTCGAAAGCTGCGCGATGGTCGACTGGAAGCGCTCGTCGAAGAAGCCGGAGCGCAGATCGATGTCCATGATGGCATCATCTGCAGTCGACTGCAGGCTTTGACGGAAGCTCGCGCCCTTTTCGTCGAGGGCCGTGTTGAGGCGGGACAGAACAGTGTCGAGGGTGCCGGTAATGGAGCGCTCGCCACCGGTGAGGCTTTCGCTGATTTCCCGGGTCCGGGCAACCAGCGTCTCGTTGAGCTGGCGCGCACGTTCATTCAGTGCAGAGTTCAGCTTTTCGGTGTTCGCATCGAGCGTCGACGCGCGCGTTTCGAACTGGCCGAGCAGCGCGTTGCCGCGTTCAGCAAGGGTCGAGGACAGAGATTCCAGGCGGGTGTCGAATTCGTGGCTGAGAGCGAGGCCCGAAGCGTTGAGGTTCTGAAGCAGGCTGTCTGTCTTGGCGGCAAGGAGGGTACCGAGGGCCTGGACGGCGGAATCCGATTTCTCCATCAGCGCGGCGGCGCGCGTATCGATCATCGATGCGAAGGCTTCGCCCGAGGTCGAGAGGCGCACGGCGATTTCCTCGGTCGCCAGCGACAGGTCTTCCTTGATCTGATCGTGCACGCCGGAGATTGACGAGCGGATCCGCTCGGCGTGATTGACGATGGCGTCACGCTCGGTACCCAGCTCGTGGACCAGGCTGCGCACGCGCAATTCGTTGTCGGCGTAGCTGCGCTCCAGCGCATTGACCTCGGTATGGACGAGGGTTTCGAGCTCCGTGGCGCGCGCAATGGTGCGTTCGATGCCTTCGTTCATGGCCGAGACTTCGCGGCGCACGGCCTGACCGACCGTCATGATACGCTCGGATGCAACGGTTTCCGGCTCGACGAGACGCAGAGCGACTTCCGCCATGGAGCGGGCGGCATTGCGCATGTCGTGCGCACGCGAAATCATCATGCCGAAAGCATAGAAGAGCAGCACCGGAACGATGATGCCGACTATGCAGGCGATGACGCCTGGAAGGGCTGCGAGATCCGCGATCGAATGGATGTTTCGGATCTGCGTGCCATAGAGCATGAAGGCGAGGCCGGCGCCGCCGATGATCCAGAACAGCGAGAAGATCGTGGCGTTTCGCACCGCGTGGCTCTGCGAGGCTCCGTCGAGCGCTCTCAATATGCTTGCGGAACTCGCCCGGCTGCCGTCATTGGCGGCTGCAAGGTTCGGGTTCTTCGGCGCCTCGGCGGGGCGGGGCGGGGTAGCAGGGGCGGCGGTGCTGCGTGCGCCGCCATTCTTGCGGGCGGCATCATCCCTGGTCTGCTTTATCGGCTGTTTCGGCGGCTCAGACACATTTCGCTCCGGGACATCGGGCGTAGTGCCGCTGCGGGACTCCAAGCTCTCGTCACTGAAATCGATCTGCAGCGCTTCGTCCAATGCCTGAAAGGCCTTGTCCTCGACCGACTCGATGTACTTTTTGTTCGCCATGCGGTTACGCCTCGTTACAACTCACTCGGGCTTGCCGTGTCTTTTCCGGTAATTCCGCCGCGTCCGGAAAAGACGAACCCTGCCTCCCGCGGGTCTTCCGCCTTCGATCAACATCGAATTTGGATTTCCCATTACATTCAGAGTGGATAACTGGTTTTTCAAACGGATGTTATGAAAACATTACCATCATCCACTTCCGGGGCAAAGGCATGTGCCATCTACCCAATTTACTAGTATCGTAGTGACACATTCCCCTAGTCATGACAATTAATTCCACCTTAAAGCCAGTGGATCGTTAAGGTGACATTAACCCTGTTTATCTGTTCAACGCCATGAAAACCCAAGATTTTGAGCATGTTTAACGCACGTTAACCATGTCTGGAGTTTTCGGCCCTCAATGTGCCAAAATTTAACTGGATGGCCATGCCCGAGCCGCAACTATGCGGCAGGTCCCTAAAACAGTCATAGATAAATGACGGGAGCATTGGCACATGGCAGCTTTGAACATCGCATTTGAATCTCCTGATAATTCGCGGGGCGCGGCTCCGTCGCGGGAGCGGGCGATCGATCTCGTCCATCTCGGCAAGCAGACGATGGGCGACAAGGCACTTGAGGTCGAGGTGCTGCAGATGTTTGCAAGGCAGGCCCGTTCCTGTCTGCAGGAGATCGGCAGCGGCGATCCCAAGCGAGTGGAGGCCGCATCGCACAAGCTGAAGGGCGCTGCCAGCGCCGTCGGTGCCTTCCGCGTGGCGGATGCGGCTGGAGCGCTCGAAAGCAATGTCGGCGACGCCGCTCACATGGCAGCGGTCACAACCAGCGTCATCGAGGCCGAAAACTTCATTTTGAAGCTTTCGCGCTGAGCCGATCCGCTCGACGATCAATGATGTGCACCCTTGCGCCGCCGGACGGGACAAACCGTTTCGGCGGCGCAAATGTTGACTGCCCCATCGATTTGTTGGAAGTAAAATTCCGATCACCCTTCATTCACGAAATATCGGAATTCACCCACATGACCAAATTGACCATCGTCGCCTTCGACGGGACGCGCTTTGACCTCAATGTCGACGAGGGCTCCACCGTGATGGAAAATGCCGTACGCAACTCCGTTCCAGGCATCGAAGCGGAATGCGGCGGTGCGTGCGCCTGTGCCACCTGTCATGTCTATGTCGATGAGGAATGGACCGAGGAGGTCGGCGGCCCGGAAGCCATGGAAGAAGACATGCTCGACTTCGCCTTCGACGTTCGTCCGAACTCGCGGCTCTCCTGTCAGATCAAGATGAAGAGTGCGCTGGACGGCCTTGTCGTCCACGTGCCGGAGCGCCAGGCCTGACACCGGACCTCGGGCACGTCCCGTCCGATCCGTCACGATAATCCCGCTGAGGGTCGAATGCCCAAAAAAGATGCCCCGCTCAGCTGGTGCAGCGAGCGAGGCGAGGCGGGCGCATCACCGCAGGCAAGGGAGGAAACACCTGCGGCTTCAGGACGCGCCAGGAGAACACTTAGCGCATGCTTTAAGAAACAAACCCGACTGCGCCGAAGAGCGAAGAAACCCGCCAACGCAGGTACTCAAAATCGATTCTTTTGCGACATCCGCCCGGTCTTCTTCGAATCAACCAGTGCGTTTGTCTCTGTAATTGATAGGAAAAACCTATTTCAGATTCTCGTAAAGTTCAAAGAGCGACGAGATCACACGATTCACAGGATATAGTGACTGATTTCCCACAGTTGGCGCTTCTGATCGCCTTTTGCACCGAAGGTAGTTTTTGAAAGGCTACTGTCGGGCACCTTGGCGGCTGCGATAGTGGAGCAGCCTCTGCATCCGGCTCGTAAAATTGATCGCTTCGATGCGGTCGAAGCGCGCCTGATCGGCATCGTGCCGGTCGGTTTCCCGCGACGTCACCTCATTCGCCTTTTCCTGAAGCGCATCACAATTGCCGGCTGACGGCAGAGATAGGATCTGCCTTTCCATCTGCCGCGCATGTTGACGGGCGATTTCGACATGCCGGTCCTCATGGCGCCGGATATCGGCGGCCAATGTATCCCAGATCATGGAAAGCTGCTTGCTGGCATGCCGCCGGTCACGCCAGCGCGGTAGAATGATTTCCGTATCGACCGTAACCTTGACGCCGGAAATATAGCAGCGGCCGTTTGCTTCGCTGTAGGTCGCATTGCCGCCGAAGCGGATTCTCGTCGCACCGGGATGGTGACTGCTGGAGCCGATCGCCAGCGGTCCGCGCTGGTTCAGGGCGGCATCGAGCTCGTCGGCGGTGCTGCCCTTGATGTCGAAATAGGAAATGGATTTGCGGGCGATGACTTCCGCGCCGGCTACATTGGGTATGCAGAACGCGAGCAGCAATGCACACGAAAGACTGAACTTATGGGATGCAAGCGGCATTCGTGTCGCTACCATGTTGAACTTCGGCGAACCTTGCGGCATAGCCACTGTGAGCGCAATATCAAGCGCGAGGTTTTTTCCTTTTCAATGGGATGGACGGTTCGTGACGGAGCTTCGCAGCCAAACCTGGCATGTCGCGCATGGCCGCAGTATCGATGTCGGCGGACAAAGCGTCATCATGGCTATCGTCAATGTGACGCCGGATTCCTTTTCCGACGGCGGGCATTATGAGGCCGTCGATGCGGCCGTTGCCCATGCGCTGGCCTGTGTCGAGGACGGGGCCGGCATCATCGATATCGGCGGCGAATCGACCAAACCGGGTGCCGCCGCCGTCAATGCCAGCGAGGAGCAGGGGCGGGTACTGCCCGTCATCGAAGCCTTGCGCGGCAGGACCGATGCGCTGATTTCCGTCGATACGTATCGCGCCGATACGGCGCGATTGGCGATCGGCGCCGGCGCGCATATCGTCAACGATGTGTTCGGTCTGCAGCGCGAGCCAGATATTGCCACCGTGGCGGCGCAAACGGGTGCTGGTCTCTGCATTATGCATACCGGGCGTGAGCGGCAGAAACTGCCTGACGTGATCGATGACCAGCTTTTCTTTCTCAATCGCTCGCTGGAGATTGCCGCTGCGGCCGGCGTCGACAGGCAGACGATCGTGCTCGATCCGGGCTTTGGCTTTGCCAAGGAGAATGCCGAGGAAAATCTGGAGCTGATGGCGCGTTTCAATGCTCTGCTGCGCTTCGAGCTGCCCCTGTTGGTCGGCACCTCGCGCAAGCGGTTCGTCGGCACTATAACGGGTCGCGACGCAGCCGATCGGGATGTCGGCACTGCCGCAACCAGCGCGATCCTGCGGTTGCAGGGGGCTGCGATATTCCGCGTGCACAATGTCGCAATCAACAGGGACGCGCTGGCGGTTGCGGATGCTATTCTCAGGACGCGCGCGAGACTTAAAGCATAATGCTCGAATGCAGGGAGCGGTTTTCGGACCCGATCGCGCCTGTTCGAAACGGAGAGACGCCATGAGCGCTGTGACATACACCATTACTTTGCAGAATTGCGCCTTCTTTGCCCGGCACGGCGTCCATGATGAGGAGGAATTCCTTGGCCAGCGCTTCTTCGTCGATGCCGAACTCGATGTCGAAGCCGGCGATGCGCTGGAGCGTGATTCGATCGATGACACCGTCAATTACGGCATCGCATTCAGCGTCATCGAGGAAATCGTGACCGGGCGCCGACGCTATCTGATCGAGGCGCTGGCGCTCGATGTGGCGAAGGAACTATGCCGTCGTTTTCCGGGTATCCGCCGCGCCAAAATCACGGTACGCAAGCCCAATGCCCCGGTTCCGGGCGTTCTCGATTATGTGCAGGTGAGCATTGAGCATTTTGCCTGAAGGTGTAGCCGTGCGGACGACGCTCGGTTTGGGTGGCAATCTGGACAACCCGGTCCGCGCCATGGCGCTCGCCTTGCGCACTCTGGATGCGCGTGCCGATTGTCAGGTGATTTTGGTGTCGCGGCTTTATCGCACGCCGCCCTGGGGCAAGACGGACCAATCCTTCTTCTACAATTCCTGTGCTGCGGTCGACACGACCCTCACGCCGGAAGCCTTGCTGGACGTGTGCCTCGACATAGAGCGGCAGATGAAGCGGGTGCGGATCGAGCGCTGGGGGCCGCGAACGATCGATATCGATGTGCTGACCTATGGAGATCTGGAACAGGTCGAGCCGCTGCTCACCATTCCGCATCCGCGAATGGTCGAGCGTGGTTTCGTGCTGATGCCGCTTGCCGATTTCGCCGCGGATCTCGTGGTCAAGGGTAGGGCAATCGCCGATTGGCTGCGGGATGTTGATGTCGAAGGTATCGAGGTCGCGGACGAAAACCGTGACTGGTGGCGAACGGCCTGAGCTGGACCATATGACTATAAAGAGAAAGGCCGGCAAAATTGCCGCCCTTCTCTTTGTGAGTTGCTGTCGGACGTTTACTGGATCGATCCAACCGCCATCTGGTCGACGTCGGCGCGCTTCAGCGTGACGCCGATGACAGGCACCATCTGTTCGCCGACCTTCACCGAAATGGTGACGTTCATCGACTTGCTGTCCGGAACGCGGGCGATCATGGCACCGTTCAGCTTCTGACGGTTCAGTCCGAGAACGACGGTATTGTCGTTGACTGTGCCGGAGGTGACATCGAGGCCCTTGCCGGCCGCACCATCCAGGAATTTTCCGCTATAGGAGCCGCCGCTCTGCGTGATCTCGGCCGACATCGGCTGCTGGAAGACGCCGACGCGGCAGGTGCCGTCGAGCTTGACGCCGGCGCTGCTGCCATCGGATGGCTTGCCCGTGAGATTGCAGGTGAACTTCGTGCCTTTGTACTTGCCGGCAACGATCTCGCCGGGGCCGCTCCATGTGCCCGAGATCGACTGGAAGAACGCCTTGTCGCGGGGAGCCGCTTCGGCTGATTGCGTCCAGGCGCCGGTGGAGATGGCTGCGGCGGCAAGGCTGCTTACAAGAAGAAATCGACGCGAAAACATGGACATTCCCTAGCGAGGCGAAACCGTGAAACTGGTTGTCACTTTTGCCCGAGAATGGTTAATGCTTGGTTTCCGAAGGTGCTGAAGTCCCTAATTTGCAGGTCATCACGCCGGGTTGCGGCCGGTGACATTCGGCGTGAGGTCGCCGGCGAAATCGGTAATGCCCGGACGTTTGAGCGCCTTGAAGGGGAGCGGTCGGCAAAGGTCCATGGCGGCGATGCCGATTCTCGCGGTCATCATGCCATTGACGACGCCCTCGCCGAGGCGTGCGGAGAGTTTCGACGCCAAGCCATGACCGATCAACTGCTGGACAATGCTGTCGCCGACAGCGATGGAGCCGGTGACGGCGAGATGAGCGATCACATCGCGCATCAATCTGACCATGCCGAGCGTGCCGGGTCTGCCGCCGTAGAGTTCGGCCATGGCGCGGACCAGTTTGGCCGCTTCATAGAGAACGTAGAGAATATCGACGAGGGCACGCGGGCTGACGGCTGTTACCACCGACACGCGTTTCGACGCGCCGAGAATCAGCGCCCGGGCGCGGCGGTCGAGTGGGCCGAGCAGCTCGCGTTCGGCAAGATCAATGAGCTGAGGCGCATCGATGATGTCGTCTTCTGCCGCCTTCAGGGTCGCGCGGCCTCTCGCCGTGTCTGGATTGGCTTCGAGTAGAGTGCAGAGTCGCTTGACCAATGCTTTGGCGCGCGCCGGTCGGGTTTCGACGATGGCAGCTTCCGCCTCCGCCTTGATGGTCTGCACGGCGGCGAGCCGCATCATTCCGATAGTTTCGCGGATGACGATGGCGAACACGGCCAAAATGCCGATGGCGACGACCGCAAGGGCGGTATAGCCGAGCCAGTCGGCCCGGCTGAACAGGTCGCGGATGAGCTGATCCGTCCAGAGGCCGAAGGCGAGTGACACCAGAATGCCGAGCGCACCGAGTGCCACCTTGCCGAAGGAGAATCTCTTGCGGCGGGGCTTAGCGATGGCAGTCGCATCCGAATCGGCGCCGAGGGCCGGATTGATGAACGGATCTTCCGCGTCGGGCGTCAGCACGATGTCGGTATCGAAGCTTTGCGGCTTGCGAACCGCTGGTGATGTCGCTTCTGTTCTGGAGGTTTCAGGTTCCACCGTGAAAGCGCCGGGACGACGATTGCCGTTCGGCTCGTTTTCGGTCGATTTCGTCATGCGAGACGGTCTCCGAACAGGAACTGCATGGCGCGGTCGAGGCGGATATGCGGCACCGAAAGCTTGATGCCTTCACCGGTTTCGTCGAGCTCCGGCGGGCGAAACCGGACAACGTTCACCTCGGGCAGATGGACCTTCGCCCCATCCGATTCAAGGGCTTGGAACAGCCAGCGCGGATTTTCCGGCAGATCGCCAGGGAAGATCGCCGTCTTGCGATTGCCGTCGAAAGCCTCGCCAGCGATAGTTTCCTTGTCCATCGGCGTGCCGACGATGACGGGAAGCGTCTGGCCGTCGCGGGTCACGGTTGCCTCGCGGGTTGCGCGCACCGAGGCTATGGCCATGACCTCTATGCCGGCACCCGCCATGCCGATGCGCTCGATCGCCCGCTCGACGAGCCGGCGGGTGAGAGCCTCCAGACGGTCGTGGCTTTCATGATGGAGGTGGTCGGCTTTGGTCGCGGCCACTAGCACACGGTCAATCCGACGGCCGAGCAGCGAGGAAATGAGCGAATTCGTGCCGGGTCGGAAGCAGGCCAGTACGTCCGTCAGCGCCCGTTCCAGATCCTGCACGGCTTCCGGGCCGCGATTGATGGCCTGCAGGGCATCGACAAGGACGATCTGCCGGTCGAGGCGTGCGAAATGTTCGCGAAAGAAGGGTTTGACGACAACGGACTTATAAGCCTCGTAGCGGCGTTCCATCATCGCCCAGAGTGAGCCCTTCGGCGCGCTACCTTCGGGGGGCAGTTTCAGCGGCGCGAAGGTGAGGGCCGGCGAGCCGTCAAGATCGCCAGGCAGCAGGAAACGGCCGGGCGGCAATGTCGAGAGTGAGCGCTCATCGGATTTGCAGGCTTTGAGATAGTCCGCAAAGGCGGTGGCGAGGTCGCGTGCTTTCATTTCATCCGCCGATGCTGCGATGTCTGCCGCCTCCGTCAGGGCAAGCCAATGACGTGAAAGCTCGGCGCGAATGCCGGTGTTTGCCAGAGCCAGCGTTTCCTCGCTGAAGGTACGGAAATCCTTGGCGAGCAGCGGCAGGTCGAGCAACCATTCGCCGGGATAGTCGACGATATCGATGGAGAGGCGACCGGGGGAGAACAGGCGGTTCCAGCCGCTGGCGCTTTGATAATCCAGCGTGATACGCAGCTCGGAGATGGCACGCGTCGAATCCGGCCAGATGCGGTCTTTGACCAGGGCACGGATGTGGTCCTCGTATTGAAAGCGCGGCACGGCATCGTCCGGCTGCGGCTCGAGGCGGACGGCGGAGACGCGACCGGATTGCACCGGCTCGAACAGCGGCAGACGTCCGCCATTCAGGAGATTATGCACCAATGAGGAGATGAAAACGGTCTTGCCCGAACGGGAGAGGCCTGTAACACCCAGACGGATCGTCGGATTGACGAGGCCGGCGGCGCGATCGGCCAGATTGTCAAAGGCAATGAGGGCGTCGTCGGTAAAAGAGGTCAGGCTTGGGGGCAAGGCGGGATCCCTGGATGACAGCGTGGCCGTGAATATAGGGATCGAAACTCGCGCCGAAAAGGTGAGCAGATATGGCTCTGCAATCACTCGCGAGCGGGATTGCGGCTCATATTGGTAAGTCCCTACTCGGTGACAAAATCCGTCAGAGTCCAGCCTGACGATGTCGCATCGATTACAGCAAGGCCGGCTGTCGGAAAACCACGTGGGAGGGCATCGGCGAAGGCCTCATGTCCGATCAGCGCGGCGAGCGTCAGCTCGATGATCGGATTGTGCGCGACCAGCATGACGGATTCCTGGTCGGTCTGCGCCGAAATGAGCGACAGATAAATATCCGGCGTGCCGTTATAGAGCGCATCGACAAAGCGGAATTCCGTTGAGGGCGTGACGGCGCGGCGCATGGCTGCGGCCGTCTGACGACAGCGCAAGGCAGTGGAGGAAATGACGAGGTCCGGCTTATAGCCTTTGCCGACCGCTTTCTCCGCGACGATCTCGGCCGCCGCATAGCCATTGTCGCTCAAAGGGCGATCGAAATCCTTCTGTCCGGGCGTAGCCTGCCGGGCCTCGGCATGGCGTAGAAGATAGATCCTGGACGGCGGCGGCGAAATTCTGGTCATGGCGAAATTCCAGGGCTCGATTCCCCCAATGAGGTAGCGTCTGTTCGCATGCGCCGTCAACTGCGAGGCGATCCGCGAGAGGGCGAAATGCCTCGTCTTCACGGGAAGGTTACGAGCGCGGAGAATCGGGGCTGGCGAGAAGAAGTGATGAAAAAATAGACCCTTAGCCGAATTTTATGACAAATTTAAAAATCAGTTGACAGCATCTATTTGGCTTGAATCGGTACTATTGGTTGGGATATACAGCCCAGCCATATGAGATGTTCTTCAGGAGAATCGCGTTGAGTGAGAAGATCGATCTTAGCAACTATGTGCCCTCGGAAGACGAGGAATTCATGAATCTGAACCAGCGAGCTTATTTTCGAGCGAAGCTGATAGCATGGAAAAACGACATCCTTAGAGAAGCGCGCGAAACCCTGGATCATCTAGCAGAAGAAAGCGCAAATCATCCCGATCTTGCTGATCGGGCTTCCTCGGAAACCGACAGGGCCATCGAACTTCGGGCTCGCGACCGCCAGCGCAAACTCATTTCCAAGATCGATGCCGCCTTGCAGCGTATTGAAGATGGCACTTACGGCTATTGCGAAGAAACCGGCGAGCCGATCGGCTTGAAGCGTCTGGACGCTCGTCCCATTGCCACCTTGTCGATCGAAGCACAGGAACGCCACGAGCGCCGCGAAAAGGTTTATCGCGACGAGTGAATGACGCTTCGGTTTCGACCGGGCTTATGGAACAAAGGCACGACGGGGATATCCGTCGTGCCTTTTTCCATTCCGGCGGTTGAGAGGACGCGGCCTATTTGTCGCGGCTGACGCTCATTTCCCCGAAGATGCGAGCGACTTCTTTCTGAAGGGCGCTGTCGGCTCCGGTCAGCGGTGCAAGTTCGGGTTCGACGCGTTTTGCGGGGCTTGAGACGGGGGATGGCGCGGCATTTGGCTGCTGCTGCACCTGCCGTGGTGCCGGCGCGTTCGGAATGATCCGTTCGGCGGTCAAGTTCTTCGACATTTCCGCTTCGAGGATGCGCTGGAAATCGTTGCCGGGCTCGGCAGCAGGCGTCGGCGCCGATGCGACGGTGGGTTCGACTGCCGCCTGGCGCGCGGGAGCAGGCTGCTGCTGCGGCAGGACAACGTGGCGAGCGGCATCCAGTATGTCGGCTGCCTCAGCCTCGCTGATTGCCGGAGCGGGTTGTTGGGCGGGTTGCGGCGGCTTGACAGGGGCGGCTTGTGGGTGCTCGGCAACCTGCGGCACTGAAGCGGGTTCCGTTGCAGGCGCAAGGCGGGGTTCGTTGCGCAAATAGGCTTCGATCTTGTCTTCGGCGGATTGCTGGCGCTGCGGAAGCGCTGCGGGAGGAGCTTCCACCGCAGTCGCTTTCTGCAGCTGCGACTGCCTCTCTTCAAATGCCATGGGGATATCGACCGGCGTCGTCGCGGCTCCAGCCCGGGTGGCATCGGAAATGCCCGATTCGATGACGATGTCCGTTGGGCCGCCGATCATGATCAGATGTTCGATCCCATCGCGTCGCACGAGCACGAGACGGCGGCGGGCATCGACGGCGGCGGCATCCAGCACCTGCAGGCGAGGCTGACGGTTCTTGCCGCCGCGTACGAAGGGAGAAGGCGCTCGGTTGCGCATGATCCACAGAATGCCAATGAGTACGAGCAGGGCAATGCCAACTCCACCGGCTGCGAGAAAGAAGCGGCTGCCATAGGCTCCGGCGATATCGTCCAACATATCGAGATACTCCGTAATTGTCCCCGATGTCGCGGTTTACAGCGCAGCGCGCCAGATGTGACGCGCAAAGGTCGCTGTAGTACTTTAAATCCACTGCATAATTTTACCCTTAAATCGAATCCTATTTAAGGAATTATGCAGTAGGCGCAACTGTTGCGGGTAATGCTTTGACCGTGACCCTTCTATATCGCGATCATATGAACAGGATTGCGCCGGAGACAAGATGCGATTGCAGGCCGTTGTATTCTATTGCTTGTGAATTCAAGTCTTTCTGGTCCGGCAAAGCTTTTTGCGGATGACGCAAATTGATAAAGAAGATTCGAAAGGTCCGGCTCCGGCGACCCCAAGGTGTATGATATGTCGCGAGGAGAACGGCCGATACGAGGGGTTTATGACGAAGCAGCGTCCGTCCGACGAGTATAGCGTGCCGCTGGTGGATCGCGGAGTTCGTTCTGGAACCGTCCTGCGCATCATCCTGCTTGCGCTCGTTCTCATGGCTGCGGCGGCTGCCTTTGTCGTCTTCAAGAACCAGCTCGACAATGAAGCGGTTCTCGGCGGCCTTGGCATTCTCGCCATGGTCGGCATCTTTTTCCTGGTCTCTTCGATCATCGGTTTCGTCGAGGTCATGCCGCAGCCGCAGTCCGACAGTCTGGCGCGGTCCTTCCTCAACAGCCATCCCGACGGAACGCTGATTACGGACGAGAAGGGGCGCATCATTTATGCGAATGCCGCGTACGGCCGCCTGACCGGTGCGACGAAAGCGACGGAAGTGCAGTCGCTGGAAATGCTGCTGTCGCGAAATCGCGAATCCAACGAGGCTCTCTATCGTCTTGCTAATGGCCTGCGCGATGGCAATGAGGGATCGGAAGAGTTTCGCCTGCTGAAGCCGCTCGGCCCGGTTGATGGAAGCGGCAATAGTGCACATTGGTACCGGCTGAAAGCGCGGGTGCTGCCGCCGGAGCAGGGCAGCAGCAAGGTACTGCATATCTGGCAGGTCACCGACATCACCTCCGAGCGCGACGACCAGGAACGTTTCTTCAAGGAATTGCAGAACGCGATCGACTATCTCGACCATGCGCCGGCCGGCTTTTTTTCCGCCGGACGCAAGGGCGAGATCTTCTATCTCAATGCAACGCTTGCCGAATGGCTGGGCTTCGATCTGACCAAGTTCGTACCGGGCTCGATGACCATAGGCGATCTCGTCGCCGGCGAGGGGCTGGCGCTGATCCAATCGGTGCAGGCGGAACCGGGTCTCAAGAAGACGGTGACGCTCGATCTCGATCTGCGCCGGTCCAATGGCCAGAGCCTGCCCGTACAGATCGTCCACAGTGTCACGTCGATGCGCGACGGCGCGCCCGGTGAGAGCCGCACCATCGTCCTGACCCGGCAGAACGGCGGGGATACCGAGCAATCGGCCTCCGCCGCCGCGATGCGTTTCAGCCGCTTCTTCAACAATACGCCGATGGCGATCGCGTCCGTCGATGGCAACGGCCGCATTCTGCGGACGAATGCGCCTTTCCTGAAGCTCTTCTCGGATCTCGTCTCGCGCGATGATATCGAGCGCGGTGCCGCCCTTGAGAACGTCGTCAACGAAAGTGATCGGCCGCAGCTGCAGCAGGCGCTGGCGGCCGCCAAAGACCGGCAGGGCGATATTCCGCCGATCGACTCTCGCAATCCGAAAGACGAAACGCGGCATTTCCGCTTCTACGTGAATGCCGTCATCGACCAGACCGATGAGGCGCCCGAAGAGGCTGCCATCGTCTATGCGGTCGAGGTGACCGAGCAGAAGGCGCTCGAAACACAGATGGCGCAGACGCAAAAGCTCAATGCCGTCGGCACGCTTGCAGGCGGCATCGCGCATGACTTCAACAACGTTCTAACGGCGATCCTGCTTTCATCAGACCATCTGCTGCTTCAGGCGCGACCCTCCGATGCCAGCTTTGCGGATCTGATGGAAATCAAGCGCAATGCCAATCGCGCGGCCGTGCTGGTTCGGCAGTTGCTCGCCTTCTCGCGCAAGCAGACGATGCGGCCAACGGTTCTCAATCTGACCGATGTGATCGGCGATCTGCGCATGCTGGTGGACCGGCTGCTGTCGGGTACGCATGTCAAGCTCGACGTGGATTACGGCCGCGATCTCTGGCCCGTCAAAACCGACCTGTCGCAGTTCGAACAGGTGCTCATCAATTTGTGCGTCAATGCCCGCGATGCCATGCCGGGCGGCGGAACGCTGACGCTGCGCACCCGCAATCTGCTTGCGGCCGATGTCAGCGCCTTCAACTATCCCTATCTTCCGCATGAGGACATGGTGCTCGTCGAGGTCAGCGATACCGGCACCGGCATCGCGCCCGAAATCATGGACAAGATCTTCGAGCCCTTCTTCACGACCAAGGAAGTCGGGAAGGGCACCGGCCTCGGCCTTGCGATGGTCTACGGCATCATCAAGCAGTCCGGCGGCTATATCCAGCCGGAATCGGAAGTGGGCAAGGGAACGACCTTCCGCATCTTCCTGCCGCGGCACATCGTCGAAATGCCCGCGGTGACCGAGACGAAAGTGTCGGAAAGCCGCGATGTCGCGGCCATGGACCAGAGTGTCGGTATAGCCACCTCTGCAGAAGAACCGGCCGATCTCACCGGCAAGTCCGCTGTCGTGCTACTTGTCGAAGACGAGGAGGCGGTGCGTCGCGGCGGCAAGCGCATGCTCGAGACGCGCGGCTATACCGTCCACGAGGCCGGCTCCGGCGTTGAGGCGCTCGACATCATGGAGGAGCTCGACGGACAGGTCGATGTCGTCGTCTCCGACGTCGTCATGCCCGAGATGGACGGGCCTTCGCTGCTGCGCGAACTGCGCAAGAAATATCCGGATCTGAAGTTCATCTTCGTTTCGGGCTATGCCGAGGATGCTTTCGCGCGCAATTTGCCGGCGGATGCGCAATTCGGCTTCCTGCCGAAGCCGTTCTCGCTGAAGCAGCTTGCCGTCGTCGTGCGCGAGACGCTGGACAAGAACTAACTGAGGGGCGTTCGCGCCTCTCCATGTTGCCGATTGCGGCGCAACGGTGTAATCAACCGCCCATGATCGACCTTGCCAAGCCCATTTGCCAAATGTGGTGGCGCTCCTTCTAGGAGCGGCAGTCGTCATGTCTTGAAATCGACCCTGCCGCCGTGATCCGGCAGGCATGGTCCATTCCGTTTTTCCTTCCCGATTGCGGCGGCTCTTTTTGCGGAGCAACGAAATGCAATCTCTTATCAATACCCGTCCCGTCATCCTGACGGGCGACCGGACCACCGGTCCACTCCATCTCGGCCATTATGTCGGGTCGCTGAAGAGCCGCGTTGCGCTTCAGCAAAGCCACGAGCAATTCCTGCTGCTGGCGGATACGCAGGCGCTGACCGACAATGCCCATGATCCCGAAAAGGTCCGGCGCAACGTTCTTGAGGTCGCCACCGATTATCTTGCCGTCGGCATCGATCCGGCGCTGACGACGATCTGCGTGCAATCCGCCTTGCCGGCGCTGGCGGAGCTGACACTGCTCTATCTGAATTTCGTCACGGTCAGCCGCCTGGAGAGAAATCCGACGATCAAGACGGAGATCCAGCTGCGCGGTTTCGAACGCGATGTGCCGGCCGGCTTTCTCTGCTATCCGGTCGCCCAAGCCGCCGATATCACGGCCTTCAAGGCGACCGTCGTTCCCGTCGGCGAAGATCAGGCACCGTTGATCGAGCAGACCAACGAGATCGTTCGCCGTCTCAATCGGCAGATCGGGCGAGACATTCTCGTCGAAGCTGCAGCCATGGTGCCAAAAGTCGGGCGCCTTCCGGGTGTCGACGGCAGGGCGAAGATGAGCAAATCGCAGGGCAATGCGATCCCGCTCTCGGCATCGCCTGACGAGATCAGGAATGCGGTGCGACGCATGTACACCGATCCGGATCACCTGCGCGTCAACGATCCCGGCAAGATCGAGGGAAACGTCGTCTTCACCTATCTCGATGCTTTTTGCCAGGATCGGCAATTCATCGAAGAGATGAAGGCGCATTATCGGCGTGGCGGCCTTGGCGACGTCACCTTGAAGAGACATATCGAGGACGTCCTGCAAGCGCTGCTCGCGCCGATCCGCGAACGCCGCGCGCATTATGCCGCCGAACCGAACTATGTCATGGAAGTCGTGCGAAAGGGGACGAGAAAGGCGAGGGAGCGGACGGAGGCGACGCTTGCCGAATTGCGCGACGCCTTGGGCCTGTTCACGCTTACCTGAAACAAAGCGCCGGGCGATCTTCTGACGCGCCCGGCCGCTCTCGTAGCTGCTGTCTGATTATTCTGCGAGCGCGACGGCGATCTCGGCGGCCAGGCGCGCATTGTTTTCGACAAGCGCGATGTTGGTCTTGAGGCTGCGGCCTTCGGTAATGTCGAAGATCGTGCTCAGCAGATAGGGCGTAACCGCCTTGCCGCTGATCTCGTCCCGTTCCGCGCTGTCGAGTGCGCGTTCGATGTAGATTTCCATCTCCTCGCGCGGGATTTCGTCGGCTTCCGGAACCGGGTTGGCGATCAGCATGCCGCCGTCGATACCGAGCTGTTCGCGCGTCGTCTGGAAGTTGGCGATCGCAGCAGGGCTGTTCAGCGTCAGCGGGCTCGTCAGACCGGAGGAGCGCGACCAGAAGGCCGGGAATTCGGTGCTGTCGTAGGTCACGACCGGGACACCGCGAGTTTCGAGCACTTCAAGCGTCTTCGGAATATCGAGGATCGCCTTGGCGCCGGCGCAGACAACGATGACGCCTGTGCGCGCAAGCTCTTCAAGATCGGCCGAGATATCGAAGCTCTCTTCGGCGCCGCGATGCACGCCGCCGATGCCGCCGGTGGCGAAAACCTTGATGCCGGCGCGGGCGGCGGCAATCATCGTGGCGGCGACCGTGGTCGCGCCCGTGCGGCGCTCGGCGATCGCAAAGGCGATGTCGGCGCGCGAAACCTTCATCGCACCTTCCGTCTTAGCGAGGGCTTCCAGCTCTTCCGGCTCAAGACCGATATGCAGCGTACCGTGAATGACGGCGATAGTCGCCGGAACAGCGCCTTCCTGCCGGATGATCGCCTCAACGCTGCGGGCCATCTCGATATTGCCCGGATAGGGCATGCCGTGGGTGATGATCGTCGATTCCAGGGCAACGATCGGCGCACCGCGCAGCTTGGCGGCAGCGACTTCCTTCGAATAGGAGATCGGAAGCAGGGGCGAGATAGGCTGGGTCATTGTCGTTTCCAATTCACTGAAACAGTATACGCGTCTTGAGCAGGCTTCATGACAGAATTTCGGCCTCGGGAACAAGGGCCAAAGCCGCCTTTAGCAGCTCTGGAGAGAGATTTTCTGCCGTCGCATAGGGGGACTGGACGGTGATTGCTGCCGCCGCTGCCCCATGACGGACGGCTTCTGCGAGATCGTGGCCGGCCAGCAGCGCCGAAAGAACGCCGGAGGCAAGCGAGTCTCCCGCGCCGGTGACATCGGCCACATCTTCGACCACAGGCGGCTGCAGGCTGACGATGGCATCACGCGAGAATGCGATCAGGGGGCGTTTCCCCCGGGTGACCACGCCATTGCGCAGGCCGAGTGCACGCAAAGCATTTACCCATTCGCGCGGATCCTCCGGACGGATTTCGGTCAGCGCCGCGGCTTCGGCCTCGTTGAGGAACAGGTGATCGATGCCGGCAAGGCTCGGTTTCAGCCGCACGACTTTGGCCGGCGAGATGGCGATAGCAGCGACCGGCTTGCCGCAAAAGACGGCCCTTGCCGCAATTGCGCCTAAGGTTTCGGCTGGCAGATTGGCATCGCAGAGAATGAGGTCGGTTTCTTCGAAGGCGTCTCGAACGGCGCGAATCGCCAGGCGTCTTGGCACGAAGAGCTTGTAGAGCTCCATGTCGGCAAGCGCGATGACGAGATTGCCATCATTCTCAAGGATCGCCGTATAGCTAGGCGTCTTGCGATCGAGGAAGACGAAGGGCTTGTCATCGATGCCGGCATGGCTTGCGGCTTCCGCCACCATTTCGCCGGAGGGATCGCCGCCGCGCGGCGAGATCAGCTTTACGTCGAAGCCGAGGCGGGCGAGATTTCGCGCCGCATTGAAGCCGCCGCCGCCGGGCTCCTCGAACCATGCGCCGGGATTGCTGGCGCCGGGCGCCGTCTCGCCGAAAATGCGGCCGCGCCGGTCGATATGGGCACCGCCGAGAACGAGAATCTTTTTCGCCATAGGGTTATCCTCAGCAGTCGAAAAGGCGAATCGAGCGAGCCGCAAACATCTCGCAATTCACTGTTCCTGGCATGTAAGTGCCTGGGAAGAAAGAAGAAAACAAAAATAGAACGAAATTCATTTTACCTTTTTCTTTCAATCGCTTGTTGTGCCCTTGCGATATGAGAACAAATCAAGTACACAATTCTCATCGGCGGCAACATTGCTAGAGCGGCTTCAATAACCTAAAGGTGGATCTAATGTCTCAGAATTCTTTGCGGCTTGTAGAGGACAAATCGGTGGATAAAAGCAAGGCACTTGAAGCGGCACTCTCTCAAATTGAGCGGTCGTTCGGCAAGGGCTCGATCATGAAACTCGGCTCGAACGAGAACGCGGTCGAAATCGAAACGGTTTCCACCGGCTCTCTGAGCCTCGATATCGCTCTCGGCATTGGCGGCTTGCCGAAGGGGCGCATCATCGAAATCTACGGGCCGGAAAGCTCGGGTAAGACGACGCTGGCGCTGCAGACCATCGCAGAGGCCCAGAAGAAGGGCGGCATTTGCGCCTTTGTGGACGCGGAACATGCGCTCGATCCGGTCTATGCCCGCAAGCTCGGCGTCGACCTGCAGAACCTGCTGATCTCGCAGCCCGATACCGGCGAACAGGCGCTCGAAATCACCGATACGCTGGTGCGCTCCGGGGCCATCGACGTTCTCGTCGTCGACTCCGTTGCGGCCCTGACGCCGCGCGCCGAAATCGAAGGCGAGATGGGCGACAGCCTGCCGGGCCTGCAGGCCCGTCTGATGAGCCAGGCGCTACGCAAGCTCACGGCTTCGATCTCCAAGTCCAACTGCATGGTGATCTTCATCAACCAGATCCGTATGAAGATCGGCGTCATGTTCGGCTCGCCGGAAACGACGACGGGTGGTAACGCGCTGAAGTTCTACGCCTCGGTTCGCCTCGATATCCGCCGCATCGGCGCCGTCAAGGAGCGCGAAGAGGTGATCGGCAACCAGACCCGAGTCAAGGTCGTCAAGAACAAGATGGCGCCGCCCTTCAAGCAGGTCGAGTTCGACATCATGTATGGCGAAGGTGTTTCCAAGACCGGCGAATTGGTCGATCTCGGCGTCAAGGCCGGTATCGTCGAAAAGTCCGGCGCCTGGTTCTCCTATAATAGCCAGCGCCTCGGCCAGGGCCGCGAAAACGCGAAACTCTTCCTGCGCGACAACCCGGATCTCGCCCGTGAAATCGAATTGTCGCTCCGCCAGAATGCCGGTCTCATCGCCGATCGCTTCCTGCAAAATGGCGGTCCCGATGCCGATGATGGCGACGCCTCCGGGGAATAAGGATTTTCGGGAGCAGTTCCCGACCAGAGACCGAGATTAAGAATTGGAACCGGCCGCATTGTCCAAGGGATGTGCGGCCGGTTTTGTTCGTGCGGCTGGACAGCGCCCGGAGCGGACGATAAAAGCCACTGACTTTGATGCAAGTTGCTGAGCGCAGGACTGAAGGGCCCCATATGAGCGGTGTGAATGAAATCCGGTCGACCTTCCTCGACTATTTTAAGAAAAACGGCCACGAGATCGTGCCGTCGAGCCCGCTGGTGCCGCGCAACGATCCGACATTGATGTTTACCAATGCCGGCATGGTGCAGTTCAAGAACGTGTTCACCGGTCTGGAGCAGCGTCCCTATACGACGGCTTCGACGGCGCAGAAATGCGTCCGCGCCGGCGGCAAGCACAACGACCTCGATAATGTCGGCTATACCGCGCGCCATCACACCTTCTTCGAGATGCTCGGCAACTTCTCCTTTGGCGACTATTTCAAGGAGCGCGCCATCGAGCTTGCCTGGAACCTGATCACCAAGGAATTCGGCCTCGATGCCAAGCGCCTGCTGGTCACGGTCTATCATACCGATGACGACGCCTTTAACCTGTGGAAGAAGATCGCCGGCCTTTCCGACGACCGGATCATCCGCATCGCCACCAGCGACAATTTCTGGGCAATGGGCGATACCGGTCCTTGCGGCCCCTGTTCCGAAATCTTCTACGATCACGGCGATCATATCTGGGGCGGCCCTCCCGGATCGCCGGAAGAAGACGGCGACCGCTTCATCGAGATCTGGAACCTCGTCTTCATGCAGTTCGAGCAGATCACCAAGGAGCAGCGCGTCGACCTGCCGCGTCCGTCGATCGATACCGGCATGGGTCTCGAGCGCGTTGCCGCCGTGCTGCAGGGTAAGCATGACAATTACGACATCGACCTGTTCCGCGCGCTGATCGAAGCCTCGGAAGAGGCGACGGGTGTGAAGGCCGAGGGCGAGCATCGCGCCAGCCATCGCGTCATCGCCGATCATCTGCGTTCCTCCGCCTTCCTGATTGCCGATGGCGTGCTGCCGTCGAACGAAGGCCGCGGCTACGTGCTTCGCCGCATCATGCGCCGCGCCATGCGCCACGCGCAGCTGCTGGGTGCCAAGGAGCCGCTGATGTGGAAGCTGCTGCCGGCGCTGATCCAGCAGATGGGCCGCGCCTATCCCGAGTTGGTTCGCGCTGAGGCGCTCACCTCCGAGACGCTGAAGCTCGAAGAAACCCGTTTCCGCAAGACGCTGGAACGTGGCCTGTCGCTGCTCAACGATGCCACTTCGGACCTGCATAAGGGCGACAGCTTGGACGGCGAAACTGCCTTCAAGCTCTACGACACCTATGGCTTCCCGCTCGACCTGACGCAGGACGCGCTGCGTGCCCGCGGCATCGGCGTCGATATTTCCAGCTTCACGGATGCGATGGAGCGCCAGAAGGCTGAAGCGCGCTCGCATTGGACCGGCTCCGGCGACAAGGCGACCGAGACCATTTGGTTCGAGCTCAAGGAAAAGAACGGTGCCACTGAATTCCTGGGTTACGATACGGAATCTGCTGAAGGCGTGATCCAGGCGATCGTCAAGGGCGGTGTTGCAGTCGATAGCGCCTCTGCCGGCGACAAGGTGCAGATCGTCGTCAATCAGACGCCTTTCTACGGCGAATCCGGTGGTCAGATGGGCGATACCGGCGTGATCTCCAGCGACCACGGCAAGCTCGCCGTCAACGACACCCAGAAGAAGGGCGAGGGCCTTTTCGTTCACAGTTCGGAAGTGTCGGAAGGCAAGATCAAGGTCGGCGATGCCGTCGTCCTGACGGTCGATCATAACAGGCGCTCGCGCCTGCGCGCCAATCACTCCGCCACCCATTTGCTGCACGAAGCACTTCGCGAAGTGCTCGGCACCCACGTGGCGCAGAAGGGCTCGCTGGTCGCGCCAGAGCGTCTGCGTTTCGACGTTTCGCATCCCAAGCCGATGTCGGCTGAGGAGTTGAAGGTCGTCGAGGATATGGCCAACGAGATCGTCCTGCAGAACTCGCCGGTTACGACCCGCCTGATGAGCGTCGACGATGCGATCGCGGAAGGTGCGATGGCATTGTTCGGCGAGAAGTATGGCGACGAGGTGCGCGTCGTATCGATGGGGCAGGGCGTGCGTGGGGCCAAGGCCGGCAAGCCCTACTCGGTCGAGCTTTGCGGCGGTACGCATGTCTCGGCCACTGGCCAGATCGGTCTCGTGCGTATTCTCGGCGAAAGCGCAGTTGGTGCCGGCGTACGCCGCATTGAAGCCGTCACCGGTGAATCCGCGCGCGATTATCTCGCCGAACAGGACGATCGCGTGAAGAGCCTCGCCTCGGCGCTGAAGGTCCAGCCCGCCGACGTCGTCTCGCGCGTCGAAGCCTTGATGGACGAGCGCCGCAAGCTGGAACGCGAACTGGCAGATGCCAAGCGCAAGCTCGCCATGGGCGGCGGCCAAGGCGGCTCGGCCGATGCCGTTCGCGACGTCAATGGCGTCAAGTTCCTTGGCAAGGCAATATCCGGCGTCGATCCCAAGGATCTCAAGGGTATGGCGGATGAGGCCAAGGCAGGGCTCGGCTCGGGCGTCGTCACGCTGATCGGCGTCTCGGATGATGGCAAGGCCAGCGCCGTCGTCGCTGTCACTGAAGATCTAGTCGGCCGCTTCAGCGCCGTCGACCTCGTACGCGTCGCTTCGGCTGCGCTCGGCGGCAAGGGCGGCGGCGGCCGTCCCGACATGGCCCAGGCCGGCGGCCCAGATGGCGCCAAAGCTGATGAAGCCGTTGAGGCGATTGCGGCGGCGCTTGCCGGCTAAGACGCTAATCTCCGATGGATAAACAAGGATGGCGGATGCTTAGGTGTCCGCCATTTTTCTTTGTCCGGACAACTCCGCAGGATTTGTCAAATCGGGTTATGCTCTGGTCGGGCCGATCGAATTTGCAAGAGGTTTGACATGAGTGGTGGAACGGCGTGGACGCTTTACGAGACCCGGCTGCGGCGGGTTTCAGCCTATATCCATGAGCATCTGGATGATGAGCTCGATATGGAAAAGCTCGCCGAGATCGCCTGCATGTCCAGCTATCACTGGCACAGGATCTATCGGGCGATCTATGGCGAGACGGCGGCGGCGACCGTCAAGCGGCTGCGGCTGCATCGCGCCGCCGGCGATCTCGTCAACACCCGTCTATCCGTCAGCGACATTGCAAAGCGGTCGGGCTATCCCAATCTCCAGTCGTTCAACCGCATCTTCAGATCCGTCTACGGCATGCCGCCGGCGCGATATCGGAATGAGGGAAGCCACACGATCTTCGAACCCAGCACTCAAGGAAGGATCACGGTCATGTTCGACGTTACGCTTCGCACCATTTCCCCGATGTCACTGATCGGTGTCGCCCATCGCGGCTCCTACATGCAGATCGGTCAGGCATTCGAAATACTCTTCGGCACCATCTTTGCCCGCCGCCTTGCCGGGCCTAATATGCGCATGATCGGTATCTATCTCGATGATCCCGATGTCGTGGAGGCAGACAAGCTGCGGTCTTATGCCTGTATCACCGCCAGCGCGGATATTGCCGTCGATGCTCCGCTGGAGCGTCGCTCTATCGATGGCGGCGAATATGCCGTGCTACGCCATAAGGGGCCTTACGCCAATATGCATAGGGCTTATCAGTGGCTATACGCGCAATGGCTGCCAGCCTCGGGTCGGCAGTTGCGCGATACCGTCATGTTCGAGGAATATATCAACAATCCGCGCGACGTGCCGCCGACGGAGCTTTTGACCGATATCTATATGCCGCTGCAATAGAGGCATATGACTTCGATCGAAGATTTCCTCTTAATGCCTCGTATTGTCAGGCATTGGCCGGCTTCGGCATAGCAGCATTGTCGATATCGTTGCCTCGGCGGTAGGCGTCGCGGTCGCTGACCCTGGCCCAATAATCGATGAAGGCCTGGCGCTTCTCGATGGTGCCGAAATTGAGACCCCAGCCGACATGCGAACCGACATAGACGTCGGCGGCCGTAAAGCGGTCGCCGGCGATGAAGGGTGAGGCTGTGACCGCTTGTTCCAATGTATCGAAAACATGGTCCAGGCTGCCGCAGCCAGCCATGCGCAGGCGTTCCGTCGGAATTTCAAAGCCGAGGGCGCGGTTGGTCACCGCCATCTCCATCGGGCCGGCGGCGAAGAACATCCAGCGAAAATAGCGGCCGCGCTCGGCCGCGGTCGGTGCAAGCCCTGCCTGCGGGAAGGTTTCCGCCAGATAAGCGCAGATGGCCGCCCCTTCGGTGACGACCGTATCGCCATGCTTGATGGCGGGAACTTTTCCCATGGGATTTACGGCCAGATACTCAGGCGCCTTCATCGTCGTGCCGAAGTCGAGATATTCGGTGCGATAGGGCTGGCCGATCTCCTCGAGCATCCAGCGGGCGATGCGTCCGCGCGACATCGGGTTGGTGTAGAAAACGAGTTCCTCAGCCATCTGCCTCTCCTTTTTGTTGCGCGCATTCTTGCCACTGCTTAACCCCGGCGGCAAGATTCCGGGCAAAAGAAAACCCGGCTCTCTGAGGCCGGGTTCCTATATCTGCTTATGTCGGCAAGGCTTAGGCAGCCATGGCCTTCTTGAGGTTTTCGTCGATCTTGTCGAGGAAAGCGGTGGTCGAAAGCCAAGGCTGATCGGGACCGATCAGCAGCGCCAGGTCCTTGGTCATGTAGCCGGCTTCAACCGTGTCGACGCAAACCTTTTCCAGCGTGGAAGCGAACTTCGCGAGTTCGGCATTGTCGTCGAGCTTGGCGCGATGAGCGAGGCCGCGGGTCCAGGCGAAGATCGAGGCGATCGAGTTCGTCGAGGTTTCCTGACCCTTCTGGTGCTGGCGGTAGTGACGTGTCACCGTGCCGTGTGCGGCTTCGGCTTCGACCGTCTTGCCGTCCGGCGTGAGCAGAACGGAGGTCATCAGGCCAAGCGAGCCGAAGCCCTGGGCAACGGTGTCGGACTGGACGTCGCCGTCATAGTTCTTGCAGGCCCAGACGTAGCCGCCGGACCATTTCAGGGCGGAGGCCACCATGTCGTCGATCAGGCGGTGCTCGTAGGTGATGCCGGCTTCGTCGAACTGAGCCTTGAACTCGTTCTGGTAGACTTCTTCGAAGATGTCCTTGAAGCGGCCGTCATAGGCCTTGAGAATGGTGTTCTTGGTCGAGAGGTAGACCGGCCACTTGCGCATCAGGCCGTACATCATAGAGGCGCGGGCGAATTCGCGGATCGACTCGTCGAGGTTGTACATGGCCATGGCAACGCCGGCGCCCGGAGCGTTGAAGACTTCCTTCTCGATGATCGTGCCGTCTTCGCCAACGAATTTGATGGTCAGCTTGCCCTTGCCGGGGAACTTGAAGTCGGTGGCGCGGTACTGGTCGCCGAAAGCGTGACGGCCAACGACGATCGGCTGCGTCCAGCCCGGAACCAGGCGCGGAACGTTCTTGCAGATGATCGGCTCGCGGAAGATGACGCCGCCGAGAATGTTGCGGATCGTGCCGTTCGGGCTCTTCCACATTTCCTTGAGGTTGAATTCCTTCACGCGGGCTTCGTCCGGCGTGATCGTGGCGCACTTGATGCCGACGCCGTATTTCTTGATGGCGTTGGCGGCGTCAACGGTCACCTGGTCGTTGGTGGCGTCGCGGTTTTCGACCGAGAGGTCATAGTAGTCGATATCGATGTCGAGGTAGGGGAAGATCAGTTTTTCTTTGATGAGCTGCCAGATGATGCGAGTCATTTCGTCGCCATCGAGATCGGCAACGGGATTTGCGACCTTGATCTTCTTCATGCTTCTGCCTCGTTTAAGCTGATGGGACCCGATGGTCCTGTGGGTAATATGAAGTCCCGAGGGCTATAGCACCGCAAGTGCGGAACGCAAAGCCGATAGAGCCTTCGGCATCGCGTTTTTGATCATTCGTGACATCACCCGCTTTTTGCAGTCCGGCCATTGCCAAAGCGATCCATGGGTCTAATGTCGCGCATGTTTTGCCTGCTGCCACGGAATCAAATCATGCAGAAATTTGCCGCCTCCGCACTTGCCTTCACGCTTTTTCAGTTCTCGCTTGGCGCGCATACGGCGCTCGCGGCCGATGCGACGACGCCCGTGAAGGCCATCATGGACGCGACCGTCTCCAACTGGGCGGGCGGCGACAGCGATTGGCAGGATATTTTCGGCGAGGACAAACTCAAGGATATCTATAGCAAGGATTTTGGAGCGAAATACCAGGCGGCGGCGCAATTTCCCGCCGCCGACGAGGATGGTATCTCGCCCTTCGACTACGATGTCATTGTCAATGCGCAGGATGCGTGTCCGCTGGAGGACGTGAAGATTGCCGCGCAGCCGTCGAAGAACAATGTGACTGAGGTGCTGGCGACCTTCAAGAAATCGACCTGCATGGGCTCCGACGCCGATTATCAGAAGGTGACCACGGTTCGTTTCGAGGTCATCGAAGAGGGTGGCAGGCCCGTGGTGGACGATATCGTCACCAACGACGACAACGGCAATCCGAGCTCGCTCAAGAGCGTGATGGTGGATCTTGTCAAACAGCAGCAGCAGCAGCCGGCAGACCAGACGCAGCAGCCGTCGGATCAGAAGAAGCCGGTCAATCCGGAATAATCGGGCGGGATTCGTTCTGCCATTCAAGCGCAAAAACCTTGCCGATCGGCTGGCGTCTCGCTATTGCGACACCGGAATCAAGACATTGAGCATGATGTCGCCCGAAAACCGCTAACACTTTTCGGCACCATGCTCGAATTGGCGCGATCGAGTTCGCGCGCGGAGATTTAGGCATCATGGCAGGCACGAACAGCGAGCGTCAACTTCTGGCCGAAGGGCCGGCCATCATTCTGGTCGAGCCGCAGATGGGCGAGAATATCGGTATGGTGGCGCGCGCCATGGCGAATTTCGGCCTTGCTGAGTTGCGCCTCGTCAATCCTCGCGATGGCTGGCCAAACGAGAGGGCACAGGCGACTGCCTCCAAGGCGGATCATATTATCGAAGCGACAAAGGTCTACGAGACGCTGGAGCAGGCGATCGCTGATCTCAATTTCGTCTATGCGACAACCGCGCGGGAGCGGGATGGTTACAAGCCGGTGCGCTCGCCTGTCATTGCGGCCGAAACGCTCCGTACCAAATTCAAGGCGGGCGAGGGGACGGGCATTCTTTTCGGCAGGGAGCGCTGGGGCCTGACGAATGAGGAAGTGGCGCTGGCCGACGAGATCGTGACATTTCCCGTCAATCCCGCCTTCGCTTCTTTGAACATCGCGCAGGCCGTGCTGTTGATGTCTTATGAATGGATGAAATCGGGCATGGAGGATCTCGGCGATGTGCCTTTCCAGGCTATCGAACAGCGGCCTTCGACGAAGGAGCAGCTTTTCGGTCTGTTCGACCAGCTCGAAGAAGCGCTGGATGCGCGCAATTATTTCCATCCTGCCGGGAAAAAGCCGAAAATGGTCGACAATCTCCGGGCCGTCCTCTCGCGCCGGGCCTTCACTGAACAGGAAATCAGCGTCTTGCGCGGGGTGATCTCGTCTCTTGACCGCTTCTCGCGGAAGTCCCCGCGCGGCAGTGGCTCGCATCCCCGATCCTCGAAAGCACCGAAGGAAGCTCCAAGCGATGACAGCAGCGGCGAATGAGCTGAAACCAATACTCGTTTTCGATTCAGGGATCGGCGGTTTGACGGTGCTGCGCGAAGCACGCGTGCTGATGCCGGAGCGGGGTTTCATCTATATCGCCGACGATGCCGCATTTCCCTATGGCAGTTGGGAAGAAGCGGCGCTGAAGGAGCGCATCGTCGATCTCTTCGCACAGCTGCTCGTGCAATATGATCCGGAAGTCTGCATCATCGCCTGCAACACGGCGTTCACGCTGGCCGGTGCCGCTCTTCGTGCCGCCTTTCCGCAGATGACGTTCGTGGGTACCGTGCCGGCGATCAAGCCAGCTGCAGAGCGCACGCGTTCAGGCCTCGTTTCGGTGCTGGCGACACCAGGCACCGTCAAGCGCGCCTACACGCGCGACCTGATCCAGTCCTTCGCCACGCAATGTCATGTCCGGCTTGTCGGATCGGAAAATCTGGCACGCCTGGCGGAAGCCTATATTCGTGGCGATGTCGTCAGCGACGAGGCCGTCATGGCAGAGATCGAGCAGTGCTTCGTCGAGATGGATGACCGCAAGACCGATATCGTGGTGCTTGCCTGCACGCATTATCCTTTCATGGCCAATACCTTCCGCAGGCTTGCGCCCTGGCCGGTCGATTGGCTCGATCCTGCGGAAGCGATCGCAAGGCGCGCGCGCAGCCTGGTGCCGCAGGTGGCCGATGCTGTGCATCCCGACAATTTCGACTTCGCGGTGTTTACCTCTGGGGCACCCGATTTCCCCACCCGCCGGCTTATGCAGGGCTTTGGGCTCAAGGCTTGATCATGAAAGACAAGGTTTCGCTGCGAAAACTCGATCTCGCGGATATGCCGACGGCTGCCGCTGTCCATCGCGCTTCCTTCAACGAAAGGCTGCCGACGCTTGCGGGGCTTCATACGCCCGAAGAAGATGTTGGCTTCTGGAGTGCTGTCGTTTTCAAAGATTGCCAAATCTGGGGTGCGGAAGAGGGCGGTCGTCTCGTCGGCGTCATCGCCTTCCTCGAGGATTGGATCGACCAACTCTACGTGTTGCCTGAGGCGCAAGGGCGCGGCATCGGCAGCCGGCTTCTCGATATCGCCAAGTCGGCCTATCCGCAGCTCTCGCTCTGGACGTTCCAGAGAAATGAGTCGGCGCGCCGCTTTTACGAGAAGCACGGCTTCTTCGTGGTTGACGAGTCGGATGGGGCAGGCAATGAGGAAAAGGAGCCGGATGTGCTTTACAAGTGGGAGGCACGCTTGCACCGGTTGTAATACAGGATTGGGCTGAGTGGCGGAATATTGGGAGGGCGATATTTGATGTCTTTTGAGATTGATTGCAGTGTTGTCGGGGCAAGCTATGCGTCTGCGTGAGTGCCATAACTTCCATGATTTTCGCCTTCTCGCGAAGAAGCGTCTTCCCGGTCCGATCTTCAACTATATCGATGGTGCTGCCGACGACGAAGTGACGCTCCGGCGGAACACGACGAGCTTCGAAAGCTGCGATCTCGTGCCCAACGTTCTCCGCGGGGTCAGCGAGATCGACATGTCTGTCACCGTCATGGGACAAAAGCTTGCGACGCCCTTCTATTGCTCGCCGACGGCGCTGCAGCGGCTCTTCCATCATCAGGGCGAGAATGCGGTTGCAGCCGCCGCCTCTTCGCTCGGCACCATGTTCGGCGTCTCCTCACTCGGCACCGTCAGTCTTGAGGAAATCCGCAAGAAGCATGCGGGACCGCAGGTCTACCAGTTCTATTTCCACAGGGATCGTGGCCTGAATCGGGCAATGATGGAGCGGGCGAAGGAAGCCGGCGTCAACGTGATGATGCTGACTGTCGACAGCATTACCGGCGGCAATCGCGAGCGCGATCTTCGCACTGGGTTTTCCATTCCTTTCAAGCTCAATCTGGCCGGGATCACCCAATTCGCCATCAAGCCCGCTTGGGCGCTGAACTACGTGACCCACGAGAAATTCCGCCTGCCTCAGCTGGACGAGCATGTCGACATGAGTGGCGGCGCCATGTCGATCGGCAAGTATTTCACCGAGATGCTCGATCCGTCGATGAATTGGAACGACGTCGCCGAGATGGTGAAGCACTGGAACGGGCAGTTCTGCCTGAAAGGCATCATGTCGGTCGAGGACGCCAAGCGTGCCGTCGATATCGGATGTACCGGCATCGTGCTGTCGAACCATGGCGGCCGGCAGCTGGATGGCTCGCGCTCGGCATTCGACCAGCTGGCGGAGATCGTCGATGCCGTCGGCCATCGCATCGATGTGATGATGGATGGCGGTATCCAGCGCGGCACGCATGTGCTGAAGGCTCTGTCGCTCGGCGCCAAGGCCGTTGGCCTCGGCCGCTTCTATCTCTATCCGCTGGCCGCTGCCGGTCAGGCGGGCGTGGAGCGGGCGCTCAGGCATCTGCGCACGGAAGTCGAGCGCGACATGAAGCTGATGGGCTGCACGTCGGTCAGCCAGCTTTCGCGCGCGAACCTGCGCTTCAGGTAGGTCTCGCAATCGCCTGTGGGTTTTTTCAATCCACGGGCGCGAAGCTTGGAAATCTTTGCTAGACGGAGGCGCGTCCTTTCAGAAAGATGGGATGCATCCACATTTGATTCTTGCTCATAGGGGAAGTGCATTGCAAGTCGGCATCGACATGGGAACGGCGTCCGGCGGGACCAGCGCCCAGCTCGATATCGAGGAGCTGCTGGCGACGCGTCTCCTGGTGCAGGGCAATTCCGGCTCCGGAAAATCGCACCTCCTGCGGCGGCTGCTGGAACAGTCGGCGCAATGGGTGCAGCAGGTCATCATCGATCCCGAAGGCGATTTCGTAACGCTGGCCGACAAGTTTGGTCATGTGGTCGTCGACGGCGAGCGTACGGAAGCCGAGCTTGCCGGTATAGCCAACCGTATCCGCCAGCATCGCGTTTCCTGCGTGCTGACACTGGAGGGGCTCGATATCGAGCAGCAGATGCGCGCTGCCGCAGCCTTCCTGAATGGCATGTTCGATGCCGATCGCGAATTCTGGTATCCGGTGCTTGTTGTGGTCGACGAAGCGCAGATGTTTGCGCCTTCGGTCGGCGGCGATGTCTCGGAAGATGCGCGCAAGATGTCGCTCGGCGCCATGACCAACCTGATGTGCCGCGGCCGAAAGCGCGGCCTTGCCGGCGTCATCGCGACGCAGCGGCTTGCGAAGCTTGCCAAGAACGTTGCAGCGGAAGCCTCCAACTTCCTGATGGGCCGTACTTTCCTCGATATCGACATGGCTCGCGCGGCCGACCTTCTCGGCATGGATCGCAGGCAGGCGGAAATGTTCCGCGACCTGAAGCGCGGCAATTTCGTCGCCCTCGGACCGGCACTTTCCCGTCGGCCCCTGCCGATCACCATAGGCGCGGTGGAAACCTCGGCGCGCTCCTCCAGCCCCAAGCTGATGCCGCTGCCGGATGCACCGCAGGATGTCGAAGATCTGATCTTCACGCCGGATCCGGAAGAGTTCACACGTCCCGTTGTTCGCCGTACCACACCGGCGCCGCGTCCGACGACCGATATTCTGGCAGAGCTTTCCCGCTCCGTGCCGGCGGCAAGCCCGGCACCTTCGGAGCCGAAGGTCAGCCAGCCGGAATTATCGAGCGAGGATCGCGAGGCGAGGGTGAGCGCCGTGCTCTGCGAAATCCTTGACGACCCGGCCTCCGGCTTCCGCACGGATTCGGTGCTCTATCAGGAGTTTCTCGTTCGTTTGCGCATGCGTCGCGTTCCCGGCGCGCCGATGAGCCTGTCAGAGTTCCGCCGCCGTGTGGCGATCGTCCGTTCCGGTGCGGACGAAGAGGTCATGGCGACGGACCAATGGGCGACCGCGCTCTCGCTCTCCTCCAGCGTCACCGATGACTTGCAGGGTGTGTTCCTGATGCTAGCGAAAGCCGCCATCAGCGGCGAGCCATGCCCGTCCGACGCCCGCATCGCCCGCGCCTACGGCACGCATTCGGCCCGCCGTGCACGGCGTCTCCTCAGCTATTTCGAGGAGCAGGGCAGCGTCGTCGTCCATACGGATTTCTCGGGCAAGCGTATCGTCGCCTTTCCGGACATGGGCTCGCAGACCGCGCCGGGCGATGCCAATGCGCCCGATCTGGACGGTGGCGAGCAGGCGGCGGCGGAATAGCTACCGGGTTACGCGTTGCTGCTGATGATATGGAGTGCGGCTTTGCCGTCTCTAACGGCTGAAGTCGATAGGCGCCGGTCGAGCGTTGCCAGTTGGCCTCCATGGAATTTCGCCAATGCCAACAGATAGGTGTCGGTGATCTGTCCAGGAGTCAGAATGCGTGTCGAATCCACCAAAGTATCGTCCAGCAGACTGATATCGTCGGCCCAGAACTGGTGACCGGGCAAACGGCGAAGCTGGGCAACAAGAAGTGCGGCCGTCGATGGTGGACCGGGCGAGTTGGGATAGCTCGGCTGACTGAGAATTCGGATAACGCCATTTTCCGTTAACGGGCACGTTGCCCAACTGTCGCCGCCTAGGGAGTGAAACCACTCATGGGCGACATCATGCGATACATGGCTCGGATCGAATAAAGCGATCAGAACATTGACGTCCAACAGAAATGTCACGGAAGCTCGTCACGAAGTTTGTTGACAAGATCGAGCGTAACAGGGGGATTGCCCGTCTTGGGCGTGAGCAACGGAATACCATTCCGCTCCTTTGCCGGCTGTGAGCGGTTTAGCGATCGGCGAGCAAGGTCGGAAATGACATCACCGATGCTGCGGTGCTGCTGCTCTGCCATCGCCTTTGCCGCGGCAAGTACGTCGTCATCAATTGCAAGGGTTGTTCGCATCATTGCACCTTGATCGAGCATCAGTCATCACGCATCAAATATAGCATTTGTTGCTTCATTCTCAACAGCAACCGCGCGGGCTGTTGACATTTTCATGACGACCCCTTACAGACCGCGCCAACGCCGGGCAGAAATGTCCGGTGTTTCATTTGACATGTCCCGTGGCCTCGTCCGTTCGCTAATGTGAGAGGCCTGTCAGAGCTCGAAAACGGAGTTCAGAGGAGGGCGTGTTTCCTTCGCGGTTCGGCAACGGGCCGCCATAACACTTGAAAGGAAATGCGATGAGCAAGCGCGAATCGTCCAAGTATAAAATTGACCGCCGTATGGGCGAGAACATCTGGGGCCGTCCGAAGTCCCCGGTAAACCGCCGCGAATACGGCCCGGGCCAGCATGGCCAGCGCCGCAAGGGCAAGCTTTCGGATTTCGGCGTGCAGCTGCGCGCCAAGCAGAAGCTGAAGGGCTACTACGGCGACCTGCGTGAAAAGCAGTTCCGTGCCATCTTCGACGAAGCCAACCGCCGCAAGGGCGACACTTCGGAAAACCTGATCGGTCTGCTCGAATCGCGCCTCGACGCGATCGTCTACCGCGCCAAGTTCGTTCCGACCGTCTTCGCAGCCCGTCAGTTCGTCAACCATGGCCACGTCACCGTTAACGGCGTTCGCGTCAACATCGGTTCGTACCGCTGCAAGGCCGGCGACGTTATCGAAGTTCGCGAAAAGTCCAAGCAGCTCGTAACCGTTCTCGAATCGGTTGCTCTGGCTGAGCGCGACGTTCCGGACTACATCGAAGTCGATCACAACAAGATGGTTGCGACCTTTGCTCGCGTTCCGGCTCTCGGCGACGTACCGTACGCCGTCGTCATGGAACCGCATCTGGTCGTCGAATTCTATTCGCGTTAATAAGCGGATAACTTTCTTGATGAATGAAAAGCCGCTCGGTTCGAGCGGCTTTTTTGTCTTTGGAGCGCCTCATGACGGATTTGCAGGCCATTCTCGACGGCATTCATGCGGAGCTTTCGCCGCGCATCGGCGAAGGCAAGGTCGCCGATTACATTCCCGAGCTGGCAAAGGTCGATCCGAATCAGTTCGGGATGGCAATCGCGACGGTCGACGGCGATGTCTATAGCATCGGCGACGCTGGCGTTCCTTTCTCCATCCAGAGTATCTCCAAAGTCTTCATGCTGACCCTGGCGTTGGGCAAGGTCGGCGAGAGCTTGTGGAATCGGGTAGGGCGCGAACCGTCCGGCACGGCTTTCAACTCCATCGTCCAACTGGAGCGCGAAGAGGGAATACCGCGCAATCCCTTCGTCAATGCGGGTGCCATCGCCGTCAGCGATGTCGTGCTGGCCGGCCACGAACCGCGCGAGGCCATCGGCGAGCTGCTGCGCTTCGTCCGCTATGTGGCTGACGACGAGACGATCAGCATCGATGACAAGGTCGCGCGTTCGGAAACCCAGACTGGGTATCGCAATTTTGCTCTTGCCAATTTCATGCGGGCCTATGGCAATATCCACCATCCGGTCGAGCATGTGCTCGGCGTCTATTTCCATCAATGCGCGCTGTCGATGAGCTGCCAGCAGCTTGCCAAGGCGGGGCTCTATCTCGCTGCGCGCGGCAGCAATCCGATCACCGGGCATTCCGTCGTTTCGCCGAAGCGGGCGCGGCGTATCAATGCGCTGATGCTGACCTGCGGCCATTATGATGGCTCTGGAGATTTTGCCTATCATGTCGGCCTGCCGGGCAAGAGCGGCGTCGGCGGCGGCATTCTGGCTGTAGCGCCGGGCATTGGCTCGATCGCCGTCTGGTCGCCGGGCTTGAACAAGGTCGGCAATTCGCAGCTCGGCGCTGTTGCGCTGGAGATGCTGGCGGCGCGCACCGGCTGGTCGGTATTCGGCGATTGATGCGGTGTCTTCTCGTTCCGCTTTCTGCTATCAGCGTGGCGAGATGCAAGGAATGGCGGAATGAATATCGCGACCATGGTGAAAGACGACATCGATATCGAGGCTGACGATGGCGGTTCTGCCGTCCATCCGATGTTTTTCGATGCGCCGCGTTCGGTCTCCTTCAACAAGCTTCGCAAGCGCCTGTTGCGGCAGGTGCGCCAGGCAATGGAAGACTTCCAGATGCTGAAGGGCCAGAAGCGCTGGCTGGTCGGCCTTTCCGGCGGCAAGGATTCCTACGGTTTGCTGGCGCTGCTCCTTGATCTGAAATGGCGAGGCTTGCTGCCGGTGGAGCTGATCGCCTGTAATCTCGATCAGGGGCAGCCGAATTTCCCGAAGCATATCCTGCCCGAATACCTCACGAAAATCGGCGTCACGCATCGCATCGAGTATCGCGACACCTATTCGATCGTGAAGGAGAAGGTGCCGGAGGGGGCAACCTATTGCTCGCTCTGTTCCCGCCTGCGCCGCGGCAATCTTTATCGCATCGCCCGCGAGGAAGGTTGCGATGCGCTGGTGCTTGGCCATCACCGCGAGGATATTCTCGAGACCTTCTTCATGAACTTCTTCCACGGCGGTCGCTTGGCTTCGATGCCGGCAAAGCTGCTCAACGACGAAGGCGACCTCATGCTGCTGCGCCCGCTCGCCTATGCGGCAGAGGACGATCTCGCCAAGTTTGCTGCGGCCATGCAATTTCCGATCATTCCCTGCGATCTCTGCGGCTCGCAGGATGGGCTGCAGCGCAATGCCATGAAGGACATGCTCGCCGATATCGAACGGCGGATGCCGGGCCGTAAGGACACGATGCTGCGCGCTCTGGCGCATGTAAATCCGTCGCACCTGCTCGATCCCAAGCTGTTCGATTTTGCAGGGTTGATGACGCAGGGCTCTTCGAGCGATCCGGCGTAAATTCGGCGCTTTTGCCACACCGATGTCATCGAATCGGGCATAAGAGGAAGCCCTTTCAAAACAGAGGCTTCCGATGACCTTCTCCGATGCGGATTTCGACTATGTGATGACGACCGTTGCTGCAGCGGCGGCAAAGGAGATCATGCCGCGCTTCCGCAATCTGGATGCCGACGATATATCGGAGAAAACCTCGGCTATCGATCTTGTAACCGAGGCCGACCTTCTGGCCGAACGCCATATTACCACGGCGCTGAAGGCACGGTTTCCAAGCGCTTTGATCGTCGGCGAAGAGGCCTATGAGGCGGATAAGTCCGTCGTGCCGGCGCTGGCGCATGCGGAATTGGCTTTTACAATCGATCCGGTGGATGGCACCTTCAATTTCGCGGCCGGACTGCCGGTCTTCGGAACGATCGTCGCCGTCATTGCCAATGGCGAGACGATCGGCAGCATTATCCACGATCCCGTGCTGGGTGACACCGTGACTGCCATGAAGGGCGGCGGCACTTTCCTGCGCCGGCAAACCGGGGAGGCGAGGCGGCTTGCCGTTGCCGCACCTGCCCCTTTGACTGCTATGACGGGCGCAATATCCTGGGGGCATATGGATGAGCCCGACCGGTCGCGGATCAACGCCAATCTATCGAAGACCCGCATGGTTTTCTCAGTGAATTGCTCAGCTTACGAATATTGGATGGTGGCGTCTGGCAAGTGGCATTTCATCGGCCATTCCAAATTGATGCCCTGGGATCATCTGGCCGGCGTGCTGGCGCATCAGGAGGCGGGCGGCTATACCGCCAAATTCGATGGTACGCCCCATAAGCCCGGCGAAACGATCGGCGGCATCATTTCTGCGCCTGACGAGGAAAGCTGGCGGATGATCCGCCGCGAGATCATCGGCGCCTGACGCGAAAGGAAAAAGCATGACATCGCTCGTTGACGTTACCACGCTCGCTCATGTGCTGCGCCGCGCGGCGCAGACGGAGATCCTGCCGCGCTTTCGCAGGCTCGGCAGCGATGATGTCCGCGCCAAGAGCGAGGCGACGGATCTGGTGACGGAAGCCGACGAACGGGCTGAGCGCATGATCAAGGCAGAAGTTGCCCGGCTCTGGCCCGAAGCGTTGTTCATCGGCGAGGAATCGGTTGCGGCCGACCCGTCGCTACTGAAGAAGCTGCAGGATGCCGATCTCGCAATCATTGTCGATCCCGTCGATGGCACGTTCAATTTTGCCGCCGGCATTCCGGCTTTCGGCGTCATGGCCTCGGTCGTGTCGAAGGGCGAGACCGTTGCCGGTATTATCTTCGATCCGATGGGTGATGACTGGGTGCTTGCGGAGCGCGGCAGCGGCGCATGGCTACGCCGTCCGGATGGCGAGACGCTGCGTCTCAACGTTGCTCCTTCCGTCCCGCTGGAAGAGCTGGTCGGCATGGCGGCTACCGGCTTCCTGCCGAAGGAAAAGCGCGCCGAAATCATGGGCAATCTTGCCAAGGTGCGCTACACGACCTGCTATCGCTGCGCTGCGCATGAGTACCGCACGCTCGCTGGCGGCTATGTGCACTATCTCATGTACAACAAGCTGATGCCTTGGGATCATCTGGCGGGATCGCTGATCTCGGCCGAATCCGGCGCATATGTCCGCCGTTTCGATGGTTCGCCCTATCTGCCGCATCACCTCGATGGCGGGCTGCTGGTCGCGGCGGACAAGGATACCTGGGAGCTGCTGCGGCGCGAGGTCTTCACTCTTTAAGGTGAGTCACGCGCGAGGATAGTCCGCGAGGCCCTTGGAAAGTCACTGCGGCGGGGCTATCTTTGCTTCAACAGGCAAGAGCCTTGGTCGGCGCTTGCCGCGGGGATGAGACAGATGTCCGAGACGAGCCGCAAGCTGACCACCATTTTCTGCGCCGATGTGCAGGATTATACGCGCCTTATGGGGAAGGACGAGGAGGGGACGTTATCCACTCTTCGTCGTTACCGCGATGCGATGAAACGGCTGATCGAAGCGCATGGCGGCCGGGTCATCAATACCTGGGGCGATGGCGTCTTTGCCGAGTTTCCAAGTGTCGTCGAAGCCGTGCGCGCTGCGATCGATACGCAAAACGAACTTGCCGGTTACAATGCCGTGACTGACCCCGACAAGCAGATGCTGTTCCGCATCGGGCTCAATCTCGGCGATGTGATCGCGGATGGTGATGACCTTTATGGCGACGGCGTCAATATTGCCGCCCGGCTGCAGTCGCGCGCCGCTCCGGGTGGAATTGTCATTTCCAACACGGTTTACGATCAGGTCCGCAATAAGGTGGCGGTCGGTTTCGATTTTCTCGGGCAGCTCGAGGTCAAGAACATCGAAGGCGGCGTGCCAAGCTACGCTGTGAGGATCGGCGGCGTCCAGGTCGTCGATACCATGTCGGATTATCGTTCCGCCCCAGAGCCCACTCCCGCGCGGGTGCCCGAGCCGGCGATGCGGGAACCCCTTCCGCAAGACTGGCGGCGGAATTATGGTGGCGTCGTCATCATCTGCGTCGCTCTCGCCATCATCAATGGGCTGACCTGGCAGGGCGAATTCTGGGCGAAATGGCCCATACTCGCGATTCTATGGGGTGCGGCGTTCCGCTACGTCCGCAGCAACAGACAGATCGATATGGCGATTGCCAGCCTTGTGATTACCGGCATCGGAATCGTTGCCATCAACCTTTTCACCTGGCATGGAACACCTTGGGCGATGTGGCCGCTCTTCGGGCTTGCGATCGCCGCTGCGCTACGCTGGGTCAGCCGGCCACGCAGCGGCGCCTAGGGAAGGGAGGCACGTCGCTCAAACGTGCCCCATGCCCGGTTCCAGCGCCGGCGCATCGCCGGGATGGGTGAAGAGCTTGCCGCGTTCCGCCCATAGCGTCGCGACGATCGACAGCGCGCCAAACACCGTGAAGCCGGCAAGCAGCGGCTGTGCCGTGCCGTCGAACATCTGGCCGACGATGCCGCCGAGCAGGACGCCGACCGTCGTGGAGATCGAGCTGGTGATGGCGGCCGCCGTACCTGCGAGGTGTCCCATCGGCTCGAGGCTTATCGCCATGCAATTGGTGGTGATCACTGCAAACATCATCAGCATCACCGAGATCAGGACATAGATGAAGGTAAAGCTCGGCTGGCCGAACATGCCGACGATGTAGCCGATGGCGCCTAAAACGGTGAAAAGGATCATGGCAGCGTGGGAAATGCGGCGCATGCCGAAGCTGCGGACGAAATAGCCATTAGCGAACTGTGCGACGGCGGTGCCGGCTGCCGTTGCCGCAAAGGCGATTGGAAACGTGTCTCCAAGCCCGTAAACTTCGCCGAAGACCTGCTGCACCGAAACGACGTAGGCGCATATGATGCCGGTGTAGAGCGTCAGGCCGATCATGTAGCCGCAGGTGATGCGGTTGGTCAGCACTGTCTTGAAACCGGACAGCACGGAAGTGACCGAGAGCGGCAGGCGCTCTTCAACGGGCAGCGTCTCCTTCATGCGGAAGAAGGCAACCAAGAAAAGGCCGGCGCTGACGATGCCGAGCAGAATGAAAATCCACTGCCAGTTCGAATAGGCAACGATCATCTGGCCGACGAACGGCGCAACCATCGGCATAATCATGAAGACGATCATGATATAGGACATCACGCGGGCCATTTCGCGACCGCCGAAGCAATCGCGGACGATGGCGAGCGTGGTGATGCGCACGGCCGCAGCGCCGACGCCCTGCGCAAAACGCATTGCCAGCAAGGCAAACAGGCTGCCACTCCAGGCTGCGGCAAATAGGGTCACCGTATAGAAGGCCAGACCGCCGAGCAGGATGTACCGTCGGCCATAGGTGTCCGACAAGCTGCCGAAGAAAAGCTGACAGATGCCGAAACCGAGGAAATAGACGCCGATAACGAGCTGGGTGTCATTCGGATTGGCGACATGAAGCGACTGGCCGATATTCGGCAGTGCCGGCAGCATGCTGTCGATGCCCATCGAAATGCTCGCCGTCATCAGGGCGATCGTGAGGATGAATTCCACGATGCCGAGGCCGATGCGGCTGGAGCCGGACTGCGCCGGCTGCTGAGACTGAGGCGGGGTTGTCATTCGAATATGCCTGTCAATGTAAAGCGAGAGACTGGTCGGCCGGAGGCGGCGCATTGTGCGGGCGGAACAGCTTTCCCTTTTCGGCAATCAGCACGAAGACGACGCCGATGAGAGAAACGGTGAAATAGCCGATGACCATCGGTGTCGCCGTGCCGTTATAGAACTGCCCGATGCAGGCGCCGATCGATGCGCCGCCGACCGTGCTCATAAAGCCGAGAACGGAGGATGCCGTGCCGGCGACGTGGCCGAGGGGTTCCATCGCCAGAGAGTTGAAGTTGGAACCGATCCAGCCGAATTGGAACATGGCCAGTGCGAAAAAGACCATGAACAGAGGGAACGGCATCGGTGATGGCCCGTAAAGCTGCACCAGCAGCCAACAGAAGGTGATGGCGACAAAGCCGAGCAAGGCCGTGTGCGACAGCCGGCGCATGCCAAACCGGCCGACGAACTGGGAGTTGACGAAAGACGACAGGGCCATGAACGCCGCCACGCCGCCGAATGCCAGCGGCGTATAGACGCCAAGGCCGTAGATGTTGTTGTAGATCTGCTGGGCGGAATTGATGAAGCCGAACAGCGCGCCGAACAGGAACGTGCTCGCCAAGGTGTAACAGAGTGCTACCCGGTCCGTCAGAACGATCTTGAAGCCGGCGGCAACCGATCTGACGGTCAAGGGGCGGATATTTTCAGGCTTAAGCGTCTCCGGAAGCCGGAAATACATCCAGAGACCGACGAGGGTTGCCATGGCGCCGATGAAGACGAAGATCATGTGCCAGGTGCTGACCAGCAGGATGATCTGGCCGCTTCCCGGCGCGATGACCGGAACGATCATGAAAACCATCATGATGAGCGACATCACCTCGGCCATCAGGCGGCCGCCGAACACGTCGCGGACGATGGAGACGGTGATGACGCGGGTGGCTGCCGAGCCGAGGCCCTGAATGAAGCGGAGCGCCAGCAGACCGGCGAAAGACGGGATGAGGGCGATGCCGAACGCCGAAATCACGTAGATGGTGATGCCGATCAAGAGTGGCATGCGGCGGCCGAAGCGATCCGACAAGGGGCCATAGATAAGCTGGGCCGAGCCGAAGCCGATCAAATAGGCTGTTACCACATATTGCCGATGGTTTTCGTTCATCACGCCGAGGCTGGAACCGATCTGCTGCAGCGCGGGAAGCATGATGTCGATTGCGAGTGAGTTAATCGCCATCAGGAAGGCCGCGAGTGCGATGAACTCACGTTTGCCCATGGGCAGTTGCCCATGGGACATGGCCTGGGATGAAGTCGTCACGGTTTTATTCCCATAAACATATCAAGGGCGCCGCCCGGAGGCAGCGCCTTATCGATCAAATTGAACTATGGAAACCGGACGGGGAGCCCGGTGCCCGGTCAGGCGGCGCCGCGAACGCTGATGCCGTGTTCCTGAAGGTGGTGCTGCAATTCGCCCGCCTGGAACATTTCGCGCACGATGTCACAACCGCCGATGAATTCGCCCTTTACGTAAAGCTGCGGAATGGTTGGCCAGTTGGAATAGTCCTTGATGCCCTGACGGATTTCAGCGTCGGCCAGGACATTGATGCCCTTATAATCGACGCCGATATAGTCGAGAATCTGGACCACCTGGCCGGAGAAACCACACTGCGGGAACTGGGGGGTGCCTTTCATGAAGAGAACGACGTCGTTGTTCTTAACTTCGTTGGCGATGAATTCCTGAATGCCGCTCATTGTCCAGTTCCTTTCACATGCGGGGTCAAGGTCCGCAGCGTTACATCTGTCCCTTAAATAGCAAGCGCCCGGCTTGATTTCCAGCGGCAAAACGTAGGTGCCGTCTTTTTCATCGCATGAATAGATTTCCGGCATCAGTCGTTAACAGGAACGTTCAAAAGGTGTCGATTGACTGCCTTTTCTGAACAGTGCGTTTTGAAATCACCCCTTCAACTCCAGCCCTGAACAACACACATGAATTTGAAATCAAGGGACGATGAATATTAGTATGCTACCTAATTTACAAACCATCGGTATGTTTGTTAGAGTTTGCCGATTGATGCGATTTGGCGCGTATCGGTCCCTGTCGGCATTGCATTCGCATATTTCTTGAGGGAGCGGACTCCATGAGCCACCATCACTATTCCGAAGGGCAGGTTGGTGAAGAGCGGGAATTTTATAGCTCTGAAGATACGAGCGAAGGCGAGCGGGAATATTACGAGCATGTGCGCACGCCACGAGCATCGATTCTGAACAGTACCGTGACCGTCAGTGCCATCGTGCTCATTCTGAGCATCGCTTTCGGTTACCGGGCCTCGACCGCACCGACGCCGCAATCGACCACGCCGCCGGTCGCCGAGAAAGTAATAACTGCGCCGTCGCTGGACTCCTGTGCCGATATCTCTCCATATCCGCGCCGGGAATGCTGATATGCCGGAATTCGGATTTTACCCTCGGCATAGCGAAAAAGCCGGCTGAGGACGATCGTGCATCCGTCATGCGGGCTGACGCGATTATAAGCGTTTGACCCTATCTTTTTGTTTTTGGACGATTTGTTGCGGTCTGCCATGAAAAAGCCAGCAGGCCATGGTCTTGGCTGATTTTCAAATTTCATCAGTACTACTGGCGCCCCGGGGACAGACTACAATATGAATTCTATCAAGAAGAGGGTGGTTCTCCACTTCCCTGGCTTCGAGCCGCTGAATGCTGCCGCACATCGGGCTCGTTATGAGCGTTCCGCCCGGCAGAGCGCCGCCACCTGGGATTTTTCCGCCTCGGTGGGAGAATTGAAGAATTTTGGCAGGGCACCGTATTTTGATGTCACGGCGACGGCTGCGGATTGGCATACCCAAAGCCGCATTCATATCGTCGATCATAACGATCTGGTTGCCGTCCTGAACGGCAGGCCGTTCTTTACGCGGCTCATCCAGGGCTATCTCGCTGCCGCAAGGGTTGCCATTTCGGGCGGCATGGCCGGCTATTTCCGTCATGCATGGCGCTTCGGCCTGTTCTTCATCTTTCCCTTTCTGCTGATGCTCGCAGGCCTTGTTCTCAGCCTGTCGATTGCGTTTACGCCAATCCTGTTAGGATTGCCGGCCTGGAGCCATATCGGCAGTATCGCGCTCGCGGTCGCCTTCTTCGTCTATGTCTTCCTGCCGCAGGCCGAGAAGTTGCATACTCTGCATCTTTTCTCCGACTGGGAAATGGCAGTCGCGATGGCGGGGCTGAACGGAATAGGCGCAGAACAATGGCTGGAAGCGAGCGCCGTCAGCGTCCGGCAAGCCTTGGATGAGCCCGACGTCGAAGAATTCGTCATCTCCTCGCATAGCATGGGCTCGTCCGTGGCAGCTCACGTGGTCGGCCTGTTGCTTGAGCGCGAGCCGGAGCTGCTGCTGGGCAAGCGCGTGGTATTTACGACGCTTGGCAGTGCCATCCTGCAATGCGCCCTCATGCGGCCGGCAAAGGTGCTGCGCTCACGCGTGGGATTGATCGCACGCTGCAAGGACATCTTCTGGCTCGACGTTCACTGTCTGACCGATGCGATCCATTTTTATAAGACAAAGGTTGCCGCCGTTTGCGGGCACGAGGATGCCCGGCAGGCTTCGATCCTGTTCATACGTTTCAAGCAGATGCTGTCGGAGACGCATTACAAGAAGATCAAGCGCGATTTCCTGCGGGTTCACCGGCAATATGTGCTCGGCCCCGATGTGAAGGCGTTTTTCGATTTCACGCTGATAACGGCCGGTCCACTGCCGGCCTCGGATTTCGCTGAATTCTCACCGAAGAGATTGCCGGAGCTGAGCTTCAACTCCGGCGAAGAGGCGCAGGCGCTCTCAGTCGGGCGCTGACGTCTGCAGCGCAAGGGCGTGCAGCACGCCGCCCATATTGCCTTTCAGGGCATCATAGACCATCTGGTGCTGCTGCACGCGGCTCTTGCCGCGGAAGGCTTCCGCGACAACTTCCGCAGCATAGTGATCGCCATCCCCGGCCAGGTCGCGAATCGTCACCTTGGCGCCGGGAATGCCGGCCTTGATCATGTCTTCGATATCGCCGGGGTTCATGGGCATGAGTGGTACCTCGATTTATTCCGCGGCAGCGAGCGCGCCGCCGTCCATGAAAGCAGGAAACCACGATTCATGCGCCTCGCGCAACTGTTCAACCGGAAGCGTTAACAGCCCATCGACGACGAGTGCGTCACCGCCAACCGTACCAAGGCGACGGAAGGGTACGCCGGCGCTTTCCGCGTTGATGCAGACGAAATCGGCGACATCGGCCGGAACGGCGATGACGTAACGGGCCTGATCCTCGCCGAACAGGGCTGCATGCGGCAATGTCTTGCATTCGCCAAGATCGATCCGCAGGCCCTTGCCTGAAGCCATCGCCATTTCCGCCAGAGCGAGCGCCAGACCGCCGGACGAGATGTCGTGACAGGCGGTGACCTGACCGTTGCGGATGGCGGAGCGCACAAAATCGCCGTTGCGGCGTTCGGCAAAGAGATCGACTTCCGGAGCAGGGCCATCCGTCGAGCCGACGATATCGCGAAGATAGATCGACGAGCCGAGATGGCTGCCGTCGAGGCCGATCATCAGCACGCGGTCGCCTTCGGAGGCTGAGCCGATGCGGGCCATCGCTTTCCAGTCCGGAAGGAGACCGACGCCGGCGATGGTCGGGGTCGGCAGGATCGCGACGCCATTGGTTTCGTTGTAAAGCGAGACATTGCCGGAGACGATCGGGAAATCCAGCGCGCGGCAGGCTTCGCCGATGCCTTTGATGGCGCCGACGAACTGGCCCATGATCTCAGGCTTTTCCGGATTGCCGAAGTTCAGGTTGTCGGTCGCAGCCAGCGGCTCGGCGCCGGTTGCCGTAATGTTGCGCCAGCATTCGGCGACGGCCTGCTTGCCGCCTTCGAACGGATCGGCTTCGACATAACGCGGTGTGACGTCGGACGAGAAAGCGAGAGCCTTGGTCGGATGGCCTTCGACGCGGACGACGCCGGCGTCGCCGCCGGGAAGCTGCAGAGAGTTACCCTGGATCAGCGTATCGTACTGCTCGTAGACCCAGCGGCGGCTGGACTGGTTGGCGGAGCCAACGAGTTTCAGCAGAGCCTGCGCGTAGTCTTCCGGCGCGGCAACGAGGTCGGCCGGCAGGGCGGCGCGCTTGTCTGACTCGCGCCACGGCCGATCATATTCCGGGGCCTGGTCGCCGAGATCCTTGATCGGCAGGTTGGCGACTTCCTCGCCATGATGGATGACCCGGAAGCGCAGGTCGTCCGTCGTCTTGCCGACGATCGCGAAATCCAGGCCCCACTTGACGAAGATCGCCTTGGCGATGGCTTCCTTTTCCGGCTGCAGCACCATGAGCATGCGCTCCTGGCTTTCCGACAGCATCATTTCATAGGCCGTCATCCGCTCTTCGCGCACCGGCACCTTGTCGAGATCGAGCTCGATGCCAAGGTCGCCCTTGGCGCCCATTTCGACGGCGGAGCAGGTGAGGCCGGCGGCACCCATGTCCTGGATGGCGATGACGGCGCCCGTCTGCATCAGTTCCAGGCAGGCTTCCAGCAGGCACTTTTCGGTGAAGGGATCGCCGACCTGAACGGTCGGACGCTTTTCTTCGATCGATTCGTCGAATTCAGCCGACGCCATGGTCGCGCCGCCGACGCCATCGCGACCGGTCTTGGCGCCGAGATAGACGACCGGCAGGCCGACGCCCTTGGCTTCAGACAGGAAGATGGCGTTCGACTTGGCGAGGCCCGCCGCGAAGGCGTTGACCAGGATATTGCCGTTATAGCGCGCATCGAACTCGACTTCGCCGCCCACAGTCGGAACGCCGAAGGAATTACCATAGCCACCAACGCCGGCAACGACGCCGGAGACGAGGTGGCGGGTCTTCGGATGATCCGGCTCGCCAAAGCGCAGGGCGTTCATGGCAGCAACCGGCCGGGCGCCCATGGTGAAGACGTCGCGCAGAATGCCGCCGACGCCGGTCGCAGCACCCTGATAGGGTTCGATATAGGAGGGGTGGTTGTGGCTCTCCATCTTGAAGACGACGCAATCGCCATCGTCGATGTCGACCACGCCGGCATTCTCGCCCGGGCCCTGAATGACGCGCGGTCCCTTGGTCGGCAGAGTGCGGAGCCACTTTTTGGAGGATTTGTACGAGCAGTGCTCGTTCCACATGGCGGAGAAGATGCCAAGCTCGGTGAAGGAAGGCTCGCGGCCGATCAGATCCAGGATGCGCTGATATTCATCCGGCTTGAGGCCGTGAGCAGCAATCAGTTCGGGGGTGATCTGGATCGAATTGGAAATGGTCATGGGCGCTCGAGTGTCCTTGCCTGTAAAGGATTTGAAGACCGGTCAGGGATCGGGGTCTCTTTAGCGCAAGTCTCCCTGTCGTGCGACAGGAAAATCACCGGCGTTCACAACACGCCGGCGTAGATGCAACGAAAATCAAGCGCGCGGCCATAGGAGACCGCCTCGCGCGGTTAGAATTTATAGCCAACCATGATACCGGCGCGCGTCATGCCGCCATTGGGCCCATCGCAAAGATTGGCATGCGAGGAGTGCGCGATCTGCGCCATTACGTTCCAATGGCTGTCGAAATTATAACCGAGGCCGGCATATTCGTGGAAGAGCAGACGGCAGCCGAGCATCGGACCGTGCTCTCGCCAGTCGTCCAAGTTACCCGTGTGCACCGTGCCGCCGAAGCCGAGTTCGGTGAAGATGCCGTTGCTATGGGTTAGCGTCCAGGAAAGGCCACCATAGACCTGCGTCGCGGAGCCTGACGTGCCGATCGATGTGCCTACGTGGATACGCGGATGCGTCAGCTGATCCTTCCAATCTGCTGTCGGATTATAGCCGAACGGATTGAAAAGTACCTGGACATCCGGGAAGACACCGCTTTCATGCTCGTTGCCGTTCTGGATGGAGCCGCTCGCGCCGAAACGCAATTCGTCGAAAATCTTGACTGGAGCGGCGGGAGTAGCTGCCACCGTATCTGCAGCGGTTGCGGCCGATTGACCTGCAACAAATACCGAACTGATTACCAGAAAACTCGAAACTAAACGCTTGCTGAAAAAGCTTGCAATAGCCATGCACTCCCCCTGGTGTGGCGGGCGAATCCTCATTTTTCATTGATAGAATGGTAGCGTGCTAAGAGTCGAGACGGCGAAATCGCATTTGCGCAAGATGTACGTCGATAAATTGATAAGGCTTGCTTAAATGTGACTATCGTATCCCGATGAGCCGTTTTCCAACAACCTGCGTAATGTCATGAAGCCGGCCGCAACATCTTCTCGCTGTGGGGGCGACGAAAAGGCGACACGGACCCTGTGGAAAACCCGTTCGATTCGCGCCGCCTTGAACTCGTCTTCGTCATCTATCAACACACCCTCGGTCAGGGCGGCGTTCTTGAAGGTGCCTGACAGCCAGGGTTCGGGCAGCTTCAGCCACAGGAAGGGCAGATGCGGATGCGAATTGAATTCAAAGCCCGCCAATGCCACGCGCGCCAGCTGTTCGCGGGCCTTGATTTCTTCGACCGCCTTGCGACGCAATTCCAATGCGTGACCACCAAGGACGAGCCGCGCGCAGGTTTCGGCAAGAATGAAGGGCAGGCCGCCGGTCGTCATCTTATGGGTGACTTTGATGCGTTGGGCGAAATGCGGCGGGCAGGCGACCCAGCCACCGCGCACGCCAGCGGTCACCGATTTCGAAAGGCTGCTGACGACAAAAGTTCGCTCCGGCGCAATGGTGGCCATAAGCGGGTTCTGGTCGCCGGTCATGCCGCCATAGAGATCGTCCTCGATCAGCCAGACACTATGTCGGCGCGCAATGGCGGCAATCGCGCGGCGTCTTGCCTCGGGCATTGTCACCAGGGTGGGATTATGGGCTGTCGGCATCAGGAAGGCGAGGCGAGGATGCTGCTGCTGACACAGGCGCTCGAAATCCTCGGGGATCATGCCATGCTCGTCCGAATCCACCAGGATCGTGCGGCGTCCGAGCAGGCGTGCGGCGCGGCTGATCTGCGTATAGGTGAGATTCTCGAAGACGATCTTGTCCCCCGGGGAGGTAACGGCCGAAATGACGGCAATGGCGCCGGCATGGGCGCCGAGCGTCGGCACGATTGTCTCGATTGCCGGCTGCCAGCCGTTGCGGGCAAGCCAGATCTGTCCTGCCTCAAACCAGCTCGCCGGGAAATTCCTTGAATAGGAGGAGATCTCCGTCTGGTGCTCACTGCTGATGTCGGCGAAGAGCTTGCCGATGATCACACCCTGGCCGATATCGGGAGCGGCGGTCGTATCGAAGCGGATCTTGGCATCCGGCGTGTTCAGACCGCGCGTGCCGGCAAGCGCCTGCGTGATCGGATCCACGAGTTCGATCTGTTTGCCGTTCGAGCGCTCTAGCACATAGGTGCCGCGGCCGACTTCGCCGGCGACCAGACCGCGTTCATGCACAAGGGCATAGGCCCTGCTCACAGTGCCGATGGTCACGCCGATATCATAGGCGAGATTGCGCTGCGGCGGCAGCTTGGTGCCGGGCGGCAAGACGCCATGGGTAATCGCGTGTTCGATGGCGTCGGCGACGCGGATATAGACCGGGCCGGTTCCGCTGGAAATGTCAGGAAGCCAATTTGTCATAATGACAATTTCTTAGATTGTCCCTGTCGTCGAGTCAAGAGTATGAGCCAATTTGCATCGTTTGGCTCGATGCATCGAAATTGTCACCATCATGTGGAAATGAAGATGAGTACAATGGCTACAATCTGTTCGACCGAAGCGGGAGCCCCCTGCGCGGCGGGCGTGGGAATTAGAGCGGCGCAGCCAAGGCCGCATATGTTGCGCCGGCTCTGGACGTCCTATTGGGATTGGCTGGAGAAGCGCGAGGGACGGCGTGTTCTAAGAGATCTGACCGATGATCAGTTACACGACATCGGCCTGACGCGTCGCGAGGCGGCAAAGGAAGTCAGTAAGTCATTCTTCTGGGATTGAGTGGGCTGAGCCGCATATCAGGCATCGAGCTGTCCGGCGTCTAATTGAGACCCAGAACGGAATGAACGAAATCGGCGCGTTCCTCGACGTCGATTTTCGGCAGGACATGGACGTCGTAGCCGAGCGTGGGATAGGCGGCGGTTAGCCGGTCATACTCTGCAACCGCCGCCGCAAGATTGTGTCTCCGCTCGCGATCGCCAACATAGATTTCCGGCCATGGCGGCGTCAGGAAGACATGTCGGTTGTAGCGGTGCAATTGACCGAGCGAAGCCAGGGCCAGTTCGCCCGTCAAATGTTCGAGCGCCGAAGCGGCATCGATCAATCCTCTGTCGAAAAAGACCAAGCCGGATAATTGCGCCGCTTTCTCGCGGTCAGTCAGCGACATGGCGATCGCCCGACGGGCAAATGCCGGCGCATCGACCCATGGCAGGGCCGATCCGTCGCCTTCCAATTCCTCGATGACGATGCGGCGGCCCGGCTCCTCGACGACGTGGTGACCACGTCGCTTGAGCGCCTCCAGCAACGTCGATTTGCCGCCGCCGGAGCAGCCCGAAAGAATGATAAATTTGTCCATGACAATGATCCCTGATCATAAGAGGGCACGTCATGCGTTGGCTGCGAGGTTTCCGCATGAAGCGGAAAGCCTCGGGTCATCAGCCTAGCTGCAAGCTTTCGAGCCCCCAGCCCAGCGATTGACGTCGCCCGTGATGCGGCCGCCGGAGGCGCCTGACATCATCGGACCGAAGGCCTGCAGCTGTGCGGGATTGCCTTCCGCCTGCACGACGAGCGATGGCCGGCCGGTCGGATGCTTCTTGTCGACCACGAGGATACGTGGGCGACCGGTGAAGGAGTTGAGCTCCGGAGCGAGCTGATAACTCGCGAAAGCCGGGTCCGAAGACTTGAACCAGCAGGTATTGGCATTGAGCATGATGCGCTCCATCGTCGACAGGGCGCTGTGATCGGTCGCAGTGATGCTCGGCGGACGCGGGCCGCAAGAGGTGACCAACAGCCCAAGCATCGCAATGGCAGCGGCGGAATAAAGTCCTGTCAGGAGGCGAGGGCGCATCAATCTCTTTCCAATGAAGCGGTTAGGGCTGGTCTGCTAATGTGTACCGGGCCGCTTTCCGGCGCCCTGCTGTTCTATGCAAAGACGCCGATTTTATGGTTCCGATAGTGGATCGGCCGTTATCAGGCTGCGACCACCCCAAGCGCGGAGGCGAAGAGGCCGCGGCCATCGCTACCGCCATGGGCTGCCTCGATCAGGTTCTCCGGATGCGGCATCATACCGAGCACATTGCCCTTGGCGTTCATGACGCCGGCAATGTCATTGACGGAGCCGTTGGGGTTCGTGCCTTCGGCATAGCGGAAGACCACCTGACCGTTGTCTTCGATCGCCTTCAGTGTCTCGGCATCGGCAAAATAGTTGCCATCGTGATGCGCGACCGGGCTGCGGATGACCTGGCCCTTGGCATAGGCGGCCGTGAAGTCCGTCTCGGCATTGACGACTTCCAGCTTCACTTCACGGCAGACGAATTTCAGCGAGGCGTTGCGCATCAGCGCGCCCGGCAGCATGCCGGCTTCCAGAAGGATCTGGAAACCGTTGCAAACGCCCAAAACCTTGACGCCCTTGTCGGCCTTGTCCTTGATCGCCTGCATGATCGGCATGCGGGCCGCAATCGCGCCGCAGCGCAGATAATCGCCGTAGGAGAAGCCGCCGGGAATGACGATCAGGTCGACATCCGGAATCTCGGTCTCCGTCTGCCAGACCGTTACGGGCGCCTGGCCGGAAATCTTGGTCAGCGCCGCGATCATGTCGCGATCACGATTGAGGCCTGGAAGTTGGACGACTGCTGATTTCATGATGCTGGTCCCGCAATAGGCAAAGGGATAATCGCTGGAAGTGCTTCGCGAGCCATACTCCATTGCCTCAGACAAAGGAAGAATGGCTCGCGAAAGAGGACAATCAGTCGATCGAAATGCTGAAGTTCTCGATGACCGTATTGGCGAGAAGCTTTTCGCACATGGCCTTGAGATCGGCTTCCGCCTTGTTCTTGTCGGTGCCTTCAAGCTCGAGATCGAAGACCTTGCCCTGGCGGACCTGATGGACGCCGTCAAAGCCGAGTGCGCCGAGCGCGCCTTCGATTGCCTTGCCCTGCGGATCGAGAACGCCGTTCTTCAGCGTGACGGTTACACGAGCCTTGATCACGATTGTCCTTTCTGAACTTACTTGACGAGAACCGGGCCCGTGCCGCGCACGGGTTCGTTTTCATTGATGATGCCGAGGCGGCGAGCCACTTCGGAATAGGCTTCGAGCAGGCCGCCCATGTCGCGACGGAAGCGGTCCTTGTCCATCTTTTCCCGGGTTTCGATATCCCAGAGACGGCAAGAGTCCGGCGAGATTTCGTCGGCAAGGATGATGCGCATCATGTCGCCTTCGAAAAGGCGGCCGCATTCGATCTTGAAGTCGACGAGCTGGATGCCGACGCCGAGGAAAAGACCGGTCATGAAGTCGTTGACGCGGATGGCAAGCGCCATGATGTCATCCAGCTCGGCCGGGTTGGCCCAGCCGAAGGCGGTGATGTGCTCTTCGGAAACCATCGGGTCTTCAAGCGCGTCGGACTTGTAGTAGAACTCGATGATCGAACGCGGCAGAACCACGCCTTCCTCGATGCCGAGGCGCTTGGCGAGCGAGCCGGCGGCAACGTTGCGCACGACGATCTCGAGCGGAATCATCTCCACTTCCTTGATCAGCTGCTCGCGCATGTTGAGGCGGCGGATGAAATGGGTGGGAATGCCGATCTTGTTCAGATGGCTGAAGATATACTCGCAGATGCGATTGTTCAGAACACCCTTGCCATCGATGACTTCGTGCTTCTTCTTGTTGAAGGCGGTGGCGTCGTCCTTGAAGAATTGGATCAGCGTGCCCGGCTCAGGCCCCTCGTAAAGGATCTTGGCCTTGCCCTCGTAAATACGGCGGCGACGGTTCATTGGTATTGTTCTCTGTCTTTGGCGCTCATGGGACAGCGCAAGTGGATCGTATGTGGGCGTCCCCATAACGGATAAGAAGCGAATTCACAATCCGCCTGCGCCTCCTTCCTCGGAATTCCGGCCTTGGCGGGGTGCCAATGCAAGATTCGGGGTCCAGTCATGGCCTGTTTTACAGGCTTTTATCTGACGATGGAATGAAGGCGCCCGGTACTTCACAGGCTAGTGAGGCGAGGCATGCCTCTGTCCATCATCGTTGATGAATAATACTACGGCTTCAGCTGGCTGAGAAACTTCGAAAAGACCATAGTGCCCTCCGGCCAAGGGCCATGACCGGATTCGGTATTGATATGGCCGGATTCACCGGCATCGATCAGCAGCGAGCCCCAGCTGTTGGCAATATCATCCGCATGTTCGTAGCTGCCGAAGGGATCATTGCGGCTTGCGATCGTGATCGACGGAAATGGCAGGGGATCGCGCGGATAGGGGCCGAACGTCATCAGATGCTTCGGCCGGATGGCCGGATTGGCGACATCGGGCGGCGCGACGAAGAAGGCGCCAGCGACCTTGTTGCGGAAATGCGGGATCGCATGGATCACCGAGGGAACGCCGAGCGAATGCGCGACGAGGACGACGGGCTTGTCCGAGGCATTCACTTCTTCCGCAATGCGGGCCACCCAATCGTCGCGCACGGGCTTCGACCATTCCGCCTGTTCCACGCGCCGTGCGGTCGAGAGCTTCTGCTCCCAGCGCGTCTGCCAGTGGTCGGGGCCGGAATTCGTATAGCCGGGGATGATGAGGATGTTTGCGTCGGAGGCTTTCATGATTTCGCCGATGTGGAAAAGGGGAGGCCAACTGTCAAGGGAAAAAGGCGACAATTGCGGCAAAATTTGCTAGGATTGCCGCTGCCGGTAGCGAATGACGATGTCGGCGCCTCGTTTGCCGCCATCTTGAACCGCCAGCCGAGTACCACGGTTGAGGAGGAGAGCATTATGACGGCCTTTCACGTCATGGCTGGAGCAGACCACACTTTTACGCGCCCCGCCATCCGTAAGATCGGTGTCGCCGATCTCGTCGACGCCCTGAAGATGGGGCTGGACGATTTCAGCGAGAAGCCATCGCATTATGTTTTTCTGTGCCTGATGTATCCGATTGCCGGCATTGCGCTGGCGATCTGGAGCACCGACCAGAATCTGCTGCCATTGCTGTTTCCGCTGATGTCCGGTTTCGCTCTGCTCGGGCCGCTGGCCGCAATCGGCCTCTACGAGATCAGCAGGCGGCGGGAAAAGGGGCTGGATACGTCATGGAGCCATGCGTTCGACGTGCGCTTCTCATCGGCCTTGCCGTCGATCATCGTTGCCGGCCTCATGCTGTTCGGTCTGTTCATCGTCTGGCTCTTCGTGGCGCAGAGCATCTACTTCATCTACTTCGGCGACGGTGTTCCTCCGACGCTTTCATCCTTCGTGTCGAGCGTGCTGACGACGCGCGAGGGCATGGCGATGATGCTTTGGGGCGATCTGATCGGCTTCCTCTTTGCTCTCGTCGCGCTGGTGACAACGGTCGTTACGTTCCAACTGCTGCTGGATCGCGACGTCGGTGTCGTCGCCGCGGTCGATGCGAGCATCCGGGCGACGCTGACCAATCCGGTACCGATCGCGGTCTGGGGCTTGATCGTGACGGCGCTGCTCGTCATCGGCACCATCCCGATCTTTGCCGGGCTGGCGGTCATCATGCCTGTTCTCGGTCACGCATCCTGGCATCTCTATCGCAAGCTGATTGTGACCGGGAACTAGACGAGGCCGGCATTGGCCGAAGCCGTCATCATTGGAACCGCGGCGCGGTTTCTTACGTTGATCCGCATCATCAGGAGATGCGGATCATGGCGCGACTTACGCATATTTTCACTCGTTTCGCGGTTGTTGTTTCGGAATGGACCGGCAAACCGGCCATCTTCGTGCTTGCCCTGTTTTGCGTCGTTCTCTGGGGCGCTACCGGGCCGATTTTCGGTTACTCCGACACATGGCAGCTGGTCATCAACACCAGCACGACGATCGTCACCTTTCTGATGGTTTTCCTGCTCCAGAATGCGCAGACGCGCGATACGAGGGCTATCCAGGCCAAGCTCAATGAACTCATCCTGACCAGTGCCGCCGAGAACCGCTTTGTCGGGATTGAGAATCTTGACGAAGAGGATCTCAAGCACCTCGACCGGCTGGTCGAAAAGGCGGCGAAGCGCGAACCTGAACAACATCAGGGCAAGGCTGGCGAGAGTACCGAGCATGATCGCGCTATCGCGGCCAAATCCGCCGACAAAAGAAAGAGGCGGCGCGTCAGCCGCACCGCCTCAAGCAAAGCGCAATCGAAAGCGGGAAATTCTAACCGAAAACCCGCTTGAAGATCGTATCGACATGCTTGGTGTGATAGCCGAGATCGAACTTTTCACGGATATCTGCTTCCGAAAGGGCGGCTCGTACTTCCTGGTCTGCCAGCAGCTCCTCGAGGAAGTCTTTGCCTTCCTCCCAGACCTTCATGGCATTCCGCTGGACGAGCCGATAGGAATCCTCGCGGGATACGCCGGCCTGGGTCAGTGCCAGCAGCACGCGCTGTGAATGAACAAGCCCGCGGAACTTGTTCAAATTCTTCATCATATTGTCCGGATATACCAGAAGCTTGTCGATGACGCTGGTGATGCGGGCCAGCGCGAAATCGAGCGTGACGGTCGCGTCAGGGCCGATCATGCGTTCGACGGAGGAGTGCGAGATATCGCGCTCGTGCCATAGAGCGACGTTCTCCATGGCCGGGATGGAATAGGAGCGGACCATGCGGGCGAGGCCCGTCAGATTTTCCGTCAGCACCGGATTGCGCTTATGCGGCATAGCGGAAGAACCCTTCTGGCCCGGCGAGAAATATTCCTCGGCTTCCAGAACTTCGGTGCGCTGCAGATGGCGGATTTCGGTGGCGAGACGCTCGATCGAGGAGGCGACGACGCCGAGCGTGGCGAAGAACATCGCATGGCGGTCGCGCGGGATGACCTGGGTGGAGACCGGCTCCGGCTTCAGGCCGAGGGCGGCGGCGACATGTTCCTCGACGCGCGGATCGATGTTGGCAAAGGTGCCGACGGCGCCGGAGATGGCGCAGGTGGCGACTTCCTCCCGGGCTGCGATCAGGCGCTGCTTGCAGCGCTCGAATTCGGCATAGGCGAGCGCCAGTTTCACGCCGAAGGTGGTGGGCTCGGCATGGATGCCATGCGAACGGCCGATGGTGACGGTGTCCTTGTGCTCGAAAGCGCGACGCTTCAGGGCCTCCAGCAGCTTGTCGATATCGGCGATGAGCAGGTCGCTGGCGCGCACGAGCTGGACATTGAAGCAGGTGTCGAGCACGTCCGAGGAGGTCATGCCCTGATGCACGAAGCGGGCGTCGGGACCGACGATTTCGGCCAGGTGCGTCAGGAAGGCGATGACGTCGTGCTTGGTGACGGCTTCGATCTCGTCGATGCGGGCGACGTCGAACGTGGCCTTGCCGCCCTTTTCCCAGATCGTATCCGCTGCCGACTTTGGAATGACGCCGAGCGCGGCTAGCGCGTCACAGGCATGGGCCTCGATCTCGAACCAGATGCGGAACTTGGTTTCGGGAGACCAGATGGCGACCATTTCCGGTCGGGAGTAGCGCGGGATCATAGGCTCAAAGCTTTCTTGGCTAACGGGACAAGGAGAACTCGGCGCCCCCATAACAAAGACGGGCGGTAATCACAATGTTTCATGGGCACAATGTTTAGCGGGACTTCAACGCGCCCGTCGCGCAAGATAGGCCGAAACGGCTGTCAGGCATAGCAGGCCGAATGGCAGAAACAGGGTGAGGCCGAGGACGGCGAACTGGTAGACGGCGCTGGCGCCGGTGAACAGGAACTGGAAGATCCAGATAAGCGAGCCGAATGGCGCGTGCCAGCGCGAATAGAACCAGCGATAGTCCATGGCAAAGAGGAGGGCCGTCATCGCAGCGGTGCCGATGGAGAGGGCCAGAAAGAAGGCGGCAAAACGCGCGCTGGTCGGTCGCTGGCGGGCAAAACGCTGGGTGAGCGGCACGAGGACTGGCCAGGAGAGGGCGCCGCCGAAGAAGTAGACGAGGGTAAGCGCGCCCAGATGGCTGGTCAGAAGACCGTTCCGCACGTAAAGGGCGGCAAGTGCGGATACGGCCATGACAGAGCCCCAGCCGATTGCACCGCAGGCGATTTCAAGACAATGCGAGGCGACGGTCCGTACTCGGCCCGTCGCGATAAAGACATCGGTCGGATTAATTTGATCCAACGCGGCCTCGTTCGGCGGCAGCCCGGAGATCGCCGACCGTCTGACGATAGGCGTCGACCGATTCGCCCTTGAAGATCGCCGAACCGGCAACGAGGACATTGGCGCCGGAAGCGGTGATCAGAGGGGCCGTTTCAACAGAGACGCCGCCATCGACTTCCAGTTCGATCGGACGGTCACCGATCAGGGACTTGGCATTGCGGATTTTATCAGCCATGGCCGGAATGAACTTCTGGCCACCGAAGCCCGGATTGACCGACATGATCAAAATCAGGTCGATATCATCGAGCACATTTTCCAGCACGGAAAGTGGCGTTGCCGGGTTGAGGGTGACGCCGACCTTCTTGCCGAGATGGCGGATCGTCTGCAGCGAACGATGCAGATGCACGCCGGCTTCGGCATGAACCGTGATGCGGTCGCAGCCGGCCTTGGCGAAGGCTTCCAGATAGGGGTCGGCCGGCGAAATCATCAGGTGGCAGTCGAAGGTCGCGGTCGTATAGGGGCGTAGTGCCTTGATGACATCGGCGCCGAAGGAGATGTTCGGCACGAAATGGCCGTCCATGACGTCGAGATGGATCCAGTCGGCACCGGCTTCGGTCACATCCTTGACTTCCTGCCCGAGCTTGGCGAAGTCGGCGGCGAGAATGGAAGGGGCAATACGGATCGGCAAGGTCATGGGTAGCTGAGCTCCAACTGATTATTTCGCGCCTGGATTAGCACCGCTATCGCGGGCAAACAACCGCCAGAACGGCTTACCTCAGTTCGATGGCGTCACCGGCACGAAGCTATTCCCCCGCCACTCCAGCAGGCGATAGGGATTTTCGGTCAATTCGTGGTTCTGCCCGAAGGAGATCGGGCCAATCGCTGTTTGGAAAACTGTCCCCACGAGCTTTTCGGCGACGGGTTTATTGTCCGCCTTGGCGCTGTCCGCTGCCTGGCTGGCGATCTGAGCCGCTGCCGCGGTCGGCAGAGTATAGCCGTCAGGTTCGGTACCGGCCGCACGCATTGCCTGTACCGTGGGCTGAGCTGCCGGCAGGCTGGCATAGTCGGGCAGAGCGATTGCCTGCACACCCTCCAGCAAGGGAAGAGGCTGATCTGCGGCACGCATGGCATCGCCGCCCATCAGGGCCAGCGGAATATTCTCGCTCTTAACGTCGCGCGCGATCACGGCAACATCGCTGCGGTCGCCGCCGATGAAGACGCGTGTCGCACCCGCCTTTTTCAGTCGTCGCACGAGGGCGATCTGTTGATCCTGACCGGGACGATAGGTATCGGTGAAGACCGGTTTTAGCCCCTTTTCCTCGAGCGCATTGCGGATCGCGCCGACCAGTTCGCGACCGTGTATCGTACCGTCATCGATCAGCGCCATCGGTTCCGCGGCCCAATTTTTCAAAATGGTGTCGATCGCCACGGCCGCCTCGGCGCTATCGACCGGCGCGAGGCGAAAGAGCGGCCAGCCATTCTTCAGCGCGTCTTCCATGAGAATGCGCGAGCGTACGGAAACGGTGATGACGGGAATGCCGGCATCCTTGAGGCGCGGCAGCGCGCCTTCCAAGGTCTCCGTGCACAGAAAGCCGATCGCGACTTGTGCTTTGGCGGCTACCAGCGCTTCAGCTGCGGCTCGGCCGCCATCCTCGGTACAAGGCTCGTTGACCACGGTCGCCGTATCCTTTTGGGCCTGGATCGCGAAATTTGCGCCACCGGTTATCTCTGCCCCGAGCGTTGCGAAATTGCCGTCCTGTGGTGCGACCACGCCGATGTGAATTCCTGCGGCATAGCTGCTGCCGGCTGCCGAAAGCAGCGCAAGCAGGAGCGGAAGGCGACGCAGAACGTTCATCGATGGAGTATCCCGGACAATTTTCCTGCCCTATTTATCCGTCTGCGGGGCATCGTCAAAGAAAAAGCAGCAAAATCGCTCTGTTTTCAATAATGCTATTGTAGAAAAGCTAACACCTGACCGTCATATTGAATGTTAGGCAAGCACGACTCAACAAAGGAGACGGTGGTGCTAGACAGGCAACGTATGGACCCGGCGCTTTATCGCGATGCCATGAGCCGCTATGCGGGGCATGTGCAACTGGTGACGACGGCGCTCGGTGCTGAGCGGCGCGGCGTGACGATCACGGCGGCCTGCTCGGTATCGGACAGCCCGGCGACGGTTCTGATCTGCCTCAACAACAGCAACGCCAAGAACGAGATCTTCTTCAAAAGCGGCATTTTCGCCCTAAACTCGCTCGGCGCAGATCATCAAGCCTTGGCCGACGCCTTTTCCGGCAAGACGCAACTGACCGTCGATGAGCGCTTCGCTGCCGGCAAATTCGAGACGCTGGTGACGGGGGCGCCAGTGCTTGCCGATGCTCTTGCCGCCTTCGATTGCCGCGTGATCGAGATCAAGCAGGCCTCCACACACAATATCATCTTAGGCGAGGTGATGGCTCTACGCTATAGCGAACCAAAGCCGGCACTCCTCTATATGAACCGGGGCTATCACGCGCTATAACGCCTGCAAGGGAGTTATCATGGCGGATCAGACAATACTTTCGCTGCCGAGTTCCATCGATGAGACGATGGCGTTGCTCGGTGCCCATGACTATCTGGCCGGTCGCGCGCTCGGCACCGTTTTGTTTCTCGCATTGAAGATGAAGCGGCCGCTCTTTCTGGAGGGCGAAGCCGGTGTCGGCAAGACGGAGATTGCCAAGGTCTTGGCGAAGGCGCTTAACCGGCCGTTGATCCGCCTCCAATGCTATGAAGGTCTGGATGTTTCCTCGGCCGTCTACGAATGGAACTATCCGGCGCAGATGCTGGAAATCCGCCTCGCGGAAGCATCCGGCCTCACCGACCGCGACCGCATCGAGGCCGATATTTTTTCCGAGCGCTATCTGATCCGCCGGCCGGTATTGCAGGCACTGTCCGGTGTCGGCGGGCGTGCACCTGTTTTCCTGATCGACGAGCTTGATCGCACCGACGAGGCTTTCGAGGCATTCCTGCTGGAAGTGCTGTCGGATTTTCAGGTGACTGTGCCGGAACTCGGGACGATCCGGGCAGCAGAGCCGCCTGTCGTCATCATCACCACCAACCGGACGCGCGAAGTGCATGACGCCTTGAAACGACGCTGTCTCTATCATTGGGTCGATTATCCTGAGGCCGAACAGGAGCTTGAGATCATCCGCCGCAAGGTGCCTGGCTGCAATGAAGTGCTCTCGCGCCAGATCGTCGCTTACGTCCAGAAGCTGCGTACGCTCGATCTCTTCAAGAATCCGGGAGTCGCCGAGACGATCGACTGGGCGACCGCTTTAACGGAGCTCGATCGGCTGGCTCTCGATCCGGAGACCGTTTCGGATACGCTCGGCACCTTGCTGAAATATCAGGACGATATCGCCCGCATTCAGGGCGCCGAAGGCAAGCGTGTGTTGGACGAAGTCAAATCCGAACTGCTGGCGGCGGGATGAGCCATGGAGCCGGGTGCAGATGATGGCATCATTGTTGCGCCGTCACCACCCGGTGATGGGCGCCTCGCTGACAATATCGTGCTATTCGGTCGGGTGCTCCGCAGGGCCGGCCTGAAGATCGGTCCTGGGGCGATTGCCGACGCCATAGAAGCGGTCGAGGCCATCGGCATCGGTTCCCGCGAGGAGTTTCATGCTGCCCTCTGTTCCGTTTTCGTCAAGCGGCATGAAGATCTGGTCGTCTTCGACGAGGCGTTCCGGCTGTTCTGGCGCTCGCGCGATCTCGTTGCGAAAATGATCGCGATGATGTCGCCGGTCACACCTGACCATCGCGAGAGGGAGAAGCCGAAACCGGGCGAGAGTCGGGCAAGCGATGCATTATTGAGCGATCGGAGCGACCGGAGCCCGCAGCGCGAGACGCCCGATATCGAGATAGATGCGCGATTTACAAGCTCCGGCAGCGAGGTACTGCGCCGTCTGGATTTCGCGCAGATGTCAGCGGCAGAGATTGTTGTTGCCAAGAAGGAGCTGGAGAAGCTGCAGCTGCCGCTGGATCGTGTGCGCACGCGCCGTTTCGCACCATCTCGCACAGCGGCCAAGGTCGATCCGCGCGCGACAATGCGGTCCGCGCTGCGCACCGGAGGAGCGCTGATCCTGCCGCGTTTCCGAAAGCCGAAGGAAATCCAGCCGCCACTAGTGGTACTCGCGGACATCTCAGGCTCGATGAGCCAATATTCGCGCATCTTCCTGCATTTCCTGCACGTGCTGACCGAGCGCCGCCGGCGTGTGCATACGTTTCTGTTTGGAACGCGCCTGACCAATGTTACCAGAGCGATGCGCCACAAGGACCCGGATCAGGCGCTGGACGAATGCGCGGCAGCTGTGCGCGACTGGTCGGGCGGAACGCGGATCGGCGAGACGCTGAAGGAGTTCAACAGATTATGGGCGCGCCGCGTGCTGGGGCAGGGCGCAGTGGTGCTCTTGATCACCGACGGGCTGGAGCGCGAGGGCGTGGAATTGCTCAGTGCGGAGATGGATCGGCTGCATCGCTCCTGCCGGCGGCTCATCTGGCTCAATCCGCTCTTGCGCTTCGCGGGTTTCGAGGCCCGAGCGCGCGGTGTAAAAGCAATGCTGCCGCATGTTGACGAATTCCGTCCCGTTCACAATCTATTATCTCTAGCCGATCTCGTATCGGCGCTCACCGCCGGCCGCGCGGATTCCTATGATCCGCGACGGTTTCTCGGCAAGCAATGAGGCTCCGATGTCAGATATATCCGAAAGTCTGGATCCGCTCGTGATTGCGGAGGAATGGGTGTCGGCGGGACGCAGCGTGGCCATGGCGACCGTTGTCGATACCTGGGGTTCCGCGCCGCGCCCGTCGGGCAGTCATCTCGTGATCGATGGCGAGGGTAATTTTCACGGATCGGTTTCCGGCGGTTGCGTCGAAGGTGCCGTCATTACCGAGGCACTGGACGTCATCGAAACGGGCAAGTCGCGCATGCTGGAATTCGGTGTCGCCGATGAAACGGCCTGGCGCGTGGGTCTCTCCTGCGGCGGCCGCATCCGCGTCTATGTCGAAAGGCTCGCCTGATGGATCGGCAGATACTGGCGCGCTTGAATGAGATGCGGCGCAGGCGACAGGCGGCGATCCTTGTCACCGATCTCTCCGGAGGCCCGGATCGGCTCATCGTTGAAGGCGATGTGCTGGAAGGCTCACTCGCCGACGCCGCGGCATCGGCATTCCGTTCGGGGAAGTCCGCAGCCCTTGATATCGACGGGCAGAGCCTGTTCTTCAACGTGCATCTGCCACCGCCGCGCCTTGTTATCATCGGCGCCGTGCACATCAGCCAGATTCTCGCGCGAATGGCGGCCCTAGCGGATTTCGATGTGACGATCATCGATCCGCGCACCGCCTTTGCAACGCCGGAGCGCTTCGAAGGCATAGACCTGATCGCCGACTGGCCCATGGATGCGCTGAAAGAGCGGCCGCTCGACAGCTATATGGCGCTGGTCGCCGTGACCCATGATCCCAAGATCGACGACGAGCCGATCATTCAGGCGTTGAAGACGGGCTGTTTTTATGTCGGCGCGCTCGGCAGCCGCAAGACGCATGCCAGCCGGCTGGAACGCTTGAAGCGGGAAGGCGTGGGCGAAGCCGAGCTTGGCCGCATCCATGCGCCGATCGGGCTCCCTATCGGTGCTGCAAGTCCGGCCGAGATCGCCGTCGCCATCCTGGCTGAAATCATCGGCTCGCTTCGCGGGCGGGATGTCTCGTCGCCAAAAGGCGGCCATCCATGATCTTCGGCGAATTTTTGACAATGGAGGCGGAGGGGGCGGTTCTCGCGCATTCCGTTCGGCTGGCGGACGGCGGCTTTTCCAAGGGGCATAAGCTCACCGGCGGAGACATCGAGCGGCTCGCTGCGGCCGGAATTGACCGCGTTATCGCCGCGCGCATCGAACCGGGCGACCTCATGGAAGACGAGGCGGCCGAGCAGCTGGCGCGGGCAGTCGCCCCCGATCATCTGACTTTTTCTGAAGCCGCGACGGGACGGGTGAATGTCCATAGCACCGTCGACGGCCTGTTTGTTGCAAATCGTATAGCGGTCGATCGCGTCAACAATCTCGATCCGGCGATCACCCTTGCCTGTCTTGCAGACCATGTACCTGTTCGAGCAGGCGACATGGTGGCGACCTTCAAGATCATTCCGCTCGCCGTTTCCGGAGTCAAAATCGCTTCAGGTGTCGAAATTTTGCGGCGGATGCCGGTTTTCGAGGTCAAGCCCTTCATGCCGCACGCCATATCGCTTGTCGCCACGGAGCTGCCGTCGCTGAAGGCTTCGGTGATGGACAAGACGGCGCGGATATTATCGCAGCGACTGCAGCCTTCGGGCAGTGTGTTGCAGCGGGAAGAGCGGGTTGCCCATAGAGCAGCCGATGTTGCCGGCGCGATCCGTCGCGCTCTTGCTGCGCAGGACCGGCTGGCGAAACTGGTGATCGTTTTCGGAGCGTCGGCTGTCATCGATGCCGGTGATGTCATTCCGGAGGCGATCCGGCTTGCCGGCGGCGAGGTCATTCAGGTCGGCATGCCAGTCGATCCGGGTAATCTGCTGGTGCTTGGCAGGGTAGACGACATTTATGTCGTCGGGGCGCCGGGATGCGCGCGCAGTCCGAAGGAGAATGGCTTCGACTGGGTGCTGGATCGCATATTAGCCGGCGAACGACCGACTCCGGAGGATATCAGTGCCATGGGCGTTGGAGGGCTGCTCATGGAAATTCAATCACGCCCGCGGCCGCGCGACATAGTCAACAAACCGCCGTCGGAGATCTCGGTTGCCATCGTCCTGCTGGCTGCGGGAAAGGCGAGCCGCATGGGCGAGGGGGGCTCGCACAAGCTTTTGGCGGAATTCGATGGCGTGCCGCTGGTACGCCGGTCGACATCTATCGCCATTGCAAGCGGCATATCGGATATCGTCGTCGTCACGGGGCACCGGCGCAATGAGATCGAAACCGCACTCAATGGTCTCACCGTCGAGGCGGTATTCAATCCGGATTATGGCTCGGGCATGGCCAGTTCGCTGGTTGCAGGTGTCGGCACACGGGCAGCACGTAGGGCCGATGGTGTTCTTGTCATGCTGGCCGATATGCCCGGCGTCACCAGCGATGATCTGAAAGCCCTGATGGCCGCCTTCCGGGAGGCGAACGGCAAGGCGATCGTGCGGGCGGTATCGGGCGGCAAGCGCGGCAATCCCGTCATCCTGCCGCGCTCGGTCTTGAACGCCGTGATGCGGCTGGAGGGCGATGTGGGCGCCCGGCATATCATCGAGACATCGGGCCTTCCGGTTGTCGATGTCGAGATCGGCGAGGCGGCACATCTCGATGTCGATACGCCTGAGGCCGTTGTCGCGGCCGGTGGGACTTTGAAGGGGTAGGGAATGGACAATATCGATATCGAGGAGATGTTTCAGTCGCTCGGGCCGATCACCATCAAACGGATGTTCGGCGGGAAGGGAATTTATCATATGGGGCGAATATTGGCACTCGAGGTCGATGACGAGATTCTCCTGAAAGCGGACGATGCCAGTGCCTCCCAATTTGAGGCCGCCGGCGCGCGACGCTGGGCCTACGAAGGCAAGAAAGGCAAGGCCGTCAACATGCCCTATTGGTCGATACCCGACGACGCGTTCGACGATCCGGATGAAATGGCGCGTTGGGTGCGGCTGGCCTATGAGGCTGCCCTTCGCTCGGATAAATAGGCGTCAGCGGAATTCCGCTTCGCTCAAATGGGCGATCGTTGCCTTGGCGAACTCGGAAAGCTGAGCCGGCAGCTCGCCGCGGCCGAACCAGCCGAAATCGGAGAGCTTGTCCGGCTCCATCAGGCGCGGTTCGCCGGAAAAATCCTTGCAGACGTAGATCAGCGAGATCCAGTGCTGCCGCTCGGCCTCGATGATGACTTCTTGCGTACAGAGATAGTCGATCTTGCCGATGGAGAGGCCGCTTTCCTCTTCCGCTTCGCGAATTGCGGCCTTGGTGGCAGGCTCCATATGATCGACCTTGCCGCCGACGATGCTCCAGCATCCGGCTTCAGGTGCCTTGAGGCGGCGATAGAGCAAAAGCTTGCCGTCCTGCAAGATTGCGAGACCGGTTCCCAGTCCTGGGAAATCGATGCCCGGCTTGCCCAATATTCAAATCCCGAGATTGGACGCAACATCCGGCAAGCCGATCTGCTGCGTGTCTGAGCGGAATCTATCAGGCCTTGGCGTTTGCCACGATGAGCATGAAAGCCGGGATATCATCGCCGAAGCCGACTGGCGTCGGACCGTCATCCTGATCGCGATAACGGTTGCGGCGCTCGCGGTGATCGTCATTGGCAGCAGGAAAGGGCCGGTGGTTGTTGCGAGAACCGTTATGGGATCTGTTATTGTTGTTCTCAGACTTGCGCTCGTTCTTCACGCTTTCGGCCTTTGCTGGTGCTGCTTCGATCGCTACGACGTCATTATCCTCGACGTCGATATCAGATTTATGACTCGAGGCGTTGCGGCCTCCACGGCTGCGATCCCGATCGCGGCCCTTGCCCTTCTGGTCACGGCGGCGAGACGAACGGTTGTCGTCGCTGCTCTCGTCTGCCGGTGGCAGAGCCGAAAGATCGCCGTTCAGCCACTGAACGTCTTCACCAATGAGCTTCTCGATGGCGTCGACATGCTTGGTGTCGCGCTTCGTGACGATGGTGAAGGCGGCGCCGGAGCGGCCGGCGCGACCGGTGCGGCCGATGCGGTGAACATAGTCTTCCGAATGGATCGGAACATCGAAATTGAAGACGTGGCTGACATCGGGAATGTCGAGGCCGCGTGCTGCGACGTCGGAGGCAACGAGCAGCTGCAGGTTTCCATCCTTGAAGTTCTGCAGCATGGTCATGCGCGAGCGCTGATCCATGTCACCATGCAGCGCGCCGGCGGAAAAGCCGTGGCGATCCAGCGAGCGGAAGAGGTCGGAAACGTCCTTCTTGCGATTGCAGAAGATGATAGCGTTCTTCAAATCCGTCTGGGCGCGGATGAGATCGCGCAGCGTGGCGCGTTTCTCGTAATCCTTGCCGTGGGAGGCAACGAAACGCTGTGTCACGGTCTTGGCCGTCGATGCCGGCTTGGCGACTTCAACGCGTTCCGGGTTCTGCAGGAAACGATCGGCTAGCTTCTGGATTTCCGGCGGCATCGTTGCCGAGAAGAACAGGGTCTGACGCGTGAAGGGGATGAGCTTGGCAATGCGCTCGATATCCGGGATGAAGCCCATGTCGAGCATACGGTCGGCTTCGTCAATTACGAAGATCTCGACGGCGCTCATCAGCAGCTTGCCGCGTTCGAAATGATCCAGCAGACGGCCGGGCGTGCAGATCAGCACATCGGCGCCACGCTCCAGCTTACGATCCTGCTCTTCGAAGGAAACGCCGCCGATGAGAAGGGCAATGTTCAGTCGATGGTTCTTGCCGTATTTTTCGAAGTTTTCGGCGACCTGCGCTGCGAGTTCGCGCGTCGGCTCCAGAATAAGCGTCCGCGGCATGCGAGCGCGGGCGCGACCCTTTTCCAGCAGCGTCAGCATCGGCAGTACGAAGGAGGCCGTCTTGCCGGTTCCGGTTTGGGCAATGCCGCAGATGTCACGGCGCTGAAGCGCAAAGGGGATTGCACCGGCCTGGATCGGAGTCGGTGTGGTGTAGCCCGCGTCAGTTACCGCGGAAAGGACTTTTTGGCTCAGGCCAAGGTCAGCAAATGTTGTCAAAGGGAAATCTAATTCCGTCTTGGTTCAGTCGAACACCATGAGTCGACACGCAGGAGCGTGCCGCAATGCAGCGCGACATAGAACCAAATACCCGGGAAGTCAAGGAAAGCAGGCGCTTCAACAGGCCTGAAGTTCATTGATAACGCAATTTTTGGATTAGTGCCATCTTTGTTGCGCGTTTGTCACAATTCCGGCAGCTAAATTGCGCCCAATCCGCTGATGTAACTTGCGAGTTTCGTGCCAGCGCCGATGAAATACATCGGGTCTATGGGATGTCCGTTCTCGCGCACTTCATAATGCAGATGTGTTCCTGTCGAGCGCCCCGTGCTGCCGGCAAGACCGATCGCATCACCGGCGCCGACCTTGTCGCCGACTTTGACGAGGACCTGTTCCATATGCCCATAGCGAGTGGAGATGCCGTCGCCGTGGTCGATTTCCACCATGTTGCCGTAGCCGCCGGTCCATCCAGCCGAAACCACCTTGCCGGGAGCGGTAGCCTTGATCTTCTCACCGGGACTGAAATGGAAATCCGTGCCGGTGTGAAGTGCCAGCGTGCCGAAGAATGGATCCTTGCGATTGCCAAAAGGACTGGTGACGAGCTTGCCCGGCGCCGGGTTGCGGAAGGGTAGGCTTTCGGCCGCCCCCCGAACTGTTTCCAGATGTGTCAGGGCGGTATCGAGTTCCGCCATGGATCGTTCGAACTGGTCGACATTTTCGGGAGGTGCGTAGGGACCGCCCACACCGTCATCCGCATCGTCACGCGCAATGCCGGCGACCTCGTTCGGCACTTTGATCCCGACATTCTGCATGATCGATTGGATTGAGGTGGCAGTTTCCGACGCATCGGCGGTGAGATTGTGGATGCGAGACAACTGATCCTGTTCGATATGCTTCAGCGACAGCGTCACCTTCGAGAAGACCCGATCGGCGCGGTCGGCAACGGTTTCGGGGGCAGGGACGTAGGCAAGCGTGGAGTTGTCGGGTGTCGCGTCAGCCGGCTTGCCGCTCATGAGAAGCTTTTCGATTGCCTTGGGTGACGTCAGCTGGGCATGTTCATTCTTTGGCGCAGCAGCGCCGGCATCCGGATGTGCGCTCTTGTCGGTCAGGCCGGAGTTCTCTGCCCGGTCGAGCAGAGTGCTGAGCTTGCCGTTGCGTGAGGAGAGTTGCTGCTGCTGTTCGATCAGCTTGTCGACCTTTTCCTCCACCACCTGCTGGTCCAGGAGCTGGCGAGAGGTGACGCGATCGACCTGGGCGCGCAGGGCGGCGATACGGTCTTCATAGTCATATTGCATGCGCGCCTGGCGGGCCATCGTCGCGCCGATCAGATCGTCACGCAGAACAAGATAGGACGTAGCAAGGAGATAGCCGATCGAAAAAATTCCGACCATGCAGACGGCAATAGCCGCCATCCATGGACGCACGGTCATATGGCGCACCGTATCGCCGCTGGCGAGGATGATGGTGTGATGTCGCCTTTGCTTGCCGAAAACCCGGTTCTGAGGCTTTGCTGTCACCGAGACTCTCCCAATCGGTGCCTTTTGGCACCCGATGGAAGTACACGGCATTATGGTTAATGAATGCTTTCTATGGCAGTATTAAATACCGGAAAAAGCCATTTTACGTTAGTATATCAAGCATTGCTTGTAGATGTCAGTGAACGGTAGAAAGAGGGTGTCAGTCCGGCTTCCGCCCGGGCGATATCGTTGAACGGTGCCTTCAGCGAGCCCCGAAAATTAGCGCGCACCAGCTCCTGAAAGGTTCGGGCCGGATCGCGCTTTTCCCGCGCGCACAGGAAGCGAAACCATTTCGCACCGACGGCAACATGGCCCTTCTCGTCATTATAGATGACGTCGAGTATGGCGGCGCTTTCGAGATCGCCGGTTTCGCGCATCTTTGCCTGAAGGGCCGGCGTCACGTCCAAACCTCTCGCTTCGAGGATCAAGGGCACGACTGCCAGGCGCGCGGTCAGATCGGTGCTGGTCGCATGGGCAGCCTGCCAGAGGCCATCATGGGCGGGCAGATCGCCGTAATCTGCGCCGAGTTCCCGCAAACGCGCCCGCACCATGCGAAAATGCTTGGCTTCTTCGAAGGCGACCTGCATCCAGCCGTCGAAGAAGGAATTGGGAACCGGGCCGGTTGCAAAGCGCGCGACAATGTCCAATGCGAGATCGACGGCATTCAGCTCAATATGGGCGATGGCATGCAGGAGCGCGATGCGGCCTTTCAGCGTATGCAGCGAGCGCTTCTCCATGTTTTTCGGCGGCACAAGCTCCGGCTTTTCGGGCCGACCGGGCCGATCGGCGAGCGGCGGGTCGAGCGGCGAACGCAGCGACAGGGAGCGGGCAAACCAACGTGTCGCCGATTCCTGGGCGAGCTCGGTCTTTATATCGAGATCGGCCGAACGGATGGCGGCGATGGCGCCGCCGCGCAGCGACGTGATGGGACTGCCGGACATGCCTTCAAAGTTCCTTGGCCGCAGCCAGAACGGCTTCGGCGTGTCCGGCGACCTTGACCTTGTCCCATATTGCAGCGATGCGCCCATCGGCGCCGATCAGGAAGGTCGAGCGCACCACACCCATATAGGTGCGGCCATACATGCTTTTTTCGCGCCAGACGCCATAGGCCATCGCCATGGTCTTTTCCTCGTCGGAGGCGAGCGGAACGGAAAGCGCGTGCTTCTTGACGAATTTGTCATGGCTTTTCACAGAATCCGGAGAGACGCCGAGGAGGGCGACACCGAGCTTTGCGAAATCGGCAGCAAGTGCCGTGAAGGTAATCGATTCCGTCGTGCAGGCGGTGGTGTCATCCTTGGGATAGAAATAGATCACCAACGGCTTGCCGGCAAAATCGGCAAGGTGAACGCGATCGCCACCATCGCGCGGAAGATCGAAATCCGGCGCCTTGTCACCGATGTTCAGTTGAATCGGAAAAACTTCCGCCACGGGAAAACCTTTCTTTTGCCGGTTTTTTAGATGACACTTGGGGTAAGGCATATATACTGCTCGCGTGTGCCGTCCAATGGGACGCAGCGTCACCAACAAAATTGTATAAGTGAAAGGCACGCGCGGGAGTGATCCGAGGCGAAAAGGTAACATTCCGCAAAAAGGATCTCGTGTCGCTCGACCATCTGCCGTCCGCTCAGGTCGAAGATCCGTTGATCGTGCACGTGCCGGAGCGCCGTCGACGCAGGCGATCGCATGTTTGGCATGTCTGCCGCATAACGCTGGTTTTCTTTGCGTTTCTCGCCATCATTCTCGGTGCCGTCATCGCGACCATCGAAGGCGGTATCTTCGATGCGCCGCTGTCACAGAAAGCGCAGACGGCTCTCGATCAGGCCATCGGCCCGCGTTACAAAGCAGAGGTCGGCGCGACCGTGATCCGATTTACCTCCGACCTGCGCCTGGCACTGGAGGCACGCGACGTCAATGTCGTCGATCAGGAGAGCGGCAAGCATCTGTCGACGATGTCAGCCGTCAATATGGAGCTGGACCCCTTGGCCCTCATCGAGGGCAGGGTGGAAGTGGCAAGTGTAGCGGCAGAGGGGATCGCGCTCGATACCTCACTGCTGCCGCAAGGCGACCCGGTGGATTTGACCGCCTTGCGCGTCGATGCTTTACCCAAGGCCTTGAATGCGGCCTTCGACAATCTCGATTTTCTCGAACACTTCGTCCAGCGCGGCGGCACGAATTCCGTGCGCATTTCCGGCTTCTCGATGAAGCTGGCGCGACAGGAGGGGGATCCGATCTCCCTCGTCGTCGACAACCTCACATTTGAGCGGGCGGCACCGAATTCTTTGCATTTATACGGCCAAGTCGCGCTCAACGGGTCCGTGGCGCTTCTGGATGTGAGGGCGGATCAAAACGAGACCGGTCACAGCTCGTCGCTGACGGCGAGGATATCGAATCTCGATCTCAAGCCACTCACGATGACCTATGACCCGAACGGGACGCCGCGACAGGGTCTGATGACCTTCGGAGACATCACGCTTTCGGCGGTCAAGGGCGAGGCAGGCATCGATCCGAAGCTGAGCGCCACCATCAATGTCCAGCCCGGCATCCTCTATATGGACCATGATATGCAGGAGTTGACGCAGGCCAATATCAACCTCGCCTACAACTTCGATCACCAGACTTTGGAGATTGCGCCGTCAAAAGCGCAGTTCCTCCGGACGATCGCGCCCTTTTCCGGCGCGGTCATCGATCTCGATCGTGTCGACGCCAGTGCAGGCAAGGGTTTCGGCATCGATTTCGTGATCAAGGACGGTGTTGCCGCTTCGTCCCTCTCGGGGGAAAAGCCTGTCAGCTTCGATGGCCGCGCCACAGGGCGGTTTTTTTCCGCAACGAAGGAATTCCAGTTCGACAATCTCGGCATATCGACGCCGCAAGGCGCCCTTTTCGGCTCTCTGCATATGAAACTCGGCGACAGCTCGCCGGAAATCAGTTTCGGCGGCCGGGCGGACAAACTCGACACAACTGTTGTCAAGCAGCTTTGGCCTTTCTGGATGGCTTCGAAACCCCGGGTCTGGGTCGAGGGCAATCTTTTCGGTGGCTCGGTGACCAATGCTGCCATATCGGTCTTCATTCCGGCCGGACGACTGCGAGAGGCATCGCAGACCGGCAAGCTGCAGCTTGGCAAAAACGAGCTGCATATCGCCTTCGACATAGATGGCGCACGGATGAACGTTCCCGGCGAAATTCCGCCGTTGCGCGATACCAAGGCCCATTTCGATCTGACCGGTCCGAATATGGTCGTCGATATCGCCACGGCCACGTCTTATTTCCCGACGGGCCGCACGATCACGCTGAGTGACAGCAGCTTCTCGATCCCGGCGACCTACGACAAGCCGCTGATGGCCGATCTTGATTTGACGATTTCAGGCTCCGGCGATGCGATCGGCGAACTTCTGACCTACAAACCTCTGGAGGTGCTGCAGCGGACCGAGTTCAAGCCGGAGGATTTCAACGGCAAGATCGTCGCCAAGGTCGATGCCAGGATAGGGCTCATCAAGGATCAGCAGCCGCCCCCGCCGGAGTGGCAGGCGAAGCTCAATCTCGACAATGTCGACCTGCTGAAGCCGATGAACAATCGCAAGATCGACAATCTGACGGGCGTGATCTCGGCCGATCCGCAATCCGTGCATCTGCAAGCCCAGGCCCAAATCGACAGTATTCCGGCCCAGATCGACATGGTGGAGCCGACCGACAGCAAATCGCCGGTCAAGCGCGCCCGCGTGATCACAGCAACGCTGACCGATGCGCAGCGCAACACCGTTCTGCCCGGACTTCGGGATATAGTTGATGGGCCTGTCAAAGTGGAGTTGACGCGCATCGACGACGACCGCCAGGGTGTCAAGGTCGATCTCGGCAAAGCGGCTCTGACCGTGCCGTGGGTCGGCTGGTCGAAGGGCAGCGGCATTGCGGCGACCGCGCAGTTCGAGGCTTCCGGTCCGGACAGCCAGACGACGCTCAAGAATTTCACGCTCAAGGGCGATGGGTTCGGCGCCAGCGGCGATCTTCTGATCAGCAAGGGGAGCCTCACCTCGGCAAGCTTCGACAGCGTGAAGCTCTCGGCGCTCGATGATTTTGCCCTCTCGCTGAAGCGGGGCAAGGGTGGCGGCTACGACGTGGCGATATCGGGCAATTCCGCCGACATACGTCCGATCCTCGCGCGCCTGAAGGCGTCCACATCGGGCGGTCAGCAGAGTTCGGACGGAGACGCTTCGGCGAGCGCGACCGTTCGCGCCAATCTCGACAAGGTCATCGGCTTCAACGATGAGACCATCGGCAATGTCAAGGGCGTCTATTCGATCGCCGGCGGCAAGACGACGGCTGCGGACTTTTCCGGTGTGACCCGTAGCGGCGAAGCGCTCGTTACCCAGATGAGCAAAGGCGCCAACGGCGTCATCCGTATCACGAGCGGCGATGCCGGTGCCGTTGCGCGTTTCACCGATCTCTACAGGCATCTGCAAGGTGGATTGCTCAATCTGTCGCTGCGCTCGATCGGGCAGGATGACTGGGACGGTTCGCTCGACATCCGCAACTTCTCCATCATCGACGACAAGAAACTCTCGACCATCGTATCGACGCCGAGCGGAAAGAACGGCAAGAGCCTGAATTCGGCCGTGAAGCAGAATATCGATACGCGTTCGCAGAATTTCGAGCGCGGCTTTGCGCGGCTGGTGATGCGCGATGGTGTGCTCTCCGTCGAAAATGGCGTGGTGCGCGGCGTACAGGTCGGAGCGACGTTCCAGGGCGTGCTGAAGGACGCCGATGGCAAGATGGACATGACGGGGACCTTCATGCCCGCCTATGGCCTGAACCGGCTGTTCGCGGAAGTTCCGATCGTCGGCTTCATCCTGGGCAATGGCAGCGATCGCGGCCTGATCGGCATTACCTTCAGATTGACTGGTACGATCGAGAAATCGAACCTGCAGATCAACCCTCTCTCGATCATCGCGCCAGGTGTTTTCAGGCAGATATTTGAGTACTGAAGCGGCGCGAAGCTGAGGCTGCCGCCTTTCGATAGCAGAGGCAGGGCAGATTATTTCTCTTCCGCCAGTCGCTCTCGTATGCGTTCCGGCCCGCCGTTCATGCGCCGTGCGAATGGTCGATCGGGGTCCACGATGCGCCAAAACGGAGCCGTGCCGTTTTGACTGATCTGTACCAAATGTCGCTGAACGGTGACAGGGCAGCAGGCATCGGCACCATATTGCCTGGCAAGCGCCTGTCTTACTCCCGCAATATCGGACAACCGACCCGGTGGCGCTGCCCAGAGGGCGCGGGCAAGCATCTCCTCGCTGGGAATCAACATGCTTTGCGTAAGGTTTCGGCCTTTGCGCCTCGTTTTGATCACCGGCAATTCATCCATAAGTCACCTCCGAGCGTGCGATCTGGACTGAGGACGAATAGGCGGGCCGTAATCCGACATCGGGATGAAAAAATCATCCGGCCAGCGGTGATAATGTTCTGCATCTGCACCGGCCCAAATGATAAAGCCGGCGCGAGGGCGCCGGCTCTCTTTGTTCTCTTTCTATTCGGACGCTCAAGCGGCCGGACGGATCAGGATGTGCTTCTTCTTGCCGAGAGAGAGCTTGATGACACCATCGGCTGTGACTTCGCCGGTGCCAATCACCTTGCGCTCGTCGCTGATGGCCTGATCGTTGATGCGTACTGCGCCGCCCTGAACATGGCGGCGAGCTTCGCCATTCGAACTGGCAAGACCGGCGCGCACGATCAGAGCCAGCAGGCCGATGCCAGCTTCGAGTTCGGAGGAGGGAACATCGATCGACGGAAGGTTTTCGGACAGGCCGCCTTCCTCGAAGGTCTTGCGTGCCGTTTCGGCTGCCTGTTCGGCTGCCGCGCGGCCGTGAAGGATCGCCGTGACTTCGGTCGCGAGGATCTTCTTGACCTCGTTGAGTTCGGAGCCTGCGATGGCTGAAAGCCGTGCGATTTCATCCATCGGCAACGTCGTGAACAGCTTGAGGAACCGCGGAACATCGGCATCCTCGGTGTTGCGCCAATACTGCCAGAAATCGTAGACCGGCAGCAGGTCGGCATTCAGCCAGACAGCGCCGGAAGCCGATTTGCCCATCTTGGCACCCGAAGAAGTGGTCAGCAGCGGCGAGGTCAGAGCAAAAAGCTGCTTCGTCCCCATGCGGTGACCGAGATCGATGCCGTTGACGATATTGCCCCACTGATCCGAGCCACCCATCTGCAGGCGGCAATCATAACGCTTGGCCAGTTCGACGAAGTCGTAGGCCTGCAGGATCATGTAGTTGAATTCGAGGAACGACAGCGACTGTTCGCGGTCAAGTCTCGTCTTCACGCTGTCGAAGGACAGCATGCGGTTGACCGAGAAATGACGGCCGACATCGCGCAGGAATTCAAGATAGTTCAGCGAGCGCAGCCATTCGGCATTGTTGATCATCAAGGCTGCGTTACTCGGCTTGTTGTAGTCGAGGTAGTTCGAGAAGCAGCGCTTGATCGAAGCGATATTGTCTTCGATCATGTCGATGGTCATCAATTTGCGGGCTTCCTCCTTGAAGGAGGGATCACCGACCATGCCGGTGCCGCCGCCCATCAAGGAGATCGGCCGATGGCCGGTCGCCTGCAGCCAGTGCAGCATCATGATCTGGGTGAGGTGGCCGACATGCAGGCTCGATGCCGTCGGATCATAGCCGATATAGGCCGTCACGGTTTCCTTGGCGAAGAGGTCGTCGAGGCCGGCTTCATCGGAAATCTGATGAATGAAGCCGCGCTCTTGCAGGGTTCGCAGGAAATCGGATTTGAACTCAGCCATGATCTTGGTCTCTCGATGCCGCAACTCTGGAAGGCGCGGCGAAGTCGCTATTGTTTGATGTCGCGGGGCGCGTTTATCACCGATTTACCGGCGCGTCACCATTTTGGTGGGGAGGACGACAAGTTTCGGCGCCAGCGGGATGTGTAAACGAGCGTTTCTGAACGTCAATAGATCGTAACATCGCCGCGAAGCCGCCGGGAATAAGTCGCGCATTCGCCCGAATCAAATCCTAATGATTTCCTGTTGATCCCGTACGCACCTCATGTTTCGTGAAAGAAACCGGTATGTCGCCTCTGCTTTCGAAGATGGGATTGTCATCCAAAAAGACGATCTGGGCTTTTTTTGCCATGATGTTGGTTTTGGCCGGTATCGCTGCTGCGAATCCGGCCGAAGCTCAAGGTTCCCCTGAAAAGAGAATAGCGCTTGTCGTGGGTAACGCCGCCTACACGGTGGGTGCGCTTCCGACGCCGGCCAACGATGCCGGCCTGATCGCGCAGACGCTGCAGGCTGCGGGCTTCGATGTGATCGGCGCGCGCGACCTCGACCAGAACGGGTTGCGCGACGCGATGCGCGACTTTCTGACGAAAGCCAACGCGTCAGGTCCCAATACCGTCGTCTTCGTCTACCTGGCGGGCTATGGCGTGCAATATCAGGGCGACAATTATTTCGTGCCTGTCGATGCACAGATCGCCAATGCCACGGATGTCCCCGTCCAGGCAGTCCGCGTGAGCGACTTCACCAAATCGCTGTCCGCCATTAACAATCGTGGCAGCATCGTCGTGCTGGATGGGGCGAGGGCCAATCCGTTCGTGCAGTCCAATCAGCCGCTGGCCGGCGGTCTGGCGCTGGTCGATCCCGACGTCAACCAGCTGATTGCCTTCAATGCGGCGCCTGGCACGGTCGCACCGCAGGAGGCCGGTCCGTATGGTTCCTATGCGCATGCGCTGGCGGAGATGATCCGTGTTGGCGGCCTTTCGCTTGATGACGTCTTCGATCGCACACGGTTGCGGGTCGGCGACTTGACCAAGGGCGCCGAGATTTCCTGGGACGCCTCCAAGTTCAAGAATGCCTTTACCTTCTTCGATCGTGGTCCGAATGCACCGGCTGCTGCGGTGTCGAGCACCGAGGATGTGGCAAACCGGACGAAGCCCATTCGCGATTTCGACGAGCGTGATGCCTATTTCGCCGCGCTCGATCGCGACACGCTGCAGGGCTATGAGGATTTTCTGGCCGCCTATCCGAACGACTCCATGGCAAGGCGTGTCCGCGCCATTGTCGCCGCCCGCCGCGAGGCTATCACCTGGCGCGAGACCTGGATTGCCGATACGCCTGAGGCCTATTGGTCTTATCTGAGGCGTTATCCGCGCGGTCCCCATGTGTGGGATGCCCGCCGCCGTCTCGAGCATTTCGAGGTAGCACTCGAGCCGCCGCCATCCTTCACCGTCATCGAGTATGATGTGCCGCCACCGCCACCGCCGGAAGTGGTCTATGTCGACCGTCCCGTGCTTTATTTTGATGATGCCGATTTCGGTTATGCCCCGCCGCCGCCCGTCGTTTTCCTTGCGCCACCGCCGCCGGATTTCATCGTGCTGCCGCCGCCGCAGCCCGCGGTCGATCTCTACGTGTTGCCGGCGCCGGTCTTCGTTCCGGTCCCTCAATGGGTCGAGCCGCCACGCGATATCGCGCCGCCGGAAAACAACATCATCTTTAACAACATCCACAATACGGTCGTGAACAATACGACGGTCATCAACAACAATACCACCGTTAACGAGAATGGTGCGGCACCTGCCACATCGGGGCTGACGACGGGCCAGAAACTCGCCGGTGCGGCTGTCATCGCCGGAGCAGGGGCTGCAGCACTGCATGTTGCCCTGCCGCCATCGGTACAGAAGAAGGCGGCAGTTCTGCAGAAGCAAAATCCCGCCGCGGCCGCCAAGACGGTGCCTGGAGCCGCTCCGGCGGTTACGCCTTCAGCCCAGCCACAAGGCGGAAATGCTGCTGCCCATGTGCTTCCCGGCACCAATGGCCAGCCGCTGCCGGCTGGTGGCAAGCTGCCTGTCAATCCGGGAGCCGCTCAGACGAAGCCGGGGCAATCGCCACAAGCTGCGCCGAATGCGGTGCATAATCCGGCTGTTGCGACTCAACCTGCCCAGCAAGGCACAAATGCCAATGCGCACACGCTTCCCGGCGCGAATGGTCAGCCTTTGCCAGCCACGGGCAAGCCAGCCAACCCTGGCGCGGCTCAGACGAAACAGGCTCAACAGCCTCAGACCACGCCGAACGCCAAAGCCCATGCGCTTCCCGGCGCGAAGGGACAACCGCTGCCGGCGGTTGGCAATGCACCTACCGTGAAGGGGCAAAACCAGATTGCCAAGACCCCGGCACCCCAAGCAGCGCCGAGCGGCAAACCAAATCCGGTTGCCGCTGCACCGAAGCCCAATGCGCATGCCCCAGCAGCGCCGGCCGTCGCCGCCAGAACGCCGGCGAAGCCCAAGGCGGTCCCCAGCAACCAAGCTCGGGTCAACAGTCAGCCTCATGTCGCTGCCGCCCCGCCCCGGCAAGCCAATCCGGCTCCTGCACAGCCCAAACCCGCGCCCCATGTAGTGGCACAGGCACCCAAGCCACAGGCTCAACCGAAGCCGCAACCGCAGCCGAAGGTCGTGCAGCAGCAGGTGAAGAGACCACCTCCGCCTCCGCCGCAGAAGCCTCCGGAAAAGAAGAAGTGCGGCGCACCCGGCCTGCCGGCATGTCACTGACCGATAATACCAAGCGGTAATCTGGAGGCCCGCTTCGGCAGGCCTTCCCATTCAATATCGTCGCTTGACCGGCTTGTTGAATTCAGGCCGAGTGGTTAGCACTGAGCCGCCGGTTGTCAATCGGCGCTGGCATGCACGTTACGGCAAGCCGCAGATCCATCACGAAAACAGGCAGGCAGATGAGTGACACCATCATACTCGAAACCCCGCGCCTCGTTCTGACGATGTGGGACAAGGGTGATGCCGAAGTGATTCGGCAATTGCATTCGACCATCGAGACCACGCGCTATCTCTCGGGTGCGGCGCCTTGGACGCTGGAAAAGGCCGAGGAACGGCTGAAAAGCTGGTTCGATGAACAAGCGCGAGATGGCACGACCAAATACAAGATGCTGCGGCGTGATGACGGCCGCTTTATCGGCCGCGCCGGCTTCTCACGTTTTTATCGGGAAAGCGGTAGGGGCGAGTTCGAACTCGGCTATTCCATTCAGAAGGATGCCTGGGGCAATGGCTATGCGACGGAAATTGCCGGCGCATTGGCGCAATGGTTCTTCAAGCGTGGTTTTGCCCGGCAATTCATCGCTTTCACGCATCCGCAGAACGTCGCATCGCAGCGTGTTTTGCGGAAGATCGGCATGCAGGAGCACCCGTCGATGACGATCGACGGGATCACTTGCCCGACGTTCAGAATGGCTCGATAAGGGCCGCGTCTTTATCGGATACGCTTGGCGGCCGGTTCCGGCACTAGTTCGCCATTCAGGCGACGGTCGAGATAGTCCTCGCATTCGCCGAGCAGCGTTTCGACCTGGCCGTTGAAGAAGTGATTGGCGCCTGGCACGACCTTGTGCGTGATCAGGATGCCCTTCTGTGTCTTCAGCTTCTCGACGAGGCCGTTGACGTCCTTTTCCGGGGCAACCTTGTCCGCATCGCCGTTGATGATCAGGCCGGACGACGGGCAGGGTGCGAGGAAGGAGAAATCGTAGATATTCGGCTGCGGCGCGATCGACATGAAACCTTCTATCTCGGGGCGACGCATCAGCAACTGCATGCCGATCCACGCACCGAATGAGTAACCGGCAACCCAACAGCTCTTCGAATCGGGATGGAGGCTCTGTACCCAGTCGAGTGCAGAGGCAGCATCGGAAAGCTCGCCGGCGCCGTGGTCAAATTCGCCCTGGCTGCGGCCGATGCCGCGGAAATTGAAGCGGAGCGTGGTGAAGCCGCGCTTCTGGAACATATAGAAGAGCTGGTAGACCACCTGATTGTTCATCGTGCCGCCGAACTGCGGATGGGGATGAAGAATAATCGCGATCGGGGCGCTCTTTTCCTTGGAGGGCTGATAGCGGCCTTCAAGGCGACCAGCGGGGCCGTTGAAAATTACTTCGGGCATCGATACTCCGGCTCTTCTTTTTCTGCGTTCAAACCTTACGGCACGCAGCAAGTTGACTTGACGAATGCGCTCATCTTTTCTAGAACGCAGTTTAGAACAATTCGAAACTTGATGCGGTGGTCCGCGCGTTGTTTGCGCAACGGTTTGTGGAACGTGTCATAAGGCATGCCCGGCTGAAATTTCAAGGAAAATGAACCGGGCGCAGCAAAGCAAGTCGCACAGGAAGAAGATTATGGCGGCAACACGCCTCTATCTCGACTGGAATGCTACCGCACCGCTCCATCCGGCGGCGCGCGATGCGATGTTGCGTGCTCTGGATATTCAAGGCAACCCCAATTCCGTTCACGGTGAAGGTAGGGCAGCTCGTGCAGCTGTCGAGACTGCACGTCGCCAGGTTGCAAGATTGACCGGCGCCGAATCCGCCCATGTCGTTTTTACGAGCGGCGCCACCGAAGCGGCCAATATGGTGCTGACGCCGGAATTCCGCATGGGGCGCACGCCGCTTCTCGTCAGCCATCTCTATATATCGGCCGTCGAGCATCCGGCCGTGCGCGAAGGTGGGCGATTTGCCAGGGATAATGTCAGCGAAATACCGGTAACGTCGGACGGTACGGTCGATCTTTTCGCGCTGGAGGCCATGCTTGCTGCCCACGACAAGGCCAGCGGCTTGCCAATGGTTGCCATCATGCTCGCGAATAACGAGACCGGGATTCTCCAGCCTGTCGGCGAAGCGGCCAAGCTCGTTCAGGCCGCGGGCGGCCTCTTCGTGGTGGATGCTGTCCAGGCAGCCGGCCGGGTGCCGCTCGATATCAATGCGATCGGCGCGGATTTCCTGATCGTCTCCTCGCACAAGATCGGCGGCCCCAAGGGTGCCGGCGCGCTCGTCTCTCGCGGCGAGGTGCTGATGCCGAAGCCGTTGATCCATGGCGGCGGACAGGAAAAGGGCCATCGCTCGGGTACGGAAAACACGCTTGCCATCATCGGCTTCGGTGCCGCTGCCGAGGCTGCTGCTGCAGACTTCGAGGTTCGCAATGCCGCGATCGGTTCCTTGCGCGACCGGCTGGAAGCGGGCATGGAACTGGCGGCACCCGATGTCATCATTCATGGCAAAGGCGGTGCACGCGTTCCGAATACCAGCTTCTTCACACTGCCGGGACTGAAATCCGAAACCGGCCAGATCGCCTTCGACCTCGAAGGTGTGGCGATTTCTGCCGGGTCCGCTTGTTCGTCCGGCAAGGTCGGAGAGAGCCATGTGCTCGTGGCGATGGGATGCGATCCCAAGCTCGGCGCGCTCCGTATTTCGCTGGGTCCGACCACGACCGAAGCGGATATCGATCGCGCTATCGCCGCGTTTGCCCGCATCGCGGGAAGGCGGAAGCTGGCGGGTGCGGCGGCCTAACGGCCACAATTTTGCGGAAACCGAAATTTCCGCTTGCCAAGCGGGGTGAAAAGTCCCTTTTGGCCGACTACATAGAGGGCAGACATAAGTCTGCCGCAACGTTGACAAGCTGCCGGACCTTGGATCCGGCGAGATTGGAGAACGAAATGCCTGCAGTCCAGGAAACGGTCGATCAGGTTCGCCAGATCGACGTGGACCAGTATAAGTATGGTTTCGAGACCACGATCGAGGTGGAAAAGGCTCCCAAGGGCCTTTCCGAAGATATCATCCGCTTCATCTCCGCCAAGAAGCAGGAGCCGGATTGGATGCTGGAATGGCGCCTCGAGGCCTATCGCCGCTGGTTGACGCTTGAAGAGCCCACATGGGCCCGCGTCGATTATCCGAAGATCGACTTCAACGACATTCATTATTATGCCGCCCCGAAGAAATTCGCCGGTCCGAAGTCGCTCGATGATGTCGACCCGGAACTGTTGAAGACCTATGAGAAGCTCGGCATTCCGCTGCGCGAGCAGGAGATTCTTGCCGGCGTCGAGAAGTCGAAGATTGCCGTTGACGCGGTGTTCGATTCCGTCTCGGTCGTCACCACCTTCAAGGAAGAGCTGAAGAAGGCCGGCGTGATCTTCATGTCGATTTCGGAAGCTATCCGAGAGCATCCGGATCTGGTGCGCAAGTACCTTGGCTCCGTCGTGCCGACCTCGGACAACTTCTATGCGACGCTGAATTCCGCGGTCTTTACTGACGGCTCGTTCGTCTTCGTGCCGAAGGGCGTTCGTTGCCCGATGGAACTGTCGACCTACTTCCGCATCAACGAGAAGAACACCGGCCAGTTCGAGCGCACGCTGATCATCGCCGAAGAGGGAGCCTATGTCTCCTATCTCGAAGGCTGCACGGCGCCGCAGCGCGATGAAAACCAGCTGCACGCTGCCGTCGTCGAACTAGTTGCGCTCGATGACGCTGAAATCAAATATTCGACGGTGCAGAACTGGTATCCGGGCGACAAGCACGGCAAGGGCGGCATCTACAATTTCGTCACCAAGCGTGGCGATTGCCGCGGCCATCGCTCCAAGATTTCCTGGACGCAGGTCGAGACCGGCTCTGCAATCACCTGGAAATATCCGTCTTGCATCCTGCGCGGCGACGACAGCCGCGGCGAGTTCTATTCGATTGCTGTTTCGAACGGCCATCAGCAGGTCGACAGCGGCACCAAGATGATCCATCTCGGCAAGAACACGTCGAGCCGCATCATCTCGAAGGGTATCGCCGCCGGCGTCTCGCAGAATACCTATCGCGGCCAGGTTTCGGCGCATCGCCGCGCGACCAATGCCCGAAACTTCACGCAGTGCGACTCGCTGCTGATCGGCGACAAGTGCGGCGCGCACACTGTGCCCTACATCGAGGCGAAGAACTCGTCCGCGCAGTTCGAGCATGAAGCCACAACCTCGAAGATTTCCGAAGATCAGCTGTTCTACTGCCTGCAGCGTGGCATTCCCGAGGAAGCGGCGATCGCACTGATCGTCAACGGCTTCGTCAAGGAAGTGCTGCAGGAACTGCCGATGGAATTTGCCGTCGAAGCGCAGAAGCTGATCGGCATTTCGCTCGAGGGCAGCGTCGGCTGACGCACACGAAACAGAATTAGCTTTGGCGCGCCACGCGCGCCGCACCTTCATTCCTGCGATAGGATACTCAAATGCTTGAAATCAAGAACCTGCACGCCCGTATCGCCGAAGACGGCACCGAGATCATCCGTGGCCTGAACCTGACCGTGAAGGCCGGTGAAGTTGCCGCCATCATGGGCCCGAACGGCTCCGGCAAGTCGACTCTCTCCTATATCCTCGCCGGCCGTGAGGACTATGAAGTCACCGAGGGTGACATCCTTTATAACGGCGAGAGCATTCTGGAACTCGACGCCGCCGAGCGTGCCGCCAAGGGCATCTTCCTGGCATTCCAGTATCCGGTCGAAATTCCCGGCGTTGCCACCATGCAGTTCCTCAAGGTTGCCCTGAACGAACAGCGCAAGGCACGCGGCGAAGACGAGCTGACGACGCCGGATTTCCTGCGCCGCGTCAAGGATGCTGCCGCCAAGCTGCAGATCAACATGGACATGCTGAAGCGGCCGCTGAACGTCGGCTTTTCCGGCGGTGAAAAGAAGCGCGCCGAAATCCTGCAGATGGCGCTCTTGGAGCCGCAGCTTTGCGTGCTCGACGAAACCGATTCCGGCCTCGACATCGACGCACTGAAGATCGTCGCCGACGGCGTCAATGCACTGCGCTCTCCCGACCGCGCCGTGATCGTCATCACCCACTACCAGCGCCTGCTCGACTATATCGTTCCGGACACCGTTCACGTCCTCTACAAGGGCCAGGTGATCAAGTCCGGCGACAAGACGCTGGCGCATGAGCTGGAAGCCAACGGCTACGCCGACATCATCGGAGCTGCAGCCTGATCGAGGCGGAAAGGACACGTCGATGAACATTCAGACGACGAACCGCCTCACCGCCGCGGAGACGGCGCTGATCGAGGCGTATAACGACCAGATGGGCGATCTGCCTGGCGATGGCGAAGTTTTCGCCGTCCGCGATCGCCTTCTGGACGAGCTCAAGAACGCCGGTCTGCCAACGCGCAGGATCGAGGCATGGCACTATACCGATTTCAAGAACCTGCTGCGCCTGGTTCCGAGCGATATCGGCAAGGGCCTCGTCGAGGCGCTGCCGCCGACGGTCGAAGGATCGCCTGTCATTGCCGTCCTTCAGGGCAAGGCAAGCGAGAAGGCCTCGGTCAAGAACCTGACGGTCGGCCGCTATGCTGACAGCCTGATCAACGGCACGGCTGCTGCCGGGCTCGAAGCGCTCGGCAGCGATGACGCTATCGGGCGTATCAATGCAAGCTTCGTGCGCGATGGCTATGTCATCGATTTCCCCGATGGCACAGAACTCGAAGCACCTCTGGAAGTGCAGTTCATCCATGCGGGCGGCCAGATCCACAGCCGTCTGCCGGTTACTTTCGGCGCTGACGTCAAGGCGACCTTTATCGAGCGCCATCAGGCGGTCGAAGGCGCTGCCGCGCTGGTTTCCTCGGTCAGCGAAGTCAAGATCGGCAAAGGTTCTGAAATCACCTGGATCATCCTGCAGGAGCAGGGCAGTGAAGACACCCATCTTGGCCAGCTTCGCATCGAGCTCGGAGAAGATGCCAAGCTGAAGCTGTTTGTCATCAACGCTGGCGGCAAGCTGGTGCGTCAGGAGCTGTATATCAAGGTCGTGGGCGAGGGCGCCGATCTGACGCTGCGCGGCATCAACCTGCTCGGCGGCGATACGCATACCGATGTGACGATGGTGCTTGGCCATGACGTTCCGAACACAGGTTCCACGGAAGTTATCCGCAACGTCGTGTTCGACCGCGCCCGCGGCGTCTTCCAGGGTATGATCCGGGTCGCACCGGATGCGCAGAAGACCGACGCCAAGATGGCCTGCAACACGCTGCTGATGTCCGACGATGCCGAGTTCTCGGTGAAGCCGGAGCTTGAAATCTTCGCCGATGACGTACAGTGCGGCCATGGTGCCACTGTCGCCGATATCGACGGCAACCATCTCTATTACCTGATGGCGCGCGGCATCCCGGAGAAGAAGGCACGGGCCATGCTGGTCAACGCCTTCGTGGCCGAGATCGTCGAGGAACTGGAAGACGAAGCCCTGGTCGAGGCGCTGGAAGGCGTCATCTCCGGCTGGCTGGAAAAGCACGCCTGATTGGAGGCAAAGCTCGTGGACAAGATCGTGCCGGCAACGGCCTATGACGTCGAAGCCATTCGCCGGGATTTTCCCATCCTGGCGAAGACGGTGCATGGCAAGCCGCTCGTCTATCTCGACAACGGCGCTTCCGCGCAGAAGCCGCAGGTCGTCATCGATGCCATCTCGCACGCCTATTCCAGCGAATATGCGAATGTGCATCGCGGCCTGCACTTCCTGTCCAATGCCGCCACGGAAGCCTATGAAGCGGCTCGCGAAAAGGTGCGCCGCTTCCTGAATGCGCCATCGGTCGACGACATCGTCTTCACCAAGAACTCGACGGAGGCGATCAACACGGTCGCTTACGGCTGGGGCATGCCCAAGATCGGTGAGGGCGACGAGATCGTCGTTTCCATCATGGAGCATCACTCCAATATCGTCCCCTGGCATTTCATTCGCGAGCGCCAGGGCGCCAAACTCGTTTGGGTGCCTGTCGATGACGAGGGCGCATTCCATATCGAGGATTTCGAAAAGAGCCTGACGGAACGCACCAAGCTCGTCGCCATCACCCATATGTCGAACGCGCTCGGAACCGTCGTTCCCGTGAAGGAAGTCTGCCGCATCGCGCATGAGCGCGGTATTCCGGTTCTCATCGACGGCTCGCAGGGTGCTGTGCATATGCCTGTCGACGTGCAGGATATCGATTGCGACTGGTATGTCATGACCGGTCACAAGCTTTACGGTCCCTCGGGCATCGGCGTTCTCTACGGCAAGAAGGAGCGGCTCGCCGAGATGCGGCCGTTCCAGGGCGGCGGCGAGATGATTTTCGATGTCACCGAGGAAAACGTCACCTACAACGATCCGCCGCATCGTTTCGAAGCGGGTACGCCGCCGATCGTTCAGGCGATCGGCCTTGGCTATGCGCTCGACTATATGGACAGCATCGGCCGGGAAGCGATTGCGCGCCACGAAGCCGATCTTGCCGCCTATGCGGCGGAAAGGCTGCGCGATATCAATTCGCTGCGTGTCATCGGTACGGCGCCAGGCAAGGGCGGCATCTTCTCCTTCGAGCTGGCGGGTATCCATTCCCACGACGTCTCGATGGTGATCGACCGGCAGGGTGTTGCCGTTCGTGCCGGCACGCATTGCGCCCAGCCGCTCTTGAAACGCTTCGGCGTCACCTCCACATGCCGTGCATCGTTCGGCATGTACAATACCCGCGCCGAGGTGGACGCCTTGGCCGATGCACTGGAATATGCACGGAAATTCTTTGCCTGAGGAGGCAAGCGATGTCACTCGACGAAAGCGAACAGAAGATCGACGCGCGCGAAGGGATCGTGCATTCCAGCATCCCCGCAGATGAGCTGGCGCGCCTCAGCGACGATATTATTTCCGCGCTGAAAACGGTCTACGATCCTGAAATTCCCGCCGATATCTTCGAGCTCGGTCTGGTTTATAAAATCGATATCGAAGACGATCGCATGGTGAAGATCGTCATGACGCTGACGGCGCCGGGTTGCCCGGTTGCCGGTGAAATGCCGGGCTGGGTGGAAAATGCCGTCGGCGCCGTTGAGGGCGTTTCCGGCGTCGACGTCTCGATGACGTTCGATCCCCCTTGGACGCCGGATCGCATGTCCGAAGAAGCGCAGGTTGCCGTCGGCTGGTATTGAAGCTTTAAGCCGCCGGCTTTACATTAAGACTCGAAGCACCGGATCTTGACCCCGGATGTGGAAGGAGAATGAGCCCATGGGCTTTGCAGTCATGAGCATGACGGATGCGGCAGCAGCTCGCGTCAAGGCGATCGTCGAGAATTCCGGCCCTGATGCCAAGGGCGTTCGCGTCGGCATCAAAAAGGGCGGCTGCGCCGGCATGGAATATACCATCGACCTAGTAACCGAGCCGAACGCGAAGGACGATCTGATCGAGCGCGATGGCGCCAAGGTCTGGGTCGAGCCGTCGGCCGTGCTTTATCTGCTCGGTACGGAAATGGGTTTCGAGACGACAACATTGCGCTCAGGCTTCATTTTCACCAATCCGAACCAGACGTCAGCTTGCGGTTGCGGCGAGTCCGTCGAGCTGAAGCCCGCCGATCTCGCTGCGCTGGCGGCTCAGCGACAGGTCGCGGGCGCGATATGAGGGATCGACGATATTCGCCACTTCGGACTGTCGGATGATCACACGACGCGCCGTACTGATTCTGCCAGTAGGTCTTTTGGTGTCGGCACAGGATCGCATCGAAATCTCTGTTCCTTCTGCTGATGATTTTCCCGTACCTCTCGCTTTCAGAGTTGCTCTCCAACCTCACGGCTCGGATACTGAAACACTCATACTGATGGCTACCTACGGCAGCGGTGAGGATGAAACGAAGTTTATCGTTGAAATTCAAGGGCCGGATAGTACGGAGGGTGGCTCCGACCGAGGCGCTGACGTCGGTGGTCCGATAAGTTTTTCGCGTGGCGCCTTCCATCGTGTTCCCGGTTCTCGCCCGACACGATTTTTTCAGCAATTGGCCAAAGCCTTGACGGCAAAAGTAAGCAGCTTTTCAAACGCCAAGCTCGAAACGCTGCCATTCGGCATAACATTTCTCGGAGCAGCGACCAGACGCCTTCCCGAGGGCGGCTTCGGCGGCGGTCCGGGAGACTGGTACGCCACAAAGCTCTTCCTCGGAGAGGAGGCGGCCGAAGTCTATTTTAATTTCAATCTGAAGTCAGGTGACGCGGAATTCAACATGAAGGACTCGGATTACGGCAATCTGGTTATTTCCGAATTGTCTAAAGTGATCTGGTGATTGTCGGTAGCCGCGTTACCGGGTAGTCCAGGGTAAATATCGCCATATTTCCCGTCGCAGCATTTCATGTTTTGATCGATGCATGCCGTCTTTGCCGTCTCCTTGGCTAAACCGCTGAGCCGGATAAGGTCGATATGGCGAGCAACGGGAGAACTTCATGGCGGCTGCAGCGTGGCTTACACACTGATTCCGGCGGCTGTCGCCATTGCGGGTGCCGCCGTCGCCGTCAATACACGGTCAAGCCCAGCGGTGACGGCCATGTTCTTTGCGAGCTTTCTGGTGCTGCTTCTGCTCGAAGAAGCAATCGGCTCGCGATGCTTAGCCTAGAATTGGCAATCTTTGGTAAGCGCCGACACCGGCGTCAGCCTGAGCCCCAATGCCCTGACGACCTTCAGGATCGTCGCGAATTCCGGATTTCCGTCTCCGCTCAGCGCGCGGTAGAGGGCCGAGCGGTTCATGCCGACATCCTTGGCCAGCTTGCTCATGTTGCGCGTCCGGGCGACTTCGCCCAATGCCTTGGCGATCGAGGCGGGATCGTCGGTTTCGAAGGCGGCGGCGATGTAGTTGTCGGGATTGTCCACGTCGAATCGTTCCGGCATAAATCTGAATTCCAAGGCCCCACTGTGGCGTCATCAAAAACGCCGCGCATCCTTTCGGACACGCGGCGTTTTCATAGACAAGTTTCACGATAGATTTATGTCTGTTTCCAGCGAAGCGGCTGAACCGCTTTGCTTTTTTGCATAAATCCTATTCTGCGGCCTCCGCGTAGGATTCCAGCGGCGGGCAGGTGCAGATCAGGTTGCGGTCGCCATAGACGTTGTCGATGCGATTGACCGGAGACCAGTATTTGTCCACGCGGAAGGCACCGGGCGGGAAGCAGGCCTGTTCGCGGGAATAGGGTCGATCCCATTCGCCGACGAGATCCTCCACCGTGTGCGGTGCGTTCTTCAACGGATTGTTGGTCTTGTCCATCCGGCCATCTTCGATGGCGCGAGCTTCCTCGCGGATGGCCAACATCGCCTCGCAGAATCGGTCGAGCTCGGCCTTCGTTTCCGATTCGGTCGGCTCGATCATCAGCGTGCCGGCCACCGGCCAGCTCATGGTCGGCGCATGGAAGCCGCAATCGATCAGACGCTTGGCGACATCATCGACCGTCACGCCGGCGCTTGCGGCCAGCGGGCGGGTGTCGATGATGCATTCGTGTGCCACGCGTCCGGCCTTGGACTTGTAGAGCACGTCATAGGCACCCTTGAGGCGGGCAGCGATGTAGTTGGCGTTGAGGATCGCCACCTTGGTCGCCTGGGTCAGGCCTTCGCCGCCCATCATCAGGCAATAGCTCCAGGAGATCGGCAGGATCGAGGCCGAACCGAAGGCTGCTGCCGAAACCGCACCGCTGCGGCCATCTGTTTCCGGATGGCCGGGCAGGTGAGGCGCCAGATGCGCCTTTACGCCGATCGGGCCCATGCCGGGACCGCCGCCGCCATGCGGGATGCAGAAGGTCTTGTGCAGGTTCAAGTGGCTGACATCGGAGCCGATATCGCCGGGACGCGAGAGGCCGACCATGGCGTTCATATTGGCGCCATCGAGATAGACCTGACCGCCATGCTTGTGCACGAGATCGCAAATCTCCTTCACCGTCTCCTCGAACACGCCATGCGTCGAAGGGTAGGTGATCATGCAGCAGGAGAGATTGTCGGCATATTGCTCGGTCTTGGCGCGGAAATCGGCCATGTCGATATCGCCATCGTCGCTGACCTTGACAACCACGACCTTCATGCCCGCCATCTGCGCCGAGGCGGGGTTGGTGCCGTGGGCGGAGGTCGGGATGAGGCAGATGTCGCGATGACCCTGACCATTGGCAATGTGGTAGTTGCGGATGGTCAGTAGGCCGGCATATTCGCCCTGCGCGCCGGAATTCGGCTGCATGGAGAAGGCGTCATAGCCTGTTACGGCGCAGAGCTTTTCCGTCAGGTCGTCGATCATCTCGCGGTAGCCGAGTGCCTGATCGGCCGGGACGAACGGATGGATATCCGAAAATTCCGGCCAGGTGATCGGCAGCATTTCCGCAGTCGCGTTCAGCTTCATGGTGCAGGAGCCGAGCGGGATCATCGAGCGGTCGAGCGCCAAATCGCGGTCGGAGAGACGGCGGATGTAGCGCGTCATCTCGCTTTCGGCGCGGTTCATGTGGAAGATCGGATGCGAGAGGTATTCGCTGGTGCGCAGCAGGGTCTTCGGCAGACGATAGGACGGCTCGAAATCGGCGATGCGGAAATCGCCGCCGAATGCGCGCCAGACGGCTTCCACCGTTGCCGGACGCGTACGCTCGTCAAGGCTGATGCCGATCTTGGTTTCACCGACCTTGCGCAGATTGACGCCTTCGGCGACGGCTGCGCGCAGGATGAGACCCTGCATGTGGCCGACTTCGACAGTGATCGTATCGAAGAAGGTCTCCGGCTCGACGGTATAGCCGAGCTTTTCCAGCCCCTTGGCCATCAGCACAGCCTTCTGGTGGACCTGTTGGGCGATCGCCTTCAAGCCCTGCGGACCGTGGAAGACCGCATACATGGAGGCCATGACGGCGAGCAGCACCTGCGCGGTGCAGATGTTCGACGTCGCTTTTTCGCGGCGGATGTGCTGTTCGCGGGTCTGCAGCGACAGGCGATAGGCGCGATTGCCGCGCGCATCGATGGAAACGCCGACGAGACGGCCCGGCATAGAGCGCTTGTAATCGTCCTTCACGGCCATAAATGCGGCATGCGGCCCGCCATAGCCGACGGGAACGCCGAAGCGCTGCGAGGAGCCGATGGCGATATCCGCACCCATTTCACCCGGGGATTTCAGCAGGGTCAATGCCAGAAGATCGGTCGCCATGATAGCGATAGCACCGGTCTGATGCAGGCGAGCAATCAGGCCGGAGAAATCGTTGATGTGGCCGTGCGTGCCCGGATACTGGAAAATCGCGCCGAAGACATCGACCGGATCGAGGTCGGTGAAGGGATTACCGACGATAACGGTCCAGCCGAGTGGCTCGGCGCGGGTCCTGATCAGCGCGATGGTCTGGGGATGGCATTCGGCATCGACGAAGAAGGCTTTTGCCTTCGATTTTGCGACGCGTTCCGCCATTGCCATGCCTTCGGCCGCGGCCGTCGCTTCATCGAGCAGCGAGGCGTTGGCGACATCGAGCCCAGTAAGGTCGCTGATCATCGTCTGATAATTCAGCAGCGCCTCAAGGCGGCCCTGGCTGATCTCAGGCTGATAGGGCGTGTAGGCCGTGTACCAGGCAGGGTTTTCCAAAATGTTGCGCTGGATGACCGGTGGCGTGATCGTGCCGTAATAGCCCTGACCGATAAGCGAGACGAGAACCTTATTCTTGTTGGCGGTCTCGCGCAGCCTGTCGAGCGCCTCGCGCTCCGTCATGGCCGCACCCCAGGCGAGCGGCGCCTTCTGTCGGATTGCCGGCGGCAACGTCGCGTCGATCAGCCCGTCGAGGCTCTTATAGCCGATCACCTTGAGCATATCGGCCATCTCGGAGGGAGACGGGCCGATATGGCGGCGATTGGCGAAATCGTATGGCTGGTAATCGGTGAAGGTGAACTCAGTCGGCGTCGTCATTATCCGATCAGCTCCTTGTAACCGGATTCATCAAGAAGACCATCAAGATCCCCGACATTCTTCAGCTTCAGCTTGAAGAACCAGCCCGCACCCATCGGATCGGAATTGACGAGGGCCGGATCGGCGGTGATGGCTTCGTTGACTTCGGTGATCTCTCCGTCGAGCGGACAATAGACTTCGGAAGCCGCCTTGACGGATTCGACGGTTGCCGCGTCCGCGCCCTTGGAGAAGCTAGCGCCGACCTCGGGCAACTCAACGAAAACGAGATCGCCGAGCTGCTCGGCGGCATGGGCCGTAATGCCCACGATTGCGACATCGCCCTCGACCTTCAGCCACTCATGTTCTTCGGTGAATTTCAGCATGGATAATCCTCTCTGGAAAAGACGTTCAACGTTTGTAGGTAGGTTTGATGAAAGGCAGCGTGCTGACGGCAACAGGCAGATATTTGCCGCGAACCTCAGCATAGACGGTGGTGCCGGCAGCGGTGAATTCTGTCGGCACATAGCCCATAGCAACCGGGGATTCGACGCTCGGACCAAAACCACCCGAGGTGACTTCGCCGATCTCCGTCTTGCCTTCGGCGTCGGCGTAGAGCTTGGCGTGACCACGCACCGGCGCCTTGCCCTCCGGCTTCAGGCCGATACGGCGGCGGGAGGTGCCGTGATCGAGTTCACCGAGAATGCGGGATGCTCCCGGAAAGCCGCCGGTGCGGGCGCCGCCAGTCCTGCGGGCCTTCTGGATAGCCCATTCGAGTGCGCCTTCAATCGGCGTCGTCGTCTGGTCGATGTCGTTGCCGTAGAGGCAGAGGCCCGCCTCGAGACGCAGGGAGTCACGCGCGCCGAGGCCGATCGGCTGGACGTCCGGATGCTCCAGCAGCCGCTTGGCGATATCCTCGGCCTTGTCGGCCGGAACCGAGATTTCGAAACCGTCTTCGCCGCTATAGCCGGAGCGCGATACGAGGCAGGAGACATCGTGGAGGCGACAATGGCGCACATCCATGAATTTCATATGGGCGATGTCGGCCCAGAGCTCGGCAAGCACGTCGACCGCGCGCGGTCCCTGCAGAGCAATGAGGGCGCGATCGAGTAATGTAACTTCGCAGCTATCGCCGATATGATCTTGAAGATGCTTGAAATCTTGCTCTTTGCAGGCAGCGTTGACGACGACGAAAAGATAGTCGTCCATATGGGTGATCATCAGATCATCGAGGATGCCGCCCTTGTCGTCCGTGAAGAAACCATAGCGCTGGCGATTTTCAGCAAGGCCGAGAATATCGACCGGCACCAGGCTTTCCAATGCCAATGCCGCATCCTCATATTTGCCGGAACGGGCGCGGATCGTCACCTGACCCATATGCGACACATCGAACAGGCCAGCGGAGGATCGAGTCCAAAGATGTTCCTTCAGCACGCCGGGCGCATATTGTACGGGCATATCGTAGCCTGCAAATGGCACCATGCGGGCACCGAGGGACACATGCAGGGCATGAAGTGGGGTGGTCTTGAGGGCAGCGGTCTCGTCCAAATGACGCCTCCGGGTTTTGCGCTCGTTTTAGAAGCGCAGAGCTCACACTTTCGGCGCGGTAGCGCCTGACGATGAGCCCCCTCTGTCTGTTTGCCTGAGATTGTTATCCCTTCGGCGAACGCTTGCGCGCTTCTCTCCAGAGTTCCGTCTGCCCCTTGCTGGTCCTTTGGCCTGAGAGTTTCCGGGGCGGTTGCTCCTTCGGCACCGGCTTGCGCCGGATTCTCCCAACAGGGTTGAAAGCCATTATCCGGTACCGGACAGAGATGGCAAGGGGCAAATGTCGCCGCTGAACAAATTTTTGTCGCGGCGATCAATCCTGCGTTTCGCAATGATTACGAGCCTTTGCAACAAGCATGGGAAAGGCTATCCCTTCTCATCGATTGAGGAGCCGGGCAGGAGACAGAGATGAACCGCAACCACGCCGCCGCATTGCTGATGTCGATTGGCGCTTTTTCGCTTTCCCTTAGTGGGGCGATGGCTCAGGACAGCGGCGCGATGAAATCCATGCCCGGAATGCACATGGATGCTGGTGCGGCGCCTTCCGGCTCGGCGACTGCCAAGCTTGGCGATCTCGACATCAGCGGCGGCTATGTTCGCGCTATGCTTCCTGGCCAGCCCGTCGGTGGCGGCTACATTACCATCCACAACACCGGCAAGACCGACGACAAGCTCACTTCCGTCACTTCATCATCCGCCGGCAAGGTGGAGCTTCACGAGATGAAGATGGAAGGCGAGATCATGAAGATGCGCGAGGTGAAAGGCGGCATCGCCATTCCCGCCGGCGCGACCGTGACGCTCGCGCCGAATACGATGCACATGATGTTCAAGCAGGTAAAGGCGCCTTTCAAGCAGGGTGGCACGGTGCCTGTGATGCTGATGTTCGACAAAGCAGGCATGGTCGACATCAATCTGCCGGTCGTCTCGGCCAAGGGAAGCTGAGCCAGAAAATTATCCTGCCATATAATTCCGGTTTCCACTTTTCCTCGAAATGCTCTAAAGCCACGTCAAAAGGCCGGAAATCTCCGGCTGCGGGGCAGATCGTCCCGTTGTTTGAATTTGCATGATCCCGCCGAACGCGGTTTGGCAATGTCCGGAACATGCTGCGTATTTGAAAGAAGAAGAATGGCCGGGATTGAGCATATTAAGGTCGAGCCTGACGAGGCCGGCATGCGCCTCGACCGCTGGTTCAAGGTGCATTTTCCAGGGCTCGGCTTCGGGCAATTGCAGAAACTGATGCGCTCCGGCCAGGTGCGCGTCGATGGCGGCCGCGTCAAGACAGATGCCCGCGTGCAGCCGGGGCAGATGGTGCGGGTGCCGCCGCTCGACGTCGATGCCAAGGCTACGAAGAGCGGCCCGATCGCCGGCAAGGAATTGAAGCATTCCGGCGATGCCGAGCTCTTGGCACGCATGCTGCTGCACGAAGACGACAAGGTCTATGTGCTGAACAAGCCGGCGGGCTTGGCCGTGCAGGGCGGCTCCGGCGTCAGCCGTCACATCGACAAGATGCTCGAGGCGTGGACGAACCAGAAGGGCGAAAAGCCGCGGCTGGTGCACCGCCTCGATCGCGATACCTCAGGCGTTCTCGTCATTGCCCGCACGCGCGGCGCGGCGCAGAAGCTGACGGCAGCCTTCCGCGAGCGCGATACCAAGAAGACCTATTGGTCGCTGGTCAAGGGTGTGCCGCGCAAGCATGAGGACAAGATCTCCACCTGGCTGGTGAAGGAAGCGACGCCGGATGGCGATCGCATGCGCATCGCCAAGCATGGAGAGGAAGGCGCCGATCACGCCGTGTCCTACTATCGCGTCGTCGAAACGGCGGCCCAGCGGCTCGCCTGGCTTGAAATGGAACCCTACACTGGGCGTACTCACCAGCTGCGCGTCCATGCGCTGCATATCGGCCATCCGATCATCGGCGATCCCAAATATTTCGAGGACGATCCGAACTGGGATTTTCCGGGGGGTGTCCAGAAGCGCCTGCATCTGCACGCGCGCCACATCGATATCCCGCATCCGAGCGGCGGACGCCTGCGCATCACCGCTCCTCTGCCGCCGCATATGGTGCAGACATGGAATCTCCTCGGTTTCGACGAGGCATCGGCAGGGGAGCCGGACGACGAATGAAGCTGGTACTTTTCGATTGCGACGGCACGCTGGTCGACAGCGCGCGGCTGATCCATGAGGTCATGGCGCGCACCTTCGTGGCCTTCGGCTATAAGCGGCCCGATGTTTCCGCGACGAAATCGATCATCGGTCTGACGCTCGATATCGCCATCGCCCGCCTGCAGGGCAAGCCCCATGTCGACGACGAAGCGATTGCCATGACGGCGCATTATAAGTCGATCTTTCCGGAGGTGCGAGACGAGGCGGACATGCAGACACCGCTTTTCGACGGCATCAAGCCGCTCATCGAGACGCTTGCCGCCCGCGACGAACTGCTGATCGGCGCGGTGACGGGCAAATCCCGCCGCGGTTTGACCCATATTCTTGAGGTCAACGAGTTCACGCCCTATTTTATCGTCTCGCGCACTGCCGATGATTGCCCGTCGAAGCCGCATCCGGCGATGGTGACGGAATGCTGTGACGAGACTGGCATGGACCCCCACGACACGATCGTGATCGGCGATGCCATCTACGACATGCAGATGGCGAAGGCGGCAGGTGCAACCGCCATCGGCGTTGCATGGGGTTACGCCTCCGTCGAGGAATTGCTAGCGGCTGGGGCAGATGCCATAGCCCACCATCCGAACGACTTGTTGAGCCATATTCTCTGAGGTGACGCCATGCGCGACCTGTTGAACGATCTTTCCGAAGGTCTCAGCCATCCCGATCCGATCCGCCGTGCGCAGCTCCAGATGAAGAAGCCGTTGCCAAAACGCTTCTACAAGGATGTGACAAGCAGCAAGGATGAGAGCGGACACGCCATCACCCTCGATGGCAAGGTGGTGAAGACGCCGGCGCGGCACTCTCTGGCCCTGCCGACGGAAGCGCTTGCCAGACTGGTGGCTGCCGAATGGGCACGCCAAGTCGACGTGATCGATCCCGCTACCATGCCGGTAACGCGGCTCGTCAACACGGCCATCGATGGCGTTGCGACGGAAAGCCAGGCTGTATTCGACGAAATTGTCCGTTTCTCGGGCAGCGATCTGCTCTGCTATCGCGCCGAGGGGCCGGAACGGCTCGTCGAGCGCCAGTCGGAACGCTGGAACCCGGTGATCGAATGGGCAGCGCGCGATCTCGGCGCCCGCTTCATTCTGGCGGAAGGCGTCATGCATCAGGATCAGCCTGTCGAAGCCATCGCGGCCTTCTCCGCCGCACTGCGCAAATATGACACGCCGATGGAACTTGCGAGCCTGCACACGATCACGACGCTGACCGGTTCGGCGATCCTGGCGCTGGCCTTTGCGGAAGGTTTCCTGCCGCTGGCCGACGTCTGGTCGCTCGCACATCTCGACGAGGATTGGACGATCGAGCATTGGGGCAGTGACGAAGAGGCCGAACAGCGTCGTGCACAACGTTTTGAAGAGTTTCAGGCCGCAACTGACGTTTTTTCTGCGCTGCGTAGTTGAATATTGTTGATTTCCAGTCCTTTATATCGATCTGCATATCTTGCAAATTCGAAGGTCGGGGCAAGGATCATGTTGTTGTTGAGGACGAGAGCCGTACCGGCGCTCGTGGGATGTCTGGCACTGGCCGCATGTTCGAGCTGGTCCGTCGATCCTCCGCCTCCAACCTATGCCGTGCGCAGCGCAACCGTTATAGCCGATCAAGCTTTGCCACCGGTGTCGCCAGCGCTGGTTGCAGCCGTCAATGATCGCGTCAACGCCGCGATTGCTGCAACAAGCTTCAGCCCGCAATTGCCACAGGTTGCCATCACCGTCCGACTGAGCGACGTCCGCAAAGCGCGCGGCTTCAATCGGGACCGCAGCAGCGCCAAGATCAATATCGATGCCGCGGCGGCCGATGGTGGCTCTGTGGTTGCCATGGCATCGTTCGAGATCAGAACAGTCGCACCTGATCCTGCCACCGCAGATGAGCTGATGGCGGAAGATATTGCCGCGCGGGTTCGTTCCATCTTTTCGCTGAACACGCCACGGCTCGCAAACTGAGCCAACCAGCTTCAAACAAGGCTCGCGCCATGCTAAGCCCGAGCGATGAGGGAGAGAGGGCCGCATGAAGGAAATCCTGCAGGAGCTGGAACGCCGTCGTGAGATCGCGAGGCTTGGTGGTGGGCAAGTGCGCATCGACGCGCAGCATGCCCGCGGCAAGCTGACGGCGCGTGAGCGTATCGATATCTTCCTCGACGAGGGCTCCTTCGAAGAGTTCGATATGTTCGTCGAGCATCGCTCGACCGATTTCGGCATGGACAAGAGCAAGATTGCCGGCGATGGCGTGGTGACCGGCTGGGGCACGGTCAACGGCCGCACCGTCTTTATTTTTGCCAAGGATTTCACAGTCTTCGGTGGGTCTCTTTCAGAAGCACATGCAGAAAAGATCACCAAGGTGCAGGATATGGCGCTGAAGAACCGGGCGCCGATCATCGGGATCTATGACGCCGGCGGCGCCCGCATTCAGGAAGGCGTGGCCGCGCTTGGCGGTTATGCCGAGGTATTCCAGCGCAATGTGCTGGCCTCCGGCGTCATCCCGCAAATCTCGATTATCATGGGGCCTTGTGCCGGCGGCGATGTCTATTCTCCGGCCATGACCGATTTCATCTTCATGGTGCGTGACACCTCCTACATGTTCGTCACCGGACCGGATGTGGTGAAGACCGTCACCAACGAGACGGTGACCTCGGAACAGCTCGGCGGCGCTTCGGTGCACACGACGAAATCCTCGATCGCCGACGCAGCCTACGACAATGATGTCGATACGCTCTTGCAGGTGCGCCGTCTCATCGATTTCCTGCCGCAGTCTAATACCGCTGACGTGCCCGAGATCGAGTGCTATCAGTCGGTGACCGAGCCGGATAACTCGCTCGATACGCTGATTCCGGCCAATGCCAACAAGCCCTACGACATCAAGGAGCTGATCCTGAAGGTAGCGGACGAGGGCGACTTCTTCGAAATCCAGGAGAGCTTCGCCAAGAACATCGTCTGCGGTTTCGGCCGCATCGAGGGTGCCACTGTCGGATTCGTCGCCAATCAGCCGATGGTACTTGCCGGCGTTCTCGACAGCGATGCATCACGAAAGGCGGCGCGCTTCGTGCGCTTCTGCGATTGCTTCAATATCCCGATCGTCACCTTCGTCGACGTGCCGGGCTTCCTGCCGGGTACAGCCCAAGAATATGGCGGGCTGATCAAGCACGGCGCCAAGCTGCTCTTTGCTTATGCCGAAGCGACTGTGCCGAAACTGACGGTCATCACCCGCAAGGCTTTCGGCGGCGCCTATGACGTCATGGCCTCCAAGCACCTGCGTGGCGATCTCAACTATGCCTGGCCGACGGCGCAGATTGCCGTCATGGGCGCCAAAGGCGCTGTCGAGATCATCTTCCGCAAGGATATCGCCGATCCTGAGAAGATCGCGGCTCACACCAAGATGTATGAGGACCGCTTTCTGTCGCCCTTCGTTGCCGCAGAGCGCGGCTACATCGACGAAGTGATCATGCCGCGCTCGACCCGGCGCCGGCTGGCACAGGGGCTTAGAATGTTGCGCAACAAGGACCTGACCAATCCCTGGAAGAAGCACGACAACATCCCTTTGTGAGCATGTGACAACAAGTCACGGATTTGACACGGAAAATTGATTGAGCGTCAGAATCCGTGTTTTCACGTTCGCGCCCGTGCGCTCTATTGCTTCCTCGTGGGGGAGTTAAAACTGGAGTTTAACATGGCGCTTTCCGATCGGCTGAATCAATATCAGCCCTATGCTCTTACCGTGCTGCGTATCGTCACCGGTGTGTTGTTCATCGAACATGGTCTGCAGAAGCTTGTTGGCTTTCCGGCCGGCGGTCAATTTCCAAGCCCGCTGCCGACCCTGCTTCTGGTTCAGGGCATCATCGAAATCGTTGGCGGATTGGCGACGATCGTCGGCTTCTTTACCCGTCCGGTCGCGTTCATTCTGTGCGGCAACATGGCTGTCGCCTATTTCATGGCGCATTATCCGAAGAATTTCTTCCCGGCCAACAACGGCGGTGACGCAGCGATTCTCTATTGCTTCATCTTCCTGTTCCTGATCTTCGCAGGTCCGGGCCTGCTGGCCATCGACAACAGCAAGAAGTAACCAGCCTTTTCGTCGGGCTCGGCTGATCGTCGGGTCCGGCGAATAAATTCGTCTCTCGCGTGTTCATTCCGTTGTCGGCGAAGCGAGAGCACTTTTGACGGGATCTCATTCGCATCCCCTATCGAACGGAGATCCTCATGTCATTTCCCGAGCGCTTGTTGCGCTATCAGCCTGCTGCCCTTGCTATTTTGCGAATCGTGACCGCGTTGCTGTTCATCGAGCACGGCACGCAAAAGGTCTTCGGCTTTCCGCCGGCGCCTTACGAGATCACGACGCTGTTCTTCGTGGCTGGGATCATAGAGCTCATAGGCAGTGTCTTGATCCTGCTCGGGCTTTTCACCCGACCGATCGCCTTTCTCCTGAGCGGCGAAATGGCAATCGCCTATTTCATGGTCCACATGCCGATCGATTTCTTTCCGGCCAACAATCAGGGAGACGGAGCGATCCTGTTCTGCTTCATTTTCCTGTTTCTGGTGTTTGCCGGACCGGGAAGCTGGGCGCTGGACAATCGCCAGCGCCGATGACCGCCGCCGTCTCAAGCAGCAAGCTTCAGGCCGGCTATACCAGCCACGATGAGGCCAATGCAGAATAGCCGAATCAAGGTCGCGGGATCACCGAGCAGCCATATGCCGAGCAGAACCGTACCGACGGTGCCGATGCCGGTCCAAACCGCATAGGCCGTACCCATCGGCAAGGTTTTTACAGCCAGACCAAGCAGCACGACGCTGATGACCATGGAGATGACGGTGAGAACTGTCGGCATCGACCGCGTGAACCCATCGGTATATTTCAGCCCGACGGCCCAGCCAATTTCGAACAAGCCTGCGAGGAAAAGCAGGAACCAAGCCATTTTACGCTCCTTTGTTAAGAGCGAGGCCGTCCCCGCGATGTCTACGGCCGGTTTGGTTGCCGGCCGCCGCAGTCGTCTGCGCATTTCCTATATGCATTTGTCGGCTGCTTATTTCAAGGCGATGGTACTACCTTTACTTCTTCAGCCGTTCGGCATGCCACTTCAGGTGATCGTCCATGAAGGTTGAGATGAAATAGTAGGAGTGGTCGTAACGCTCGTGCAGGCGCAGCGTCAGGCCGATACCGGTTCCCTTGATCGCATCTTCGAACAGCCAGGGGCGCAGTCCGTTTTCGAGGAAGCTGTCGGCTTTTCCCTGATCGATCAGAAATTCGGGGAAGCGGGCGCCATCTTCGACGAGCGCACAGGCGTCATAGCGGCGCCATGCAGCCTGATCGCTTCCCAAATATTTTTCCAGTGCAGGTGCGGACCAATCGGCCGTCGACGGCTGCACGATCGGCGCGAAGGCGGAGCAGCTCTTGAAGCGCTCCGGATTCTTCAATGCGATCGTCATGGCGCCGTGGCCGCCCATGGAATGGCCGAAGATGCCCTGGCGGCTCATATCGGCGCGGAATTGCTTCGATATGATCGCAGGCAGTTCCTCGGTGATGTAGCTGTACATCTGATAGTTTTCGGCCCAGGGCGTCTCGGTGGCATCGAGATAGAAGCCGGCGCCTTTGCCCATCTGCCAATTGGTCAATTCGTCCGGCACGTCGTTGCCGCGCGGGCTGGTGTCCGGGCAGACGATGATCAGGCCGAGCTCGGCGGCCATGCGTCGATATTCGCCCTTGTCCATGACGTTGGCATGGGTACAGGTGAGACCGGAAAGATACCAGAGGACCGGGCAGGGCTCCTTGATCGCCTGCGGCGGCACGAAAACGGCAAAGGTCATGTCGCATTTGCAGGCGTCCGACTCGTGCGAAAAGACACCCTGCATGCCGCCGAAGGCCGTGTTCTGGGAAATGATGTTCAAGACTGGTCTCCAGGCGATGATTGATGTGCTTTGGCACGCCGGCAAAGCCGGTCGAAGGTTTCGAGGAAGGCGGAGCGGTCGCGCGGCGAGAAGGCGGCATTATAGCCCTTGCTTTCCCCGGTTTCGCGAAGATGTGCCCCAAGATCGCGCATGGCGGTCGCCATGCCGATATTCGTCTTGTCGAAGATGCGGCCGGTCGGTCCCGTCACGAGTGCTCCGGTCGCAACGCAGCGGCCGGCAAGCGGTACATCCGCGGTGACGACGATATCGCCGGCGCCAGCATGCTCAGCGATCCAATTGTCGGCAGCGTCAAAGGCGTTGGAGACGATGACGTTGTGCACCATGGGGTCCCGCGACGGCCGCAATCCCGAATTGGCGACAAAGGTCACCTCCATGCCGTGGCGTTCGGCAACCTTCAGGATCTCCGGCTTGACCGGGCAGGCGTCGGCATCGACATAGATCATGATATCAAATCTTTTCAGCTATATGCGGCGCATTTCTCATACGCCGCATATGTTCAGTCGAGTGGCTTTCTGCCTCAGTAGAGCACGACGCTGCGGATGCTTTCACCCGAATGCATGAGCTCAAAACCCTTGTTGATGTCGTCGAGCGGCATGGTGTGGGTGATCATCGGATCGATCTGGATCTTGCCTTCCATGTACCAGTCGACGATCTTCGGCACATCGGTGCGGCCACGCGCGCCGCCGAAGGCCGTGCCCATCCACGAGCGGCCCGTCACCAGCTGGAACGGACGCGTCGAGATCTCCTGGCCGGCGCCGGCAACGCCGATGACGACGGACTTGCCCCAGCCGCGATGGCTGGCTTCGAGCGCCTGGCGCATCACCTTGGTGTTGCCGGTGCAGTCGAAGGTATAGTCGGCGCCGCCGATCTGGTCGGCCCCACGCTTCGTCATGTTGACGAGGTAAGGTACGATGTCGTCGCCGACCTCCTTCGGATTGACGAAATGCGTCATGCCGAAGCGCTCGCCCCAGGCCTTCTTGTCA